>CAZSSM010000008.1:0-125629 GCA_964609385.1 uncultured Planctomycetia bacterium
CGGTCTCCGGCACGCCGGCCAGCCCCTTGCGCAGCGCGTCCGAGCGGATCAGCACGGCCGGGGGTTTCTTGAATGTGGGCGGCTCGATCGTCTTCGAGGGGGGGGTCCGGGTCGAGGTAACCGCCTTCCGCTTCCTTAGAGCGAGTTGGTCGTTCCAGTTCATTCAGGTCACCCTGGCCAGCGGCCAGTTTCCGAACAACGATGCGAGCCTGATCGACAACATCGTCGTCGAGCCGCCGAACCTCGGGACAGTGCAGAACGGTACGCTCGATCTCTTCGCCGGTTCGACGGCCAGCCAGCGCCAGTTCACGACCGGTGCCCGGGACGCTGCAAGCGACAACGCCGCCTTCGAGGAGTTCAAGATCGTCTCGCTGGGTCCCACCGATCCCAATAATCCCGCCCTCGGCGAAACGATCGTCGTGAACTTCGTCGGGCGACAGTCCGCCAATGGAGACGTCATCGGTCGCGGCCAGCAACGGTTCGAGAACGTCCGGTCGATCCGCGGCAACGGCGGGACCGAGGAGGACGACTTCTTCATCGACTCGACCGTGGGCGTTCCGGTGACCATCTCAGGCGGTAGCGGAAACGACGTGCTCGTTCACCAAGGCCAAGCGCCCGCCGTGCTCCGGGGCGACGAGGACGACGATACGATCACGGGCGGCGGAGCGGCGGACACGCTCGTCGGCGGGGCCGGCGCGGACCTAATCACTGGGGGCCTCGGCAGCGACTCGATCCAAGGCGGAACCAGCAACGACACCATCACCGGAGACGGGGGCGCCGACATCATCGACGGCGGCCAAAACGACGACACCATCATCTGGCGAGTCGCTGACGGGGACGACACCATCACCGGGGGCGGTGGACTCGACGAGATCATCGCTGAGGGCGCGACGACGGTCATCGGTGGCGGAGCGATCCTGAGCCCGAATTCCCCGACCATCGTCGAAGAGGCCGACGACATCACGGTCACGAAGAACGGCCAATCGTTGACCATCGCCTCGCCCGGCGAGATCGTAAGCACCACCGGCATCGAGAACATCAGCCTCCAGCTCGGTACTGGTGGGGATCGCGTCACCGTCAATCAGCTCAGCGCCAACGGCGGCAATCACACGCTCAACATCGAGATGACCGAAGGGACCACAATCTTCAACGGGCTCGTGAGCGGCTCGTTGGCGAGTCCAACAAGCGAAATCGACCATATCACCGTGCGCGCCGTCTCCGATAACGATCAAGGGATGGGTTCGGGAGGCGTGGTCGAGGTCGTCTCGAACATCGTTGTGGGCGGCGCGACGACGATGACCACCCGACTGATCAACACCGACAAGACCCGTGACTCCCTCCGGATCAATGCCGGCGGAGCCAACGACACCGTCACCGTCGAGCATGGCGCGCTCCTACCGACCGACTTGATCGCCTTGACGGTCGATGGCGGGGCCGACGATGACACCATCACCGTTGAAGACGGCGACGCCACCCTCAACGGCGGGGGCGGAACCCTCGACATGATCATCGTCGGCTACGGTAACCACACCATCTCCAGCGCGGGACCGACAAACATCACCGTGAAGGACTTCGGTCGTGGGACCGGCGCTCCGGTCGTTTCTGTCTCACAAGCTCCCAATAATCGCGGCTCGGTCCGGATCGTTCGCGACGGCATCACCGATCAGATCGACATCGATGTCGCCAGCGGCAACCTGCTGGTCGACACCAGTTTGTCGGCCGTCGGCAGCAATGCGACGATCCTGTCGACGTTCGCCGACGCCTCGACGTTGACCGGCGGCAACGCCGTCGATACGTTCCTCGTCCGCACCGCCACCGCGCCGGTCACGCTCAATGGTGGGGGCGGCAACGACCTCCTGACCGTCGAGACGAATGATGCCGCAGTCGTCGTCAACGGCGGCCAGAGCACGGACACGATCACGATCGGCGCCGGCCTGCTGAGCGGAATCGCGGCGGCGATCACGGTCTCGGGCAACGCCGGTGAGGATACGATCGTCTTCGACGCGCAGAACGATCCGACCGCGCGACCAACGATTACGGTGGGAACCACCCAGGTGACAAACATCGGCACCATGGTCGATCCGACCTTCAGCGGCATCGAGGTGCTCAATCTGAAGCTCGGCCTGGCCCCGAACACGGTCCTCGTCCCAGCGCTCGATCGTCGCCTGGTCGTCGACGGCGGCCAGGACGTCTCCGGGACCGACACCGTCAACGTCACGATGGTCGGGGCGAGCACCGGGGCGATCGACGTCCGAACGCTCACCACGACCAACGTCGAGACCGTCAACTTCACCTACGATAATCAAGGGTCGACGGCGACACGTTCATGGCTTCTCCGAGGATCGGAGCTCTTGGCATCGCCCACCACGAACCGCTCGAGTCTTCAGCACGTCGTCCTGAACGCGGTGGGTGTGACGCAGACCACGATCAACCTCGGAGACACGACCGGCAGCGATCGCCTCATCGTCCGGTCGTTGACCGAGCCAACCACGGTGAACCTCCGAGGCGGCGACGACACGGTCGTTCTCGGCGATTCGCTTACCGGAAATGAAACGACCATCGACGCGGTCCAAGATCCCCTGACCATCGACGGGGGAGGAGACTCCGGCGACCTGATCGAGTTCGACGAGGCCGGACGAACCGCGTCGGCAACGATCAACATCAGTGGAACCCAGGTCTCTTCGAGCGTCAGCAGCACGATCGCTCACAGTGGTTTCCCGACGATCAACTTCACCGGGCGAAACGACCTCGCGGCAACCTATTCGCTCACCATCACGGACCTGGGCACGATCCGATCGACCGTCCGCCTCCCCGGCGTCGGGGAAGACTTGGTCACCCTCATCGGCGATCATCAAGCGCTGGAGATCTTCGGCGGGATCGTCGACCTCCTGGTCTTCGACTGGTCGCAGGACTCCGGTAGTCTGACCGCGACGCTCCAGGATGATCCGGCCGACCTGACCGGCGCCGTGAACAACATCGTCGTCGGCTCGACGACCGACGTCATGTTCCGCGGCTTCGGCCTCGCTCGCATCAATGGCTCCCAATTTGCCGACACGATCACCGTCGACACCGATGTCGCGATTCCAGTTTTAATCGACGGTCAGGCCGGGAACGATCGTGTCAGGATCATCGAGATCGGCGCGCGGACCGATGTGATCGGCGGCTTGGGAGCCGACCAAGTCGATGTGATCGTGCCCGGTTCCCCCGGCGCTCCGATCCACGACGAACTGCTCGACGACCTCCGCGTGTGGGTCGAGCAACTCGTTATCGACAATCGCACCAGCACCACCGCGACGAAGTGGAAAACCGACTTCGGCGTGGTCCACTACGATGACGATGGCGACCCGACCGACGATTTCCTCCCGTTCCTTCGTGTCATCGGTGCGGATGAGGTCAAGATCATCGCCGGGGAATCCTCGAGCGGCGACACGCTCGTAATCGAGGAGTCGATCGGGACGATCGACGGCACCATCGGCGCCGACGGCTTCCAGGCGACTGGAGGCATCTCGGGTGTCCTCAATCCGGCATCGAGCGGGCCGGACATCGTCGCGGACTTCGACCTGAGAGCCTTGGAGGACGATGGCCGGTTCCTCTACGCCGTCGACGGGAGCGGGAATGCGCGGGTCTTCGACCGCACCACCCTAACGCCGCTCTCCTCGGCGAGCGGGTTCGGGATCACGGCCTCGAGCAAGATCTGGGGCGGCTCGATCTACAACGGCCGCAGCCTCTTCCTAACCACGGCCACCGGGTTCGTCGAGTTCGCCGTCGATGGCACGGGGATCCTCTCAGCCACACCGAGACAGGTCACCACGGCCAGCTCACCGGTCGACCTCGGGCTCGTCAACGGAGGTGTCGGTCTAGACGAAGCCGACCTCTGGGTGGCACTCGAAGAGGAATTGGTCCTCTATCAACGGTTGAGCAACTCCGACTGGTCGGACGTCAAGTCGATCCCGGTGCCCAGTGCGGGTGATGGTCGGGCCATCAAGGCGGTCGAACCCAATCCGATTGGGAACAACGAATTCACGTATATCGCTGTCGATATCCCCGGCGCTGATAACGACCTCCTCTACGCGATCACGGTCCCGGATTTCGCTTCGTCGTTCACGAATCCGCGAAGCATCGGGGAAGGGGCTGTCGCGTTCGCCCAACGCAATGATCTCACCTACGTGACGTCCGAAGGGAGCGACCGGCTCGACATCTATCAGTTCTCCGTGGGACAATTTGTCACCAGCATCACCGTGACGGTGGTCGGAACGTTCCGAGACAGCGACGACGGGATCACCGGTCTGGAAGCACCTTCGGCCATCGCGTCAGACGGGACCTACGTCTACGTCGCCTCCGCGACCGAGGACACGCTGGCCGTCTTCGAGCGGGACGGGTCCACCGGCCTGATCGAGTTCCGACAACTCCTGTTGGACGGCGCGACGACGGCGATCGGCGACGCCCGCGGCCTGGCGACGGTGGGCGCGAATCTGATCGTCGCAGGCGGTGATGGCATCACTGCGGTGCCCATCGCGGCGAGCCCCGCCGCATTGTTGCGCGGGGTCGGCTTCCAGTTCCTCGACGCGATCACGATCAACACTGGGGACGGCGACGACGTCATCGATCAAACCGCTGCGCCACTGACCGGGTCGTTGACCCTGAACACGGGTCCCGGAGCCGATACCCTCGCCCTCGCTGAATTCGGACCGGATTACGATCTCAATGCGGGCGGTGGCAACAACGTCATCGGCCTGTCGGGGACGTTCGGTGGTGCCCTCGATGTCACGACCGGATCCGGCTCACACACGATCAACGTCTCGGGGGTGGCTAGCGCGAGTTCGGTGGTCACGCTCGATGTGGATGGGTCGAACGCTAACGTGACCTTGGCCACGTCCACGGGGAGCGCCGGGCAGTTCAACGTCGATGCGACGGGGACCTCGGGTCAGAATACCGTCCGCCTCTCGATCGGCACCGACGAGTCGACCGTGACGGTGAACACCGGGGGTGGCGAAGATCGGTTCGAGGTGCTCGCCCTCGGGGCCAATTCCACGGTGATCGCCGATCTGGGTGACGGCGACGACAGCGCCTTCATCGACATGCCCGCCCTGGACTCGACGTCGCTGGTGATCGTCGACGCGCGAACACCCTCGGTGGATGTGCCGCCCAGCGACGCGCTCGACCCCGGCGCGATCGGCGCGGTGACCTTGCCGGACAACACCGATGGCAATCCCCGAAGCATCAACGATCCGAACGACCCGGAGACCGTGACCATCGCCGGGCTCGGGACCCTAATCTACGACGGGTTCGAAGATATCCCCGGCTTCGTGCTGACTCGGGCGACCGCCGAGTCGCTCACCATCAGCGAGGGCGCCTTCCGGTTCCAGTTCAACGCGACGGTCTTCCCCGGTTCGGTCGACCCCAACACCACGATCGTCTCCAGGGCCTGGGACCTGGACGGCGACGGCCTCTTCGACGACGCCATCGGTGAAGACCCTCTCCTGGACTTCTAGTTCCCCACCGACGGCTGGCAGAAACTCCTGCAGTTGACCGCCGATGGCGCGGTGCCCATCGATGACGACGGAGTGTACCAAATCGCGTTCCAGGCGATCGACAGTCGGGGGGACGTTGCGGTCGCTTATGCGACATTGACGGTCACCGACAGTCGAGGATTCACATCCCTGCCCGGTGAGGTCTTCGAGGTCTTCGCCGGAACCCCCGTCACCGTGCCCGTCCGGTATGCCGACGATGGGAACGACCCGATCACCCGGATGACCGTCACCTTCGAGGACGGATCGAGCCAGACGATCGTCCCCTTGACCGTCTCGGGCAATGTCGCCGATCAGGTGCAGACCTTCGAGTTCATCCACGCGTTCGGGAGCGCCGGATTCTTCGATCTGCCCGTCGATTATACGACGGACGAAGGGACCTTCTCCGACTTGATCGGAGTCACGGCGCTGCCCCCCGCCCCGACCATCGGCCAGGAACTTGTCACGATCGCAGAAGGCGATGATCTGACCTTCACGCCCAGCACCATCGGGGCAGACGGCGTCCTGATCGAGTTTGGCGGTGAGGATCTCCGGAGCGGGGGATCGGCCGACGTCACGGCGGTGCCGAACCAGCCCATCACGATCACCTGGGCCGACCTCAATGCACTCGGCATCACCGATGATGGGTCCTACACGTTCCAACTCTTCAGCGATGCGCGGTCCACGTTCGGCGAGATCGCCCCGCGACCCTTCGAATCGGATCCCGACTCGAGCGTCACGACGATCACGCTGGTCGTCCAAAACGCCGCGCCCGAAGGTCAACTCCTCGGTGATTCGGTCCTGGAGGGGCAGGACGCCACGGTCAGATTCATCGGTGTGACCGATCCCTCGCCGGACGATCGTGCGGGCCAGTTCACGCTCATGCTCGACATCGGCGGGGATGGCACCTTTGAGCAAACCCAAACCATCAACGGCACCGGTAACGCCTCGTTCACCGTCCCGGCCTCGTCCTTGAACAACGGGGCCTTGGCGATCCCCGTCTTCGGCATGATCGTCGATGAGGACGGCGGCACGACCGATCTCTTTGCTCAAGTGAACGTCACGGATGTTGTCCCAACGCTGGAACTCGTCGGCGCTGACAGCATCAATGAGGGATCGTCCTACTCCTTGACACTGGCGGCGACCGACCTTGACCTCGGTGGATCGCCCGCCCAGTGGGTCGTCAACTGGGGCGACAACACGACGTCGGTCCTCAACGCCGCCTCGGGCACCCTCGAACACATCTACGAGGATAATGACGCCGACGGATTGGCGACCATAGTCGCCACCCTCGTCGATAACGACGGGACCTACACGGCTTCGAAGACCATCATCGTCAACGACGTCGCCCCGACGCTCGGGATCAGCACCGACGTCTCGGTCGCCGATGAGGGCACCCTGCTCGTCTTCGACCTCAGCGTCTTCGATCCCGGTGACGACGCCCTGCAATCCTGGTTGATCAACTGGGGCGACGGTAGCACGCCGCAGCAGTTCGGTGGGGATGCCACCGCGGTCAGGCACGTATACGCCGATAACGGCACGTTCACGATCACTGCAACGGCCACCGACGAGGAAGGCACTCACAGTGCGACCCCCTTGAACGTGACCCTCAACAACATCGCGCCCGAGGTCCGCTTCACCACCGAGCAGGGCAACGCCCCGATCGTCGAGGAGGGAAGCGAACTCGTCCTCGTCATCGGTGAGATCATCGATCCGGGCGTCGATTTCGCATCGTCGCTCATCATCGATTGGGGGGACAGCACGTCAACGACCGTGAACGTGCCCGTCGACCCAATCACCTCGGAAAGCGAAGCTAACGATGACGGTGTCGTCGGCGCCTCGCAAGACGACCTCGATGTGGCCGACGACCTCCGAGGCAGCTTCACCCTCGACAACACCTTCAACGGTGAAGGCCAGCGTTACCAAGCATCGGTCAATGGCACGATCGGTACCGGCGTCGACGAAGATTTCTTCCGAGTCGACGTCTCGGCCGGCGACGCGTTGAACATCGTCGTCGGTGGCGGATTGACAACGCCGATCATCCGACTGCTGACGCCGGGTGACACGGCCACTCCTACCCAACTCGCCTTTGAAGGCGGTTCGGGAACCCTTTCCTTCGCTGACTTCGCCGAAGACGCCGCAGTCTACGTGATGGTCGAGTCGCAGGGCGCGGAGACCGGCGGGTACACCCTCGACGTCGAGCACATTCGCAAGTCCTCCCTGGCGATTGATCCCATCTTCGTGACCCATCGCTACGACGACGGCGACGCCACACGCACGATCAGCGTTCGGATCGTCGATGAGGATGGGACCCATACCGCCTCTACAACCTTGGACGTGACCGTCCTCAACATCGCGCCGACGGTCCAGATCGCGGGACTGGCCGAGGTGAACGCGGGTGAGACCTACACGCTTCAGCTCAGCGATCTCACCGATCCTGGCAATGACACGGTCTCCGGCTACCTGATCGACTGGGGCGACGGCTTCGTCGAACCCGTAGGGATAGTCACCGAGGCGACGCACGAGTACACGACCCCTGGGATATACACAATCTTGGTTTCGGTCATCGACGAGGACGGCACGTCGATTCCAGGTGCCGGCGCTTATCGACTGGACATCACCCTAAACGATGCCGACGCGACCGACCTGCTGCTCGCCGAGGATGAGCCCAACGACGACGGCGTCGACGGCATCAGCGTCGCCGATTTGCAGGTGGCTGACGACCTGGACCCCAACTTCGTGCCGATCGGGGGACGGGACTTCGAGGCCACCTTCACCGGAGAGATCGACTCCCTAACCGACTTCGGCGACTTCTTCCAAATCAGCGCACGCGATGGCGAGTCGATTCAGATCCAATTGGTCGGCGGCAACGCAGACGATGGTGCCCTGATCGATCCGAAGGTCGCCCTCGTCGATCCGTCGGGCACCATCCTGTCCAGCAACGACGACATCGATGCCGGCAACCCCAATGCCGCGCTGACCTTTGACTTCACCGCCGATGGTCTCTACTACATCGTCGCGGACACCGAGCTGATTCCGGACGCACTGGGCAGTTCGACGATGGTCCGGGGGACGGGGACCTACGATCTCATCGCGACGATCAACCGACCGATGGCGGTCGACCTGCTGACCAGCGAGGTCGAGGCCAATGACGATGGCATGGCCGACGACATCGCCAACGACCTGCCCTTCGCCAACGATCTGAGCGGCAGCTTCGTCCCCCTCTCTGGGACGACCAAGACCGCGTCGCTGTCGGGCCGGATCGCGGCCGGCCTCGACCGTGACCCCGACGTCTTCCGGATCAACGCCTCACCCGGCGATGTACTGACCATCGCCATGTCTAGCGATCGCACCGTCGGCAATCCGCTGGGCGATCCGATCGTCCGCCTCCTCGACCGCAACGGTCTCGAGCTGGAAGTCAACGACAACAGCGGCGACGTCAACAACGCCTTCTTAGTATTTTCTAATTTCATCTATGACGGAATCTATTACATCATTGCCAAATCGAATGAGTTGTTCGGCGTCCAAGAAGTGACCGTCAACGAAGTCTCGGCGCCATCCATCGCCATCAGCGGAGCCCCAACGGCGAACGAGCAATCCCCCTACACCTTGACACTCGGACAGTTGAGCGGCCCCGGCTCCGATCAGGTCGAGGCGATCATCGTCGATTGGGGTGACAGCACGATCATCGAGTACGATTCCCTCGGTGACGTCTTAATCACCTATGAAGACGATTTTGCCTATACGATCTCCGTCGATTTGCAGACCACCGACGGCACAGTCTTCGAGAACGTCGCCCAGCAACGCGTGGTCGTCGAAGGCGTGGCTCCCATTGTCCAACTCGATCCGGTGGTCGCGATCGACGAAGGCGGGACCGCCTCGCTGAGCGGGACGTTCAGCGACGTCGGCCTGCTCGACACCTTCACCCTGGTGGTCGACTGGGGCGACTCCACATCGCCGTCGAACATCCAGACACTCACCTTCGACTCCAGCGCGGCCGCCGGACAACCATTCACGCTCACCCACCCGTATCTCGATGACGGTCCGACCGGCTCGTTCGTCGTGACGGTGACCGTAACGGACGACGACGGGGCAATCGGTTCGGCAAGCGAAACAGTTCAAGTGTCCAACATCGACCCGACGATCACCGAATTCAATGTTCCGTCGACAGTACAAACGAATACCGAAGCGACCTTGACCGCATCGGCAACGGACCCGGCCGGTCCGGCCGATCCGCTCACCTACACCTGGACAATCCGGGCGACGTCGGGCCCGAACATCGGCGACGTCACCGAACGGACGGGCACTGAGGTCTCCTTCACGCCGACGGCGGCGGGTCAGTACGAGGTGACCCTGGTCGTCTCGGACGATGACGGAGGCTCCGCCACGGAGACGACCACGCTCGTCGTGAGCGATCAGGTGGTGACCCTTCAGGTCGCCGAGGTCGAACCGACGACCGCCGGGCTGATCGTCCGGTTCTCCGAAGCCCTCGACACCTCAACGCTCAACCTCTTCGGCGTAGATCCCGCCGACCTGACCTTGGTTGGCCCCTCCGGGGCGGTTACAGGCAGCTTGGTCACCGACCAGCCCCCCGGCGAGATCCGGTTCGTGGCCACCAACAGTGTGTTGGAACCCGGCAACTACACCCTGACGCTCCGGAGCGGGGCCGACGCCTTCCAAAGCGCGTCCGGCGCCCTGCTCGACGGTGACGGCGACGGGAGCGCCGGCGACGACTTCACGGCAACCTTCATCGTCGATCCGTTCAACGGCGTCACTCTGAATCTGCCCGACTTCGCCCGAGGTGCTGGCCAGAGCGTCGATCTCCCGGTCGGCACCCCCGGCATCCCCTTGACGATCGACAACGCCTTGGGCGTCGATCGAGTCCGTTTCGCCCTCACCTTCGACAGCACATTGCTGAGCGTCAACGGCGCGAGCGTTGGGGCCGATGCCCCGGCCGGCACAATCGTCAGCTTCAACGACGTGTCCAGCAGTCAGGTGCAGGTCGAGATAAGCGTGCCGGGTGGCCTCCCCGACGGGGTCCTGGAGTTAGTCCGCCTTGACGCTTCTGTGCCCGATAGCGCTCCGCTGACGCTCAAGCACGTTTTGGAGATCTCGGATCTGACCGTTGAGCTCGGCGGGGTCGACCAGACTGCTCGAGACCGCGATGGCCTACACGTGGCCGCCTACCTGGGCGACGCGTTTGTGACCGACGCCAGCTACAGCACCGAGGACGTGGCCGCGCTCCAAAGGGCCGCCCTGGGCCTCGGCAGTACCGGGTTCAACGATTACCCGAACGCGGATCGCCTCTTGATCGGCGACGTCAACAATAACGAAACGATCGACCTCGATGACGCTATCGCGGTGCTCAGCGCGACCTTTGGGATCCCAACGGCGTCGCTGCCCCAACGGACGGTGGCCGACCCGGCGATCCCGACCGGCCTCGATCCATTGCTCGCAGTCGGTCGGGTCGAGGCCGAAACGGGCGGGCAGACAATCGTCCCATTGACGCTCCACAACACGGATGTAATTGACGTGGGTGTCCACTCGTTCCGGAGTGTCATCGAATACGATCCGACTCAGGTGCAGATCATCGATGTTCACGTGGGCGACCTCGGCGCGTTGTACGGTGTGGCTTGGCACGCCGACGCATCGCGTGGGCTCCTGATCGTGGCGGGCCACCGACTCGATCCATTGATGCTCTCGCCCGGCGAAGGGGGCACGTTGGTGGATATCGACGTCGCGTTGTCGAATGAGTTGACAATCGGCGAGACGGTGATCTTGAACCAGCTTTCGGACACGGGTTCGCCGATGGGGACGTTGTCGACGGGCCTAAACGGGAACACGTTGGTCCTGATCCCAGCGCCCACCAATGCCCCGGACGACCCGGTCGACGGTCACATCGTCATCGTGGACGAACTCGCCGAGAATCTGGCCGATGGAACCCGAGCGAACCCTGCCGACGACGCTCCCTCCGCCAGACGGATCTCCTTTGAGGCCATCAGCCAACCGCAACCCTCGCAATTCAATGATATCTTGATCCGACTGCTCAACCTCTTCGGCTTCGGCCAATCCAAGAAGACGATCGTTGCCACAGAGCGGACAGACGAATCGTTGACCGACAATGACCGCATCGACTTAAACTAATGAAGCGTTATTCTTATTAAGACCGAGTGTTGCGAATCCTCTATAAATCTCGGAACACGATCGCGATCTTCGATTCGTCATCGGTTCCGAGAAACTCGCCGTGCACCTCGGCTTCTTCGGCGATCGCATCACGGTCGCGACGGAGCAGGGGGGCGAACGGCTCGATGATGAGCCGCCCCGGCTTCGAAGACCGTTCCAGGGACCACGTCCCGGCAACGAACCCATCGAGCAGGAACGTCGCGCGGACCCGTCCGGCCGATAAGAAGATTTTCGACCGGTGGACATCAGCGAATACTCGCGTGCGGTCCGCATGAGCCAGCAGCAGATTATCGAACTCGGGAAGGAAGCGCGGCGACACGGTCGCGTCGGGATCGGGGGCATCGGCCTCGGGCAGATCGAACAGCTCGCGGCCCGCTTCATCCTCGACGGTGATCAGTCGAGTCCGGAGCATCTCAAAGGCGGGACCCATTCGAACCATTCCCGACCACTGTTGGAAATCCTTCACGCTCGCCGGCCCATAAGCGGCGAGATAGCTCATGATCAGCTCATCGAGATGGGCATCGTGATCGATCGGCTCGTCGAGACTCTGCTCGGCCAACCCATATCGCGACACCGCGCCGGAGTCCCAGGTCCCGCTCATCGGCGATTGGACGACCGGGTATTGTGTCCGGAAGGCGTAGGTCAAGGTCTCGGCATCACGATCGGGGAGGACCTCGGCGAAGTGGGCGCGAAGTTCGCTCAGCGGACGCGGCCCCGCTTCGAGGAACCGTCGGCCAATGTCAACGACCTGCTCGATCTCCAGGCCGTCCGCCTTCCGACCATAGAAGGCCCGCAACGCTCGAGTCAAAGCCGGCTGGATCGTGGTTCGGAGTCGGGTGTATTGCGGCGCGGTGACCAAGTGCAACGTGGAGCGGACCCACGTCGCACGAACGACCGCCCCCGATTCGATTAAGCCGGTCAGGTCGTCGCGTGGGAATTTCGAGTCCCGCGCGCGGAAACCGAGATACGGTCCTCGCGATCGCTCGGCCTGCAAACCGCCGAGACGTGTGATCGCATCGTTGAGCGACAGCGATAAGGGGTCCAGCAACCCTTGGCGCCCGAGCGTCGCGCGGTTCAGGTCGCGGATCGACCAACGCCTCATCGGTCGGCGACCTTATGAGGCCCCGCCTCAGCCCTCGTCGATAACCGCCAATGTCGCGCCAACCAGTCGGCGATCCGGACGTCGAGCCATCGGTGGGTGCCGTCGACTCGCCGTCGATGCACGAAACCGAGGTGGCCCCCGCGCGAATTGAGATCGACCTCCAGGCTCCGGGACCACGATGCTCGGGTGAACGGCTCGAAGGCGACGAACGGGTCGTCTTCGGCGTGGACCACCAAGCCGTCGACCTCGATCGCATCGACATAGCCGATTGCGCTAGATTGTCGGTAATAGTCGACCGCATTGCGGAACCCGTGCCGGGGCGCGGTGTAGGCGTCGTCGAACCCGAAGACCGAATCGACCTCATCCAGGCCGGTCGGCCCGAGATCCGGGATCGTCCGGTGCAATTGGTCGACCTGATCCCGGAGCGCGCGGGCGAACCGTCGATCGTAGAACCGTCCGCCGGGGCGCATCAGGTGGCGGCACGAGGCCTCCAAGTCGAGCGGCGGGCTGGCCGCCACCACCGCGTCGAGACCGACCAGGGGGTTCGTTGAGGCCTCTCCGGCCAGCTTGAGTACCAAGTTCGCTCCCAGCGAGAACCCGACCAACGCCAAGGGTGAGCCCGCACCGCCGTCCGTCGTCATCCGCTCGGCCACCGCCCGGACGTCCGATGTCAGGCCGGCATGATACGTCAGGCGCGACAGTCCCAGGCTCGGGCCTGCGTTACGCAAGTTCATCCGCACGACGCGGACGTTCATTGCTGTTAGACGCACGGTCAGACGCATGCAGTAGTCGGACGTGACGCTTCCGCCGAGGCCGTGGACCAACAGAGCTTGCGGGGCGCCCGCTGTCCAATCGACCGGCTGGTCCTCACGACAAAGCAGGCGATCGCCGTCGAGCAAGGCGATTTCGAAGTCTCGACGAACCGCCATCGGCTCCTTGGGCCCGGGCAGCAGATAGCCGACCCAGCTCTGGGCGTGGCCTCCAGACACCAGCGGATGCGGATCGAATGATGGGACTGCTCCCCGCGCGGTCGTGGGGCGGGGAGCCTCTTCAGCGCCGAGGATCAACGGTTCGGATCCCCCGGCTCATCGTCGGCGTCCGTGAATCGAACGATCCGGATCCGATGGTTGTTGGTGTCGCCGATGACGAGATCGCCTTCGGGTGTGAACGCGACGCCGTGCGGCCGGTCGAGCTGCGCGGAGGTGGCCGAGCCGTTGTCGCCGCGACCGCCTTGCGAGCCGTCCCCGGCGACGGTCTGGATCCCACCGGTGGCCGGGTCGACCAATCGGATCGTGTGGTTCTCGGTGTCGACGATGGCGATCCGGCCGGTCCGGGGATCGATGTCGAGCTCCTTAGGACCGTCGAAGGTCGCTTGAAGGGCGGGTCCGCCGTCCCCCGAATAGCCCTTGGCTCCCGTGCCGGCGACGGTCGTGATGATCCCGGTCTCAGGGTCGACGCGGCGGAGGCGATTCCCCTCGCGTTCGAGGATGAAGACGGTCCCGTCGGACCCGACCGCGACCGCCCGGGCGCCTCGGATGATGGCGTCGACCGCCGGACCGCCATCGCCGTCGGCTCGTCCGTCGGTCGCTCCACCCCGAGGGCGTCGTCCCAGCCCGGCGAAGTTGGCGATCCGGCCGCTCTCCAGATCGACGAGGCGGACCTGCCAGCCGGCCACATCGGCGATGTAGAGCCGCCGCCCGCTCGGGTCGAGCGCGACGCCGTTGGGCTCGCGGAGACCCGCCGTGACGGCCGAGCCGCCGTCGCCAAAGACTTCGGCTTGACCGTTGCCCGCCACCGTCGTGATGATCCCCGTCGTCGCATCGACTCGGCGGACCCGACGGTTGAGCCGGTCGGCAAAGTAGAGGTGGCCGGCCTCGTCGAGCACGACCCCGTAGGGCTCATCGAGCGCGGCGGCGGTCGCTGGCCCGCCGTCGCCGGAGAACCCTTTGGACCCGTTGCCGGCGACGGTCGTGATGCCCCCCGTCGTCGCATCGACTCGGCGGATCCGATGATTGAACGTGTCCGACAAATACAGGTTGCCCATCGCGTCGTAGGCGACGTCGAAAGGCTGATCCAACCGCGCCTCGATCGCCGACCCACCGTCGCCGCCGAACCCCTGCCGACCATCGCCGACCACCGTTCCGATGACCGGCGGTCCAATCGCAACGGCCGACAGCAAAGCGAGCGTCCCAAACATCACCATAATCTACGTCCTCGCAACGAGAGAAGGTGGCAGCCCGCCCATCATCTCAGGCCAAACACCACCTCACCGGTCATAGTCGACCCGAGACCGCCACGCAAGCGGATGCCGACTCAATGGTAGGAGTCGAACTTATTCTGACATCGAACCCATTGCGACTTGATTGGGTCCAATTCCCAGCCTTTACATTTGCTTTGAACCGACACAATATTCATTATATTGATTTATAACGAATTCAATTGAACCCGAACTTCGAAGCGCGTACTCACAACCCAGGGTCATGTGGGAGATCGCCTCTCGATTCAGATCGTTTTTTACCCGAAATCATCGACCGGGGCGAGCTGGCCTGATCTACTGGAGTTTTCCCCCCGCCGTGCTCGCGTTGCCGAAGCCTCGGGGTCAATCAATCGCCGGCCAACCAGGACCGGTCACGGTGGGGGATCGTCGTCCCATTCGAAGCGGAGCAGAATCACCATGAGCGAGCCGATCCGACGACCGATCAACGTGGCGATCATCGGGCTGGGCTTCGGCGCCGAGTTCATCCCGATCTACCAGAAACACCTGCAGGCCAACATGTACGGGATCTGCCGGCGCGACGAGGCAGAGCTGAACAAGATCGGCGATGCCTTCGGAATCCCCAAGCGCTATACCACCTATGAGGACGTCCTGGCCGACCCGGACGTCGACTTCGTCCACATCAACTCGCCGATCCCCGACCACGGCTGGATGTCGATCAATGCGCTCAAGGCGGGCAAGCACGTCATGTGCACCGTCCCGATGGCCACCACCATCGAGGAATGCCAGCAGATCGTCGACCTCGTCCGGTCCACCGGCCTCCGGTACATGATGGCCGAGACGGTCGTCTACAGCCGGGAGTTCCTCTACATCAAGGAGCTGTACACGACCGGCGAGCTGGGCAAGATCCAATACATGGCCGCCTCGCACCCACAGGACATGGAGGGCTGGCCCGAGTACTGGGAACGGATGATCCCGATGCACTATGCGACGCACGTGGTCAGCCCGGTGTTGGGCCTGGTCGACGGTCGCGCCGAGTACGTCTCGTGCTTTGGCTCGGGGACGATCGACGAGCGGTTGGCACAGAAGTCGGGCAACGCGTTCGCCGTGGAATCGTGTCATATCAAGATCAAGGACTCGGACATCGCCGCCCATATCTGGCGGTTCCTGTTCGACACCGCACGTCAGTACCGGGAGAGCTTCGACGTCTACGGCTCGAAGAAGAGCTTCGAGTGGGCCTTGATCGAGGGCGAGCCGCACGTCCTGCACACGGCCAAGAAGCCCGAGCCGGAGATCGCGTCGCGGGTCGAGGTGCCCGACTTCGGTCACCGACTGCCCCCCGAGATCGCGTCGTTTACCCAGGCCGTGCACGACCAGGACCACCTCTCGTTCATCCAAGGGGCCGGTCACGGCGGCTCACACCCGCATATGGCTCACGAGTTCGTCAATGCATTGTCCGAAGGCCGCGACCCCTGGCCCAATGCCGTCGTCAGCGCCAACTGGACCTGCGTCGGACTCTGCGCCCATCAGTCGGCCGTCCAAGGAGGCCAGATCGTCCGCCTGCCCGAGTTCACCTTGGCTTGAGCCGCCCGGCCCCGATCTCCTTCGAGATTATGCGGGGATTGGGGTCCCGCTTCCAAACCAATAACGTGGAATCGTCTCTGGGCATGCAAGACGTGAGGAAAATCATTGAGCGGAAGGCGAGGGAATCGAACCCTCATCCCCGAAACGAGGAAACGCGATAGCAACGCGCCCCGGCCAACCAGTATCCGGCTGCCTTCCGTTGCGAAGGGTGCGCGAAACGCCCTTCGCAAGCTCCGTTCGACAGATCCTTGAAGTTAGTGGACTGCCAGGGAATCGAACCCCGATCTCCCGGGTGCAAGCCGGACGTCATCCCGTTCTGACCAGCAGCCCTTTCCTTTTCAGGCAGGCAGCCTCGACGACCGCGTTGCCAACAGTCCAGACACGAGCGAGCCGCCCGAGTTCGCGCTCCGGATCTGCCCGAGCAGGTCAGTCGGAGGCGACCCGCATCAGCAGGCAGAGTTGCAGGATGAGCCGGATCACGGGGCCATCGTCCTGTCGAACCGACTCCCCTCGGCGATCCAGTCGATCGACCAGCGCGAGGATCGGCTCGGACAGCCTCGTGAAACCGATCCGTGGCCCCAATTCGGCCAGCTCGCGCCAAGGTTGATCGTCGATCAGGGTGACGCCGGTGAGGATCTCATCAGCGAGACCATCGCGGATTCGGGTCAAACACTCAGAGATCGGTGAAACCTCCGGATCAGACAAACTCTTGGAGTCGACCGAATCTTCACCCTTTAGCTTGTCTGTCGAAGGGTCCGGGATCCAGGGGTTGATCGCGATCCGTTGGGATCCGTCCTCGATCACGAACAGGGTCGGTTCCACGACGAGTTGGTTCCCGGTCGAGCGAATGAGTCCGGTCAGGAACCGGACGTCCGAACCGCGATGCTCGAGCGTATCGAGCAACGCCTGAAATCCCTCCTGACCGCGGGCGTAGAACGGGTGGCTGATCCGCGCGGTCGCGTTGAGGGAGTCGCGGACCGTGGCGACGAGGCGCTGGGAGGCGACGTCGAACTCGACCGATTCGATCCCCTGAACACGAATCATATGCAGGTTCTCCGCGCGTCGTCGGGGGCGGAGGTAGGAGGGCGGGATCGCTTCGAGCTGCTGTCGGAGTTGATCGAAGCCTTCTGCGGCGAAGGGGGGCTTGAGGTTCTCCCAGGCGAACGTCTGAGGGTTAGCCGTCAGGTTGCCCGTCCCTCGCGGTAGGGTCAGCACACCGCTCGGTGTACGCTTACCGGATTTGATCAAAAGTTGATGCGTGGCCAGTTTGCCGATGGTCAGGCCACGCGTCATCGTCTCCGTGGCGAGCTTGGCGAAGGGTCTCGGTTCGGGAACCGGATCGTTCTGGAGGGGGGTCGGGTCGCTGGCGGGCTCGGGATCGGCGAAGGTCCGTTCGACGGTGACGATCGATCCCGAATCGGCGTCTTGCAGATAAGCGCTGAGAGTGGCGTGACGCCGATGGACACGGACGCCCATCCCGACACCGATCATCCGTCCTCCGGCAACGGCGATGGGGCGATCGGCTCGCGAGCCTCGAATCAAGGGTTGGGGGACGGAGGTCGTCTTGTTGACGATCGCCCGAGCCCGCGCGAGGATCTCGCCGACGAGGTGGACCACCTCATGTGGGGAGAACCGGGCGTCGTGCTCGACATACATGTGATGCTGATGCCGGAGGTCGGCGATGAGTTCTGCCGGCCAGGCCAGCCCCTCAACGCGCAGCGATTGCTCGAGACGCTCCAAACGGTTCGACCAGACGCTCGGGACCCCGGCCAAGCCGTCTCGGATCAACGTTTCGATCTGGGTGTGCAAATCCTGGATCAGCTCCTGGGGCGTCGATGGTTCGGCTTGTTGCAGGCTGAGCAAGCCGGCGAGCCGGTCGGTCGGCAAGGCACGGAACGCCCAGACCGCCAAGGGGACCCGACTCGGGATCTGGGACTCGTCGCAATCGGCCTGGACGTAGCGGAGGTCGCCAGGCACGAGGAACCGAATCGTGAATCCCTCGTCCAAGAACCGCGCCACCGGTTTGACCCCGCGCGTCAGCTCGACAAGCACCCCTTGCTCGAACCGCTTCCGGGCTCGATCCACGGTCAGTTTACGATAGGCTTTGAGCAGCTCTTCATCCGTGATTGTTCCGGGGTCCCAGATTTGTCGAGAAGCCGCGACATGGTCATAACTGATTGTTTCTTGGGCTACCGACCCCGCACCATCACCCGATTCTTCTTCGGGATCGACGGGCTGACCGTCCGGCTGATCTGTTCCGACCGGAGCAAGCTGAGCGGCCTGGTAGGCGAAGACCGAGCGGACGATGTGGCGGCTGATCCCGACCGAGCCGCTGGAGCATTCGGCGTCGTGGATCGACTTGCCGGCGGGAAACGTGCAGGAGATGTCGTCGGGCCATTCAACGACGATGAGGCCGTCGTCCTCCTCGACGAAGCGGTGGGGGGCTTGGCCGGACTCCAGCTCGCGACGTGCGCGTTTGACGGTCCCCCGATTGGTCATCGAGGCCAGATCGTCCTCGGTCAGCGCGAGCAGGTCGTGTCGTGGCATCGGACCGTCCCGGATCGTGTTGGCGGTTGGCGAGCGATCAAACCCGGACCTTCTCGGCGACCCAACGCGCCAGTTCGCCCGGGGTCATCGCGGCGATGTGCCAGCCGAGGTTGGCCAGTTGGCCGGCCAGTTGGTGGTCGTAGGTTGGCTTAGCCTCGCTGTCGAGCGCGGCCAGGCCCAAGCACGTGACGCCGCTGGTGACGAGCGATCGACCGACCCCGAGCAGCCTCGACGCCGGACCACCCTCATAGAAGTCGGTGATCAACGCGACGATCGTCCTTCTCGGGTTGGCGACCAACCCCGCGCCATAGGCCAAGGCATGACCGATGTCGGTCCCGCCGCCGAGCTGCACCTTCATCAAGGTCTCGACTGGGTCGGTGCACTGATCGGTCAGGTCGACCACCGTCGTATCGAAAATGCAGAGGTGGACTTTGATAATCGGCATGCTGTAGAAGATGGCCGCCATAATCGCCGAGTGCACGACGCTGTCGAGCATGCTCCCCGACTCATCGACGAGGATGATCATCTGCCAGCGATCGACCTGACGACGGACCCTCGAGTAGAAGAAGGGCGTCTCGATGAGGATCCGGCGCGTCTCGGGGTCGTAGTGCTTCAGGTTGCGTCGGAGCGTGTTGGCGATGTCGAAGTTCTTGGCGATCTTGAGCATCGACCTTCGCCTGCGATCGACGGTCCCCTGGAACGGGGTCCGGACCTCGCGGGCGAGGGTGCGCATCATCTCCTGGACGACCTGCTTGACCAGATGCCGGGCCGCTTGAAGCACCTCCTGATTCATCAAGTGCTTGGTCCGGAGAACGGCCTTGAGCAAGGTCATGTTGGGCTGGGCGCGGGCGAGGACGTCCGGGTTGGTGACCATCTCGTCGAGCTTATAGCGTTCGAGGGCGTCCTTCTCGAGCCGCTCGATCGTCCTCTTTGGAAAGAGCTGGTGGACCTGGTTGATCCAATCGGGGACCGTCAATGCCGACCCTTCCTGGCCCGCCGCGCGTCCTCCAGGCCCTTGTCCGCCGGGTCGCTGTCGGACGTTGCGACGACCGCCGTACTCGCGATCGTAGAGGTAGCCGAGGCAGTCGTCGCGGGCCTGATCCTCGCCCCCGAGCCCGCCGCAGAAGTCTTCCGAGCCGGGTCCCAACACCAGCCGCCATCGCGATTGACGACGCATCGGCGAGTCGCCCGAGGACGGATCACCATCGGGCTCAGTCGGGGAACGCATCGGATCCTCCCAAGGTGCGGTCATCGTGGAGGTCGTACTTCGCGATCGCCTCGAAGATCCGCTCCTCCAAGGCCAATGCCTCGGCCGCGACCGTAGGGTCGGCCGAAACTTCGGCCAGCGGTCTGACGCCGGTCATTCCGAGCGAATCGAAAAGGCTCTTAAGGATTTGATGCTTCTCACGCGGTGTGAAGTAGGTAAATGCCAATCGGAGCGCGGGCAGCACGACCTGGAAGTCGTCCGCGTCGTATTCCAGGAGCAGATCGTCGATCGCCTGAACCAGTTGCGGTTGGCGCTGAGCGACTTCGCGGGCGAGGGCAAACAGGCCGACGAGGAAGTCGCCGAGGTCGTTGGGGTCGACGAACCCCAAGAGTCGCTCCAAGATCCGATCCGGGTCGGCGGCATTGAGCGTCCAGAGGATCCCCGAGGCGGCGCCTCGGACCTGGGCCGGCTTCTGAGGGTCCGACTCGACGCGACCCAGTACGGCGGTCAGTTCGGAGCGATCGAGGTCCAGTCCGTCGCCGGTCCGCCGAGCAACCTCCAGGATGGCCTGCATCCCGCGAATGAGGGTCGACTCTTCGCCCGGGGATTCGCCGAGCGACTCCAAGAGCCAGAGGGCACGATGGTACGCCTCGACGAGGATCTCTCCAAGCTCCGGGAGGCCGCTGGTTCCCAGCGCGTCGTCATAACAATACAGGAAGAGGAGGTGGTCGAGCGTGCGGGCGAGATCGACGAACCGCGACTCCGATCCGATCAGCGCTCGGACCCGCTCGATCAAGACGTCCGCCAGGTGGGTGACACCCGCCAACGCCGATCGCACGAGCGTTGCGGCGACGGGCGCAGAGCCAATGGATTGCTGGTCCAGCTCCTGGGCGAGGCGGTTGGCAACGGCCTCGTCGAGCGAAGTTCCGAATTGGGACGCCTCGATACAGGATCGCTCGAAGTCGGGGCTCCAGCGGATCCGCCACTGTTCCCAGAACCGGGTCAGATCGTCGCGGTTAAGGAAGTCGGTGCCGTCGACCCGCTCGAAGCCGACGATCTCCAGGATCCGGAGGCCGTGCAGGAGCCGGCTGGCCGCGAGATCTTCGGCGGAATCTAGATTCAATTCGACGTCGAGGGTCTTCGATGCCGAATCAAAGCGCCTGGTCTTCGAAGGGGCCTTGGATGCCTCTTGGAATTCGAGGTTGGCCTCGGTGATCCGTCGACGGATGTCGTGGACCAACGGCGGGACACGGGTGCCCTTGGCCAGCTTGCCGATCCGATCGCCCCGGAGGACCGCGTGAACGGCCTCGACAAACGGTGAGCGGACCCCGTACTCGAGTTCATCTTTGATGAGCGCGGACGTGACGGCATCGACGAGGTCTCGCCGCCAGATCTGATCGCGTCCCCGGAGCGCCGCCAGGGCGCGGGCCGAGGTCTCGACGGCGATCAGGTCGGCCGTGCTGAGCATCTGCTTGCGCGACCGCAACTCCTCGACGACCCCTCGGAGGAGCGGCCGATGATCGAAGGGCTCGCCGGAGCACCTGGACTCCCAGGCGACCTCGTAGAAGCCAGGGTTCGGCATCCCCGCGTTGTAACCGTTGAGGTTATCCAATCGTTCATAAGAGTAGGGGGTCAATGAGATCCCGAAGTCGACCACTTCAGCGGGATCGGGACGGACGGCACCCAACTCCTCGGGATCCCCAACGCCTGGGCAGGGAAAACCATCAAGGCGAGCGGCGATCGCGGCGGAGTGGTAACCTCCGGTGACGACCAGCACGCGCGACTCCGGACCGGCCTCGGCCAACGCCTCGCGGATTCGGTCGGTCATATAAACTTCGCGACACCGATCGGAATGGCTGACCGCGTGGTCCCAGAGTCGGATGTGGAAGCAGAGTTCATGGACGCGCCGGAGGTAGTCGTCAAGGCTGAGGGGGTGCTGCGATTCGACCAGCTTGTCCCAGAGATCGTCGAAGTCCTCGACCTCGAAGCGTTCGCAGAGCGTCTCGACATGCCGACCGCGTCGAAGCTCGGCGTCGGCATAACGGTGGGTCATCTGACGATCGACCACGGCGATCTCGACCCAAGGGAGATCGATGAATCGAAAGGGGATCCCGAGGGATTGGGCATGCTGGAGGGCAAACCACTCGGGTGAGTACTCGCAGAACGGATAGAATGCACCAAGGGTTATTCCGAGGGAGGTTCGGAAATAACTGTAGATGGCGATCGGCATCGAGTGGCCGAGCACAAGCTCGTCGCGGTACGGGTTGTAGTCGCTGGGCCCTTCGATGAGCACGGCGGCTGGTTTGATCCGATCGATCGCCTCGCGGACGAGGAGGGCGGCGGCCGGACTGTGATGGCGGACCGGGAAGGTGACCACCGGCGCTTCGATGTCGCAGAGCCGATCGAGCAGGCGCTCGATGTCGACCTCGTCCATGGAGAACGGGGCGTATTCCGTCGACTCGGCCATCGCGGGGGTCTCGCCGTGTTGACTCATGGCGACACCTCAGCCGAGCAGGTTCCGCGCCTCGTGGAACTGCTTCCAGAGCCGTCCCGACCGACGCTTAACGACGTGATCAAAGTAGTGACGGACCTTCTTGAGGTCCTCCGGATCGTCCTTGAGCACCGTCCCAACGAGATGCTGGACCAGGTGTTCGGGCAGGACATCGCCGTCCCCATAGTAGTAGGCGTGGATCCCGGCGGCGCACGCGGTACTGACCGCCTCGGCGGTGCTCAGGACGGTTGAGAGCGTCTCCAGACCTTTGCCCTCGCCGGTCTTGCCGCGCCGGAGTTCGCGGAACGTGGTGACGAGCAGCTCGGTGATCTCGGGAGTTAGGGTGACCGGGACGCCGGAGCGGTTGAGGTTCTTGTTGGTCTCGCGCTCGACGAGCTGCATCTCCTGCTGGATGTCCGAGATCGGCACGACGGTCTCGAAATTGAACCGACGTTTCAAGGCGGCGCTCATCTCGTTAACGCCGCGGTCTCGGGTGTTGGCCGTGGCGATGACGTTGAACCCGGGCCGGGCGAAGAGCGTGCCGTCGTCGCCGGTCAGCTCGGGAATCGCCATCACGCGGTCGCTGAGGACCGAGAGCAGGACGTCCTGGATCTCTAAGGGGCAGCGGGTGATCTCCTCGAACCGGACCAGTCGGCCGTCGCGCATCCCGAGGTACAACGGCGCGGGCACGAGCGAGTCGAGGCTCGGCCCTTGCGAGACTAGGAGCGCATAGTTCCACGAATACTTGATGTTGTCCTCGGTCGTGCCGGCACTCCCTTGGATCGTCAGGGTCGAGTCGCCGCTGATCGCCGCGACGAGCAGTTCGCTCAGGTAGCTCTTGGCCGTGCCTGGCTCACCGATAAGCATCAGGCCGCGGTTCGTCGCCAGCGAGACCACGCAGCGCTCCAGGAACGCCCGCTTGCCGACGAACTTGGCGGGCCTCCCCTTGTGGGAGTCCCCCAGGATGAACTTGAGGACGGCCCGCGGTGACATCCGCCAACCTGGCGGCTTCGGTTCGTCGGCCGAACCGTGCTCCAGCTCGGCCAGTTCCTCCGCATAAAGGACCTCGGCGGCCGGGCGCTGGAGGTTCTGAGCGGGCGACGCGGTCCCGTTCGCCGACCCATCGATGACCGAGGAATCGGCACGCTTGGCCATCGTCTTTCGCGTGGTACTAGCCTTCTTCGCCATGAGATCCCTCACCTTGGAGGACGTGACGACTCGTTTAATCCTCGAGCTCGTTCTGTCATGACTGAGCCTTGCTTTGGAGAACTTCGAGATCGGCGATAATTTCACTGATGACGATCGGTGAAACTTTACCTAGGGTCAGGCGATCGCGCTGTTCGACGCCGACATCCCACGACGGCGCGCGACGCCCCCTCATGAAGCAGGCCGTTTCGAGGATCAGGATCTCGTCCACATCGATGTAGCCCATGCTGACAGTCCCATCGTAGGTGACCACCGCCGTCACGTCGGCTGAAGGGAAGTATTTCGTGTGCTCGAAGAAGCCTCCGCCGTCCAAGGCTTTTCCGCGGATCCACCCGAGCTTCTCCAGGGTGAAGACGAGCGTCGGCGCCACCAGCTTGAGGCCATGATACCGCGCCAGTTCACTCTGGGACGCCTCGTCATCGCTGAGTGTGTGGATCGGTCGACCGAGTTGCAAGAAGGGCGGGATCAGCTCGTAGTCGCTGAGGACCTGGCCCCAGGCGGCCCGCTCGGACTCGTCGAGTTCGAGTGGATGGACCAGGCCGATGGTCTCGACCCTCTCATCGAGCGTCAACGGCTCGTCCCGGACATCGGCGCAGTCACGCTCTTCGGTAACACGGAAGGTCGCGCCTCGGCTGTGATCCTGGTAGACGGCCCAGACGAGCGGCTGGACCAGGTGCGTCATCAAGGGGTGGTTGACCAGATACGCCTGGAAGTCGTCGACCGACCAGCGACGGCCGGTGATCACCGCCTGTTCGAGCCGTTCGGCCTGAAGCTTGGCGACCTCCTTGATCTGCTTCTTGATGAGCTTCCAGTCGGCCTCAGCCTGGACGGCGAGGTCGGCGTCGTCTTTGGTATTCGGCTTGGGGAGATTGGGGCGAAGCTTCCCTTTGTCGTCCTTCAGCATCGGCTTGAGGTCACCGCCGAGCACGAAGGAGAACGAGCGCGGGCCGAAAGAGAATTCGCGACGCCCGCGCTCGTCGAGTCCGCAGTCGGGGATGACGCGGTCTTCCAGTTCGTCGCGTGTTAATCCCTTCTCCTCGGCGATGGCCTGGACGAACTCCTGGGCCTTAGCCTTGAGCCCCTTGAACTTGAGCTTCTGGGCGATCCCCGAGAGCTGCATGAGGGCGAGGTTCGACCCGATGGCGCGGAGGCATGCGAGGCCGAAGACGGCGCGGGCGTGCTGACTCTCGCCGGGCCATTGCCGGATCAACGGGGTGAGCTTGAGCACGCAGGCGTCGCCGCCGAGGTGGCCGATCGCGCCCATCATCCACTTCTCTTTGGAGGGGCTGCCGGCCTCGCTCCAAGATTGGAAGAGCGACCAGGCGAACGCGTCGCAGTCTTTCATGTCGACGTGTTGCCGGAGTGCGACCAGGAGGGGACAACGCTCCTCGACCGGACAGGACATTAAGGTCTGGATCATCGCCGCCATCTGTGCATCGTTGAGCCGATGGTCCCCGACGCGAAGGGGCGGCGGGTCGTTGGTGTTGAGCCACGCCAACGCCTTCTTGGATATCGGCTGCCCGGTTGCCGAAAGGGCCTCAGAGAGCCAATCGGGGGTCGTCGCCTCATCAAAGGGCTCCACGGGAACCTCCTGGTGATCGAGTACACGTTCGCGAATGAGGGACTGGGTGGCGTCGTCGTCCAAGGTTTCCAGGCACGTTTCGATCAAAGAGGCGTATCCCTTGGGGCGGACCACGTTGAGGTAGTCTATGGCCGCCTCGCCCAGGGCACCACGGCTGGTTGCGACGGGGAGGAGTCCCGGAACGGCGTTACCGAGTTGGGTGATGAGCCAATCGTTAGCGCGACACGGGGCTTAGGCCTCGGCCCGACATCGGAGCATCGGTCGAGCCACCTCAGGGGCGCGGACGAACGCGAGGACTCGGAGCAATTGATCACAGCGATCTTTGTCTTTGCACGCAATGATGTCATCGGCGAGTTTGTCGATGCTGGCGAACGAGCTGGATCCCCCAGAATTTGTCGGCGGTCCCCGCTCGGAGAAACAAGGACCGTTCGGTTTGCGCGGTCGCGGTGGATTCTTCGGTCATCGATCTCATCCTTCCATTCGTGTTCACAGCACCTTCGGGCGTGGGAGAGTTTCAATCAGTCGTTCGAACGACCTTGGAGGCGGTGGAGGGTCCGAAGGACTTCACTGAGGACGATCGGGGGGACCTTGCCGAGTCGAAGCTTCTTCGACGATCGAAGCTTCGCTGAAGCGTCGACCGGGTCGCGCGTGAAGACGACGGCGCCCAGCGCGAGGGAGACATCCGGATCGACGAATCCATAGCTGTAAGCATCTTCGTGCTGGATGACAGCAGTGACCCCGAAGGTCTCGAAGCGTTTGGTATGCTCGAATGACGAATCGGAACCACCAAGGCTGACCGTCCCATAGCCGGGTGTCCAACCCGAGTTACCCAGGGGGTAGATCAGGCCCGGAGCGGGGATACGGACGCCTTCGAAACGTCGGAGGACGTCTTGTGATTCCTCATCGGGTTCGAGGGTGTAGACGTCGCGGCCGAGCTGGGGAAAGGGCGGAATCAACTCGTAATCGCCGAGCTGGTCACCCCATGATGCGCGTGCGCTGTCGTCAAGTTCCATAGGGTGGACGATTCCAACGGCCCGAACGTCGTCATCGAACGTCAAGGGTTCGTCTTGAACGTCGGCGAAGTCGCGTTCCTCGGTGATTCGGAAGGCGTGGAGTAGACCTCCGTCATCATCGAAGGCTCCCCAGACGAGCGGCTGGACGAGAGGGGTCATCAAGGGGTGGCGGACGAAGAACATCTCGAAGTCGGCGATCACCCAGCGCCTGGTGTTGACCATCGCCTTCTCGAGCCGATCCGCTTGGGTCCGGACGACCTCCTTGATCTGCCCTTTGATGCGCTTCCAATCGTCGAGCGCGCGTTGGGCGAGTTCGGGGTCGTCCTTGGCGTTGGGCTTGGGGAGGCTGGGGCGAAGCTTGCCCTTTTCATCTTTGACCATCGGCTTGAGGTCGCCGCCCAGGACGAACGAGAACGAGCGTGGGCCGAACGAGAACTCACGACGGCCTTGCTCATCAAGCCCACAGTCGGGGACGATCCGGTCCTCGAGTTGCTCGCGACTCAAGCCACGCTCACGCGCGATCTCGTCGACGAGTTCCTGGGCGCGGGCTTTGACCCCCTGGTACTTGAGCTTGCGGGCGATACCGGCCAGTTGCATGAGGGCGACGTCGCTGCCGATGGCGCGGAGGCATTCGAGACCGGTCTTCGCCCGAGCATGCTGACTCTGGCCCGGCCACTCACGCAGGACCAGCGCGAGTTGGACGGCGCAGGCGTCGTCACCGAGGTGTCCGATCGCGCCGAGCGCCCAACGGTCCTTGGCGGGCATGCCGGCGTCGCGCCAGCCCTGGAAGAGGGCCCAGGCGAAGGGATCGCGAACGTGGCGGGAGAGGTGTTGGCGGATCGCCACGAGAAAACGGTGCTGCTCGCCGAGTGGCGTGGCCATGAGAGCCTTGATGACCTCGGCAACGTGCTCATCGGCGAGTTGGCGATCGTCGACGAGCAGCGGGGGCAGCCGACTCGGATCGGCCCAGTCGGGGAGCTTCTTGCGATTGGGCGGCCCGAGCGCATTGAGTTCCTCGACGAGCCAGTCGGGCAACGACTCGGCATCGAGCGATTGGTAGTCCTTAGTGTTGAGGACCTCGTTGCGGATCTTGGCGGTGATCTTGGGATCGTCAGCCCGCTCGAGACATTCGACGATGAGATCCGAATATCCGCGTTGTTTGATCCGTCGGAGTTCGTCGAGCGCGGTGTGGGCGATGCGGTCACGGCCGACGGCGACGGGCAGGAGCCCTTCGACGGTGTTGCCGAGTTGGGTATCGAGCCATTGTCGTGCCCGCGCGGGAGCCTTGGACCGGACCATGCAGGCCAGCATGTGCGGGACCGCCTCGGGAGCCTGGACCAGGCTCAGAACCTCCAAAAGGGCGTCGGCCCGGTCCTTCCGCGAGGCGATCAGGACGGATTCGGCGAGGCAGTCGAGCGCGGACAGTTCGGTGCAGGCCAGGAAGGTCCGAGCGTCGCGCGGGGTCAGCAGGCGGAGGCCCAGGCGTCGCCACTCCGATTCGACCCGCTCGGGCGACTCCAGCGCGAGGACCAGCCGATGTGGCCGTCCGATCATCATCGACAGGACCAGGTTCGCCTCGTGTGACCAGATCGCCAAAGGAAACCGATCGCTACACCAATCCGAGACGACCGCGCCGATCTCCTCGGACATGCCCAGACCGGCGGCCATGGCGAGCGTCGCGGAGATCGGTTCGTAGGGGTCGGCCAGCAGGTCGTCGGGACGCAAGCCAGCTCGGATCCGGGTGCGGAGCGATCTGAGCGTGGCCTCGTCGAGGTAGGGGAAGACCGCGTCGTCGAACCCTTCGAGGAGGATCTCCAGGTACCCCTTGCTGTCCTCATGCTCGCGATCGTGATCGAGGACGAGATCCACATACTGCTCCGGCGTCAGGAGTTGCGCCAGGGCATGGGCGGCCAGCGGGGGGATCGTCCTCGAGGCTTCCGAGAGCTTTCGACGGGCCTCAGCGGGATCGATCTGCC
Source organism: uncultured Planctomycetia bacterium (assembly GCA_964609385.1). Lineage (GTDB taxonomy): Bacteria > Planctomycetota > Planctomycetia > Isosphaerales > Isosphaeraceae > CAZSSM01. Next base: position 28,614 of record CAZSSM010000008.1, read on the forward strand.
CGTCATACGAGCCCTTGCCCAGCCGCTTGGCATACCGCGCCATGGTCGTTCCCCGCCCCCGCGCCTCGGTAGTGGCCACGAACCAGAAGTGGGCCTCCTCACGCGAGAGCGACTCGGCCACCTCCAACTCCGACCAATATTCGCGGGTGCGGGCCTTATCGGTCCGCAACCGGGCCAACCGCGCAACACAGGCCTCCTGATCGAACGGCTCGGGCTCGTCGCGAACCCAACGGGGATGGGCACGAAACTTGGCGCGAGCCCAATCGACCGGGTCGAGCGCGATCGTCCGCGTGATCCGCAAGTCGACCTCCGAACCCTCGGTCGTCCCTGAACCCGCCGTCTTGTTCACCGTCATCGTCGCCATGGCCATGCCCCTCTTGACTCCGGCTGAGTCGATCGGCTCCTCCGGCGAAATCCTCCAAACCCGCGTTTCTGGATGATACTCTAGGACGACCCAATACGGAACATTTGTCCAGTAAATTTCGTTGCTTTTTCGACGGCACGAGCCTCCGAAGTGGTTGCGTCGGGGTCCGTGTTCTTGGACGATGCAGTTCTCGTGAAGAACTCGGTCCTCGGTGCCAGGGGCAAGTCAGCCCTGGACCGCATGGGCACGGGCATGGATGTTCTGTTGGGACGTGTCTCAAGGGGCTCCATTTTTGTCACGAGCGGTCGGCCTGACGACCAATCCGGTTGGGAACGCGGTCGAAGATCGACTTGGAGGCATCCGGGGTCGGGAGATCGCCTCGAACCCGACCCGAATTGGCACTCGCGAGGCGAAAACGCGATCAAGGGGTCGAGACATGGGACGAGCGAACGACGGCCCGGCACCGTTGGGGCGACGCGCGTTTCTCGCGGCGGGTTTGGCCGCAGGTGTCCTGCCGGGGACCGTGTCGGCCCAGCAGGACGACGCGTTGGGGCCGGAGGCCTCCGAGATCCCCGCGCGAGAGTTCGGCAAGACAGGCTGGACCTTGCCGAGGCTGGCCTATGGTGGGGCGGCCTTACCCAAGGTCTGGGGCAGCCCGCTCTCGACCGAGGAGCGGGTCGAGTTGGTCCGATACGCCTTTCGGCGTGGCCTCCGTTACTTCGACACGGCCGGTAATTACATGGAGAGCCAGGCGATCCTCGGCGAAGCGCTCAAGGACATCCGTCGCGAGGTGTTCCTGGTCACAAAGGTCGAGACGACCGATCCGTCGGAGGTCCGAGCCGCCGTTGAAAGCTCCTTGGAGGAACTACAGACCGATTACCTCGACGCGGTCCTGATTCATGGGACACCCGGCCTGGAGCAGATGAGCGTGTCGCGCGCGATGGAGGTCTACGACGCGCTGGCCAAGCTCCGCGACGAGAAGATCATCAGACACCTGGGCTTGTCGGCCCACGGCTACTTCGACAAGGCGTTGGCGTTGATCGACTCGGGCGGTTTCGACCTCTGCATGCTGGCCTACGGGTACATTCCACGCGGCTACGACCAGGTCCACTCGGCCCGGATGATCACGCTCCGGGACGCCTGCCTGGCCCGGGCGCACGAACTGGGCCTGGGGATCGCCGCGATGAAGGTCGTTGGCGCGGGGATGCTGGGGGCCTGGGCGCCTTACATTGTGCCGGAGTTCGACCGGGCGCGCCTGCAAGGACTCCCCGGCGCGGCCATTCGTCACGTCCTGGCCGACGAGCGGATCGACGTGCTCGTCATCGGCATGCGGCTCAAGGAGGAGATCGACGCGAACATTCAGACCTTCTCGGCCAACCCCGACTACACGACCGAAGACCGCGCGCTGCTCGCCGAGTACGGCGCGCGGGTCTACGAAAGCGACGCGATCAAGCGGATGCGGATCGAGTGATCCGGAGTGATCGCCCTTCCTTCCCCTCAACGTGGAGCACCTTCGATGCGACGAACACCCGAGGCGTCGACGCGACGCGAGTTCCTGACCCGGGCCACAGCGGTCGGCCTGGGAGCCCTGGCTGCGCCTCGCTTGGCGGCCGATGAGGCAGCCTCGAAGCCGGGCGGGCGGATCTCCTACTTCGTCAACGGCGAGATCCACGTCAACGTGCCGGGCCAGCCGGAGAGCACGCCGCTGACAACCGGACACGATGACTTCAAGCCGTCCTGGTCCAAGACCGGCGACATGCTCGTCTGTTTTCGACGGACCAAGAACGACCCTGTTACGGTCAATTGGAAGAGTGCGATCTTCATCATCAATGTCGACGGCACCGGCTTCCACATGCTCTCCGACGGCTCGGGAACCGACTTCAACCCCACCTGGACCCGCGACGGGCAGAACACGCCGATCTGGAACCGCAAGAACGCCAAGACCGGCGGCTTCTTCGTGGTCGGAGGTCACGTCGGCGGCCAACCCGGCCAGGAGGAAGCGATCACCGACGAGGGGTTCCATACCTGGGTCTATTCGAGCCTCAATGACGGTCGACTGCTGGTCGGCTCGCTTCACCCAGACCTCGGGTGGGGCTACTACCTGATGACGCGTCGGGACGGGCAAGACCCCCTCTATGAGCGGATCGACTGCGAGTTGGTCTCCAAAGGTCTGCTGGACCGGGTGAGCGTCTCCCCCAGCGAGTCGAAGGTCTGCTTCGAGTTCCAGGAGGGGTTCGAGTATCGGGATCCGGGCCGGACGCTCTACATCGCCGACTTCGACCCGACGTCACGTCGGATCACCAACCTGAAGCCGATCGCCAACGAGGACCGGAAGCCGTACTGGTACGCCTATCCGCGCTGGATCGATGGGGAGTCGTCGGTCGTCTACCACCGGAGCGCGGGCAAGGGCCAACTTTTCGTCTACCGGCTGGAGGACGGCACGACCCAGCGCGTCTCCACCAACCCAGACGCCGATTACCGCTATCCGCACGGCGAGGCCGCGCCCTGCTAAATGGGGACCGCGACCGCAATGCTCGAACCCTGCCCGGGATGCGGGGCGCTCTATCCACCGTCAACCGGACCGACGCACGCGTATATCGGGGCGTCGGCCGGTTGTTGGTCGTTTTTCACGTTTCTCAACGCCGGGCAGTCGCCCGATCCGGAGATCCTCGCTCGGTCGCGCGTCCCCGGATCACCTCCATTGCCTCGAGGCGCGTCGGGAGAGCCGCATCTCGGTTCGCTCTTCATCGACGCCTACGGCGTCCAGCACCACGGGGACGACTCGCCTCGGGCGATCCAATCGGTCGCCGTTCACCTGCTCACGCTCCACGGGATTCTCCGCATCGGACATCCCGTGGAGAGGGCGCACTGGCTCCGACGTCGGGCCCTCCGACATCGGGGCGTCTTCGAAAAGCTGGAACCCCCACCACTCGGGAGCATGTTGACCATCCGCCACCTGTTCCCGGGCGGCGGAGTCAGCAAAATCGTTTCGAAGGACGAGTATATTCTGTCGGTCTACGAGGTCTGGTCTGCGACCCACGCCGAGACGGTCGCCGACTGGTACGCCCGGCTCGTCGCCCCGGACTAGCAAACACATACGAATGAGTTTTTATGTTTGGCTTATTCAGAACACAGGTTAGTTCACGAAGGTGGCATGACGTTATTCTTGGTCCCAATCCCACTGGGTGCCGTGCACGGGTGGCTGGGGACTGCAAGCGCAGCGAGCAGACCCCGGGATCGATATCTCGAGTCGGCAAACCCTCCTCCACAATGGTCAGCCCACTCACCCGGCTCGGCCCGGGGGTCTGGCCCCAAAGCGGACCAGTCCCCAACCACTGGTCTGCTCGAGAAAACCGCAGAGCTACCGATTTCGCCTCATGAGCCACGCAGGTTTCTCCCGACTCATGAACCGCTCCCGCCTCCGCCTGACCCATTGATGTCGAGTCTGTCGATCACTGGCGTCTCGACGGTGATCGCTAGGACGATCGGCGCGGTGGGATCGTCCCCCTTAAGCAGTTCGATCGCCGCGATGGGGAGATCCTGACGCTCGGGTTCGATCCGGAGGTACCGGACTTGCTGACCGTTGCCGACCTCGAAGGCGAACTCCGACTGGGGGACGTCGACGCGTCGGATGTAGTCGGCAAGATGAATGCCGTTGATCAGCGGGTGGTCCTCGGACGACCCGTCATCGTAGTGGATCCGGACGATCATCGAGGCGGTCTGTTCGCGAACGGCCGGGTAGCTCCAACCGCCGATGCCGCCGAGCAGATGGATCGTCTGGGCCGGCGCGTTGACAGGCAGCCTCAACGAGCGCGGCATGGTCGGCGGCAAGGTACCGCGTGGACCGTTGAGCAGGACGATGTTGGGCCGCGAGCGACCCTCAGGATCGACGACGACGAAGGGGACTTCCTGGATGTTGAGCGGCTCCCAAGAGTCGAGGACGATCCGATCGAGTCCACGATCGCCCTCATGAAAAAGCCCCTTCGTGCTGATGGCGGTGGCGACCTCAACCAGCGGCAAGGGGATGAAACGCCTGGGTGCCGTCAGGAAACCGAGGAGGGCGACCAACTCGTCCTCGGACATTTGCTGCTCGAACCCTTCGGGCATGAGCGATTTCTGGGATCCGATCAGTTGATCAATCTCCGATCGCGGCACGATATAACGTTTGGCTTGCGTGTCGATCAATTCGATGGTCGTACGCGACTCGGCGGCAAGCATGCCGTTGACGAAGCGGCCATCGAGGGTGATCAGGTTGTAGACCTGGTAGTTGCCCTCGACGCTTCGCGACGGGTCGATGATGTGCGTCAGCAACTCCTCGCGCGGATGGACCGCCATGCCGGTGAGGTTGGGTCCGATCTGCTGCCCGATCTCACCATAGATATGGCATGACGCACAGTGCTTGAGGAACATCGTCCGACCGAGCGCCGGGTCACCGTCACGTTCGGCCAGCGGTAATAGGCGCTGAAGAACGCGATCGCGGTCGGGATCGGGCAGGTCGCCCCCGTCGGCAAGTTGCTCCTGGACGCGTCGACGGACATCCGCATCGGGGTGGTTGCGGAGCGATTGTCGCTGATTGAGGCCCAGCTCGGTGAGCCGGACGGTCCCTTGATCGACCGCATCGAGCAGGCGCTCGGTCCATTCGGGTCGTCCGAGCAGGACGCCGAAGGCTTCGCGCCGCGCGTCGGGAGTCCATCGCGGACTCCGGTCCAAGATCGCTCCAGCGAGCGACTCGGCGGTGCTGGCAGAGAGGGCGTCGAAGATCCCGTTGGCGAGTTCCAACGAAGTCTGGGGACCGAGCCGATCGAGCAGCCCCTCGACGACCTCGACCGAGTCGGGTCGGAACGCGACCAGTTCCTCGGCCGCTTCGATCCGACGATCGGTGGCCAGCGCGCCATCGTCGACCAGTCCGAGGAGGCCCTCAACGATCTCAGGGGCGAACCGGTTCAGTTGGTCGGTCCGCCACGCCACGGCCAGTTGGACCAACGGAGCGCGGTCGTTGACATCGAGGCGCTTGTAGATGCCGGGCAAGATCGCCTCGGCCCCTGGATTGAGCACGATCGAGTGATCGTCGGGCCAGCCATCGCGGAGCCCAGTCAGCAGGGCCGAGGCGAGGGCAGGTGGGGCTTTGGCCAACGACTCGACGATCCGACCGGTCTCCTCAGTGTCAGGGGCCCCTCGGGCCAGATGCTCGCCTACGATTCGGACGGTCCGTAGGGCATGGGCATCTTCCTGACCTTCTTCGTCGACTTCAGCGGGCCGACCCGTGCTGGCACCAAGCAACGCGTCGAGAAAGCTCAAGGCGTGCATAGCGGCAGCGCTGGTGTTGGCGTCGGCCAACCAGCGGTCGGCCCGAATGTCGGGGTCTTGGACCATCTGGGCCAAGACAGAGCCGACCTCAGGGTGAGCTGGTGCGTCGGCCAGGGCGAGCAGGCCGGCGAGGCGGACCTGAGCATCGGGGTCCTCGAGCACGCTGGATGCGAGCAGCACGTCGGCCGATTCGTCGGTCGTCGGAAGGGCCTGGACGGCGTTGCGACGGACTCCAGCCGAGGGATGGGCAAGGGCTTTGTGGACGATCGCCAACGCTTCGGGATCGTCCCTCAATGAGCCGAGCCCATGCAGGGTCCAGATCGCGTGAATGGCGCCGACGTTCAGGCCGATCGGATCGACGTCGAAGTCCTCGACGAGTTGGCAAAGGGCCGGCACAACGTCGACACGGCCACGTTCGACGAGCAGCCGCTGGGCGTGGCTCCGCCAGAGCATGTTGGGATGCGTCAACGCCTCAACGAGCCGTTCGGGATCAGCGCCCGTCAACGCCTCGGCGCGCCAGTCGTCACGACGGTTCGGTTCGTAGACGAGCCGGTAGATCCGACCGTGTACCTTGTCGCGGAGGTCGGTGACATAGGCGTTGCCGCGACCCGACTCGAACCCGTTGGGTGTCGGGTTGTGCTGGACGATATAGTTGTACCAGTCGAGGATCCAGACCGAGCCGTCGGGCCCGACCTCGGCCATGATCGGGGCCGACCACTCGTCATCGCTGGCCACGAGGTTGCAGGGGCTGGTCGAGGCGAAGCCGGCACCCTCACGGATCAGCTCGAAGGTGCCGACGAGGTGGCCAGTCGGTCCGCAAACGAACGCGGTCCGGTTCCACCATGTGGACGGGTAGCTCCTCGCCGTGTAGAGCGCATGCCCCGCGCCGGCGGTGTAGCCGCCGTGGTGGTCGACCTGGCGGACCTGATCGGTGATCGGATCGAAGAGGTGATCATCGGCGATCGAGCCGATCGGGGACGGCGACCAACCGCGAACGCGCTCGTAGTACCGGTTGGCCATCGGCATGAACACGCTGGGGTTTCGGTTGGCCGTCGAGCCGAAGATCAAGCCCTCCTCGCTCAAGCCAAGGCCCCAGGTGTTGTTATCGGTCGAGCGGAGGAACTCGAGGTCGGTGACGTGCGGCGGATCCTGATCGTCGAGCCGGAACCGAAAGAAACCCATCCGGAACCGCTGCTGGGGCCGACCATCGATCATCGGCTGAGAGTTGTTGTAGCCTTGCATCGCATAAAACCAATTGTCGAAGCCATAACGCATGTTGCTCACACCGCCATGGGTGTCGCCCAACGCCCAGTTGGAGATCAACACGTGACGGACGTCGGCGCGATCGTCGCCGTCGAGATCCTTGAGATAGAGCGTCTCGACCCCGTTCTGGACGATCACCCCGCCTCGATGGAAGGTCAGGCTGGTCGGGATGCTCAGGTCCTCAGCAAAGACGGTGAACCGATCGGCGCGGCCGTCGTCGTCGGTGTCCTCGACGATCCGGATCCGGTCCCGGCCACGGCCCGGCCGGAGGTCGTTGGGATAATCGACCGTCTCGCAGACCCAGAGCCGACCCCGTTCGTCCCAGGCCATGCAGATCGGCTTGCCACCCAGTTCGGGTTCGGAGGCGAACAGCTCCAATCGGAACCCGACCGGCGTCACGTAATGCTTCCGCGACTCCAATGGCGACAACGGCCGGGGCATCCGGCTGTAGGCCCGACCCTGCGTCCCCCAGCGCTGACCAGGAAGATAGTTGGGGATCCTGGGGCCCACATCGATGAACTCGATCGGAGCGACATCGAGCCGAGGCGCGATCATCGACGGCACCTCGAACCGATCGCGGTCGTCCAACTCCGATTCCACTCTGGGGCTCAATCCGCCGAACGTTTCCCCATGAACGCCAAGGCCGATGCCCAGTGACATCAGCAGGAATTGGAGAGTCACAACGTGATGACAATGCACCCAAAGCATGAGGGAATGTCTCCGTGACGCGATGCGGTTCGGTGGGCGGCGAATCGGAATTGGGAATGCTCGACCAGGATGATCTGGAAATACGTCCGTCGATCAGAGAGTTGCAGATTACTGGTCTCGGGTTACCTCAATGGTTCCTGGCCAACGGCGAGTTCTCGGGAGCGACCAGAGATCGATCACTGGGTATTGTAAGGCAGACTCGATTGCCCAGATAGCCTATCGAATCGATGTTCCATCATCCTCCCGAGCCCCTCGCTGCGATTGGTCTCACGATGAATTCGAACGAACCGTCACCGAGCTTCCGGTTCCTCCCCTGGTTCCTCGCGTCGTGGTCCTGGACGACGTTGCCGTTGGCGGCCGTGCTGTTGCTGCTCAGCCCGCTCCTCTACGCATCGCTCGACTGGGTCGGTTTGTTCGTCTTCTGGCAGTGGCCCGCGTATCTGGTGCACCAGTACGAGGAACACGCCCAAGGCCGATTCGTCGCCTACGTCAACGGGCGGATTTGCGGCGGCTTGCCCGGCCTCGATGCACCGTCGACGCTGGTCATCAATATCGTGGGTGTCTGGGCCGTCATGATGGTCGCCATCTACGGGTTCGTCATGCTCGACCCGGCCTGGGGGCTCGTGGCCATCTATCTGACGCTCGTGAACGGGGTCATCCACGTCATCCCGATGATCGTGACGAGGCAACCCAACCCCGGAGTCTGGACCAGCCTGCTGCTTTTCCTGCCACTGGGCTCGGCCGGATGGGCCATGCTGATCCAGCGCGAGGATCCATGGGCCGCGAGCCATCTCCTGGCCGCCGGGTTCGTCATCGCCTTGCACATCGCGATCGTCGCTTGGATCCGACTCAGGCTCACCAAACTTCGCCGCGATCGCTCACAAGGTGAGGTGCAACACACTTAGTCTAATTAGTTGATAAATCAAAAAAATCACATAGTTAATTTTTATTTAGCATGATTCTCAATTACGTATCACCGACTCTGGCATGCGATTTTTCGTCGGATCACCAACGCCTTGCACCCTCGAGAATCTTCCCGATAACCACCCGATGACGTTTTCGACTCCGGCTCGATGTCCGGACCATTCTGGAACGGGTCGCGGTCATCGCCATTGGACTGACCGCCTGGAAATGGTGACTCGAGGGAGAGCCGTCGGGACCATCGATCACCGCATTTCCGAATAACAAAGGTCCGCTATTTTTTCTATATATGTATTTAATCAATCGAATCCTATACGACCGAGTTCCGGGGGTCCGGGGCTTGACCGCCACCCCAGCGTCGACGATCCTCAGGTGCTTGTCCATCGCGGATCATTCCCCAGTAAGGCGATCGAGAATCTCGTTGCGAGACGATGGTATCGCTTTCCTGGCATGACTTGTCAATCCTGCACCCGATCACGAGGAACACCTGATGACGTTTGGACGAATCGGCCTCATCCTTCTTGGGGTCGCCGGCCTCCTCGGGAGGTCGGCCTCGGCCGAGGACTCGGGCTACCGCCAACCGCCCGAGCCGATCGCCTCGATCCTGGATGCCCAGCCCACCCCGTATGTGAGCCTGAGCCCGGACCGCTCGCGTCTGGTCCTGGTCGAGCGCTCGGCCCTGCCAACGATCGCCGAGGTGTCGGCGCCCGAGTTGGGCCTGGCTGGGTCGCGGATCAACCCGCAGACCAACGGTCCGTCGCGGACCACTTCGTACCGGGGCTACCGGTTGCGCGCCCTCGAGGGTGGCGAGGAGGTCGCCGTCCAGGGATTGCCCGACGACGCGCGTTTGGGTTACCCGTCATGGTCGCCCGATAGTGAGACGATGGCGTTCCTAGTGACCGACGCATCGGGGATTGCCATCTGGGTCGCCGACGCGACGACCGGCCAGGCTCGAGCGCTGACCGACCCTCGGATCAACGCGGCCGGCGGCACCACCTTCACGTGGATGCCGGATAGCCAGAAAATCCTCTGCGCGATGATCCCGGACGGCCGAGGCGAGGCCCCGACCGCACCGACGGTCCCCGACGCGCCGATCATCCAGGAGTCTGCCGGCCGCGCCGCGCCGAATCGGACCTATCAAAACCTGCTCAAATCCCCGGCCGACGAAGCGCTCTTCGAACACTACTTCGAAGACCAACTCGTCCTCGTCCCGCTGGAGGGCGGACCCTCGATGATCGGCGAGCCCGGCCTGCACGGATCGGTCAGCCCTTCGCCCGACGGGACGCTCCTGCTCGTCGAGACGATCCATCGGCCCTTCTCGTACCTCGTCCCGTCCAGCCGGTTCCCCACCACGATCGCCGTCTGGGACCTCGACGGCCAGGTCGTCCACACGCTGGTCGACCGTTCGCTGCAAGAAGAGGTTCCGATCGCCTTCGACTCGACGATCACCGGCCCTCGGAGCGTCCGCTGGCGTGCCGATCAACCGGCGACCCTCGTCTGGACCGAAGCGCTCGATGGCGGCGATCCCTCACAAGAGGCCGAGTATCGCGATGTGATCAAGATGCTCGCCGCGCCGTTTGATGCTCAACCGACCGATCTGATCAAGGCCGAATATCGTCTCGGTGGCGTGCTCTGGTCGGATGATGATCTGGCCCTAGTCTCGGAGCGCTGGTGGCAGACGCGGCGGACGCGGACTTGGGCCATCGCGCCGGGGAATCCGGAATCGGAGCCGAGGATCCTGTTCGACCGTTCCTCGGAAGACCGCTACGACGACCCGGGCTCGTTCCTGACCGAGATCGGCCCGCTCGGTCGGCCCGTCCTGCTCCGATCCGAAGATGGCGGCTCGGCCTACCTGGCCGGCGCGGGCGCGTCGTCCGAAGGGGATCAACCGTTCCTGGACCGATACGACCTGACGACCGGCCAAACGACCCGCCTGTTCCGGTCCGAGCCGCCGTCCTATGAGACGATCGTCGATGTGCTCGATGCCGAAGCCCAGCGGATCATCACCCGTCGCGAGTCGGTCGAGGATCCGCCCAACTATCTGCTCCGCAACCTCGAAGCGGGCGCACAGACCCGCCTAACCGACTTCGACGACCCCGCGCCCGAGCTGGCCGGGCTCGCCCCCGAGCTGATCACCTACGAACGCTCCGACGGCGTGACGCTCTCGGCCAAGTTGTACCTGCCCCGCGACTACGACCCGGCCCAAGGGCCGATCCCGTTCGTCCTCTGGGCCTATCCGCGCGAGTTCAAGTCGGCCGCCGCCGCCTCGCAGGTCAGCGGCTCACCGCACCGGTTCGTCCGACCCGGCGGGATCTCGCACCTCTTCCTGCTGACCCAGGGCTATGGGATCCTCGACGGCCCTGCGATGCCGATCATCGGAGACGGCGGCGAGGAACCCAACGACACGTACGTCGAACAACTGGTCGCCAGCGCCCAGGCGGCCGTCGACGCGATCGTCGCGCGCGGCGTGGCCGACCCGGACCGGATCGCCATCGGGGGCCACTCCTACGGCGCCTTCATGACGGCCAATCTTCTGGCCCACTCCGACCTCTTCGCCGCCGGGATCGCTCGCAGCGGCGCCTACAACCGGACCCTCACCCCGTTCGGGTTCCAGGCCGAACAACGGCCGTTCTGGAAAGCCCGCGACATCTACATGCAGATGTCTCCCTTTACCTATGCCAACCAGATCAATGAGCCGATGCTCATGATTCACGGGACCGCCGACAACAACTCGGGCACCTTCCCGGTCCAGTCCGAGCGGATGTACGCGGCGGTCAAGGGCAACGGCGGCATCGCCCGGTTGGTCATGCTGCCCGCCGAGTCCCACGGCTATCGTGCCCGCGAATCGGTCGGCCACACCCACTGGGAGATGGTCCGCTGGCTCGATCGACACCTCAAGTCAGAGACCACCTCCCCGGACGATCCCGACACCATCACGATCTCCGGATCCGAGGACGACGAGGACTGAGCCCCCTTTCGGGCCCGGGGGCCCGGGGCACCCCCAAGACCCGCGCCCCCCCAAGCGGCCCCCCCTTGCGGCCCGGGGCGCGGCCTCACCCCATCCCCCTGCCGCCCACGATCGCGGACAGACGTGAGAGATTCCTAGAACGATTCACAATCTTATCATCAGTATCGGCCTGACTTCGACGAAACAGATCGATTCGCCGAAGGATCTGCTTGATCTCGAGTCATCGCCTCTGGTATGAAAACCTTCGTAGGATGCGCCGAACGTCTCAACGATTGAGGCGATCCCATCCCGAGCATCCCGAGAGATCGAGGCGATGATGCCGATCCGACGTGTGCTCCGACCCCGGCTGGATGTCCAGACATGCTTCGAACCGATCGCGATCGCCGCGATCGGCCGGACCACCCTGCGCTGACGGTTCGGATCCCGCGCCCTCAAACCTTCGATCGCCGTCCTGAGGCAGGACGATCGTGAGCCTCGAATCGCTGCGACGCGGCTGCTTAAGACAATGACCGATCGGACCACGTCGACGAACCCAGCCCCGTGATCCGGTCGAGGTCCCTTCTGGTATCCGGAGTCCGACCATGGCGACCGAACCGAACCGGGATGAGCCGGAGCCGTCACCCGATCCCCCCAAACAACCGCAACGGTGGCGTCCCGGCCTGCGTACCCTCATCGAGTTGATCATCTTGATCGGGGTGATCGCCGGATTCGCCCATCTGAGGGCCCGATCCGAACTACCCTGGCCAATCGTCCGCTCTCTGCAAGACGGCGATGAGCCCGCGCGACGCCAGGCCCTAGAAGATTTGGTCCGACTCGGACCCGACGCCCGGGAGGCCGTGCCCGCTTTGATCGAACGGCTCCACAACGACCCCTCGCCTCGGATCCGAGCCGGCGCGGCCTACGTGCTCCGACAAATCGTCATCGGATCCCCGTCGGGACGGCTTGACCTCTTCGGATCCCCATCGGAGCAACTCTTCCCCTACGAGGCCGCCGAGGCCCGATACGGTGTCAGATCCCAACAAGGATCCGACACCGGCGAGGCCCCAGCAGCGCCGGAGCGCTCCCGCTCATTGATGCGTCAAGTCTGCGAGTCGCTCGTCGAAGCGATCGAGAACGAAGCGGACGCCCGAGTCGTCGAGACGGCCATCAACTCTTTCGACCAGATCGCATACAAAACACTCGGATATCCAGAGGAGCAAAGAGCTGACCTTGAAACGATCCAAAATGCTCATATTCCGAGAATTAAAAATTCCGGCTTAAAATTTATTTATGATTATAGTTTTTACACCAAACATTATGATTATAATCTTTACATTAGATCTTATGAGGACAAACATGGACCGTTTGGCTCTGAGGGCGATGAATTGACGGTCGAGCCCTGGATGACCACCTGTGCGCATCGGATCGCCCGGCTGACGCGACGCGATCGCACTGAGGTCGAGATGACGGCCGCCCGGTGGGCTTCGATGAGCTTGCTGGCTCGGACCCTGCTGAGCGAGGAGCAGCGGTTCGCCGCGATGCTCGACGCGTTCGAGGATGCACTCTCCTCAGACCGGCCCTCGCTTGCATCCATTCTGTCCCAGTATCTCATGTCCATCGAGCCGTGGCAGGACCAGGATCGCTTGCGGACTCTGCTCCAGACAATCAACAGGCGAATCGAGGCCTCGCAGCAGCAACCGGAAAAGGAGCTGCCGACGATCGATCTGGTCGTTCTGGCCCTCAGTGTAACCTTGCCCGGAGGGGTGTCGTCGCTCGATCTCCTTAGCGAAACTCCGTCGATCCGAGACGAACTGGCCCGATGGATCCTGACCCCAGAGTCAAAACTGGAAATCCCCTCGATTTTACCGAAGCAAGTTACCAATCTTATAGAGTCAAATATGCAAAAACAATCAATGCTCAACGAAACAGGAGCGATGGGTGATCCTTCTCATAATCTAAACATAAACAATCCATCCGATTTCAGGCAATTCCTATTCATGGAATATTTCCAGCCCAGACCAACGACCCTCCTCGAGCTGATCGGCGATCGGATCGAACCCGGACAGTGGAACAACGCCATCGTTGCGATCTCCCAGCCCTTCATCGATGCCCGATCCCCTTTCGACGAAGCCGTCCGCGATCCCAACGTGAGGCCACAGATCGACCCCGAACAGTGCGCCAAGGTGCTCGAATCCCTGGCCGTCGAGCTCGACTCGGCCCTAGAGGCCCTGGAGGACGAGTCGGGCGCCTTCGACGCCGACACGCATCAGTTGTTGAGCATCGCGGCCTACTTCATCCGGGGACTCGAGTCCGGAAACCCGACCGCCAGCCGGATCATCGAGAGCGTCGCCGGCTGGATCACCGACGACCCCGAACGCATCGCTACGATCTCGACCGAATCCCGAGTCTTCGCCGCACGATGGTTGGGGACCGTCGGGGACGTTGCTGGTCCCTACCGCAGCCTGCTCCGACGAATCGCTCAAGACGACCCCGAGGTCGACGTCCGACGGGCCGAGCAGGGCGCCCTCAGGGCTCTCGATGGCGCGCAACCATCCAACCCGGCGAACCCCAACAGTCCCTGATCCGTGAGGAGATTCCACGATGGCCGAATCACGACGATTCCGGCTCCGGCTGGATATCCGGACGACCCTCGAGCTAGTCGCGCTCTTAGCCATCGGTTTGACCGCCCTGCGTTGGTGGCTCGAATCGCCGCCGCGTTTGAACTTGTGCCGCTTAGTCTAGCGTTACTGGCTTCTTGGGTTGGAGGGCTAGAAGGTGACATTTCATTTTGAAATTTATTTTATGAGAATTCGCAATCTTCTTAGTGATAAAATTGATTTTTTATATATTCACAATATACTCTAAAAGCAAATTTCTATCAAACAACAAGTTATGATTGATCCATCCGTCTGCCTTGATCTGATCGGCAACCGGGTTGCCCAGGGCATCGCGAGCTGGCTCGACGATCCCGACGACGAGCAACCAGCGCCTCCGGCCTACCGCATCTTCGCCGCGCGATGGTTGGGCGTCGTGGGCGAGTTCGGAACGCCCCACAAGGATCTGCTCCACCGCGTCGCGCGGGACGACCCCGAGGCCGACGTCCGAGAGGCGGCTCGACCCGCGCTCGCGAATTAGCTCATGAGCCGATCGGGGATCGCGCGGGATCCACCGGATGGAGCGATCATTTGAAAGAAATGGCCAATCCTCCTCGCTTCCTGAGTGTTCTGGAGAAATTCCCATGAACACCGTGGCCCAGTCCCTTGATCTTATCTTCGGCGGACCGATCGTCGCGTGGGGACGCGTCGGGTCCGACCGAAGGGTCGCACGCATGGTGGGGGTTTTCCGGGATGCGCGTCGAGGGGCCGAGTCGGGAGATCGCCCGCAAGATCTGCGATGGTCTCCGCGCCGGCATGGGACTCCCCGTCGTCTGCCGACTCGCCGGGGTCGAGCCACAAACCTTGCAAGGCTGGTTTGAACTCGGACGCGCCGCCTCCGAGGGCCGACGCGACGGACCCCTCGCCCGATTCCACGACGATCTCCTCGAGGCCATCGCCGAGGCCGGCCGGAGGTCCAACGAGGACGAGAAAGACGATTCGGACGACGAACCCGAATGGGACGAACCGGAATATCGTTCAACCCCGCGTCACTTCGACGAACCTGACCAACCTGTCCACAACCCTTGGACAAACTCTTCACCGCTGGCGTTGGTGGTCGTCGACGAAGCCCCTATCGAGATCGTCAACGGTTGGGGGCCCGCCTGGATCCTCAAGAACGCCCCGCACCCAAGCGTTTCGTTCGGGGATGCGGACCCCATCGAAGGCCCGGAGGAACCGGATCCCTCTCCCCACGTGTCCGACGACGAGCCGGCCGTTCCCGATGCGGAACCGAGGCCATCCCGTCGGAGTCTGCCGAATTGGGCGATCCTCCCGATCGGCGCCGCTGCACTGGCGGCATCGATCGCGGCGATCACCCTAATCGTCGCGTTGGTCCTCGTCGTGCTGGCGATCTGCCTGGCAACGACCATCGCGATCGTCGCGGTGATTCTCATCGCGCTGGTCGTCTGTGCCACCTTGGCAACGGGTCTCTTCGCGTTGTCACTACTCGAACGCTGGCGGGCCGGCCTGATCGCCCTGCGCGTCGGGGAAGCCCAGCGTTGGCTGTGCCCCGTTGTGGCGGCATTGCGAGGAATGACGGATCATCCCACCGCCGGACTCCCGATTGACCGGACTCCCGGCGCGATCGCGTTGGCGGGGCGATCGCGGCCGCAGCGGGAATGATCCCATCGACGCCCCGGAGCACCGCCGGGCGATCGCCGCGCGCATCGGACCGGTTGACGTGCCCGACCCGCCATCCGTTGGGGTCGGAGCCCACGTCAAGCCGTCGAAGCGATGCCCACGACGACCGCCGAGACGCCACGATCGTTGGATGTCCACGCGCGGCAGGGAGCGTCGGAACGGACCCGGTGTGGGAACGGGATCCACGACCGCGAAGGAGCGGGGGCTCTTTGATAATCCGGCATGACACGGATCGAGATATCGGTCGATTTCGATCAGATCGGCCGAACGGAATCGGTACGCGCTGAGCGAGATCCATCGCACCGATTATGCGGGTCGCGACACCGTCCCAAGGGGTGGCTCAGTCGGCCGGAAACTCGAAGGCCGGGAAACCGAGCAGGGGGGATCCATACGGGAGATCGGCCGATGGCGGTCCGGTTCACACGATCTTCTCGGGGCGTTCGGCCGGGGTGTTGTGGGCCACCGGATCGGGACCCTTGACGGCACCTCGAACCCCAAGGACAATCGAGTTTCTGTGAGATCCAAAGAACCGCATGAGTCGAGACGATCACGGACCCGCCGATGACGACCTTCGACGCGAGCCGGGCCATCCTGGGCAAGCCGGACATGTTCCGTCGGTTCCGCGTGCCCGACTCGGGCCCTCCGCTTGGCGAGGCGGGCTTGAAGCCCTCGACCTCGCTGCTGGTCTTCGAGCGTGCCGGGCGCCGACATGCCCTGTTGCGCGACCAGATGATCTATCACCACGTGGCCCAGGGCGAGGTGGCCGGCGAGCCGTACCTGGTCAGCTACTGAGGCGTCTGCAATACCGGGGTCGGTCTGACCCCGACGCTCGATGGCCGGGTCCATCACTTCAGCGCCGGCGGCCTATACAACGGGTTGGTCCTGCTGATCGACGACGAAACCAACACATACTGGGACCACATCACCGGCGATGCGCTGCACGGTCCGCAGGCTGAGGCCGGATCCCAACTGCCGGTCTGGGGCATCGAGATGTCGACCGCCGAGGTCGAGCAGGAACGGTACCCCGAGACGACGCTCCACCACTCTCAGGGAATCCCCCTGCTGGGCCGGGCGATGGCCTTCCTGGAGAAGTGGATGACCGGGAAGCTCCCGCCGGGCTTCCGGGGGACCATGGCCGAGTCCGACGCTCGCTTGCCCGAGATGGCCATCGGCCTGGGCGTCGTCGCCGATCGGACCAGGCGCTTCTACCCCCGCGAATCGATCGGCGACGGGCTTCGCGACCGGCTCGACGACCGCGACCTGGACCTCCGGATCCATCCCGAGTCGCAGATTCCCGAGGCGATCTGGTCCGACGGCGGCGGACGGCCCCTGCAACTCTTCTCGCGATGGTATGGGTTCTCCTTCACCTATCCCGGCTGCGAGATCTACGGATCCGAGGTCGCGCCCGCATCGGCCGGCCCGGACGATCGATCGACCGGGGCCGACGGCTGATCGGGGCGGATCTCGGGGCTCCGGTCCGAGCCGAACCGCTCGCGTTGCAGATCGTCGAGCAGTTCGGCGTCGCCTCGGAGACCGAACCACTCGGAGATCCGATGCCGGTTCTGGGTGATCGCCAAGTTGACGAACCGTCGGGTCATCGGCAGGAGCGCCGGCCTGGCGAACCGCTGGGCCCAGTCGCGGTAGCCCTCGATCGCGTAGAGGCACATCAAGTAGGCCTTGGTGTCGTGATAGACCCGGCCCTCATCGTCGACGACAGTCATGCGTTCGGGGTCGCCCTCGGGGTGCTCCAAGCAGGGGAAGAGCCGACGGGCCTGCTCGGATCCGGCCGCCACGAACACCAAGGGGATCGCCTGCTCCTGCGCCTGGAGCCAGCTCCGGACCCGGCTGCAGATCCCGCAACCCGCATCGTACAGTACATAGAGACGATTCATCACTCCTATCCTCCGATGTTTTTGATTCTCGGTTCAACACCCAACTCGGGGATTCGCCGGGCCGGCGATCGAGCGCTGGATTCGACCGCGCCGACCGGGAAGCGACTCGTGCGCCGTTCACGCATGGGCAGGCTCGACGATCGTCCGCTCGTCGGGGAGGACGGGGGGCTTGCATTCGCGATCCCGTGTGACCGCCTTGCGCCTCATCCGGGAGAAGATCAAGAGGTTGAAGAAATGCATGCCTCCGAGGATCAGGAGGACGATCCCGATCTTGGTGCTCAGGTTCTCGATGATCTCGGAGAGATCGTGGGGCTTGGGACCGAATCGGAGGCCAATCGAGACGAACCCGATGTTGATCAGGTAGAACCCGACCACGAGCAGGCGGTTGACCGAATCGGCCAGCTCCTCGTGCCCTCTGAAGGTCTCGACGAGGAAGATCCGACCGTTCCGGAACAGCGTCCGCGCCACCCAGACGGTCACCACGATGCTGATCACCAGATACGCCACGTGCATCGCCACAATGTGGCTGTTTTCGAGGTGGGTCATGATTGCGATGCTCCGAGAGTCCGAACGGGGACACCCAACGGTGGGCTGTCGTGAGTCGGCCGCCGCGCGACCGCTAAGATTCCAACTGCGCGGCGGTCGATCGGATTA
The DNA here is from genome assembly GCA_964609385.1 of uncultured Planctomycetia bacterium. Lineage (GTDB taxonomy): Bacteria > Planctomycetota > Planctomycetia > Isosphaerales > Isosphaeraceae > CAZSSM01. Next base: position 46,965 of record CAZSSM010000008.1, read on the forward strand.
ACCGACGTCCCACGATTATTCTCGGGAGGCCGCAGCGGACGACCGTTCCTCCGACCGGGCCGCCGGGATAAGCTGGAGTCATGTGGCCCGACGCGAGCGAAATCCAGATGCTCCTCGAACGGCTCCGCGACGGCGCAGAGGTCGATCCGGCCGTGCGCGATGCGTTCTGGGCCCGGCATCGCGATACGCTCCAGCGACTGATCGCGATGCGCCTGGACCCGTTGATTCGACGACGGGCCGACGCCAGCGACATCGTCCAAGGGGTGCTTCTGGAGGCCCACCGCCGACTCCCAGGATATCTGAGTGACCCGGCTCTACCGTTTCATCTCTGGCTCCGCCGGATCGCCCTGGACCACATCGCCGTGGCCCACCGACGCCACCGTCAGGCCGGCTGTCGGAGCCTCGATCGCGAACGCGGTCCAGTCGGCTCGAGCGTCTCGGACGATTCCCGCGACGCGCCTTGGAGCCTCGGCCAAATCGCCGATTCCGCGCTCACCCCAGGCGCCTTGGCGATCCGCGACGAGGCGGCCGCGCAGTTCCGCGAGGCCCTGGGCCGACTCGACCCGGACGACCGTGAGATCCTCGTCCTGCGCTATATCGAACACATGAGCAATCACGAGGCCGCCCACGCGCTGGATCTCAGCCCTGCTGCTGCGGGGATGCGTCACCTCCGTGCGCTTCGGAGACTCAAACGAGTCCTCGAACCGGCCGACCGCTCGGGGTCCTCGTGCTGATCGAAGACTCTGCCAGGGCGATCGGCCGTCCAATCGGTCCTCCAGACGCATTGAGACCATGAGCGACGACATCGAACCCCAGATCCTCTCCGACGACCGCGACCATCGGCTGGCCGACCAGCTCGACCGACTCCTGGAGCGCCGACGTCGCGGGGAACCGATCGACCTCGACTCCGAGTTGGCCGGCGTCCCGGACCTGGAGGATGAACTCCGCGAACTCCTGACCGTGGCCTTCTGGGCCGATCAGGTCGCCAACCCTTCGACAGAGTCCGAGACGATCTGGCTCGACCGGCCCAGCACGGCGACTCCCCGACCATCGTCACGCGAGGTCGATCCGTGGCCCTCGGCCAACGCATCGAGGTCCGACGATCCCCCGTCGTCCGAGCGGTTCGGCGACTGCCTCCTGCTCGAGAAGTTGGGGCAGGGGGGCATGGGCGTCGTCTATCGCGCCTACCACGAGCCGCTGGGTCGGATCGTGGCGTTGAAGCGGATCCGGCACGGCATCGATGCCCAGGAAGAAGATCGCGCCCGGTTCCGCCTCGAGGTCCAGGCCGTCGCCGAACTGGACCACCCGCACATCGTCCCGATCTATCAGGTCGGCGAGCACCTGGGTCACCCGTATTTCTTGATGAAACACATCGACGGGACGACGTTGTCGAAACGGCTGGCCGACGGCCCGCTCCCACCGCGCCGGGCTGTCGAACTGCTGCTGCCGATCTGCCAGGCCATCGTCGAGGCCCATCGGCACGGGATCCTGCATCGCGACCTCAAGCCGAGCAACATCCTCATCGACCGAGACGGGACGCCATACGTGACCGACTTCGGTCTGGCCAAGCGGATCGAGATCGATCCCCATCAGGTCGACGGCGGGGGCGATTCACCCGTCGGCCACCGCGACCCATCACCGCCGGATCCGGACTTCTTGACCGCGACCGGCGCGGTCGTCGGGACCCCCAGCTACATGGCCCCCGAACAGACGACCCTGGGCCCGACCCGGCAACCGATCGGCCCGTCGGTGGACGTCTACGCGTTGGGCGCGATCCTCTATCACATGCTCACCGGTCGGCCTCCGTTCCAGGCGCCCACGGCATTCGAGTGCCTGTTGCAGGTCGTCCACGAGGAGCCCGTACCGCCCCGGGCGCTGAACCGTCGCGTCGACGTCGACCTGGAGAGCGTCGCGCTGACCTGTCTGCAAAAGCCGACGGCGCTCCGTTACCCCGACGCCTCCGCGCTGGCCGAGGACCTCCGGGTCTACCTGGAGGGTCGGCCCTTGGCGGCTCGCTCGGCGACCCTGCGCGCCCTGACCCATCGCCTCTTCGCCGAGACACCGCACGCCAGCGTCCTAGGCAACTGGGGCCGGCTCTGGATCTATCACAGCCTGGCCAGCCTCGGCTTCTTCGGTCTGGCCTGGCTGCTCCGGTTCCCGTTGCGGATCACCGACTCGTGGCCCTACCTGCTGCTCTTCGGGCCGGGCCTCTGCCTCTGGGCAGCGCTGTTCTGGGAACTCCGCAAGCGTCGGGGGCCGATCGTCTTCGTCGAGCGGCAACTGGCCCACATCTGGGCCGCTGGGGTGCTCTCGATCAACGGCGTGCTGGCCACCGAATGGCTCTTGGGCATGCCCGCCCTGACCCTGGCGCCGATGTTGGTCTTGGGCAACGCGATGCTCTATCTGGTCAAGGCGGGCCTGCTCTCGGGCCGGTTCTACCTCGATGCCGCCCTGACGCTGGTCACGATCGTCCCGATGGCCTTGGCCCCCGCCTGGGGACTCCCCTTGTTCACAATCGCCTCGGCCTGGGGCTTCTTTCGGACCGGCCTGCACTACTCCCGGAAGACCACCGAAGGCCCCAAGCCTTCCCGGACCCCCAAGCACTGAGGGGGGATCCGAACGGCGACCTCTTAGGGACTGAAGCCCTCGTCCCCACACCATCGCCCGGACACCGAGATCGCTCGATAGTTCCAAGGGCCCTTCGTTTCGACACCGATTGTCGAAGCCTTGCTAAACATCGCTCCGGTCGAGAGAATAAGATCCTATGGGGATTGCATGAAAAAAGCGCCGGGACGGGCCCCGGCGCGATCGGGGTCAAGACTGAGCCACCACCGTCGGCGTCGGCGCGATGGTTCCGGCTCGGACCGCCCCCATTCGAGGATTCGCAGCAGGACGACTCTCCCATGACGACGGGTGCGATGTTGAGGGCCAGCGTGGCCTGGCTCCTACTGGGTGTTGCCGGGTTCATCGGAATGTCGGTCGCGGAGGCCTCGAGGGCTGAGGAACCGCCGAGTTCGGGGCCGGTCAGCTACTACGAGCAGGTTCGGCCGATCCTCCAGGCCAAGTGTCAAGGGTGCCACCAGCCGGCCAAGGCCAACGGCCGGTTCGTGATGACCGACTTCGAAGGTTTGCTGGCCGGCGGCGAGTCGGGCCTCGAGGCGATCGTGCCGGGCGCCCCAGAGGAGAGCTACCTGATCGATCAGATCGCGATCTTCGACGGCGAATCGATAATGCCGCCTAACGGCCCGCCGCTGCATCCGACCGAGATCGAGCTGATCGCCCAATGGATCGCCGAAGGGGCCCTCGACGACACGCCCGCCCGCGCCCGGATCACCTTCGACCGCGACCACCCGCCGGTCTATGACCGCCCGCCGGTCGTGACCGCCCTCGACTACTCGCCCGACGGGTCGACCTTGGCCATCACCGGGTTCCATGAAGTCCTCCTGCTCGACGCCGAGACCCGCGCGATCCGTCACCGCCTGATCGGGCTCAGCGAACGGATCGAGTCTTTGGCCTTCTCGCCCGACGGGGCTATGCTGGCCGTCACCGCCGGGATGCCGGGCCGCTCCGGCGAGGTCCAGGTCTGGGACGTGGCCAAGGGGACGCTCCAGCTCTCCGTGCCGGTGACATACGACACCGTCTATGGAGCGAGCTGGTCGCCCGACGGCCGGACGATCGCCTTTGGCTGTGCCGACAAGACCGTCCGCGCCCTCGACGTCAAGACCGGCGAGCAGGTCCTCTACATGGGCTCGCACGACGACTGGGCGCTGGACACCCTCTTCTCCCAGGACGGCTCGCACGTCATCTCCGTCGGCCGCGACATGACGGCCAAGCTGACCGAACTGGCCACCGATCGGTTCGTCGACAACATCACCTCGATCACCCCCGGCGTGCTCAAGGGTGGCCTGCTGGCGTTGGCTCGACACCCCGAGCGTGATGAGATCGTCGTCGGCGGCTCCGATGGCGAGCCCAAGGTCTATCGGATCTTCCGCCTGACCAAGCGCGTCATCGGCGACGACGCCAACCTCATTCGTCGCTTGCCCAAGATGCCCGGTCGGGTCTTCGACGTCCAAGTCAGCCGAGACGGGACCCGGATCGCCGCCGCGAGCAGCCTCGACGGCCGTGGTCAGGTCGACATCTCCGGCTACGAGTTCGACACCGCGTTGCCCGACGACATCAAGAAGATCAACGAGAAGGTCGGCCGGAGCGCCGAGGAACGCGCAAGGCTGGAGGCCTACCGGACCGAGGGCGTCACCTTGATCGCCTCGGTCAAACTGCCCGAGACGGCCGTCTACGCCTTGGCCTACAGCCCCGACGGCCAGACCGTTGCGGCAGCCGGCAGCGACGGTCTGGTCCGCTTGATCGACCCGAACGACGGAGCGATCCGCGAGACCTTCTGCCCGGTCCCGCTGGAGGGCACTCCGGCCACGGACGGCGAGCCTTCGATGATCGCCCGGGACGATGCCCCGGTCACACCGCTCTGGATGAGTCAGCCCGACGCGGTCCAGATCGATCAACTCAGCGAAGAGTCGCCGATCGATCCGTCGCGGGTGACGGCCCTGGACGTTCGGCCCGAGCAGATCGCGTTGACCGGCCCCTTCGCCACAACCCAGTTGGTCGTCACCGCCACACTTGAGGACGGCTCGACCCGCGATGTCACTCGGATCGTCGAGGTCAGCCAGGTCCGCGAGGCCGACACTCCCGCGCTCGTGGCCGTCTCGCCGACCGGCCTGGTCACACCCGCCCAAGACGGCCAAGCGCGGCTCCAGATCGCCTTGGGCGACCGGGCCGTCGAGGTGCCGGCGATCGTCCAGGGGATCCGACATCCCGACCCGGTCGACTACATCCGCGACGTCACGCCGGTCCTCAGTCGCCTGGGGTGCAACCAGGGCACCTGCCACGGCTCGGCCAAGGGCAAGAACGGCTTCAAGCTCTCGCTCCGCGGCTACGACCCGATCTTCGACGTCCGCGCGTTGACCGATGACCACGCCTCGCGACGGGTCAACCTGGCCTCGCCCGACGACAGCCTGATGCTCCTCAAGCCGACCGGCGGTGTGCCGCACGTCGGCGGTGTCCTGATGAGCCCCGGCGAGCCGAACTACCAGATCATCCGCGATTGGATCGCCCAGGGCGCACCGCTCGACCTGAGCACACCGCGCGTCGCCTCGATCATCGTCGAACCGACCAACCCGATCGTCCCGCTGCCCGGCGACCGCCAACAGATGCGGGTTGTGGCCACCTATGAGGACGGGTCGGTCCGCGACGTGACCGACCAGGCGTTCCTGACCTGCGGAGACACCGAGATCGCCACCCCGGCCCGGCCCGGCCTGATCACCGCCGTCCGTCGCGGTGAAACCCCGATCCTCGCCCGGTTCGAGGGCGCCTATGCCGCCACGACCCTGACCGTCATGGGTGACCGTGAGGGGTTCCAATGGCAGGAGCCGCCGGTCTACAACCGGATCGACGAACTGGTCGCGGCCAAGTGGCAACGGATGAAGATCCGCCCCTCGGACCTCTGCACCGACGCCGAGTTCGTCCGTCGCGCCACGCTCGACCTAACCGGCCTACCGCCGACCGCCGAAGACATCATCGCCTTCCTCGACGACCCGCGACCCAGCCGTCAGAAGCGCGATGCGCTGGTCGATCGACTCATCGGCAGCGAGCCGTTCGTCGAGTACTGGACCAACAAGTGGGCCGACCTGCTCCAAGTCAACTCCAAGTTCCTCGGCGTTGAAGGGGCCGAGCAGTTCCGCAACTGGATCCGCCAGCAGGTCGAAGAGAACAGGCCCTACGACCAGTTCGCCCGCGAGATCTTGACCGCGACCGGCTCCAACCGCGAGAACCCGGCCGCCTCGTACTATAAGATCCTCCGCCAGCCCGTCGACATCATGGAGAACACCACACACCTGTTCCTCGGTGTTCGATTCAACTGCAACAAATGTCACGATCACCCGTTCGAGCGCTGGACGCAGGACCAGTACTACGAGACCTCGGCCTACTTCGCCCAGGTGGGATTCAAACCCGATCCGGCCAGCGGCGATCGACGGATCGGCGGCACCGCCGTGGAGGGCGCCAAGCCGCTCTTCGAGATGGTCTTCGACAAGGCCGACGGTGAGGTGATCCATGAACGGACCGGCCAGGTCGCCCCGCCCACCTTTCCCTATCCGGCCGAGGCCGAGGCGACCGAAGACGCCCCCCGTCGCCAGCAACTGGCCGCCTGGATCACCTCGCCCGACAACGCCTACTTCGCCTCCAGCTACGTCAACCGGATCTGGGCCTACCTGCTCGGCACCGGGATCATGGAGCCGATCGACGACCTCCGCGCCGGCAACCCGCCGACCAATCCGGAGCTGCTCGCCTACCTGACCGACCGGTTCATCGTCGAAGGGTTTGACGTTCGCGCGTTGATGCGTGAGATCTGCACATCGCGGACCTACCAACTTTCGGTCGAGACCAATGTCTGGAACGAAGACGATCGGCTCAACTTCTCGCACGCGACGCCCAAGCGGCTGCCCGCCGAGGTGCTCTTCGACGCGATCCACATCGTCACCGGCGCCGACCCGAAGATCCCCGGCGTGCCGGCCGGCACCCGTGCCGCCGAACTGCCCGACTCGGGCATCGACCTGCCCAGCGGCTTCCTAGCCACCTTCGGTCGCCCCAGCCGCGAAAGCTCCTGTGAGTGCGAGCGGTCCAACGACATGCAACTCGGCCCGATCATGGCCCTGGTCAGCGGGCCGACCCTCGCCAAAGCCATCTCTCAGCCCGACAATGCCCTGGCCAGCCTGGTCGAGGAAACCTCCGAGGACCGCGACCTGATCGACCAGTTGTTCCTCCGGATCCTCAACCGGCACGCGACCTCGCAGGAACTCGACGCCTGCCTCGAGCTGTTCCCGCGCATCGAAGGCGACCACCAAACCCTGCTTGAGCAGGTCGCTGAGCGCCAGGCCGAGGTCGACGCCGCACGGCCAGCCTTGGAAGCGCAACGCGAGCAGGCGATCGCCGAAGCCGAGACGGCCCTGGAAACCTATGAAGCCGAGATCCAGCCACGGATCGAGCAAGAGGAACGCAAGCGCGAGAAACGCATCGCTCAACGCGAGGCTGAGTTGGCCGCCTACGAGGCCAACGACCTCTTGGCCCGCCTGAACGACTGGGAAGCGGATCATCGGAGCGACGTCGCCTGGACCCCCGTCGTCGCCAGCGCGTTGTCGACCACCAACGGCGCCACACTCCAGCAGCGCGATGATTTCTCGATCGTCGCCACCGGTGACCAGAAATCCAAAGGTCTCTACACCATCGACGTCGACGGCCAGCCGGGCGTCAAGGTCGGCCGGACCCCGTCGAAGATCACCGCGATCCGCCTAGAGGTGTTGACCGACGCCGAACTGCCACGGAACGGACCCGGTCGCGCCGGCGACGGCAATTTCGTCCTCACCGAGCTGGTCGTCCAGGCCGAGGTGCCCGGCCGAGATCGCGTTCCTCTGAAGCTGGTCGAGGCCCGCGCCGACTTTAGCCAGAACAACTTCGACGTCGCCCAGGCGATCGATGGCAATATCAACAACGGTGGACGCGGTTGGGCCGTCAGCCCGAGGACCGGAGCCATACACTGGGCCACCTTCCGGCTCGCCGAGCCGCTGGAGGTCGCGCCCGGGACGACGATCACCTTCCAGCTCCATCACAAGTTCAACCGCAAGGAGTTCGGTCTGGGACGGTTCCGGATCTCGCTGACCGACCATCCCGACCCCGGCCTCGGCCTGCCCGAGCCGCTCGACCGCATCGTCGACACGCCGAGCGATCAGCGGACCGACGAACAACGGGAGACGTTGCTGACCTACTGGCGAGCGATGGACGACCAGTTCCGCACGCGTCGCGACGCCCTGGCCCAAGCGCGGAAGCCGTTGCCCGACGATCCCGAGTTGGTCCGACTCCGAGACCGCCTGGAGAAAGTCCGGCAGCCGATCCCCGACGACCGGCTGTTGGCCCAGCTCCGCAACGCCTTGGAGCAGAGCACCGGCCAACTGGCCACGCGTCGGCTGACCGCCGCCCAAGACATCGCCTGGGCGCTGATCAACAGCCCCGCTTTCCTCTTCAACCATTGATCTGATTAAGTGCCGACCCAATTCGGTCCGGGCGGTCGCTCTGTCGCGACCGCCCCAGATCAGCCTCGAACCAAGCCCTTCCTAAAACGATAGAGCCGACCCAATTCCAGCACCCTCGAGGAGTTCGACCCATGCTCCGGATCCCTGGTCAACCCGGTAAGGACTTGTGCGACGCCCACCTGGGTGTGACGCGTCGCGATCTCTTACGCGTGGGCGGTTCGGGCCTGCTCGGCCTAACCCTCGGCTCGATGCTCGACCTCCAAGCCCGCGCCGAAGAGCAAGGCCGCGCTGGCGGTCCCGGATGGGGCCGCGCCAAGAGCATCATCATGGTCTACCTCCAAGGCGGACCCAGTCACATCGACCTCTGGGATCCAAAAGTCGATGTCCCCGAGAAGGTCCGCAGCGTCTTCCAGCCGATCGACACCCGGATCCCCGGCGTCCAGTTCACCGAACTGCTGCCCCAGTTGGCTCAGGTCAACGATCGCTTCACCATGATCCGGTCGATGAGCTACACGCCCAACGGCCTGTTCAACCACACCGCCGCCATCTATCAGATGATGACCGGCTATACCACCGACAAGGTCAGCCCCTCCGGCCAGCTCGAGCCGCCCAGCCCCAAGGACTTCCCCAACTTCGGCTCGAACCTGATCAAGTTCCGGCCGCCCGAAGTCCCGATGCTCCCCTTCGTCATGCTTCCGCGCCCGTTGCAAGAGTCCAACGTCGTCGGCAAGGGCGGGACCGCCGGCTTCCTCGGAAAGGCCTATGATCCCTACACCCATAATCCCGAGGGTGACGACCTCGATATGACCAAGATGGATCGGATCAAGGTCGATGACCTGAAGCTGCCGCCGGACGTCTTCTCGCTCCGACTCCGACGCCGTGCCAAGCTCCGCGAGGCGATCAACGCGCAGATGCCGGTCATCGACGAAGCGGTCCGCGACTACAACCTCGACGGCTACTACAACCGCGCTCTGGAACTGGTCGTCTCCGGGCGTGCCCGCGAAGCCTTCGACCTCAGCCGAGAAGCCGACGAACTCCGCGACGCCTATGGCCGCAACACCTTCGGCCAGAGCTGCCTGTTGGCCCGTCGCCTGGTCGAGGCCGGCACCCGTGTCGTCGAAGTGGTCTGGCCCAAGGTCGCCAACTCGGACAACCACTCCTGGGACGTCCACGTCGGTCTGACCAAGCGGATGAAGGATCAAGCCGCGCCGATGCTCGATGCCGGTCTGGCGACCCTGATCACCGACCTCGATCAGCGCGGCCTGCTCGACGAGACCCTCGTCGTGGCCGTCGGTGAGTTCGGCCGCAGCCCCCAGCGCGGCGTGAGCACCTCGGGCAACGGCAACAGCGACGACGGCCGCGACCACTGGCCCTACTGCTATACGGCCGTCATGGCCGGCGCGGGCACCAAGCGCGGCTATGTCCACGGCAAGAGCGACAAGACCGCCAGTGCCCCCTTGGAGGATCCGGTCCACCCCGGCGAGTTGCTCGCCTCGATCTATCATTCTTTCGGGATCGAGCCCACCACCATCGTCTACAACCACCTCAACCAGCCCCGAGAGCTGGTCAAGGCCGAGGCCGTCACGAGCCTCTTCTCTTGAGATCCATGAGCGATTCCAAGGACAGACATAGCCTGTTTACTTAAAACACTATCGAATTGAGACAAATCCCGAAAGCTGATCCGGGGAGGTATCGAACGTTGAGGTTCGATACCCCCGGAATTTCGGCGCGGATTACGATCGCGATCCGTTCCGTCTCGAATTCCGTTCAGATCGCCTGACGGACGATTCGGGCCGTCTCCTATTAACGATACAGGCCAACGCCGTCAGTCACGTGCGTTGGGGACGACGGACAAGGATTCGATGTCGATCGATCCCCAACGGCGGGATCGCCGATATCGGACTCGATCGATCTGATGGAGATCATCCGATGCAAGCTCGCCGTGTCGCGTTATCGCGTTCGAGAAATTGGAATCCGAAGAATCCGACATCGATCCCGGGTGACGAGGTCGTCGGCCGTCGGCCGGTGATCCTGATCCGCCTGCCGGAGAGCCAGCACGGTCTGGGATACTGGTTCGTCAAGGATCCGGGCACGGGCACGAAGGTGCGCGACTTTGGCCTGATCCGCCAGGGCGGGGTGGTCCGCTTTGATCCCCTCTCGGATCCTTCGCGGTTCCTGCTGATCAACGGGCTCGAATCGCGTGCCGACCTGGATCGGCTAGAGGACCGATCCTATCCGCTCTGGGGCAAAATCGGCACGTCCTGGGCCTCGATTGACGGCACGATCGGTTGCGCTCTGAATCGGCTCCCGATCTTCCCCGTCTCGGGCAACCGAGACACGCCCGGTCATGTCGGACCGATCCAAGATGCCCCCCCAGCAGGAGTGTCTTCGAACCGGGTCGGGACGTGGATCGATTACGGATTTGAGTTCGTACGCCCGAAGACCAATGCGATCACTCTCGGCCCCCCGGCATTCCTCTGATCGAACGCCAAGGGTCGGACTGGCCGGCAGCCCCTTCGACGAGTCCCGAGGAAAGCCGCTCCGGCCGATCCGATCCCCGAGGCCATGTCACCACATACGGGACGATTGATCCGCGTTGAGGTCCAGCGGTATCTTATCTTCGACGGTGCTCCCGGACCCGAATCGAGACGGAACCGCCTCCGTCGGTTCCTTGGGTCTCCAAATGCCATGCCCTTTGACCATGCGGATCTGAACCCGATGCCGAAACATCGCATACTTCTCTTGCTTTTCACTGGATCGATCCTCTTGTACGTTGAGGGTGATCCAGTGCGAGGTCAGGTAATGACGACGCCGAACGACGAAGACATTCCGAAGGCGGTGCCCGGCACGATCTCCTTGGCCGGCGCCGATCGACCGGACATCACGCGGTTCCTCAACGTCCGCTCGGCCTCGTCGCCGTCGTTGTCGCCCGACGGTCGTCAGGTGGCCTTCCGAACGACGGTCACCGGAACGCCGCAGCTCTGGGTCGTCGACGCCGAGGGCGGCTGGCCGGAGCAACTGACCTTCGGCGAGTCGGTCACCTTCCACGCCTGGTCCCCGCGCGGTGATGGGATCCTCTACGGGACCGACCGCGGCGGCAACGAGCGTGAGGGCTACTACCTGATCGCACCCGATGGCACGACTGAACGGGAACTGTTGGCCCCTTCGGAGTCCTTCCGCGTCTTCGGCGGCTTCACCCGTGACGGGAGCCGGATCGCTTACGCCGCCTCGGTCGGGACCGATGCCCGATTCGCCATCCACCTGTTGGATATCGACAACGGTCGTGACGTGGAGGTTTTTGAAGGGCGACCGGGCCTTTACGTGGCCGCCTGGCGCCCTGACGCCTCGGCCGTCCTGTTAACCCAGGCGCGCGGAGAGGACGCCAACGACGTCTACCTGCTCGACCTCGATGACGGCTCGTTGACCACGCTGTTCCAGCCCGAGGATCGCTCCCGATACGGCTCCTTCGCCTGGAACCCCGACGGCTCGGGCTTCTACCTGGCCACCGATCAGAACACCGATCGCTCCGCCTTGGCCTACTACGACCTGCAGAGCAGCTCGCTCACCACGCTCGATCAACCCGACGGCGACGTTGAGCAAGTCGCCCTGTCCCGCGATGGTCGATATCTCTGCTGGGTGATCAACGATCGAGGCTATGCGCGTTTGGAAACGTGTCGGATCCTCACGCAAGGGTCGCTCGACGGCACCCACCTCGGCCCACCGACGGGCCTACCGGAGGGGGTCCTGTCAGTCACTTGGGCGTCGTCAGCGCCGGTCCTGGCGATCCAGGCCAGCGGCCCGCGCGTGCCCGGCGACATCTGGGTCTGGGACGTCGAGGCGGACCGCCTAACCCGAGCCACGACCTCCAGCGCGGCCGGACTCGACCTCGATAAGATGGTCGTCCCACGACCCTTGGCCTTCCCCAGCCGCGACGGGACCACGATCCACGGTCTCTACTACGAGCCGAGACGCCTCGGAGGGCAGGGGGGGCCACCGCCGGTCCTCCTGGCCGTGCACGGTGGGCCCACCGCTCAGGCCCGGCCCCGGTTCCAGGCGACCCATCAATATCTTCTCACACGCGGGATCGCCGTCTTCGACCTCAACTATCGGGGCTCGACCGGCTACGGCAAGGTCTACGCACGGCTCAACGACGGTCGGCTCCGCGCCACCGAATACCTGGACATGGCCGACGCGATCGCCTACCTGGGCGCTGAAGAGCTGGCCGACCCGGACCGGGCCGCCGTCATGGGCGGTTCCTACGGAGGCTACCTGACGATGGCCGCGGTAACGCGGTTGCCCGACGTCTTCCGCGCCGGCGTAGCCTTCGTGGGCGTCTCCAACTGGATCACCGCCTTGCAAGGCGCCTCGCCCCAACTCAAGGCTAGCGACCGGATCGAATACGGCGACATCGATGACCCCGAGGACCGCGCCTTCTTCGAAGCGATCTCGCCGATCCGCCACGTCGGCGACGACGTCGCACCGGTGATGGTCCTGCACGGGGCCAACGATCCGCGGGACCCCGTCGACGAGTCCGACCAATTCGTCGGCGCCATCCGAGAACGCGGAGGCACCGTCGAATACCTCCGGTTCCCCGACGAGGGCCACGGCATCCGCAAGCGGAGCAACCGAATCATCGCCTATCGACGCATTGACGAGTTCTTACGCCGCTATCTCCTCAGCGACGAGGCACTCTGATCGATCGGCGAATCAAGCCGGACCGGTTCCGGGGACTGGTCCTGTCAGGCAGGCCAGTCCCCAACGATGTCAAGACGGTTCGTCAACAGTCAGATCATCTTAACCGATCGATCAGCGACGGAGGAAGTGGCCGAAGCGGGTGTTGACGCGGTCGACCTGCTCGGTGCCGCGCCAAAGAACCCGGCACGGCTCAGCGTCCTCGGAGGCGTTGGGATCGTCGAGGTCGGAGACGACGGCGGTGAGCTGGAAGGTTTGCCAAGATTCGCCGTCGTGGGCCTCGGCCAAGGCGCTGACAGGAATGGCCAACTCGACGAGGTAACCACCCTCGACGATCCTTGAGGCGGCGATGGCGCCATCGATGGTGGACTCGCCACGCCACTGGCTGACCTCCAGAGTCTCGGAGGTGGCACCGGCCTCGGGCGCGGGGATGTGGAACCAGTGGGTGCCGCCACGGAGTCGGTTCGAGCGGAGCCGCTCCGAGATCGGTCGGGCGTCCCAGAGGATCTCCAGCATGTCGCGGCCGGGCACGGTCACGTCGTCGAGGATGCGGGCGGCCAGGTAGAGGTACTCGTCGTCATGGGCCGTGGCGAAGCGGAGTCCTGCGTCGTCGCCCCCTTCGAAGGATTCAGCATCGCCCAACACGCTCGCCGGAGCGTCGAGAGTTACACCCAAGTCGCCCCACTCGTCGAGCCGAGCGTCGACGCTGATCGCGCCGGAGGCCTTCGGGCATTCGTAGCCGCGATCGATCGTCACCGGCAAGCTCTGCTCAGCCTTCAAAGGTGCTTCACCTTCAGGCGTCTCGGCATTAATCTGCGCTGTCAGGACGGTCCCGGCCAGCGACTCGAAGGGGATCTCTTCACTGAACTGGACGCGGACCGACAGCTCGGCGGTCTCACCGGGTGCGGCCTGGATCGTCAAGTCGGCCGGATCGACCGTCAGGCCCCGCAGCGGAAGTCCTTCGATCCGACCATTGACGGTCACTGGGGCGTCGAACTGGTTGGCCAAGCGAACGTCGATGCGTCCTTCGGAGATGCCGTCACCCTCGGTGATCAGGATCGGGGCAACCTCCACGGCCGCCTCGGTGAGGAAGCGACGAAAGCGGGCGATGCCCGGCTCGGTGACCGCGTCGGGGGCCAGCACGCCGTCGAGCAGTAGGTGCGTGATCCGAGGCCCATCGGCCTCCATGGTCAGCCAGGTGACGTGGTCGAACTCGCCGTAGGGAATCCCTCGGAGCCGGGTTCCGCCGCCGGTGGTGGCCAGGTGATAGTACTTCATGCCGTTGCGGTCATACTGGACATAGTGGTGCACGTGACCGGCGAAGACGGTGTGCGGCCGACTGCCCAGCAGGGCCTCAACCTTCTTCCAGTTTGTCGAGTCGGGATTGCCCGCACCCAAGTCACGCTCGGCGTAAGTCCAGAGCGGCTTGTGCAGGAAGAGGAGGGTCCAGCGCGCGTCTTCGTGGTCGGCCAGGTCGGCCTCCAACCAGGCTAGTTGCTCCTCGCCGATATGCTGGCGGGGATCTTCGCTGTTGAGCGCGACGAAGTGGACGCCCTTGTAATTGAACGAGTACCACTCACGACCGAAGTGCTCGCGCCAGATCGTGTGCATGGTCGGGTTGGTGAGATCGTGGTTGCCCGGCACGAAGAAGAATTTCATTTGCATTTGATCGATGAAGCCGAGGAACTCGTCCCATTGACGTTCGATCTCGTCAGTGTCTTCGGTGTAGCCCTCGATCAGGTCGCCGACGCTCATGACGAATTCGGGCCGGAGCAGGTTGACCTTATTGACACCCTGCATCCAGATGCCGGGCCGGTGACCGCCGGTCCGGTCGGTCATGATGGCGATGTGGAACCGGTCCGGGTCGTTTAGGTGTGGCGCGTCGGACCAGGGCTTGGGACCGTCGATGGCCGGCAGGATCAGACCTTCGGGATATTGGGCGGTCTTCTTCGCGAGTTCGATGGTGGCCTCGACGACCACATCTTTGTCTTCATCATGCGCCGGGTCGTGGTGGGCCCACGACTTGGACGCAGTCCAGGACAGCACCAAGGCCAAGGTCAGCCAAGCGGCATTGCGGAGTTGCGGATTCATGGGGGAGGTCTCGGGGGTTTAAGAGAGTGGAAAGAGTGTTCGCGACCGATGGGGCGACGACATCCTCACGTTTGAGGAAAAGACGCCCGTCTGAGATCGACCAGGTCGCCAAGGACATGCTAGGCGATCCATTATCGGTTCGCGAACCGTATCGATCCTAACCCCTGAGATTGAAGCTTTGATGAGGGCAGCGCGATCTAGGCCATCGCGGACGTAAGAACCCGCGCCAAAGCCGATCGGCTCAAGCCGATTGGCGAGCCGTGGCCGAGGCGATTTGTGGGCGAATCACCGTGATCCGGTCGACCACTTGAACCACGTCGGCCTCACCGGCCTCGACCAACACGCGGATCAGCCGATAGGGGCCGATGTTGGGGTCGGTGGAATCGTGGAAGGCGACTAACGCGCCTGGGGCCAGGTGGCGCGCCCAGCACCGATAATCGCGCGAAACGCCCTCCCATGTGTGGTCTCCATCGATCCAGAGCAAGCCGACTGGACGGGTCCAGCCCGGCGTGACTTGCTCGCTGGAGAGATTGACCAAACGGACGGCGCGATAGCAACCACTCATGAGCATCGCGCGATAGAACCCAGCGCGGTCCTCGGGACCGAACGAGGCGCCGAGCACGCCGACGAACTCCTCATGCGGCTCGATCGCGTAAACCGCTGCGCCGGCCCCCTCCAGTGACCCCGTGCCCAACGCAACACTCGATCGGCCCCGATACGATCCGACCTCGACGATACAACCCTCTTCAACCGTCCTCGCCAGCTCGCGGAGGAACTCGGCCTCCTCCACCGAGATCATCCCCTCCAAGTGCTCCAATCGCGACGCGAAGTCCAACGTCTCGAAGTCAGGCACCGAGTCGTGATCGCTCACAGCCTCAGGTTCCGGTCCGGTTTCGGGTTCGATCACCGGATCGGGGGTCAGCGTTTCGATCACCGAAGGCAGGGCGACCGGAGCCTCATCCTCGCGAGGGATGTCGCGTCCACCGGCGCGGAGCAAGCGATGCAGAAACGGTTTCATCATCGTCTCGGTATCTGGAGGAATGAAAGATTGAGGAGAGATGGATGGGATCTCATCTCAGGCGCTTCGTCGACGCTCCAGGCCGATCCGCTCGGCGACCAGGTGGCCTAGGCGTTTGATGTGCCAGATCCGCGAGAGGTTGAGCGACGAGAGAACATCGAGGTCGTGGGTCAAGCGACCGACTTCGACAACGAGTTGGTCGATACGCCTGGCCTGCTGATCACGGACCGACTCGCTCTGGCCGAGCCGCTGTTCGATCTCCGCCAGAGTTTGCCGGAGCCGCTCGCATTCCTCGGAGAGGCGCTCGCGCTCGGAATAGAGCCCTTGGCGCTCGGTCCCTTCGAAGGCGGGGGGCTTCGACTGGACGGCGATACCCTTCCGTGTGCTCCTCTCAATCCGCGTCGGGTAGCCGTGAATGCGGTTGTAGTTGGCGAAGGTCCCTTCGAGCCATTCGAGGTCGGCTTCGGAAATCCGATCGACACGGAGCTGGGGTCGATAGTTGGCCAGGGTGCTGGCCAGGTCACCGGCCTCACGGGTCAGTCGAAACGTGTCGTTGCCGCCGATCGGATAGGCGATCGCCTCGGGACCTTTGGACCAGGTGATCATCGCGTCGTCCCAGTCCAGATCGAGTTGGGGCAGGACACCTCGGAGCGTGGATTGAGGATCGGCGACAAACTCTTCGTAAGAGATGATCGGCCAGCCGCGCTCCTGGAACAGCTCCCAGTCGCGGAGGAACCGACGATAGCGGACGCGAAGAGGCGGGTCGTCCCCAGTGGTACCGTCGACACCGTAGTATTTATCGAGCAGCGAGTTGTAGGCAGCGCGGACATCGCGGACGATCAGCAGGGGTTTCGGCTCACCCCAACCGAGATCGTTATAGAGCCCAGCCAGGTCGGGCCATCCGAACGCGCCGACGGTCATCTTGACCCAAAGGTTGGGGGTGGTCACCGCCCCGAAATCGACGCGTAAGGTCTTGTTACAGAGGTCGAGGACGCCATCGGTATCCTGTCGCTGAAGGAAGCAATAGGAGATCAAGGTCGTCCCGCCGCTCTGGAGGCCGGCGGCGAGAATCATTCGGCGTGGACTCACGACGGAACCCCCGAAGGGCCTCACTCTCAACCTCAACACGTGAACGAGACGATTCGACGGAATTACGAGCCGGACGACCCGCTCATCGGGACCCTGCCAGAATCGTCATAACTTGGCTAGGCGGATTACCAGCGCTCGGAACCAGCCTGATCCGCGGGAGGTGTCGGGGCGCTGAACTCGATATTGGTCAGAGGCTTCGTCCCGGCCTCAATCCGATGCGTGATGTCGCGGATCCGGCTGAACTGACCGACCAACTCAGGGACCGCATCCAGGCTACCGATGAACATCCAGAGATATCGGGTCATCGCCACGATCGCGCCCAGGCTTTGACCGGTCAAGCAGGCACGTGTCAGCACGAGGAGGTAGAGGGCGAGCACAAAGACTTCCATCGTGGCGAAGTTCTGGGCTTCCGCGTCGGAGATCCGGATCTGCCAGCGTCGGAGCCGTCCATAGTGGTGAGCGATTTCGGACGGCTGGGTTCGGGTGACCACGTCGACCTCGCGCTCCTGCTGGTTGTGGAGGATCCGGCTCAGGCGGAAGGTCCGCCGGGCATAGGCTCGGTTGATCAAGAGGAGCGGTCCCAACAACGCCAGACAACAGGGAAGCAGGACCAGGTCATAGGCGGTCAGCATCACCAGGGCACCCAAGGTCGAGACTCCCGCCCGGAGGATCAGCGGTCCCCCAGTCTCGAAGAATTCGATGATCTCCCAGATCAGGGCCGATCGGGTCGTCACCCGCGAGACCTCCACCCCACGTCCGCGCTGGCTGGTCACGAGGTCAGTGGCCATCTCGGAGTAGATCCGAGTAAAGACCCGCGTATCATAGAGTCGGCGTAACGTCCCAAGCGACGTCCGTAGAACGTATGTGACGAACAGCAGGAACAGACCCGTCCATGAGCCCATGAGGAGCCCGTTGATTGCCAAGCCTAGGACGTAAGGCTCCACGAGTTCGAAGGCGTTCTCGGCTAGAGTGAGCGAATAGGTGATCACCAGCGCACCGTGGTGGTTGGTGCCGACCGTGCTAAGGGTCTTGGTCATCATGGGTTTGCTCGGGATGGGGACGAGGAGATGGGCATACCCGGGTCAAGGGAGAGATGGTGGCCCACGACCTCGAAGGGGAAAGGGGAGATGAGATCGAGACACGCCCGGCCGGTCGCACGTTCGCGCGGCGAATCCGGAGGCAGGGGGCATTGATGATTGCAACGCCTGGCCGATCGACGAGAATACTCACGTTGGAAGGTTTCGGGCATGGCGGTGGTGGTCGCCCTGGGCCCGTTCGAACGATCTAAAAGGTCGGGGGACGCATCGAAGGTGATCGAGCTGCGAGAAGTCTCGCACCAATATCAGGTCCATCGGGTCCTGCGAGGGATCGACCTGCGGATCGAAGCCGGTGAGGTCGTGGTGCTGCTGGGTCCCAACGGTCAGGGCAAGACGACGTTGCTGTCGATCATGGGCGGGGCGTTGACCCCGCTTCGGGGCGAGGTGCTCATCGAAGGGCGTCTGCGTCGGAGCACACCCGAGGACGAGTTGGCGATTCGTCGGCGCTGCTACTATCTGCCTGACAAGCCTTGGCTCCCGGGCAACCGGACCGGCCGCGAGTTCCTCTACAGCGTCGGCCGGATCTACGAGATCGAGCCCGAGCCGCTGGTCGACCACATCGAGCGGCTTCTGGAGCTGTTCGAATTGACCGAGCAGGGCAACCAGCCGATCCGGAGCTATTCGGCCGGACAAGTCAAGAAGATCGGGCTCTGCTCGGCGCTGGTCAGCGAAACGCCGATCCTGCTGATGGACGAGCCGTTCTCTGGTGGGCTCGACCCCTCCGCGCTCTATGCACTGAAACGCCTCTTCCAGCAGTATTCCCAGCTCAAGCAGAAGACGGTCGTCCTAACCAGCCCAGTCCCCGAGATCGTGGAGGATGTCGCCTCGCGGATCGTGATCCTGGAGCAGGGTCGAGTCTTGGCCTTCGAGTCGATCGAGGGTCTCAAGCGGTTGACCCAGTGTCACGGGAGCCTCTCGGACGTTCTGGAGAAGCTGATCCATCGCGAGGCGCCCGACCGGGTCGCGCGCTACTTCGAGGGCCAGGCTCCATGAGACCGACGATCCGACGGCCGCTGGATCGGTTCCGGATGATCCTGCCACCGCTGAGCGTCCTGGCCCCGCTGTTAGCCCTGCTCTACCCGTACTGGAACTTGGCCCGACCGATGGCCTGCCTGATCGGGTTCGGCTACGGGATCTATCGGGTCACGAAGTTCCATCCGCGTCATGATTGCGCCTATCGCGCCTGGTTAGCCCAATCGCCCTGGATCCTGGGCAAACCCCTGCCGCGCGGGCCGGTCTCGCTGGTCCCCGAAGACCTCTTGATCCTCGCGGGATTGCTGCTGGCGCACGCCCTGGGACAAGACAATGAGGGTGCGTTGTCGCATCTGGCAGCGCCGGGTATTTGTTTCTTGGCCGGATACCTAGGGTCGTTGTTTTTCGTGCTTTCGCCAGGCTGGGAATTACTGGCCTTGGCCTATGGCTTGGCCTTCTGCCTCTGGATACTGGACCCGCCCAGGCTCGCTTTGACGGCCATGACCCGCTGCTACCGGATAGGACTGCTGGGCCTGACCCGATCGCTGAACGAGTTGGTTTGGGCAATTCGGATGGGGGAGGCCCCCGCCGTCGATCTCGCGAGCGACTCAAGTGATCCGAGTATCGAGCAGGTCGCCTGGGAGACGCCCGCCAGCCCCGCGGTCCTGCTCCGGATCCTGGTCGGTTGGCCGTTGGGAATCTTGTCTCCGCCGAAACGGTTGTCTCCGGATGACTCTTGGCCGATCCGATTGGCCAGTGCGGCATTGCTGGCAGGTCTGGCCGGTTGCTGGTCGTTCGCCCTGCTGGACCTGCTGATCCGGATCGAAGTGGACGCGGCATTAATTCAAATGGTCGTCGCATTGATGTCTTTGTCGGCGATTCTCGTGACAATCCAACTATTCATGGCTCGCGTGATCGAGCCGGAATATGGTCCTCCGACCACGATGCTGGGCCGAATCGCATCACTTCGCCTGATCCTGCCGGGTTGGGACCAGGTTTGGGTCGGTTGTTTGATGCCGCCGCTGGCCGCATGTGGCCTGGCCATCGTGCTCAACGACGCCAGGGTCGGGCTGGCAGTGAGCCTGCCCGCATCAGCGAGCCTGTTCGTGTTCTTGAGCACGTTGTTCGCCTTCGGCAACGCGAAGTGGCATCTGACTGGAGACCGTCGAATCCTCCACTCGCGGAAACCGCGCCACGTCAAAGGGGTCGAGTTGATCGAAGGACCTTGACGATGGGAAAACCCTCGAAAACCAGACCAGTACACGCCGTTCCGAGGTGTTGAATTCACTTCAACGAATTCACTTCCGCCATCGGAATCGCAGATGATGTCAGCGGGGGGGTGACGGACGGCGTCGCGATCCGACTGATATGTCCGTTGAACACGATCGGAACGCTTCAGACGCTTGAGGCGGATCTGCTCAGGCCACCACGTCCGACAGAAGGTTCTTTGCAGTTCGTCCGATCGCCCGCGATTCATAAGATATTCAACAATGGTCCGAAAGGGGGTACAATCCGCCCATCGATGGGGCTGATCCCCGGACCGTATCGATGTGTGGTCTGCATTCGGGAGGTTGGGCGTGATGTGTTGGACGCGAACTGGAGATCTGGTCCGATACGGAGTCGGACTGGCGATCCTCTGCGGATGCATGCTCTGGCTGAACCCTCAGGCGGTCCGCGCCGATGATCCGACCCAAACGGTCCTCGATCCAGAGGCTCGGGACTTCTTCGAGTCGAAGATCCGCCCGGTGTTGGTCGAACACTGCTACGCGTGTCACTCGGCCGAATCGCCGTCGATCAAGGGGGGTCTCCGGCTCGACTCGAGGGACGGGATGCTTGCGGGCGGCGACTACGGCCCGGCCGTCGTGCCCGGCGACCCGGAGGCCAGCCTGATCATCGAGGCATTGCGCTACGAGGGGCTTGAGATGCCCCCCAGCGGCCAACTCGACGCGCGGATCGCCGAAGACTTCGTCCGCTGGATCGCCCAAGGCGCGGCCGATCCCCGTGGCCTCGACGACTCGAGCCTGGCCGAACCGACCAACGGCGCCCTCGACTCATCTGAATGGTCTCCGACTGCCTCGGAACACTGGGCCTTCCAACGACCCGTCGGTCGTATCTTGCCCGAGGTGGTCGACCCCAATTGGGCACGCGGGCCAATCGACCGCTTCGTCCAAGCGCAACTCGATGAGGTCGGCCTCGACCCGAACCGAGAAGCCGATCGGCGCCCTTGGATCCGTCGCTTGAGCTTCGACCTGACCGGCCTTCCACCGACACCCGAAGAGGTCGAGGCGTTCGTGACCGATCCGCGTCCCGACGCCGCCGAGCGCCTGGTCGACCGTCTGCTGGCCTCACCCCAACACGGCGAGCGTTGGGCGCGGCCCTGGCTCGATCTGGCACGGTATGCCGAGGACCAGGCGCACATCGTCGGCAACAACCGCTCGCTCTTCTATCCCAACGCGCCACTGTATCGCGACTGGGTCATCCGCGCCATCAACGACGACCTGCCCTATGACGACTTCCTCCGTCGCCAACTGGCCAACGACCTGATCGTCGAAGGGGACGCGATCGCGCCCGATCCGGAAGCCGACATCGCCCTGGGCTTCCTGGGCTTGGGGCCGAAGTACTATCGACGCAACACGCCCGAGGTGATGGCCGACGAATGGGAGGACCGCGTCGACGTCGTCACCCGAGGCCTGATGGGCCTGACCGTCGCCTGTGCCCGATGCCACGATCACAAGTTCGACCCGATCCCGACCGACGATTACTATGCGCTGGCCGGCGTCTTCGCCAGCACGAGCATGTTTAATCAGCCGCTCGACTCCGAGGTCGAGACCAACGATGACGGCCAGGCCAAGTCACCCGACGACGCTCGCCACGTCGTCCGCGATGCCGAGGCCCGCGACCTGCCCGTCTTCGTCCGAGGTCAGGTCAACCGGCCCGGCTCGATCGTTCCCCGTCGGTTCCTCTCGATCCTCTCCGACGGCACACCCAAGCCGTTCACCCGAGGCAGCGGTCGGCTCGAGCTGGCTGAGGCGATCGTCGATCCGGACAACCCCCTGACCGCCCGCGTGATCGTCAATCGGACCTGGGCCGAGTTCTGGGCCACTCCGCTGATCCCCACACCAAGCAATCTCGGCACGCTCGGCGAGCCGCCCGCCAACCCCGAACTGCTTGATCACCTGGCTATACGGTTGATCGAGGACGGCTGGTCGCTGAAGCGGCTCAAGCGTTCGCTGGTCCTCTCGGCGACCTATCGTCAGTCCAGCGCCCTCAGCGAACACCAACAGGACCTCGATCCGGCCAACACGCGCTACGGTCGCGCAGACCGTCGACGACTGCCCGTCGAGTCGTGGCGAGACGCGATCCTTGCCGCATCGGGACGGCTCGCCACGCGAATCGGGGGTCCGTCGATCGACCCAAGCGATCCCCAAGAGCGGCGCCGAACCCTCTACAGCCAGGTCAGCCGGCTCGACCTCAACGCGATGCTGGCCCGGTTCGACTTCCCCGACCCCAACGCCCATAGTGCTGGTCGCGCCCAGACAACCACACCGCTGCAAAAGCTCTTCGTCCTCAACAGCCCGTTCATGATCCACCAGGCCGAAGCCCTGGCCCGACGGCTTGAGGCGGAGGTCGGGCCCGATCCCGACGACCGGATCCAACGTGCCTACCGGATCCTCTTCGGTCGATCCGCCAACCCCGTCGAACTCCGGATCGGTCGCCACTACCTCGGCCTCGGGGCCGACTCGTCGACCGAGTCGTCAACTCGACGCTGGATCGAATACGCGCAAGCGTTGCTGGCCTGCAACGAGATGATGTATCTCGACTGATCAAACCTTGTCTCACCCTCGTTCTTTTTCGAACAGTCTCCGATTCTGTCGGAACAGCACAGGAGTCCGCCCAATGTCCTTCGCCTTTGAGCGCGGTCAATTCTCACGACGTCAGATGTTGCGGACCGCCGGCGCGGGCTTCGGGATGCTCGGACTGGCCGGTGCGCTCCAGTCGGCTGGGCTCTCGCAAGCTTCGGCCGCTGCAAGCCCGCTGGCGGACCTTCCCCACGTCGCGCCAAGGGCCAAACGGGTCATCTTCCTGTTCATGAACGGCGCCCCGTCGCACGTCGACACCTTCGACCCCAAGCCAGCCCTTCGACGATTCGCCGGTGACAAACCGACCGACAAGGATGGCAAACCTCTCGGCAAGGGCGGCGCCTATATGGCCTCGCCGTTCCGGTTTGCGCGCCACGGTCAGGGCGGCGTCGCCATGAGCGAGCTGTTCCCCAACCTCGCCCGCCACGCCGACGACCTCTGCGTCGTCCGGTCGATGCACACCGACGTACCCAACCACGAGCCGGGCCTGCTCCTGATGCACTCGGGCAACCAACAACCAACGCGACCCAGCCTCGGCAGTTGGGTCTCTTACGGGCTCGGCTCAGAGAACAAGAACCTCCCCGACTATGTCGTGCTCTGCCCCGGTCTGCCCGTCGTCGGCCCGCAACTCTGGTCAAGCGCCTTTCTGCCCGGACAACACCAAGGAATGGCCGTCGACACCAACGACCTTGACGTCGAGGCCATGGTCGCCCACCTCCGACACCCCCGCCTGGCGCGGCCCGAGCAGCGCCGACAGCTCGACCTAATCCAGCAGCTCAATCGGCATCACCTCCAGCATCGCGACGGTGACGACCAACTCGACGCCCAGATCCGCGCCATGGAGATGGCCTTTCAAATGCAGGCCGAGGCCGGCGAAGCCTTCGACCTCTCCCGAGAGCCCGAGACCGTCCGCGACCAGTACGGCCGGACCGTATTCGGCCAGAGTTGCCTGCTCGCCCGTCGCCTCGCCGAACGCGATGTCCGTTTCATTCAAGTCTACTATGTCACTAAGAAGGGCAAGCAGCCCTGGGACACGCACAGCAACAATGACCGTCAGCACATCCGTCTCTGTGCCGACAGCGATCGCGCTACCGCCGCCTTGCTGACCGAACTCAAGCAGCGCGGTTTACTGGACGACACGCTGGTCGTTTGGGGCGGCGAGTTCGGTCGGACTCCCTATGCCCAACCGGTCAAGAAGGGCCAGCCCGGCCGCGACCATCACCACACCGGATTCAGCATGTTCCTGACCGGCGGGGGCATCCAGGGCGGGCAGACCCACGGCGCGACCGACGAACTCGGCATGCATGCCGTCGAGGACCGCGTCCACGTCCACGACCTCCACGCCACCATCCTCCACTTGCTCGGCATTGACCACACCCGATTGACCTACCGCTACTCGGGACGCGATTTCCGGCTCACCGACGTCCATGGGCGAGTCGTCGATGGCCTGATGGCGTGAGCCAATCCGTTCCGCGTCGACATCGAAGACCGCGACCCGACGATCGGAGCATGCTCGATGATGCTCCGAAGTCGGCGGATGGTCCCCGATTCGCTGTGATCGTTGAGGTCCCATTGACCCATCGATACCGGCAGTCGGGTTAGGAGCGCGGTGATGGCCGAACGAGCGGAGCAGGGGAAGCTGGAAGGTCTCGACCTCGATCCACCCGCCTGCGCCTGGTGGGGAACCGTCGGCGAGTTCCTCCAGGTCGATGACTCCAGTTGGAGCGCAGCGATCGCCGACGGATACCAGGCGATGACCGGCCGCCGATCGACGGCGACGCATCGACAGTCCTGGGACGACTGCCGAGCATGGCTGGTCACATCGCTCCTAGAAGCCCGCGAGACGTCGCTAGCGATCGACGCTTGGACGCTCGTTTTCGAGTATGAGATCCCCTGGGAGGGCGGTCGACGTCCCGACCTGGTTGTCCTGGCCGATCGTCAGATCCTGGTCTTGGAGTTCAAGCAAGCCGGCACCATCGAGGCTGCGGCGCTCGACCAAGTGGCCGACTACACGCGGGACCTGCGGCTCTATCACCGCGAGTCTCGCGATCGAATCGTCCATCCGGCGCTGGTCCTGACCCGTCTCGATGGCGAACGCATCATCGAACGTCGAGGGGTTCCGGTCATCCCCCCTCGAGGACTCGCCCAGGTTTGGGTCGACTGGCCCCGACGATCGACTCCCGATGAGGCGATGGACCCCGAGACCCTTGGTGCGTCATCTGTCGAACCGATCGACCCGCAACGCTGGCTCGATTCGGAGTACGCGCCGTTGCCGAGCATCGTGCAGGCGGCGCGTCGACTGTTTCTCGAACAGCCGCTGCCGGAGATCCGACGCGCCGCCAGCGCGGGGTTGCCCCAGGCATCGAGGCGATTGGAAGAGCTGGCCGAGCGGGTCCGGACGTCCGGCGGACACCATGTCGCGTTGGTTACCGGCGTCCCGGGTTCGGGTAAAACGCTGCTCGGCCTGCAAGTGGTGCATCAACAAGCGCTTCGCGACGGATCAGACCACCCAAACAGCTTGTTTCTCAGTGGTAACGGGCCGCTCGTTGAAGTTCTCCAGTATGCCCTCCAGAGCAAGGCCTTCGTTCGACCGATCCGCAACTTCTACCTCCAGCACGAGGTCAAGACGCAAAAGCCCCCGCCGGGCCAGATCATCATCTTCGACGAAGCCCAACGTGCCTGGGACTCCGAACGGATGGGGGAGAAGTACGGCGTCTCCGGATCGGCTCAGCGGGTGATCCTCCGGATCGCCTCACGGCTCGACGCCGGAGCGCTGGTCGTTGGCCTGATCGGTGAAGGGCAGGAGATCCACGTCGGCGAGGAAGGTGGCCTCACGCAGTGGGCCGATGCGCTCCGCAACGACGACCTCGGAGTCCCGTGGACCTTGCACATCCCCGAGCGGCTGCATCCGGTTTTTCACGACCTGCCCGAACCGCGTCGCGAAGGTCATCCCGAACTTGACCTGGACGTCTCGATCCGCTCGCATCGCGCCGCGCGGATCCAGGACTGGATCACCGCGCTCCTCGCTGGGGATCTTGAAGGCGCGCGGACCTGGGCCAACCAACTGGTCGGTCAGGACTTCCGCCTGGATCTGACGCGCGACCTCGAACAGGCCAAGAATCATGCTCGGGCGCGCTATGCCGACGCACCGGAGAAGACATACGGCCTGATCGCCTCATCGCAGGCGCGAAACCTGCCCGAACACGGGATCCGCAACGACTATCCGGCCACCCGTCGCGTCGCGCTCGGCCCTTGGTTCGTCGATCCGGCCGACTCATCGCGCTCCTGCCGCGTCTTACGAGACGTCGCCACCGAGTTCGGTTGTCAGGGGCTCGAACTCGACCTGCCGATCGTCGCCTGGGGCAACGACCTGACCTGGGACGACAAGAAGACCGCCTGGAAAGTCCGTGCATCGCGTCAGAAGCAAGTTCGTGATCCCGAGACGCTTCGCCTCAACAGCTATCGCGTCCTGCTCTCGAGGGGCCGCGACGGACTGGTCCTGTTCGTCCCCCCCGACCCGAAGATGGACTCGACCGCCCAAGCCCTCCAAGACGCTGGGGTCCGGCCGCTCGAGCGGTCCGACTGACGCGCATACATCGATGGAACGTCCGCGCAACCGTACCACGCGAACCGCCGAGCCTGTCGACGTGTCCGACCATCTGACCAGTCGCGACTCCTCGGGGTGTGCCGGACCGTACGCGACCCTTCGAAGGTCGAGGACCAAGTTCGACTCCTAGCGAGGGCATCGATTACCAATCGATGATCTTCCAGGGTCTCCACAGTCCGGGATCACGACGGCTCTCGGCATGTCGCTGAAGCTCGATGGTCGGGCGGCGGTCTGCAAAACCGCTTTCAGGGGGTTCGATTCCCCCCGGCGACTCTCCTACGAAAGGCGAACCGATCATCTTTATGACCACTCCTCACAAGTTTTACATTATTGAAAATCCTTTAATTTGATGATCATTTTCAATTACTTCTTCGCCTGAAGCCATGCCGAGGCGCTGAATTGAACGAACAGCCAGCAGGGGTGTGCTCGGCTCTGCTGTCCCTGCTTGGCTCGTTCGAGCACTGCTTCGATGGCCGATCGGGCTGGATCGGCGTCGGAACCGAGCTGTTGCAGGGCGCGCATAGCGCGGAGGACGGCGTCGGGCCGGTTGTCCTTGAGGATCTCGGTCAGGACCTCGAGGGCCTCGTCGACCGCGCCGAGCCCGGCCAGCGCCGAGGCAGCTTCGACGCGGACCGAGATGGCCTCGTCGGTCAGCGCGTTGCGGAGGGCATCGACGGCCGGCTGAGCCTCGCTACCGGCAGCATGCAGGCCAAGGGCTGCCCAGTATCGGACGGCCGGATCGGGATCGGAGAGACGTTGGATCTGGACCGGCACCGCTTGGGGGTCACCGACCAATTGCGCCGTCAACCAGATCCGCCCGAGCGGGTAACGTTCGGGATCTTGCCCCATCTCGAAGGGCGTGACATCGCCGGCACGTCGGAGCACATCGGTCTCGGGCAGGTAACCGAGGTCGCGTGTCTTGAACGTCCAACGCTTGTGCTCCAGGCGAAATCGATCGAGGATCGGCAGCATCGACGGGTCGCCAGCGAGGTTGACCATCTGGTCGGGATCCTCCACGACATCGCACAGCTCCTCGACGGCACGTCGGGGGGCGGCGAAGCTGAGAACCGCCTGGTCAAGCTGGCCATCCTCACGGAGCCGAAGCAGTTCGCGACGCATCGGGGCGGCGTCGGAGTAGCCCTCCGGCGGCAGCCAGGACAGATGCGGCATATAGTTACGGATATACAAGTAGCGGTCATCGCGGACCGACCGGGCCATGTCGAAGGCCTCATCAACGCGATCGCGAGCGCCGTGGATGAATTGGCGCGGCTCGTCGGCATCGGGTCCGAGGAAGGCCGACCCTTGCACGTATCCGGGGACCTCGACCCCGGCCAAGCTCAGCAGGGTCGGCGGGAAGTCGACGAAGCTGACCAGCCGATCGATGGTCTCGCCCGGTTCGGCCGGCGCGAGGTCGGCGAACCGCTTGGGGAAGCGGACTATTAACGGGACTTGCATCCCGGAGTCGTGCAGGAGCCGCTTGCCACGCGGGAGGCCCATGCCGTGGTCGGAGAAGAACACGACGATCGTCCGATCGGCCAAACCGTCCTCTTCCAACTGTGCCAATAGGTCACCGACTTGATGGTCCATCACCGAGATGCAGTCGTAATAGCGAGCGACGTTTCGACGCGTTAGCTCGGTGTCTGGATAGTACGGGGGCAGGGGAGCCTCGGCCGGATCGTGCCGCTCTGACGGATCCAGGCGTGACTGGATCTCCTCAACGAACTGGTCGTAAGGCCAGACCCCGGTCCGCGACTGGTGGGTTGTCATCAGGTTGAAGACGCTGAAGAACGGAGCACCCTCAGGACGATCCCGCCAGTGGGCGCGGACGTTGTTGGCATCCCAGGAATCGTTGATCCACGACTTTTCGTCGGCGATGTTATAGTCGGTTTTCACGTTGTTCGTCGTGTAATAGCCCGCTTCACGGAGGTAAGCCGGGACCCCTCGGAACCGTTCAGGAATCGGGAAGCCGGACCGGAGCCTTTGAGTGCCCAGCGTGGTGGCGTAGAGGCCCGTGATCAGGCACGATCGGGCCGGCGAGCAAACCGGGGCGGTCGCGAAAGCCCTTGTGTAACGGACCGCCTGCGCCGCGAAGGCGTCGAGGTGGGGCGTGTCGGCATAGGAATCGCCGTAAGATCCGAGGTCGGGGCTCATGTCCTCGACGCTGATCCAGAGAATATTCGGCCGTTCCGGTTCCTCGGAACCAGCCTTCGCCTCACCGACGACGGGCATCGACCAACCGATCAGCATCAGGAAAAGCAGGAGTATTGAAAGGACGAGGTTCGACATCCCGTGCATCGGTCCACCCCAATCCTTGAGAAAGAAGATCGCCCTTACCGGCTGTCCACATCGGTCCGTTCCCATCGCCTCTATGCCTCCTCGAATCTCGTAGAGGTGAACAGCCCCAACCACGATCCGCATTGCGTTTGACGAGCCGGGCCGGGTCGTACCGCAACGGCCCATGATGGTCGCCTCGACGTGCCGGAACAAGAATGGATCCGATGGCGAGGAGACGGGCGATTGGTCAAGCGCTTCCTGTTGCTGCGGGAAGCGGGGAAAGATACCGTTGACCTCAGGCCGGTCGCGGCCCGACATCGTGTGCATGACCGCCGACCGACTTCCGTCCCCCGCCGCAGCCTGGGTTATGAGGGAGATCGCCGATGACGACGCGCCGACAGTTCCTGGAAGTCACCGCGGGCACCACGATGGCCGTCGGGCTCGGCACCCAAGGCGCCACGCGGGCCGCCCAAGGTGTTCGCGACGAGGCCCCTGACGTCGAAGTCCGCAACCGACGCGAGACGATGGCCTACCGACGACTGGGTCGGACCGGCTATCTCGTCTCCGAGATCGTCATGGGCGGCAACGAGATCCGGCCGGACAACTATGAGCACATCCTCCTGGCTCTCGACATGGGCCTGAACTACCTCGACACCGCACCGGCCTACGGTCGAGGCGCCAGCGAGCGCGGCTATGCCGAGGTCATCAAGCGGCGACCCCGCGATCAATTCTTCCTGACCTCGAAGATTTCCCCCTGGGACATCAACCGCAACGACACCTATCGCAAGATCTTTAACGATCTCGATGAGGCGACTCAAGAGACGATTCGCCGCCAGGTCGACGAGGATTTGGCCCGTCGCCGTGCCGATGATCCGGACCACTTCGTCAGCTATTTCCGGAGCCAGCGTCGCGAGTTGGAGGGGGCGACCCTGGCCAACGTGATGGAACCCGACTACGGCCACCTGGTGGATCGCGCCGCCAACTATAAGCAGATCATCCTCGACTCGGTCGACGAGAGCCTGGGCCGGTTGGGGACCGATCACCTCGACCTCATGCTCTGCCCGCACGGTGCCAGCAGCGGCTATGAATTGCGTCGATATCCTGAGATTTTCGAGGCCTTCGAGATCCTCCGAGACGCCGGCAAGGTCCGGAACCTCGGCGTCTCATCGCATTCCGATCCGGCCGGTGTCCTGGAGGCAGCCCTCGACACCGCTCCCTATGCCATGGCGATGGTCGCCTACAATATCGTTAACCACAAGTACCTCGATGCCCTCATCGACCGTGCCGCCGCGGAAGATTTCGGCGTTATCGGCATGAAAGTCGCCCGACCCGTCTATCCTGGCGGAAATCGCCCCCCGATCCGGCCAGATAAAGCAGACGAGCTCGACCGCACGATTCCTGGAGATCTGACGATCCCTCAAAAGGCGTTCGCCTGGGCTCTCAGCAACCCCAACCTCTCGGCAGCGGTGGCCAACATGGTCAATGAGGAGCAGGTTCGTGAGAACTTGATCCTGCCCGGCCAGCTCAAGGCCTAAGGCTTGGAGAACCCGATCGATCAGAGAGCGACATTGCCTCGTCGAGCAATACAGTAATAAAAACCGTAGGTTGCTCGACACTACATTCGCGATGCGGCCGCTGTGTTGAGTCATTGTTTCTCTTGATGTCCTCTAAAATCAATACCATTGCTCCGCTCAGGGGTCGCAAAGCGGCGATCATGCGGGATGGTTCCGCGATCGCCTGAGCAATTCGGCCGGTCACGATTCGGAGTGATGACGTCCATAATAATGAGGGAGTCTTCAACGGATCGCCCGAGAGCCCTCTCATCAGCGATTTTCGCAGCCGAATCGACATCGAATCTTCTTCTTATCTGGCGAATCGATTCGAGCCGAATCGGGCTCTCTATTCAAGATCATGAAACAACGCGCGTTGGAACGCCACGGGATTATCGAACCGTACAGTAACTGACATCTGATGAAACAACTTTTTTTCGCGAATTGTCGCGGTATGACCCCGCAATGTTCGCCATAGTTAGCGTACCGAGGGACAAGGATAAAATTCGTCCTTTTCTCGTCCTGATATGGCTGGCATGTACCGACCCGATTGCTTATCATCGTGCATGGGGGCTCGAACGCAGCGAAGATTGCTCTCCGTTCGCTTTCCTCCACGAAGAGACGTAATGCCCCCCACTCGAGTTCTTACCGATCTCCGAGTCGGTGTCCGGCTCGGCTTTCCATCGGGTCCCACCTTGCTCTCACCCAATAGAGGACCTTCAGGATGACGCGTAACCCCTCGCGACGTAGCATCTCGACACGCGCTCGACGGCCCCGTCCAATCCAACTCGAATCCTGCGAAGCACGCGTGCTGTTGACCACACTCATCGACGCCCTCAGCGACGTCTCCATCACCGTCCAAGGAACTGACCTCGCCGTTGAGGTCGACGGGACACCCTCCACCGAAGCACTCGGAACCACCTTCGAACTCTCCGACTCCTCCGGCGAGTCCGAGTCCATTCTCACCATCGACGCCGGTGCCGCCGTCGGAACACCCATCGAGATCTCCGGAAACACCCTCTCCATCGCCGGAATCCTCACCATCAACATCGACGCCGATGCCGCCTTCGACATCCGACAGATCCTCGGCGGAACCGGTGACGACGTCTTCGAAATCGACGATGACCTGACCGGAAACTGGGACTTCCAAGGCTCCAGCGGAAACGATGAGTTCCTCTTCAGCACCCTCGACGGCCAAGCCCCCGTCATCGATGGAGCTGAGGGCGTCGACATGGTCAGCTTCGACGGACTCAACCAAGCCGTCACCATCGACCTCAACGCTCAGACGGCCACCGGATCCGCTGGCGGCACCCTCTTCAGCTTCGCCAACATCGAAAACGCCCAAGGCACCGAAATGGGTGATATGATCACCGGCAACGCCCAGGCCAACATGCTCATGGGCGAGGCCGGCGACGACACCATCATCGGCGGCGACGGCAACGACATGATCCTCGGTGGACTGGGCATGGACTGGGTCGAGGCCGGAGACGGCAACGACCTGGTCAACCCCGACCGCGACATCGACGGACCCCTGGGGGCCGATGACGACACCGTCATGGCCGGCGACGGAAACGACACCGTCCGGTCCAGTGCCGGCCAGGACGTGATCTATGGTGAGGCCGGCGACGACTACATCGAGTCGCAGAACGATCAGGACTCGGCCTTCGGCGGCGACGGTAACGACACCCTCATGGGGGGCTCCGGAAGCGACACCCTCGATGGTGAAGACGGTGATGACTTCATCGTCGGTGGGTTCGGTGATGACTCCATCTTCGGCGGGTTCGGCAGTGACTACATCGAAGCCGGAGACGGCGACGACCTGGTCAATCCCGACCGTGACCTCGATGAAGAGGACCTCGGCGATAGCGCCGACACCGTCATGGCCGGCAACGGCAACGACACCGTCCGATCCGGCGAAGGATTCGACGTCATCTTCGGCGAAGCGGGCCACGACTACATCGAGTCCCAAAACGATCAGGATTCGGTCTTCGGCGGCGACGGTAACGACACCCTCATGGGGGGCTCCGGAAGCGACACCCTCGATGGTGAAGACGGTGATGACTTCATCGTCGGTGGGTTCGGTGATGACTCCATCTTCGGCGGGTTCGGCAGTGACTACATCGAAGCCGGAGACGGCGACGACCTGGTCAATCCCGACCGTGACCTCGATGAAGAGGACCTCGGCGACAGCGCTGACACCGTCATGGCCGGCAACGGCAACGACACTGTCCGATCCGGCGAAGGACGGGATATTGTCTATGGTGAGGCTG
This sequence comes from uncultured Planctomycetia bacterium, assembly GCA_964609385.1. Lineage (GTDB taxonomy): Bacteria > Planctomycetota > Planctomycetia > Isosphaerales > Isosphaeraceae > CAZSSM01. Next base: position 79,581 of record CAZSSM010000008.1, read on the forward strand.
GCGACGACTACATCGAGTCCCAGAACGACGCGGACACCGCCTTCGGCGGCGACGGCAACGACACCCTCATGGGCGGTTCGGGCCGCGACTTCCTGCACGGCGATGCCGGCGACGACAGCATCGTCGGCGGATTCGGCGATGACCTGATCCTCGGCGGTGTCGGCAGCGACTTCGTCGACGGCGGTGATGGCGACGACGTCATCAACCCCGACCGGACCCTCGGTGGGCCCGTCGGCGCGGACGATGACACGGTTATCGCCGGCGACGGTGATGACACCATCAGGTCGGGCGAGGGCGATGATTCGATCGAAGCCGGTGCGGGCGACGACTACGTCGAGTCCCAGAACACCGATGACATCGTCTTCGGCGGCGAGGGCAACGACACCCTGTTGGGTGGCTCGGGCTCAGACAGCCTCTTCGGCGGGGCCGGCGATGACTATATCGACGGCGGCTTCGGTCAAGACACCCTGACCGGTGGGGCTGGGGCGGACACCTTCGTCTTCGGCGACACCCAGGTCGGGATCACCGAAGAGGTCACCGACTTTGAGGTCGGTGTCGACGTGCTGCGTCTGCTCAACGGTCTGACGATAGCCTCGCAGACGGTCGTTGGGAGTGATCTGGAGATCACCTTGTCTAACGGGATCGTGATCAAGCTGATCGGCGTCGGATCGCCATTGGGAGACTCGGACATCGAAACGGCCTGATCGCGGCGATTGCACGCGGAATCGAGTCGCCGGGTCGGGGCATTTCCTGGGATGTCCCGCCCGGCCATTCCGATTGCCCATACATCGGGCTCAGTCCTCACTTCGAGGGCGTATCGGATGCCATCCAACGCTTAAGGGTCCGGAGGTCGTCGCGTAAGGCCTGAACGTTCGCGGCAGCCCCGGACTGCTCGAGATATTCCACATGCAGCGACAGCGGACCATCGAAGGGTGAAGCACGGACCGCTCGAAAGAACGCGGGGTCGACCTGACCCTCGCCGAGCGGGACGTTGACGGCCTCGCGACCCCGCCAGCGGAAGTCCTTGACGCAGACGGCTCCCACCTGCGGTTCGATCAAGTTCCAGAGTACCGGCCAAGTCAATCCACCCTCGACGGTGGCATGCCGGATATCGAAGGCCGCGCTGAGTTGTTCGGACGATCGATCGCGCAGGAGCATCTGGACGTCCCAAACCGACGCCCCGACGAAGTTCGCGCCGGCATGGTTCTGGTAAAGCCCTTGAATGCCCAATTCACCGTTAAGTTCATCCAATGGATCGAGGATGCGGCGATACTCCCCGATCTGCTCCAAGATGGGTCGGTCGAGGTCATATCGATACCAACGGAGCCGATAGCGCGGTACGCCCAGGTCGGCAGCGACGCGGAGCACGGTCTCAGCTTGGGGATCTTCGACCCGATTGATGTCGGTGGCCATGATCTCGATGCACAGATCGCGGGTGCGGAGGGCTTCGACGAGACGGGGAAGTTGCGTAACGGCGTCTTTCGGCTCAATCTGCCCACCGCGACGGACGGTCGCCTCAATGCCGTCAAATCCCAAGTCGGCGATCGTCTCGGCCAACTCATCGAACGAGAGTTGCTGCACATGCTTGACGAACGCGCAGATCGGGCGATCTGCTCGGGATTCGTCGATGCTCGATCCGCGCGCGTGCTCGACAGCAAAGCCGCCCGCCGTCGCAAGAGTCCCTGCCAGAAAGCCACGCCTCGTCAGATCTATCGAATTCGCCATCACGGATACCTCCTCGGAGTCGATGCTGGATCCAGGAGCCCCGAACGGCCCGGGGATCACCGAGATCCGGCGCCCCCATCATCCCAGATCATCGCCGAGGAGTCCCGTCGCCATCCGAGTCGTCACCCGATTCAATGGAACTGTCGCAGATCCACGCCGAGTAATCCGGCCCGGATCCCATGCCGGTTCAAGATCGAGGTCGACTTCATGACCAAGACGAGGAAGGGCAAAACTTGGAGCAAGGGAACCATACACAAAGCGAAGAAGACAGAGCAAACTCGCGTCGATCGATGGCAGACCAACTCCGATAGACGGGCCACATCGACGACGAAGCAGACCCAAAACACCACATAAGCGCAGACAACGAATACCACGAACGCTTTGAGTGGTTGGTGCCCCTGATTGAACACGAACACGTCGAAGAGCCCAAACATCAAGTAGACGGCATGAAGCACCAAAAACTCCCAGATGACGCGCCGAGAACATTGGGCAATTTCCAGAAGCCATTCGTGAGTGCTCAGGGCGATCTCGGACGAGGTCGATGACGACTTCGCTTTCTTCTGGTCAAACATGACGTCAAGCCCTTAGCCCATGTATTCAAGAGATATGACCTATCCCAGGCAATCGTCAGCTCCTAAGAATGATCGGTCCTCGCGCTACAAACCATCCTTCGAGCGGAGGGCAAGGTCGAGGTCGTCCAAAGCGATCTCGCCCTCCGCGATCAGTTCGTGGAAAGCAGTCTCGTCCACCAACTGGTAACTCGCTCCATCAAACGAACAACAATCCAGAGCCGATGCACCAGGACCGATCACCACGTCGAGGCATCGTTTTGAGACCAACAAGTGCTAGCGAGATTCCAACTTCTTGATCTTCGAGTTCGCCACGAGCACACAGATGATGGCGACGAGCGGGATGATCCCGATGATCGTCAGCAGGACCGCTGCCACGTTGCCGTAGAGCCTGGAGAAGAAGCGGAACGCGTAGATGAGGTAGACGATCAAGTCGATCAGGCTGAGCAGAAAGAGGCCTAGGATCAGCCCTACACTGCTCTCATCGACGAGTCGCCAAAACACGCCTAGGACAAAATTGAAGAAGACGGCGGCCATGAGGACGACCCGGATCTGTTTGACCTTCTCAACATCGACCTTCCGTGAGCGAGTCGACTGCTCGCCGACCGGAGACCTAGGCGCCTGGTAGGCCCGATGCGTCGGCTCGGCGACGGGTTCGAATAGCTCGTTGCTTGCCGAGTGGGACACCTGGGCCTTCGGAGCCCCGTCCAAGTCGTCCCAGAGCCCCGACGGAGACGGACCCGAAGGCGAGGGCGCAGGAGAAGGGCTTGATGGTCGAGCCGGCTGGGCTGGAAAGAGGCCCTTAGCCACCCGGGCCGGACACCACTCCGACATTCCTTCCTTCCAAATCAGGTCGTCCGGACGCAAACGACCCTGATCGGCCAACGCCTTCAACTCGCCCGCGCTGATCGGACCGCCACGCTCACCGTTGATCGCGTAGTACCACTGAGTCGACATCGGATCCCTCGATCATTTATCCAAGAGTAAAGATCGCGACACCCCAAACCAAACCGGAAGCGGCTCACGACAATCATCGAAGTCGACTCATGTCTGCACCCAAAAAACCAACCTTGATTCCGTGATCTTTAAGGATTGAGTTCGCTTTCGTAACGAGGAGAATCAAGATTATTAGTGAAAGGCAGGGAACAAACAAGCCAAAAAACATCAGCAATGATGACGGGATTTCATACATAGCAAAACAGAGTCTAAACCAGGAAATCAAAGTCAATATCGACAAGACTAGAACTGAGATGATCCAAACGATGGAGACGAGCAAGACGATCAGGGAGAGCCCTTCCGCGGGCTGCTGTATCGATTCGAACACTGTAGCGATGCCCTGAAAGACGATCGTACCTATGAAGAAGATCAGAAAAGCGAAGATAACCATACGTTGCGATGAGGCGATCTTGCGGAGTTCCTCACGTGAGAAACGTCCGCTCCCACTCAGTCCGCGCTCGCTGACCGGGGCCTTGGGCGCCTGGTAGGCCCGATGCGTCGGCTCGGCGACCGGTTCGAACAACTCGTTGCTTGCTGAATGGGACCCTTGGGCCTTCGGAGCCGAGTCCAAGTCGTCCCAGAGCCCCGACGGAGCCGGACCTGAAGACGCGGGCGGCGGGGAAGGGGATGATGGGCTAGCCGGCCTGGCGGGAAAGAGGCCTTTGGCCACTCGGGCCGGACGCCACTCCGACATCCCTTCCTTCCAAATCAGGTCGTCTGGACGCAAACGACCCTGATCGGCCAACGCCTTCAACTCGCCCGCGCTGATCGGACCGCCACGCTCACCGTTGATCGCGTAGTACCACTGAGTCGACATCGGATCCCTCGATCATTTATCCAAGAGTCGAAACTACCCCAGCAGGAAGAAACCCACAACCGTTCACACAGGAGGTCGAAGCCAACTCATGCTAGGACCAGCCCGACCCGAAACCCCCTGATTCCCCAGGCCGAGGTCGTCCCAGCGATCAGAGGGCGAAGACGATTGATCGCGGTCCGCCGCGCCCAGTGGACCGGCCATGACGCTCGTCGGAGAGCGGCCGAACCCTGAGAAAAACCGCTGGGAAGGAAGGGGAAAACGAGGTCGATCACAGTCGCCAGTAGGTGGGCTGGGCTCTGAGATCCAGGACGAGTCACCGGGGCGAGAATGACCCACATCGTCCATCGGATCATAGGACCAGCCGTCGATCGGGAAGGAACACGATGTCATCATCGGCCCCCAAGACCACTCCGATGAGTGGAATCCCCGAAAGCCGATCTGAACACGAGACACATCCGCCATTCCGATCGAGCTGGCCCCGAGGTCATCAAACCGGTCGGTTTCCCATCGGCACATCGACCAGCAACGGCCCTTGAGGTCGATCATTGCGGACGGAAAGCCAGTCTGCCATCGGTATCGACCTCAAGTCGGGTGGACAAACGATTGTCCGAGCACGCAGTTTTCTTCGGAATGCTCCGTTTCACATGCGGGTGCGCATTCGCGATGCCAATTCGTTAGGTGGCGTCCCGGTAGGCCCGGACAATCCGGTCGAGGTAGTCGGCCGGGTCCTCGGCCCAATGTTCGTCGGAGAAGATCTCGACCTCGATGGCGCCGTCGAAGCCGGTCGCCTCGACCCAGGACCGGATCCGCTGTAGGTCGATGCAGCCTTGGCCCATCAGCGCCCGATCGTTCAGCATGTCGCGGGTCGGCACCCGCCAATCGCAGACGTGGAAGGCGAAGAGGATCCCCTGCCAACCGGCCAGGGCGATTTCGGTCTCCAAATCCGGGTCCCACCAGGTGTGGTAGACATCCAAGGCGATGCCGACGTTCGGATGGTCGAGTTCCTCACAGACCCGACGCGCCTCGGCCATCCGATTGATGCAGGAACGGTCGGCCGCGTACATCGGGTGCAGCGGCTCGATGGCCAGGAGCACCCCGAGCGATTCGGCCTCGGGCAGGAGGGCGGCGACGCCATCGCGGACCATCGCGCGCTGATCGGCCAGGTTCAGGCCCGGAACCGCACCAACGACCAGCACAACCATTGCGGCTCGGAGTTCGGCGGCGGTCTGTAACAGTTGATGGTTCTCGGCGATCCGATCTGTTCGCGTTGAGGCGTCTTGGGCTGGGAAGAACCCGCCACGCACCAGGGCGGGCACCTCTAGTGCGTGGTCGTCGAGGATCCGACGTGACTCGGCGACGGAACGTTCCTCTAGGGCATTCGTCCAGACGCTGATGTTCTTGATGCCCCGCGTTGATAATTCGACAGCGGCCGTGGGCAGATCCCACGCTTTGGTCGTGATCGTATGGATGGCCAGACGATCCATCGACGGCGGGGGGATGTCGACTGGTCCGCTTCCGCTCCGGCTCATGAGTCAGCCTCGATCTCGACCCAGCGACGCTGTCGCCAAGAGGTCAGGCCGGCCTCGGCCAGCTTCACCCCGTCGGCGCCGCGCTGGAAGGTGTAGGGGAATGGCGAGTCCTCGGCGAGGTGCTTGAGGAACAGCTCCCACTGGGCTTTGAAAGCGTTCTCATAGGTCGTCGCCGAGGGGAGTTGTGACCAGTTCTCGAAGAACCGGATCGGCTGGGGGATGTCGGGGTTCCAGACCGGTTTGGGCGTCATGGCCAGCGACTGGACCCAGCACTCCCGGAGCCCGGCGACGGCCGAACCCTGCGTACCATCGACTTGGACGGTCAGCAGGTCGTCACGACGGACGCGGGTGCACCAGGAACTGTTGAACTGGCAGACGGTGCCGTCGCGGAGCAGGAAGAGGGCATAGGCCGAGTCGTCGGCGGTGGCCTTGTAGGGTTGGCCGGCCTCGTCGATCCGCTCGGGCAGATCGGTGGCGGCGTGGGCGACCAGCGAGGCGATCGGTCCGAAGGTGTTGCGGATCAGGTATTCCCAGTGGCAGAACATGTCGACCATGATGCCGCCGCCGTCCTCGTCCCGGTAGTTCCACGAGGGGCGTTGGGCCGGCTGATCGAGGTCGTGTCCGGTGAAGACCCAGTAGCCGAAGTCACCGCGGACCGAGAGGATTTGGCCGAAGAACCCCTGGTCGCGGAGCATGGCGAGCTTGCGGATCCCGGGCAGCCAAAGCTTGTCCTGGACCACGCCGTGCTTGACACCAGCGGCCTCGGCGCGTTGGGCGAGCTGGACGGCCTCCGGGGCGTTGGTGGCCAGCGGCTTCTCACAGTAGACCGCCTTACCACGATCGATGGCGCGGGTAACGATCTCGGGGCGGAGTTGCGTGCTGGAGGCGTCGAAGAACAGCTCGACCGAGTCGTCGTCCAAGACCGCGTCGAGGTCAGTGACGTAGGGCAGGGCTCGGCCGATCTCGGCCGCGGCGACCGGGCCGGCCAGCCGCTTCAGCTTCGACTCGCTGCGTCCGACCAAGATCGGCTCGGGGATCAAGCGTGATCCGTCGCTCAGGGCTACGCCGCCCTGTTTGATGATCGCCAGGATCGAGCGGACCAGGTGTTGGTTGGTCCCCATCCGCCCGGTTACGCCGTTCATGGCCAGCTTGATCGTCTTGGTGGTCGTGGTCATCGGAGCGGGGATCCCTTTAGGAAGTGACGGGTTGTGTGGAGAGGTCGTGCCCGAGCCGTTCGAGTCGATCACGGATCTCTTGGAGGATCACGATGTCCGATTCGGGCCGGATCATCCCTCGAGGATGGGGCGTGTCGGAACCGATCCAGCCTCGGAGCTTGAGGAACTGCGCGGCGGTATGTTTGTAGGCCGGCACCGGATCGCGGAAGGCGAAGAAGCCGAGATACTGGAGCAGGTCGTTCAGCTCATAGAAGGCCGAGTCACCCCGAGCCCAGAGGGCATCGCGACGGGCAAACAGGTCCGGTGCCAGGGCGCTAAGGCCCAGCAAATAGTCGCTGCCGTACATGACCAAGTCGATGGCCAAGTCATTGCCGGTGAGCACGAGGAACTCGGGCCGGACCTCGTCGCGAATGGCCAGGCGCTGCCATTCCTGGACCCGACTGAGCGAGGAATGTTTGGCCCCGATGCACTCGGGGACGGCCAGCAGTTTGCGGTAGGTCGGCAGATCGTAGATCCGCCCGAACGGGACGAACATCGCGCCCAACTCGAAGGCGAGGAACTGCCCGGCCACCGAGCCGAATTGGGCGTAGGCCTCGATCAGGGCATCACCCTCTAGGGCGGTCAGGCCATAGGACTGGAACAGAATCGGGGTCCCGCCGAAGGCACCGATCTGCTCGATCTGCTGGACGTAGGCATCGCGGTTCAAGACATCGCCGGGCTGGTCGTTGACGAACGCACCGGCAACGAATTTGCGGGTACCAAGGAGGTCTCTTGTCCGTCTGAGGACTTCGAGTCGCGTCGGCTCATCGATCAGGTTGGCATAGCCGGTGTCCATGTTGACGGCTGGAATCAAACTCGCCTCAACGGTCCGGGTGATCAAGGTCTCCAGGCCCGACCAGTCGACCTGGCCGTCGGTCGTGAACGGGAGCAGAACCGCTGACATCCCGGTGATCGTCCGCCGGGGTCGAATCGGTCGGGGGGGAACCATTGTCTCAGGCGGCACCATCGCGAGATCTCGTTTAATCAAAAGAGAGACGAACCAGTTGAAGAGGGGCGTCCGACCAACCAGACACCCATCCGTTTGTGCGTGTGGCGGTCCGCGACGTCAGAAACGACACCTCCATTGTGCCCGGTCTCGGTACAAAACTCTCCCGAAATCGCCTCGACGATCCGTCGCGGGAACTTCGATGGGTCCGAACTTTCGGTCATGCAAGACGAAGCTCCCGAGCGAAGGTCGATCGCACGCGGCTCGAGATGCTTCGGGTTCACCGTAGGGCGCGTCCCAACGCGATGATTCGCCGCAACGTCTTGTCCCGTCTCAACTTCACTGCGGACAAAAACCGGCCAATAATGGCGTGGCCTTCATCTCCGCCACAGCGTTCGGCTGATTCTCCCCTGGATGGGGCACTTCCCCCGGTTTCTGCCTTCGTCCGCGCGTCGACCGATCCGGCCATCGGTCCCAAGGAATCCCCATCATGCCTTCGAGCAAGTCCCGCTCCCGCCCCTCACTCACCCCGGAGCAGTGTGAATCCGCCCTGAAGGTCTGCTCCTGCTTCCATTTACGCAAGGCCTCACGGTTGCTAACGCAGTTCTACGACGAGATGCTCCAGCCAACCGGTCTGCGATCGACACAACTAATCCTCTTGATGGCTATTGAGGCCGCCGAGAGGCCCACCATCGCCTCCTTGGCGCCCCGATTGGGCATGGACCCCTCGACCTTGAACCGAAACCTCCAGCCGCTCAAGCGTGACGGCCTGATCGTCAGTCAGCAGGCCACGACCGGGCGAAGGCAACCGCTCAGCCTGACCCCTCAGGGACGACGCAAGATGAACGAAGCGATCCCCTACTGGGAGAAGATCCAGGAGGGAATCGGTGAGAAGTTCGGCGAGAAGCGATGGGCCAAGATGCTCAGCACCTTCCAGGAGTTCAACGCCGCCTCATGGCATGAATGAGCGGGTCGACGACTCGGACCAACAGACGCATCAGACAAAACTCATACACATTATTATTTGGCAATACTTGACACCGAGTCATCGCCGATTCGGAGCGGTCGTCCGAATCGAGGCGGTCACCGGATCGGCCTTCCGGTACCAAGGCCGAAAACGCGAAACCCGACCGGAACCAGACCGCAATACAGGGTACAAGGTGAGATCTATCTCGCTCGGCAATCAATTGATATTCCCGACCATCGGACTCTTCATGTTCTTTAACTATTTTCAATTCCGAAAACCATGAATCTTCGCCAGCCGCGACGATCGTCCTCAGATCCGGACGACCGTGACCAGCCCTCAACGTTGCATCAACGCAACAAATCAGAGAAAGGCGAAACTGGTTGGGAATGGCCCCGCAAAACGTGATGCACAGTGCAAGTGCATCAAAGATCACGACGAATCCTCCTTGATCTCGACGGGTCTGGGACATCGTTGGATCGCTTTCATGCTCGAAGACTGTGCATTCTTGATTTTCCACTTTTGTTACGCGCGGATCCGCGGCGGCGTTGTCGTCGAGGATCACTCGGATTCTCCGAGACCGCGTGCCTCTTCCGATTGGGAGACTGGATCGATGACCCGCATGACTCTCCTGGGCTTGAGCTTGGCCCTGTTGATCGCTGAGGCCGCCACGGCCTCGATCAGCTTCCAGAGCGACTTCGTCGAGGCCGAGCAGTTCGCAACCCGCTTCAATGACGCCGACCCGGCCGGTTCGATCTATGCCCCGACCGCCGATCAGAACCTGATTGGGACCGTCGCTACGTTCGAGGACCCCGGTCGCGTCGCCTTCATGCAGAACGCGCCTTACTACGTGATCAACCCCAACTCCTGGGGTTTCAACGGCGCGGACTCGGCCTCGATCCTGTTCAACACCGCGATGCAATCGGCCTCGATCGCGGCCCGCGGCACCAGCGAAGGTGATGTCACTGGTCCCAACGCAGCCTTCCCCTTCGACGGGGGCACGACGCTCAGCGAGGCCGATGCGGTCGTCTACGCCCTCGACATGGCTGGTGAGCGGATCGCTGGCAGCCTTCGCGAGATCGAGAACGTGGCTCTGCAGGGTCCCGAGAGCGTCGACGCTGAAGTCATCACCTACTCCCAAGCCGAGCTGGGCCAAGAGATCTTCGGTCTCGAGTTCGTCCAACGGGTCGACGACGCGGACGCCGGCCTCCTCGTCGGTGCCGTCGGCTTCACCACCGTCCCCGAACCGTCGAGTCTGGCCCTGCTCGGTCTCGGGGCCGCCGGCCTGATCGCCCGACTGGTTCGCCGTCAACGGAACGCCAGCAACGCCTGATCGCTTCCGTTGACAACCTCGCTGTGGTGGGAAGGTGAGCGGCGTGGATGGCCCTCGGAATGAGCGTCATCCACGTCGCTTTAATTATTTATTTGCGAAACAAACGAGATCGATTCGCACCCCAGTGACCGGGCCATCGCGTGGGACCTCGGGGTGAAGTATCATTGGAAGAATCCCGACGCCTCCCGGAGTCCGGATCGGGTTCCGACTGTCTCTCGGGCGTCGGCGACTCCCCCAACCGGCCTTGGAGGATCCCCCATGCGTTCGATCCCTATTGAAACAACCATCCCATCGCCGAGCCTTTTGATCAGGGCCGCCTGGTTGTTCGGCTTCGGGATGGCCATGGTCACCGTAGATGTCTCCCGTGCCCAGACGGACGGCCCGTTCATGGCCACCGGTGTCCGGATCTTCGAGGTGGACGCCGATTCGGCAGTGATCTGGACCCGACTGACCCGCGATTCCCAACGGGTCGGCGACGATCGGCCGCTCCCGGAGGTTTCCTATGAGGACAACAGCAATCCGCGACAACTCCGAAGACCAATCGTGAGCTTCCCCAACGGCTCGTCGATCGCCACGATCGCCGGCGCCGTGCCGGGCGCCTCCGGACAGGTCCGGGTCCGCTATCAGCCCCAAACGCAAGCCAATGACTCGTCGGAACAAATGACCGAATGGGTGGACGTCGACCCTGACCGCGATTATATCGCTCAGGTTTCTCTGACGGATCTGGAAGCCGGCACCGCCTATCGGGCGACCATCGAAGGCCGTGCCACCCCAGACTCCGCCCCCTCATGCCGGATCGAGGCGGAATTCGCCACGGCGGCACCGTCCGAAGAACCGGCCCGGGTCGTCTTCGCCGTCTCGACCGGTCAAGCGTATAACGATCGCGATGGCCCCGAGGGCTATCGGATCTATCCGGCCATCTCCGCGCTGGAGCCCGACTTCTTCGTCCACACCGGGGACATCGTCTACTATGATCGGCTCGGCAAAAGCCCCGCCCTGGCGCGTTGGCACTGGCAACGAACCTATAGCCTGCCGACGAACCTCGACTTCCATCAACGCGTCCCCAGTTATTTCATCAAGGACGATCACGACGTTCTGGTCAACGACTGCTGGCCGACGATCGACTCGACCTTTATGGGTTCGTTGACCTTCGAGGACGGCCAGGCGATCTTCCGTGAGCAGGCCGGGATGCTCGGTGAATCGCCCACCTACCGGACGATCCGTTGGGGGCGTGACCTCCAGATCTGGCTGGTCGAGGGGCGCGATTATCGGAGCCCCAACCCCGAGCCCGACGGACCCGACAAGACGATCTGGGGCGCTGAACAGAAAGCCTGGTTCTTCCGGACCGTCTCGGAGTCCGATGCGACGTTCCGGATCCTGATCAGCCCGACGCCCGTGGTCGGTCCCGATCGGACCAACAAGAACGACAACCATTCCAACCGCGGCTTCATCACCGAAGGTAACGAACTCCGACGGTTCCTAGCCGATCAGCGCGACATGGTCGTCGTCTGCGGCGACCGGCACTGGCAGTACCACTCGATCGATCCGGTCAGCGGACTCCGCGAATATTCCTGCGGGCCGGCCAGCGACGCGCACGCCGGCGGCTGGCGTCAGGACGATTTCCGACCCGACTATCACCGATATCTCGAGGTCTCAGGCGGCTTCCTTTCGGTGACCGTCGATCGCGATGATGACGGCCTCCGCGCCGCGTTCCGGTTCCACGATTCCGACGGCGACGTCCGGTTCAAGGATATCCGCCGAGCCAGTGAGTGACCGCGTCTCGGAACCGATCGGCCGAATGCGCCACACACGCTCGGCCGACCGGGGTCCGAAGTCCATTGGCTCAAGCTCAATGAGGCGGCAAGGGACGCAGGCCAATCGTCTCGCCCATGTGTTCCTGCTCCAAGGGGACGAACTCGCCGGTCTCCGGATCGTGAGCAGACACTTCGGCGGTCTCGAACCGGTAGGTCCAGCCGAAGAGGTGGAGGTCACCCTTGGCCAGGCCGGCGGCGACGGACGGGTGGGTCCGGAGGTTGCCGATCTGAACCAGGACGTTCTGACGAACGGTCTCCTCGAGCAGGGATTCACCCTCAAGCTCGGAATAGTTGGCCCGCATGATCGAGCGGGTCGCCGAAGCGTGACCGAGCCAAGCGTTGACGGCCGGCAAGGCCTGAGTCGCTTCAGGTTGGTGAAGCGCCGACATCGCGCCACAACGCGGGTGGCCACAGATGATGATATTGGGGATTTTCAGGACCGAGACGGCGTACTCGATCGTCGCGGCCTCGCCCCCATTGGTGGCGCCGAAGGGTGGCACGATGTTGCCCGCGTTGCGGAGGATAAACAGCTCGCCGGGTTGAACCTGCGTCAGGGCGGTCGGGTCGATCCGCGAGTCCGAGCATGTGATGAACAAGACGCGCGGGTGCTGGCCGTGCGACAGCTCTTTGAACAAGGTTTTTTGCTCAGGGAACACTTGTTCCTGATACTGGGAGATGCCGCGAACGATCTTGTCCATGATCAACTCCTCTCAGACCCAACTCGGGTTCAGTGCAGGCCGAACCGCTAAGATTTAAGTCCTCTGAGTGGACCCACATGCGATCCATCCTAACCCTCATGACCCACTCAGGCGAGGGCATCCGACACGAACCCCCATACACGAAAACGCATCGAATCACTCATGCAAAATTGTGATCTTTTGTCGACTTGATCTTATCCTGAGGACCAGGTGTCTAATTGGTTTATCGGGGTTACACCAGGTTTCCGGGGTGGCCGGAAAACCCTTGGAGCCGCATGGTCCGGAACGAGGGAGACCGGTCGAAGCGCGTCGAGATGCGTACGATCGACAAAACCAATCCCGAGACCCTGGGTCGAGCAGTGCATCTGGCCGGAAAGTGGGCTGATCCAAGCCGATCGAAGCCTTCGCGAGGTGGGTCGCCGAGCCTTTATCGATCGGATCGGGCGGGTCAGCAGGATCGATCAGGTCGTTGGGATGATCGGGCGATCCGGCAGTCCATGAGGATCCGACCCCGACTCGGATATGAATCGCGGGGCCGAATCTCGCGATGTTATCCTGTGAGCTTCGTGACTTTGACTCATCGTTGCTCCGCAGATGACCACTGGGTCGTTGGTCGACACCCGTTCTTTTGAGGATGATCCCGATGCTTTCTACAACCCTGATGACCCTCATCTGGTCGGCGTTGGCAGCATTCGGTCCACTCGATGACGAGGCCCACCAGACGACGAGTCGGACGATCGTCTACAAGACGACGCCCGAGGCCGAACTTCGGCTGTTCCTCGATCTGCCGGCGCGGTCGACATCCGAGTCGCCGCGGCCAGTGATCGTCTTCTTCTTCGGTGGCGGTTGGACGAACGGCTCCGTTGGCCAGTTCGAGGACCAGGCCGCCACGTTGGCGAAGCGGGGCCTGATCGCGGCCCGGGCCGAATACCGGATTCGGTCCAAGCATGGGGTCGGTCCTGAGTCGTGTGTGGCCGATGCCAAAAGCGCTGTGCGCTGGATCCGAGAGCATGCCGAGCAATTGGGCGTTGATCCCGACCGGATCGTCGCGGCGGGCGGGTCGGCTGGAGGGCATTTAGCCGCCTGCACTGCGCTCTGCCCGACCCTTGATGAGCCCGATGAGAATCAAGCAATCTCTTCGAAGCCCAGCGCGCTCGTGCTGTTCAACCCGGTCCTACGATTCGTCGGCGAGCCAAGGCTGATCCAACGACTCGACGACGACGAAGCCCTGGCCGAACAAATCTCACCGACGCTCTATCTGAGCGAATCGAGCCCGCCGTCGATCCAGTTCTTTGGCACCGACGATCCCCTCGTGGAACAGGCCAGAGAGTTCATCACGAAGGCCAAGGGCTTGGGCGTCCGTGCCGAGTTGGAACTGACAGAGGGCGTCGGCCACGCCTTCTTCAACCGCCCCCCACACAAGCAACGAACTCTCGACCAAACGATCGCGTTCCTGGAATCGCTTGGATACATTAATCCCTAAACAGAAATACGGAATATTATCAAACAAGCACTCTTTCACCGGAACGATCTGTACAACCTCGTCCCGGCTTCGAGTACGCAATACCAATAAAATTCATATCACGAATCCGCTGAAAGCTTCGGTCTTCGTGCCGACCAGGCGGCCCAAGTCGAAGCGACCGGCAAGACGATCAGGGCGAGCACGACGGGGTCGTAGGAGCCGAGGTAGTCCAGGCTCAACGCTAAAGGAAGTGGGCCTAAAGCAGCCCCAAAGACCATCGCAGTCATGATCACACCCTTGATTGATCCGTAACTGTGGCGTCCGAAATAATCGAGCACCATGACCGAGCCGGAGACCCGTTGGAACCCTGCATGGATCCCGATCAGCGCCGAGTAGACTAAGGCCATCGCCCACGAGTCGAGCCGGAAGTAGAGGACCATCGATAGGGTCAATAGGACCATCCCCCAGGCCAAGACCGTCCGCGACCCGTACCGATCGACCAGGAACCCACCGACCAGACAGGTAATCGTGGCAAAGACCGCTTGGAGGCTGACCATCCAAGTGGCCAGGTCGGCCGAGAGTCCGCGCTGTTTGAAGAGCGAGACTTGATGGAAGACCAACGCGGTGCAGATCAGGCCGCTGGTGACCATCGCCAGGGAGATCTTCCAGAACACCCCGGTCCGGACCGCCGAACCCAACGTCCAGATCGTCAGCTCTGGTTCGTTGACGGTCGACAACCCCCGAGGCCCCGATCCCTTCGAGACATCGCGGTCTCGATCACGAACCATCAGCAGGCTCGGGACGAGAAGCAGCGCTGAAACGCTCAGGCCGATGATCGTCCAGGCCATCCGCCAGCCAAAGGCGTCGATCAGGGCCTTGCTGGCCACCGGGAAGACGACGAACGAGAGGCTGCCGGCGATCCCCAGCAAGCTCATCGCCAGGCCGCGTCGTCGGTCGAACCATTGGCCAACCATCCAGGTCGGGATCATCGTCAAGGCGCCCTGGCCGAGGCTCCGGACCGCCACGACGGCGATCGTGAACGCCAAGACGGACCCGGCAGCACCCAGTCCCAGACACGCGATGGTCAAGGCCACGACACAAACCGGAAGCACGATCTTTGCCCCGAACCGATCGAGCCCTCGACCCAAGCCCGGCAGCAAGCCGGCGCTGACCAGCGTCGCCACAGTGTAGATCAAGGAGTATCCACTCCGAGTCAGGCCTTCCGCGTCGAAGGTGGCCAACATCGGGTCGATGAATGCGGCGAAGGTGTAGGACTGGCCCGGCCCGGAGAAGAAGTTGGCCAAGCCAGCCAAGGCGAGGATCATCCAAGCCGTACGCGGGACGTCATGAGGGCGTTCCGGCTCAATGTGCGGAATCGATTCATCGATCGCGGCGATCTTGGTCGTCGAAGGCGAATCCGGTCGACCGGAGACGATGTCGGTGGCATGACTCATGAGGTTCTGCTCGATTCCAAAGAGGTAGCCGCCGTATGGGAAGGAGGGTCAGCCTGGCCAGTCCGCCCATCGTCGGTGATGGTGCGGAGCGGCTCGGGGTGGTCGACGGGTCGGTCCGATGCCTCTGGATCCGAGTGCGGCCGGGACGATGGGGAAGGCGTGGCAACGATCATTGGCTCGGAGACCCGGTGCGCCGGCGGCCGGTCGAGCCCCCGCATGGCGACGATGAGATAGGTCAGGGCGAGCAGGTCGATAAGGCAGGGGATCAGGAAGACCAAGCCGTAGTCACCGTCGGCGAACTGGACGATCTCACCGGCCATCAGGTTGCCGACCAAAGTCCCGATCCCGCCGACGGTGACAATGACCAACCCCTGAGCGGTCCCACGTCGTTGACGCGGGGCACGCTGATCGACCAGCATCGGACCGCCGATCATCAAGTAGGCCACCGCCGGGCCGTGCAGCAATGTGCCGGCCACGGCCAACCAGAGCGGCGGGCCCATCGCCAAGCTGCCGAACCGCAACGCCCAGCACGTCACGCCCAAAGCCAACATCGCCTTGTAGCCGAACCGGCGGATCAACCAAGGCGTGATCGCCACCGAGACGATCTCGGTCATCTGGCCCAGGGTCATCACCGAAGCCACCCAATCGGGATGCAGACCGCTCTTCTTCAGATAGAGGGGGATCACCTGAAACATGTTGGGGATCGTCAACCCGGTGATCGTGGCCATGATCAAGAAGACCCGCGTGGGCCGGTCGCTGAGGATCTCGGCGATCGCTTCGAAGCGGAACCGTGCGGCCGGCTCACGAGCGCCTTCGGGAGCAGCCTCAACCGGCCCTCGACGATCCAAGGGTGGGGTGTGAGGCAAGAACCGACTGAAGATGGCCAGCCCGGTGGCGCAGATTACTCCGAGCCCGAAGGCCAGGCCGACCGAATCGTCGAAGCCAAACTCGGTGGTCAAACGCATCATGCCCGAGGTCAGCCAACCGGCGACCATCCAACCGATCGTGCCCCAAAGGCGGACGCTGGAGAACAGCTCCTGGGGGCGATCCAGGTTACGGAGTGCCAAAGAATTGGCCAAACCATGGGTCGGCGCGACAAAGCAGAAATAAACGAGAAAGATCAAATAGAGCAGCACCGCATTACGCGTAAGGTCCAGCGCGACGATCGTCAGCAGGGTCGCCCCGACGGCGTAAGCCAAGCACATGTAACGTTCGGTGGCCAGGACGCGATCGACCAGCCGCCCGACGCCTAGTGAGGCCACCAGCATCGCCACCGACATCGTCGAGAAGATCAGGCCGCGTTGACGGCCGTCCAAGCCAATCTCTTCCAGATGCACGGTGAAGACCGGCCACCAGCCTCCCTGGGTCGCATAGACCAGGCCCATCATCATCGCCAGGCGACCCCAGAGACTCATCGGCTTGACTCCTCAAATGGGTTGCCTGATCCGTCGAGGCAGGAAGGTCCGAGACGCGTCCGGCAAAAAGTTACGGGGGATCCGCTCCGTCGGCGCGCGTTCGGCAAAAGGGATAAGATTGTACGGCCCTCACCGGCAAGGCGCGAAGTGAGTCCGATGAAGGAACCGAGACGATGGCTGATCCGCATCCCAAGACCGCTCAGGCGTCCTCCGATTCAGTGTCTCCCCCCCCAAAACCCCGAAGGTCCTGGACTCGATGGATTGGGCTCGGGTTCGCCGCCGTCGTGCTCTTGACGCTCGCCTCGGTGATCCTGCTGCCCCAAATTACCCAGCACCCGACCATCCAACAGGCCTTGATCACCTGGATGGATCGTGCCTTAGCCCCTGGGCATCTGCGGATCGAACGCATCGAGTTGGCCTGGTTCCGGCCGACGCAACTGCATGGGGTCGTCCTGATCGATCGCCACGACACCGAGGTGCTCCGCGCTCCTCGAGTCGGTTGGTCGCGGTCACTCGAATCGTTCCTGCTAGACCGCCAACGACCGGTCGCGAATCGGTTCACGCTCGGGAACGGCTCCAAGGTTCAGATCACCCGTCGCCGCGACGGCTCGATCGACCTTCTGGACGCCTTGGACCCGTTGATCCGCGACAACCCCCGCTCCGATGCGGGCGTGGTCATCGATCAAGGCCGCTTTGTCGTTCACGACGCGTGGCTCGCCGAGCCAATCCGCGCTGCGGGGACACTGCGCTTGGAGATCGGCAAGGTCAGCGAGTCCGACGCCATCACGCAACAGATCGATTGGTTCTTGGATCTAGATCACGACAACTCGAACCGGACTAATCCGGCAGCCGAATCGTCCGCGCGCTTCGTCTCGCGAGGGAGCCTGTTGACTGACCCCGAAGCTGCCCTCTCGGGTCTGCAGGCGGAGCTTGAGATGGAGGGTTGGCCGCTGGCCGTCCGACGCGGCCTTGACGACCCTGCGACAGGGATCGAGAGGCCGGTCACCCAGGCCCGACTCCGAGGCGATCTCCGCTTGTCGCTTGACGACGATCAACCGGTCCAGATCGAGGGCTCGTTGTCGGTCGATCAACTCAGAGACCCCGCGCTGCCCAAGGACCTCGACCACCTCGAGCTCTCGGGGACCGTGGAAGCCGTGTCGGCCGATCGTCCCGACGCGGCCGTCGTCGATATCGATGCCCTCCAAGTCGCCCTCGCCTTGTCGTGCCCGTATGGCAACCTCGCAGTCGGTGGTCGGGTGGACGCCGGGCTGGCCCCCAACAACGCTCAGGCCGACGACCTCCAAGTCGATGTCCGTGGGACCTGGGAGGCCGATCCAACGCGGTTCGATCCCTGGCTGGCCAAGCAACTGCCGGATGGCGTGGCGATGGATTGGGGACCGGGACAGTTCGTCCTGGCCGGTCCAGTCTCCCGAGACCTGCTGGCCGGTCGAGCCGCCTTCGACCGCGTGGCCATCGATCGGCTCCAGACCGAGGTCAGCCTGTTGATCGATCGGCTCGAAGGCATGGGCCTCCAGGTCGGACCAGCCGAGTGGCGGGTCGTTTCCGAGGGTGGCCGCGTCCGGATGCCACCGACGGAGGCGACCCTCAACGGCGGTCGGATCCGGCTGGCCGCCGAGATCGCGCCGATCGACGCGGAGATCGCCTCGGGAGGCTGGATCATCACGCTTGACCCCGAGGAGTCGTGGATCCTCGACGCGGAGGTCGACGACGAGGTCAGCCGTCGGTTTCTCGCTTATGTGGCCCCAGTGCTCAACAACGCGACACGGGTCCAGGGCCGGGTCTCGGCAGCTCTGGACCAAGCCTGGTGGCCGGTTGGGGTGCCCGAGCTGAGCGGAGGTGAGGTCGAAGGGACCGTTCTATTCGATGAAGTCACCTTCCGCGCTGGGCCGTTGGTCGAGGTGATCCTGGTAGCCGTCCGACGGATCGCCCCCCGAATGCCCGAGCCGAAGCTGGAGCTGGACCAGCCAGTCATTCTCAGAATCGCTGATGATCAAGTCACCCACACCGGACTCTACTTGCCCATTGGCGATCTCAACCGGATCCAGTTCGAGGGTGCCGTCGGCTTCGACCGCTCGATGGCCCTCGACGCGCATTTCCCACTCCTGGGCAAATACATGAGCCGAAACCGGATCCTCTCCGGGATCGCCGGCAACACCGAGCTGACCGTGCCGATCCGCGGGACGTTGGACAAGCCTCAGCTCGACGGCGACGCCCTGGCCGATGCCCTCGGCGATACCGGCAAACAGATGCTCCGCCGAGGCGCCGCGGTCGGAATCTCCGAACTCTTCCGGCTCATCACCGGCCCCGACGAGGATCGGCCTGAGTGAATGAGGACCTTCGATCGGCACGTTGACTCACCGTGATGGTCCGACAACTAGGCGAGCCGATACGCCGTCCGCTTTCCCCGTCTGGGCTTATGATCCTATGATGGGCCGACGCAGGGACCTCCTGCTCCTGCTTCGAAACGACGGCTCACCCCACCCTGAAGGACGTCCCCGATGACCCGGATCCTAAAGTTGTTGACGATCCTTTTAGCCTACCTCGGATCGATAACGATTGTCCAGGCCGAGGAATCAGTCCGATTGGAGACGCGTCCCAACATCGTTTTGCTGATCGCCGACGATCAGGGATACGCCGACCTAGGTTGCGCGGGGTTTATCGATGACGTGTCGACACCGAATCTGGATCGCCTGGCCAATCGCGGAGTCCGGTTCACCCAGGCTTATGCGACCTCACCGATCTGCAACGCTTCACGGGCCGGCCTCATCACCGGCGCCTACCAGCAACGGCAGGAGATTCGCTGGTACGGCGGGCCGGGCATCCATCGCGTCGACATCCCGACCCTCGCTGAACGGCTCGAGGCGGCCGGCTATCGGACCGGCTACGTCGGCAAGTTTCACTACGGAGGCGGGGCGGCCCACCGCCCAGAGAGCCGGAGCTTCCCTCTCAACCATGGGTTTGCCACGTTCTTCGGCTTCAGCGGCGGGCGTAAACACTACCTCCATCACAGTGAGGCCTTCGAAACCCAGTTCCAGCAGGCCAAGCGACGATCCGGACAGCCGGGTCAAAGTCTGGCTCAAGGGCCGTTGTGGGACGGGCGTCGGCAAGTCGACCAGGACGGCTATTCCACCGAGTTGTTCGGAGCTCGGGCCCGAGCCTTCCTGGAATCGGACGACGACCGACCCTTCTTCCTCACCGTCGCCTTCAACGCCGTCCACAACTTCACCCATCAGCTCCCCCAACGCTATCTAGACAAGCACGGATTGGCTGGATACCGCGACTGGAACCCCGAGGTGGAAGCATACTACGACTGGTACCGCCAGGGCCGATTCCCCAACAATCCCGAAGGGCGTGCGCATTACCTGGGCCAACTGCACTTCCTTGACATCGAAGTGGGTCGGATCCTCGACATCTTGGAGGCCCGCGATCCGGCCGATTCGACGATCGTCGTTTACATCGGGGACAACGGGGGCTCGACGCCGATCTACGCCCACAACGGTCCCCTGCGCGGTAGCAAATACACGCTCTATGAGGGGGGGATCCGCGTCCCTTTGATCATCTCTCAGCCGGGTCGCTACGCCGAAGGAACCGTCCAGGACAACGTCGTCAGCGCTCTGGACCTCGCCCCGACACTCTGTAGTGCGGCCGGGGTGCCTCGACCCGAACCCTGCGATGGTCTTGACCTCGAGCCCTTGCTGACTGGCGACAATCCGACGATCCATCACGAGACCTTGATCTGGGATACCGGTCATGAGACGGCTGTCCGCCAAGGCCATTGGAAGCTCAAGACGGCCACGTTGAAGAGACACGCCGACTACGAAATGGTCGAATTGGAGTTAGGCACGTTCCTCTACGACCTCCGAGCCGATCCCGGCGAGCGGAACGATCTGGCCGGCGACCATCCCGAACAGGTCGGACAACTCCAAGCCGTCTTCGAAGCGTGGCGAACTGCGATCGCCCTCCCAGCCCCGACGGACCGTTGACCGGCCGGCCACCGAAGGTCCCATCGACCGAGGTCCCGGTCGCCGGTGTCGTCCTCTGCGGCGGTCAGAGTCGACGGATGGGACGATCCAAGGCCTGGCTCCCATTCCCTGACCGCCCTCTGCTGGAAGTCGTCGTCGAGGCGGTCTCGGCCCAGTTAAGGCCCGTGATCGTCGTCGCCGCTAAGGGTCAGGATCTCCCATGCCTGCCCCCCCAGATCGAGTTACTCCGGGACCCCATCCCTGACCAAGGGCCGATCCGAGGACTGGCCACCGCCCTCGACGCCCTTCGGGGCCGAGCCGACTGGGCCTTCGTCATCGGGACCGACGCCCCGGTCATCCATCCGGACTGGATCGCAGGTCTGACCGCCCATGCCGAGGGGGTCGATCTGGTCTTGCCCCATGTCGATGAGCGTGACCATCCCCTTTCGGCGCTATACCGAATCGAGGCCGCCGCACCAGTCCTCCATCAACGGCTCGTCACGGGGACGTTGCGGCTCCGCGACCTCGCTCATGGCTTGACAACCCGTCGGATCGAAGAAGCGACGCTCAGGCAAATCGACCCACTACTCGATACTCTGCGAAACCTCAACACGCCCGAGGACTACCGACGCGCCCTCGAGGAACTCGAACGCCCCGACGATCGTGACGGCAGGTGAACCCGAACCACTCGTTCGTGTGTGGTCAGATGGTCAGCCGATCCCGGGGTCGCCGATCTCGTTCTGGGAAAAAAACGAAATCGCGCGACACGAACCGTTTGGCATTCCCGTAACCGTCATGACGAGCAGAGAAATGATGGAACGGCATCCACTTGCCACCTCCATCGCCCGACGAGTTTCTCTTCGATCTCTGCATGCTCATGGGTCGCTTCGGAAGCACTGAGCGATCCATCTCATCGCCAAAGGGTCCCGGTGACTTGGTGGGGATGTTCTCCGAGCATCCTTGTGGGTTCGACTCCCATGTTGGCGATTGGGGGAAGGGGGGGATGTCGGACCGACCACGTTCTGCGGGTTGGTCCGAGTCCAAGCGAATGGCCGCCCGATCAAGGATTTGATCGGGCGGCCATTTGTTTTTCCCCGACTGTTCCGGGGCGCCAGCAACGAACAACCGCCTCAAAGTCTAACTTATGACGGATCGACGCCGATCAATATTGGTCGTCGCTGATAACCTCGCGTCCTTTGACGGTGTCCAAGGCACTGAAGGTTGCGGGGGCGATTGACTCCTGGAGGAAACGAACTGATCCGTCGGCCATCAGGAAATTGGCTCCGCCGGGGTGGGCGCTGGAGTAGCTCATCTCCCAGACGCCGAAGTCGGGGTCGCCTAGCTGGGGGCGTCGATAGTTGATCGGAATAGCGGTCGAGCCGAAGTATTCGCTCATATCCTGGGTCACGTCGGCGTCGTCGCCGCCGATGAACCAGTGGTCCTTGTTGGTGGGGAAGCCGAATCCGCCGCGACGACCGTTGGAGGCGTCCTCGGGCACACCGGGGATGCCTGGCAGCATTTCGAGGTCGAAGAGGGCCTCGCCGACCATGACCGTCTGGGAGGTGCCATCGACGATCTTCTCGAAGCCGGTCGTGTTCTTGGTCCGGAAGATCCCGTCGGCAGTCTGACCCTCGACCACAAGCTCTCCAAAAAACATCATCCGTTGGGTCATATTCTCGCTCATTCCGTCGACACCCTCGGTCACCCAATCCTGGCTGATGGTACCCGAGCAGTTGGCCAAATAAGTGGACGGGACCCGTTCACGAACGACCCAGTTGCTCACCGAGTTATCGAAGAGATGCTCGGGCGCGTCGGCCGAAGGGCATCGGAAGACGTCCAGGACCGTTTCACAACCAGCGATGTTCCGCTCGGTCGGCCAGTCCGACTCGATGTTCGCGTCGGTCAGGCCTCGGCCCGGCTGAGCCCATTGGTCGCCGAAGTGGCCAGGATCCAGGCTGAGCCGATCAAAGAGGTTGTTCTGCTCCAAGTAGGGCAACAGGTATGCACTCCAGACGGGCCCCGAGCCATTGCCTTCCCACTCGGGGAAGTAGCTGCCAACCGGGAAGGCGCCGGTGGTATCGTGGACCTGGTGCACAGCCAGGCCGATCTGCTTGAGGTTGTTCTGACACTGGGACCGGCGGGCGGCCTCGCGAGCCGACTGGACGGCCGGCAGCAACAACGAGATCAGGATCGCGATGATCGCGATGACCACCAGTAACTCGATTAGCGTGAAGCCGGTCCGCGGCGTCCGTGATTCGGACATCCACATCGTAAAAACACTCCGAAGATTAATGGGATCACAAAAGGCTGGGAGACGATCGGCCCCACGTCGGGGATGAGATGATGTCTCAGGCGGAAGGGGGGGACGACGCAACGCCGTTCGGGATCGGTCGAGGCACCCGACGTTGACGCCCGTCGCTTATCGGGAAGAGGGATCTGGGAGCGGTGCGATCTTATCGGATTTCCAATAGGAGATCACGACGATTCGGAGGACAGACGACGGCTCACCGGGTTTATCCACAGTCCGCCGAACTTCAGATCATCGCGGGTGTCTGTCCGGTTGTGGAGCGGGCAGTCGGCGACCCGGATCATGGGTCACGCTATCCTGTTCCCCACGCCTTCGCGGAGCAGTTCGGAGTGCTTGTGACCCTGTCACGGTGGAGATCGCGGGTTCGAGTCCCGCCGTGGGCGCTTGTTTTCGTTGGATTGGAGATCGCCCCGAAAACCGCAGGGTACGCCAACCTGGCAGAGCGGTCCGGTTCAGAACCGGGTGATTGTGGGTTCGAATCCCACCCCTGTGACTGATCGTCGAGCGTCGCCGAAGGTCGCAATTTGCGGCTCGATGCGTCGCGACTCGAGATTTTCGTCCCGTCGTCTAATGGCTAGGATGCCGCCCTTTCAAGGCGGCGATGAGGGTTCGAATCCCGTCGGGGCGATCGATCAGGTTCATTCAGAGATCTCTCGACCCGACTTCGCAGGATACGCCAACCTGGCAGAGCGCTCCGATTCAAGATCGGGGGGGTTGTGGGTTCAAACCCCACTCCTGCGACTGCATTTTCGAGTTGGGATGTCAAGGTGGTAACTGACGCACTGCCCCGTCGTCCAATGGCTCAGGACACCGCCCTCATAAAGCGGCAATACGGGTTCGAATCCCGTCGGGGTGACTGACAAAAGCACATTTCTGTCGAGAAGTTTTTCCTCTCAACGACTTACGAAAAACTCAAACATGTCTCGTTATCCCATAGCAACTGGACGGCGGTTACACTACACCTCAACCGCCTAAGGTCTTAGGTGACATTGACTGCTTCAGAGTTCACGCTGGTGCATCTTTGAGTTGCCAAAGCCCATGTTCGGCACCACCTTGTATGACGATGGCACACGTTCCGTGTTCCGGTAGGTCCATCGGCGGAAGTGCAATCTCGGCGCCCGAATCCGCCGCCTTGGAGACTGCGGCGTCAATATCCTCGACGAGGAAGTATGGGCGAACGATTGGTTCCTCCGTATCTCGGAGCGGAGCACGAACACCGAGAAAGCCGCCAGCAGGTAGTTTGGCAGTACGAGCATAGCCCAAATTTACATCCGGCTCGCCAAATATCACACCATGTAATTGCTCATACGTACTGCAAATTGCGTCAACATCAGGGCTTACTATCTCCAAGTATTGAATCTTCATCGTCGCTCCAGTGTTAGCCGCTTTCCGGTCCTCGGTGGACGAGTTGTCGGTCACAGGTTCCATACGATCGGTTGTTCCGTCTTCATTCGGCGTGCAGCCAACATCAAGGATGGCGAGCAACGGGAACGCAAGTGAGGCAGACCCGAGGTGGAGGATGTCTCGCCGATTCGTTTCGACCATTACTTGCATCCCGTAGCTGTCAAGCGGATGTGTACAGAGTCCTAGCAAGCATAACGATAGCCCGTTTTGACTACCATCAGAATCGTCAGACTGCACTGTAAAATTCGGTGTGCCCGCTTCCTCGCTTCAAGGTGCTTTGTATCGTTTTTACTTGACCGTTCGAATGTGCGTCTGCTTTATGGTCCAACGAAAACTCGTGAACGCCGTCTACGGCTTCACAAACCGTTAACCCAGACCAGATTTTAACGCCAAGCCAGGCTGCGCCTCTGTCCGGTGATTGCCCAAGCCGCGATAAGCCGTTGGAGCAGTGATGGGTCCCAGTCGGTGGTTGCAGTCGAAAAAACTCTAACCGTGTCCAGTTGCCCCCAGATCTCCCGCTGGCCCTTCGAGACTTAGGAGCTGCGAGGCACTCAAACACAAACCCGAGGGGTTGTCGACGACCGCCCCTCCGACCTAAAAATGGATTAGGTGAAAAGGCGTGATTCGGGTCTTCGCTTGACTGACCAATCTCAGGACTCGACCCACTGGCCCCGTCGTCTAATGGTTTAGGATACCGCCCTCTCAAGGCGGCGATGCGGGTTCGACTCCCGTCGGGGCTATTTTCTTTACACACTACCGAATGACATTCTTTGGTATATTCCTGATCAGTTTCAGTTCTCACTTGGCCAAGGGTCTTAGGACGTTAAGGGCGAGGTAATGTAGACTTCGTCCCATGAAACACGGGAAGAACCGTTACCATCGCCGTTCGCGAATCAGCGAGCGAAATTCCGCCAACTCGTGCGGGCCTTGGCCCTCAATCTGACGGCCTCACAAGCCGCTCAACTGACTGGCTTTTCGATCCGACAAACCAACGACATCTCCCGGAAGCTGCGACGCCGGATCGCTCATGTTTGCCAAGAGCGATCTCCCTACCGTGGCGAGGTGGAAGTCGACGAGTCGTACTTCGGCCCCAGTCGGGTCAAAGGCAAGCGAGGTCGGGGAGCTGGGGGCAAGACGATCGTCTTCGGGATTTTCAAACGCAATGGCCACGACTGCACCGAGATCGTCCCCAATGCCAAGAAGGCCACGCTGATCCAGGCCATACGCGGACAGGTCGACCTGGACAGCGTCATTCCCAGTGATGGCTGGCGAGGCGATGATGGTCTGGTCGATCTGGGTTGCAGCAAGCACCTGCAGGTCCAGCATGGAGCCAACGAGTTTGCCGAGGGCCAATTCCACATCAATGGAATCGAACCATTCTAAAATTTTGCCAAGCGACGGTTATCTCAGTTCAATGAGGTGGCTCGACACACCTTCGAGCTCTATCTGAAGGAAATCGAGTTTCACTCTAACCATCGACATAACAATCTCTACTTGGTTTTATCAATACTTCCTGATATGTAAATAATATGAGTGCGCTGACTTCTGGCGACAGCTCTACAAATCGCAGTGGGTCATCTCGACTGGGGCTTAATCTGAGCGTGGCCCCTGGCGATTCCGACTCGGCTATGCCTACGTCGAGAATCCGCTGGACAGCCAGGCTGGTTCGACGATCGCCGCGATTCCGAGAACATCCTGACCGCGGGGATCGGCCTCGAGGACGTCCTGCCTGATGTCGACGTCGATTGGTATGTCAGCGGCGCGTTCGAGACCTCCCAGTTCTTCGGAACTCACACCGAGGTGACCGTCGCCTCTTGGGCGACCGGCTTGGGAGTGACCTGGCGTCCAGGTGTTGGCAAGACATCCCAGCCGCTCGAGGCAGTGACCAACACGTCGATGCCTGATCTCTCCGGTTCTTCCGTCCCACCATTCGATTCCCACGCCGGGGGTTTCGAAGGCGCTCCTCCTCATTCCGCGTCGCCCCAATCAGGATCACCTGCCTGGTGACCCTCTCCCTTGAAGGAAGTCCAGACGGTTCGAGCTCCCAAATGGAGCCACTCAACTCGACGACCGACCGATTTTCGTTTGGAGGCGACGCGAGAATCCCGTAGATTGAATGAAGATCGCACAAAGGCTGGTGCGAACAAAAACGGCCGAGGATCGGACGGAACGCATCGACGACCAGCCATCGTCCGGATGGGTCCCACATGGCCCATCACCCCGCCCAACTTGGCCTCCCCCCGCCGACTTTCTCGGGAGCCCAATTCGATGAGTCACCCCCTCCAAGGCCCGTCGCGGCGCGCCTTCATGAAGACGACCGGGACCGTTGCGGCGGCTTCGGCCTTGGCCGGCGTCCATGTCCCGCAAGCCCACGCCTCCGAGGACAACACAATCCGGTTGGCCCTGGTCGGCTGCGGCGGGCGTGGGACCGGCGCGGCCGCCAACGCCCTATCGGTCAAGGATCAGGGTCCGATCCAGTTGGTCGCCATGGCTGACGTCTTCCAAGACCGACTTACGCAGAGCTTCGACAACCTCTCGCCTGAGTTCGCCGACCAGATGGACGTCCCCCTGGAGCGTCAGTTCCTCGGCTTTGACGGGTACAAGCAGGCCATGGACTGCCTGAATCCCGGCGACATCGTCTTGCTGACCACTCCACCCGCGTTCCGCTGGGTCCACTTCGCCTACGCCATCGAGCGCGGCCTGAACGTCTTCATGGAAAAGCCCGTCACCGTTGATGGTCCGACGACTCGTCGGATGATCGAATTGGCCAAGAAGGCCGACGAGAAGGGGATCAAGGCAGCCGTCGGCCTGATGTGCCGCCACTGCGACGCCCGCGAAGAACTCTACGATCGGATCCGACTCAACGAGATCGGCGAGATCCTGACCATGCGGTCCTATCGCCAGGTCCGACGCGGCGGCCTAATCGATCCCAAGCCCGATGATCTGTCCGAGCTGCTCTGGCAGGTCAAGCGGTTCCACGGGTTCATGTGGGCCAGCGGCGGCGTGATCATGGATTACATGATTCACAACATCGACGAGTGCTGTTGGATGAAGGATGCCTGGCCGGTCGAAGCCCAGGGCTCGGGCGCTCGATGCTATCGGGACGACAAGATCGACCAGAACTTCGACAACTACGCCATCGAATATACGTTTGCGGATGGCACCAAGATGTTTGTCTACACCCGGAACATCCCAGGCTGCCACCAGGAGTTCGCCAGCTACGCGCACGGGACCAACGGCTCGGCGGTGATCTCGACCTCGTCGCACACGCCGGCCCGCTGTCGGATCTACGACGGCCACACCTTCGAACGCCGACGGATGCGCTGGGCCTTCCCGCAACCCGAGCCCAACCCGTACCAATTGGAATGGGACGACTTCATCGCCGCCATCCGCAAGGACAAGCCCTACAACGAGGTCGAGCGTGGCGCCATCGCCAGCATGGTCACGGCCATGGGCCGCATGGCCGTCCACACCGGCCAGATCGTCACCTACGACGAGATGCTTAACCACGACCATGAGTTCGCGCCCGACGTCGACAAGCTCTGCTACGACGCGACGCCCCCGCTGGTCGCTGGCCCCGACGGCATGTATCCGCAACCCCATCCCGGGCTGCTCCGCGATCTCGAGTTCGGCTATCCCGTCTGAGCCGACCCGCTCTCCCGGCTCCTCTTAAGATTTGACTCCGGTTGACCAACACGACGGGATCGTTGGCGATCCCGTCACCGATCTTGACCTTTGATACTAGAACGGGTCGGGAACCCATGGGACTAATTCACCGACCCCGCATCTTCAAGAACAGCTTGGCGACCGGGATCTCCTCCCCGGACGTTCCGGATCGCCGATGAGCCCCTGGCGGACTCCAAAGACCACGGGTCTTGGTCCGGCCGATAGACCAGCACATGCCGAAGACGCGTCCCCACGACCCAGACCACCGAGACGCAGGACCCGAGATATAGTTCCACCTGCTCGTCGATCAATTCTTGGGTGTCGGAAGGCGAGAGCACCTTCACGGCCAGTAGGGGAGCGACCCAGAAGATCGTCCCCAGGCGGGAATCTCTGGCTAACTGATCGGCGGTCAATCAAGTCGCGTCGATCCCTACGATCGGCTCGGATTCCCCATCGACGTCGACCAGACGAAAGCTACACTCCACGCCAATCGTGATCCCGCGAGGCCCCCCCTGAGCATCGATCCAATTGTCGATCTTCATGACAGTGAAACTGTGGTCACGTCGGCGCTCATCAGCTGCGTCGTGCTCATGCGAATCTCCCGGATCGCGATCAGGAGGATGGACCTGAAGTTAGTCTGGAGATTTGGAAGCAGGTGGCGAGTAACGGTCGGCTCAGGCCAAACAGCGCCGGAAACCGAGTTCGAGCGTCTCGCGATCGAGGTTGCGTCCGATGAAGACCATCGTGCTGTTTCGGGGCGCCTCACCCCACTCGCGACCTGGTTGGCCGTCAAAGATCATGTGGACGCCTTGAAAAAGGAACTTACGGGGCTCGTGCCTGAGGCTGAGCACCCCCTTGTAGCGGAACAGGTCCGGGCCGTGCTCGCCAAGGAGTTCCTGGATCCAACCCTGGAGCTTCTCCGGGTCGAGGTCACCGGGCAGGGTGAGCGAGACTGATCCAACGTCCTCATCGTGATGGTGATCGGCCTTGAACCGGCGGGTCGAGAGCGGCTCGACCGGTCCGTTCGGACCCTCAAGGGCATCAGGGGGATGGTCGGCGAAGATTGCGTAGACGCCTGGTTCCTCGATCGCGATGGCGAACCGCGCCCCGGCGTGAGGCACGCGAATCTCATGGAGGATCGGCCCGAGGGCGATCGAGCCGCCGGGCTGGACCGGCACGCCCGGCCCCGAAAAAGCGACCACCGCCGGGAGCATCACTGACTCCAGGCCCGGCACCTCGGCCGAGGGCGAGGCGACCGGCAGGACGACGGTCCCGTGAGCATCGTCGTGACCATGGTTCTGGACGAAGTGATGGGAGCCTGGTTGCAGGCGATAGAGGCCGACCCAAGAGAAGGGGACCTCGGGCTCTTCCAGAAAGTCCGGCTCGATCTCAAGGGCACGCTCGAGGTCGAACCCTCCGAGGTCGAGCAACTTCTCCACCTCAACGATCGCACGTTGAGCGCGATGGATTGTCGCCGTCGGGTTCATCCGACGGATCCGCGCCTCGACTGCCTCTAGGGTCGACACATCGACCAAGTCGGTCTTGTTCAGCACGATCACGTCGGCGAAGGCGACCTGCTCGCGGGCTTCAGTCGTCTTCGGGTCATCCAGTCGGTTCGTGATGTGATGGGCATCAACGACGGTGACGATCCCATCGAGCCGGAGCTTGTGCCGTATTTCATCATCGACAAAGAAAGTCTGGGCAACCGGCCCGGGGTCGGCCATGCCCGTTGTCTCGATCAGGATGGCGTCGAACCGTCCCCTGCGCTTCATCAACTGGCCGAGGATTCGGATCAGGTCACCCCGGACTCGGCAGCAGATGCAGCCGTTGTTCATCTCAAAGATCTCTTCCTCGGCCTCGATGACCAGTTCCTGATCGACCCCGACCTCGCCGAACTCGTTCTCGATCACGGCGATCCGCTTACCGTGTTCCGTCGTCAGGATGTGGTTGACCAATGTGGTCTTACCCGCGCCCAGGAATCCGGTCAGGACGGTCACGGGCACCGGGGAAGACTCTGTGAGGTTCGACATCGTCAACTCGATTCCGAGGGGAAGGGGATTTGATCCGGTCGACTTGGGATCGGTAAGGGCGAGTCAGGCATCCTCGTCGATCACCATCAGTGATGATTGTATCGAACGTAGGAAGCCGGCTTGGGCATACCGATTCGTCTCTCGGAGACAGTTCTCCCCTCTTCGTGAACGGGCTGAGCGTGATCTCTCTCGATCGCTCGGGCGGTCTATGCCAAGATTGGGCCGAGATCCGGCCGGTGCGGGCGCTGGTCTAAAGGCCGATCCGGGCCGTGTCGACCACTCCGATCGACGCCGCAAATCGGGAGACGACGCTATGCGGATCGCCCTGGTCCACCCCAACAATGACGATATCGGCGGTTCGGACATCTCCCTGCTCCGGATCGCCCGCGCCTGTCGGCTCGACGGCATCGAGGTGGTGCTCTACCTAGGGCGGCCCACGGGGATCCTCGATAAGTATCGCGATGAGGGGATCCCGACCCGGATCGAGGTGCTCCCCATGCCCCGGATCCGCAATACGAAGAACCCGTTGGTCCTGGCCGAATGGGGCCGACGAGTCCTCTCCACCGCCTCGACGCTTCACCGGCATTTCCGCGACGACCGAATCGATCTCGTGCTGGGCCACGACATCAACGCCGTGCCCGTGGGGATCGCCAGCAAGCGGGCCGGCCTCCCCTTCCTCAATACGATCTGCCTCACCTTCACCGCACCTGGGCCGGTCCGTCGAGCCTATTTGAGCCTGTTGGCACGTCACGCCAATCACATCATCTGTCGCTCCCGAGCTATCGCCGAGTTCAACTACCACGACCTGCCAGGGATCCGCCCGAAGGTCGAGGTGATCCACGAGTTGTTCGACCCCGACGAACGCCCCGACCTTGATGACCCGACGGCACAGCCCTTCGATCGGTTTGGGATCCCCGATGACGCTCCGGTCATCCTCATGCCGGGCCGGTTCGAGCCCTGGAAGGGCCAGCACGTGCTGATTGAGGCGGCACCGGCGATCTTCCAGCAGGTCCCCTCGGCACACATCGTGTTTTTGGGTGCGACGGTCAAGGCGCGGGGGCGTGAGCGGTACGCCGACAAACTCAATCAACGCGCTGAGGAACTGGGCATCGCCGCTCAGATCCACTTTTCGGGGCATGTCGATCCGATCCTACCGCTGATGCGCGCCGCTTCAGTCATCGTCCACTGTTCGATCCAACCCGAGCCGTTCGGCTTGACCGTCTTGGAAGGTATGAGCGTGGGGACGCCTGTCGTCGCCGCGGCCGCGGGCGGTCCGTTGGAGACCGCCGGGGACCCACCTGTTGCGATATTGCACACACCCGGCGACGCCGAATCGTTGTCCGAGGCAGTCCTCAAGCCGCTGATCGACCCCAATCTGGTTGCCGACCTCGCCCATCGGGGTCCCCAACGCGCCCGCGCTTTCCACCGAGACGCCCTCTGGCCGCGGTTCCGCGAACTCTTCGCACGCCACATCACGCTGCTCAACACTCACGAGCAGCCTGCACAAACTTCGTGAGTCGAATCGACCTGATTCCGACCCTCGTTACTCATCATCAATCCGACAACATTGATCTTCATAAGGAACTCCGGCTCGTATGGTCGTTGCGATCAGGGAATCCATCCCTGTATCCATCGGCCTAGGCGAGCTACGCTTGCGGAGGCCGGCGCGTCCGCATAGCTTGGATGTTATCTGGATCCGGCCCTTAATCCGGCCAACCACCTCCGCCCTCATCAGTAACAATTCATCCGCTTGCCTCGGAGGGACTCCGACGTGTCCGCTCACCACGATACGAACGGCTTCGGCACTAGCCCCGACACAAAGGTGCGACCAACCCCGCTGTCCAAGCCGTTGCCCTTGATCCTATTGACCCTGATCGGGATCGGCCTGACCCTAATCATCCCGGCTCCAGTCACTAAGTCGCAGGAAGGCGCCACTCCGCCCCACTGGGTCTGGTATCCGGATGATCCGGTCGGTCAAGCCCCCGCCCAGACGCGTTACTTCCGTAAGGTCTTTCGTGTCAAGGAACTCTCGAGGCTGACTCTGGACGTCACCGCTGACAACCGCTACACGCTCTGGCTTGACGGCCAAGAGCTGGCCAGCGGGAGCGACTGGACCTTTGCCAAGCATCTGGAATTGGCCGTGCCCACGGGGATCCATGTCCTGTCCGTCGAAGCTGAGAACGACGATGTCGGCCCGGCCGGCCTGCTGATCCAAGGCGGCATCCTCCCGCTCGGCCAAGGCGTGCCGATTCACACCGGATCGGGAGGCTGGAGAGCGAGCCAAATCCCACCCCAGGACGAGACCTGGAAGACCTACCAGTTCGAGGAAGGCCCTGACTGGATGCCGGTCCGCGATCTCGGCACCCTCGGCGTCGGCCCATGGTCCCAACGGGTCGTTTTCGAGTCAGGAGACGCCTCCGAGCGGTTCCGAGTGCCCGATGGCTTCCGGATCCGTCAAGCCGCCTCAATGGACCTGACCGGCTCGGCCGTCAGCCTTGCCTTCGACCCCGAGGGCAACCCCTGCATCGGTGTGGAGCGCGGGCCGGTCGTCCGCTTGATTGACGAGAACGATGACGGGCGATATGACCGCCGTCAGATCATCACACCTCAGATGACCAACTGCCAGAGCGTCGCCTTCATCGACGGTCACCTCTTCGCCGTCGGCCAAGGCCCCGAGGGCGTGGCGATCTATCAGCTCGACGACGAGGATGGCGACGGCGTCTTCGAATCGTCGACGGTGGTCCGCAAGACCACCCACGGCATGGGCGAGCATGGCCCGCACGCGCTTCGGCTCGGCCCCGACGGTGATCTCTACTTCAATGCCGGCAACCACGCCCACCTGGTCGAACCAATCGCCGAGGACAGCCCGCACACGATCATGTACGAAGGAGAACTGCTTCCGCACCTCAACGACGCCCGAGGGCACGCCCGGGACCGACTCGCCCCCGGCGGCGAGATCTACCGGAGCCCCGACGGCGGTGCGACCTGGGAGCGAGTCTCGGCTGGGTACCGCAACCACTACGACTACGACTTCAACCGCGACGGCGAGATCTTCACCTTCGACAGCGACATGGAATGGGACATCGGCCTGCCCTGGTACCGACCCGTCCGCGTCGTGCACGCCACGCCCGGCAGTGAGTTTGGCTGGCGGAACGGATCCGGAAAATGGCCGTCCTACTTCTTCGATTCGTTGCCAAGCGTCCTGGGCTTGGGCCGTGGAAGCCCCACCGGCGTAACGTTCTATCGGGGACAGCAGTTCCCCGCCGACTTCGACGACGCTTTTCTCATCCTCGACTGGTCGCAGGGGCGGATCCTCGCCGTCGACCTCCAGCCTGAGGGCGCCAGCTATCGCGGACGCGCACGCGAACTCGTCTCCGGACAACCACTCAACTGCACCGACATCGCCGTCGGCCCCGAGGGCTCGGTCTACTTCACCACCGGAGGACGCGGGACCCAAGGCGGCCTCTTCCGCGTCACCTGGACACGGAGCAGCCAGCCGGCCCCGCCCGACGATCCGATCCTCGAGGCGTTGACGATCGCCTCGCCGCTGGTCAGCTTCAGCCAAGCCCGATTGGCCGAGATCCGTCAGGAGGCCGGTCCGACCTGGCCGCAACGGCTCACGGAGGTCGCCGCTTCTGCTGAGTCGCCCGTCGCCCAACGTCGTCGCGCGTTAGACCTGATGGCCCAGTTCGGACCCGAGCCATCGCTGGAACTGCTCACCTATCTCGCCGAGGAACCGCAAGCCAAGGTCCGCGCCCATGCTGTCCTTTACCTGGGCCGCAACAACACGCCTGAAGGGCAGACCGCGCTGGTCAAGGCCTTGGCCGACTCTGACTCGGTCGTCGCTCGACGCGCCTGCGAAGCTTTGGTCCGCGCCCGACACGCCATCCCCGTTGGGGACATCTTGCCTCTGTTGAGTCATCCGGACCGCTGGGTCCGCTTCGCCGCCCGCAACGCTCTGGAGCACGCCGTCGATGCTGAAGGAACCGTCAACGCCCTCCGAACCGCTGCCGGACAGGAGGAGAACCCCCGACGTGCCCTGGAATCGATGCTCGTTCTGGTCCGCGCCACCGAACTCGACGACAAGGCACAGACCGACCTACTCCAACGGCAAACCGCGATGCTCCAGGCCGAGCTGAGCAACGAGCAACGGCTCGATCTGCTCCGTCTCATCGGCCTGACGTTCCTGCGCGGACCAGTCTCGGCGTCCGAATTCGGTGGAGCCTCGGAACTGGTTGCGCCGCTGTTGGAGAGCGTCCAAGGCGAGGATCGTCGGCTCCGGATCGAGTCTGCGCGGCTGCTGGCCTATCTCGACGCGCCCGAGGCTGTCCCGGCGATCTTGAACGTCCAGGCCAACCCTCGGGCCGATCGCGCCGAGCAGATTCATGACGCCTTCTGCCTCCGCGTCCTTAGCCGCGGCTGGTCGACCGCCGACAAGATGCAACTGATGGCCTGGTATGAGGCGGCCAGCCATTGGGACGGCGGCTTCAGCTACCTCGGTTATCTCGACAACATGGCCCGGCCGATCGTCGCGACGCTCAGCGAGGCCGAGCGTGGAGCGATCCTCCAGAAGGGTCGGGAGATCCCGTTCCCGACCCGGTTAGTCGTCGCCGCCCTGGACCTCGACGCCGAGCCCGCCGTCATCGACGACCTCTTCGCCCTCTACAACCAACTCGACGCGTCGATCAACCGTAACGCCGTCGCCGAACTCCGCTCCTTGATTATCGACCGACTCGGGACCTGTGGAACCGACTCGGGGCGGCTCGCCCTGCGTCGACTGTTTGACCTTGACCCCGAACGTCGGAACCCGATCGCCCGTGCCCTGGCCGCTCAGCCCACCTCAGACGATCGGCCGATCCTGGTTGAAGGCCTGTTGACCAACGATCGCAACACTGCCCTGGCGGTCCTCAAGGCTCTCATCCGCCAAGAGACTTCTAGCGGAGGCGATCCCCAAGCGTTGCGCAACCTGCTGATCATGGCCCGTCAGGTCGCGCCGTTCGATCCTAGCCTTCTCAACCGCGCCGCCACTCAGTTTTCCAGACTCTCCGAGGAGCCACCAGCAGACTTCGACGACGCCCTCGGCTTCTGGGAGCAGGTCTACACTCAACGCTTCCCCGATGCGATGCCGCTCCGATCAGGCGCCTCGACCGACGTGGCTGTCTCGTATAGCCTCGAGCTGCTCGTCGCCGAGGTCGTCCAGGCCCAGAAGTATCGCGAGGCGGCCAGCCCGACCCGAGGCGAGCGCGTGTTGCTTAAGGCCCGTTGTCTCGACTGCCACAAGTACGGCGCTTTGGGAGGGCAGGGGCTCGGCCCCGACCTGACCACCCTCTCCAGCCGGTTCCGGCCTGAAGAGATCCTTGAGGCGATTGTCCACCCCTCCCGCGTCATCTCCGACCAATATCAATCGCTCTCGGTGGCCACCCTCGACGGCTTGATCTACAGCGGCATGCCGATCAGTAGCGACGACCGAGAACTCGTCCTTCTCTTGGCCGATGGCAACCGACAGCGGATCGCCAAGAACGACATCGACGAGCAAGCGCCCTCGGACATCTCGGTTATGCCCGAAGGTCTGCTCAATACGCTGACCCGACAGGAGATCGCCGACCTGCTCGCCCTCTTCGCGTCAGCCCCCAGGGTCGAGACACCTGCATCCGACAATTGAGCAGTTGCAGCCGACCGACACGAACCGATTGGCAAGAATAGAGTCTCTTTTCGAGGCCGAGGTCCCGAATCATCGGGGCTTCGGCCTTTCATGCATTCTACACTAGAGACCGCTCAAAATATCTCAAGGTCACCTCGCCTCAGTCCGATTCTCAATTCACTTCATTGTCAACCCGTGAGCACCTCGTCGTTCGCTCCAAAGAGGACATGGAACTCTAGGGAGAAGATCGGGAGCTTGACCGACTTAACCCGTCCGAAGGGGTCAACGACCGTATTGGTGACGGTGGTGATCGGATCGAAGAGGGCCACGTCGTAGCCGAAGAACCCCTCGGAGTCGGCCGGGATCGCCTCGCCGAGACTCGTGAAGACCAGGGCCCCCGGTTCGGTCCGACCGACAACGCGGACGATGTCGGGGTCATCGGGCGTGAACGCGGCCGTAAATGCGGTCTGGACGCTTGCGCCGGACTGGCTTGCGGCGGCCAACGCGACATCAACCGATAAGCTTCCTGACGGCGGTCCGAGCAGGGGGGCAAGCATACGGATCAGCAGAATCCCGTCATCGGGTCCGATCCGTCCATCGTCAGTGAGATCGACAGTGGGATCGAATTCGGGATCTCCCAGACTCGACAGGAAAGCCTCTTGAAAGAGGAGCAGCTCGGCCGTTGGCAACACCGGAGCTGTCTCGGTCGAGACGATGGACGGGACAGGAGTGCGGGGTTGGGCCATTCGCATCGGCCGACTCCAGGCCATCGACCGCATCCGGGACATTTCCGAGTGATGGTCGGCCCTTGCCGACCAGAGATCGACCATCGCCGGTCGACTCGGTGGACCGAATCCGACCTCAGACTGGCTCGCGACGCTAAGCAACTCGCGCGACTCCAGCGGTTCGGCATTGAGCCACGGGTGCGATCGCGACGTCCGTCGACGGTTCATCACTCGCTCCTGAAGGGAATCGGGCCTCGAATATCCCCATCCATCGGCGCCGATCGCCTCGCGTCTTCAGCTCGAAGAAATTGGAAAAACGCCAGAAAAGAGCTGGTCAACCCTTCCTTTCGGGAATTCTTCATGATATTCTGGATCTCCGTGACACGCGTCCTGAAAGTGTCCCCCATTCCGACGAATGCGAAGGGAGTTAGCGGCCGTCGGATCAATCGTGGGACCCATCAAGGAATTGAGATAGGCACATGTCACCCTGATCTGCCGATCAGGAGACAACGGACGTCGTTGAGTCGTTTGAACGGAGGGACAGACAAACGCGTCCCTAACGGCTCCATCATGTCATGCTCTCGGGGCATCTTCGCCCTGCCCTGCGCATTCAACCAACACCCAAGACGGTACACCCACGCGTCCACCAACGCACAGGCTGTCCGTAGTCGGGAGGGTCATGTCATGCTATCGGCAGGAATGTTTCGTCGCAATCCTGTGGAATCGACATTGGCGTCGTTCCGGATCCACATTGTCTCTGGCACCGCCTTCGTGCGGCATCAACTGTTTCCCGAGCTTCGGGCCGAAGGTCACACGCCTACCGAGGCGCTGGGTCGCCTCCGGAGCGTGCTAGCTCGACTGCTCGACAGCGTTGCCGATTCCTGGCATCGCGGCCAAGTCGAACGTGCCCTGAACGAGACCGATGCGGCGATCCGCGCACTGCTGCTGCCGCACGGTTCAGGCCTGGCCTGGCATCGCCCGTTAGACTGAGATTGAATCGGATACACGATACGCCCTTCTCAGGTCCGTGACCCCTTCACGGATCGAGGCGACTGGACCGGGCACATCCGTGGCCCGGCCGTTCCGACTCGGTGCGCTCTCCTCTCACTTCTCGAAAGTTCCATTCGCCTTCGTCGATTACTCGTTGTCGGCACGTGCTTCTGCGCGGTAGACCGTCTCGCCAGCCACGATCGTGGCCAGCACACGCGTCTCGAGGATCGCCTTCGGTTCCACGAGGAAGAGGTCGCGGTCGATCAGCGTCAGGTCGGCCTCCATCCCCGGGCGAATCACACCGCGCCGATCCTCGGCGAAGCCGGCGTAGGCTGCGCCCGCAGTGAACCCACGCAAGGTCTCATCCAAGCTCAACAAGTGTTCTGGATGCCAACCTCCGGGCGGCTCCAGCGACCGATCGCGACGCGTCAACGCCGCGTAGATTCCCCAGAACGGCGAGGGCTCCTCGACCGGGAAGTCGCTGCCGAAGGCCAACGGCACACCCTCCCGAGCGAACCAACGCCAGGCGTACGCTCCAGCCACTCGCGAGGTGTTCTCCCCTAATCGGAG
Source organism: uncultured Planctomycetia bacterium (assembly GCA_964609385.1). Lineage (GTDB taxonomy): Bacteria > Planctomycetota > Planctomycetia > Isosphaerales > Isosphaeraceae > CAZSSM01. The sequence continues at coordinate 117,834 of CAZSSM010000008.1, forward strand.
ATCGGCCCAACGCTTATCAGTACTTGCGTGCGACGGCTGCATCGAGGCGACGATCCCGCCCTCAACAAAGCGCGGAACGTCCTCTCGACGAATGACCTGTGCATGCTCGATTCGGAGCCGGGGATCGGACGCCTCGGGCACTGCGCATCGACCGTCTAAATAAGCATCCAGGACGATTGCATTGCCTCGATCGCCAATGGCATGGGTGCAGACTTGCCAGCCGCTTTGCAACGCCTGCACGACGGTCTGGCGTAGAGTTTCCTCAGGCATCAACAACAGGCCATGATTGTGCGGATCATCGTCGTAAGGTTCGAAGACCAAGGCGCCTCGCGAGCCCATCGCACCATCAATGAACAGCTTGATCGCCCGCAATTCGAATCGAGCATCGGGTCGACTCGGCGGTGGCGGTTGGCTGACATAGGCGACCTCGCGATCCTCAGGCGGTCGGGCCATCCCGTAGACCCGGAGCCTGAGTCGGCCCTGCTTGTCCAAAGCCCGCAACACATCGATCATGTCCCCATCCAAAGCCGCGTCATGAACTCCGGTCAGGCCGAGTCGGAGGCATTCCTCTTGCGCCGCCAGGAGTCGACGCTCGATGGCCTGTTGATCTGGCTCAGGGACAGCACGCCCAACCAAGCCCATCGCCTCATCGATGAAGACACCGGTTGGCTGTCCATCCTCGTCGCGGATGATCTGGCCACCTTCGTCGACCTCGGTGGTCAACGAGATACCGGCCCGCCGCATTGCCTCAGAGTTGGCCCAGGCGGCGTGCCCGTCGACCCGTCGGAGCCAGACCGGATGATCGGGCACGCGTGCGTCAAGCTGTGCTGCGGTCGGGAAGGCGCGTCCGGCCCAGAGGCTCTGGTCCCAGTTGCGACCCAGGATCCAGGTGCCCGCGGGTACTTGACCGGCCCGCTCAGCAACCCGATCAACCGCCTCGTCGACCGAGCCGACATCGCGCAGGTCGACCTCTTCGGTCAACGCCCCCAGCGAATATAGGTGCACGTGCGCATCGATCAAGCCGGGCATGGCGAAGCCATTGGACGCGTCGATCACCTCCGTCCCTGAACCACCCAGATCCTCGATCTCCTCGCGAGACCCGACAGCTCGAATCAGGCCGTCCTCGATCGCCAACGCTTCAGCCCAGGGGTGATTCGGATCTCCCGTCCAGATCCGAGAGCAGACGATGATCGTATCGACCCCAACACCCTCAGCGTCCATGTTCTCCACTCCTTGCGGTCGCGCGACGGATCCACTCGCCAATGCGTTCATTAAGAGACTGATCCAAATAATCGTCCGGATCCGAAGTAGAGCCGCGATCGGCTCGAGCTCAAGTCTCCGCACGGCTGTCGACCGCGCCCGAATGATCTTCTTCAGCATCAGTCTTCTCCTGGTCGAATCGTACTCTACATGCTGCGATCATGATAACTATGCATGACCGAACCGCACTTCGTTCACCCCATTCTGTTCGATCCCGAGGAACCATCGCTAGAACAGACCGACACAACCTGCCTCGAACACGCGGGGACACCTCCAGAACACCAATCATTCCGGTACTAATACAATAAAAATTTCCCCAACCCATAACTCTCGACTCTCTTAATGGGTTGGTGGATCATCTGAAAAACACAGAGAAACGGCTTCCTTCACGGCTTGTGAATGGAGAATCTTGATCTTGATCCTCTTCCGCTCCCTTTTATGGAATTGATGCTGCGATGGAATCGACCGAATCCGCAAGCTTGAGTGCGGGCGCCCTGGGCACTGTCCGTGTGGCCAGCTTTGAGAGTCGAATGGCGGGCGCTCTGGCCAGCCTGATCCGGAAGCGTGGCGCGATCGCCCTGGAAGCGCCGACGCTCCGGGAGATTCCGATCGAGGCCGGCGAGAATCCGCAGGCGTTGCGGTTCGCCGATGCCTTGGAAAAGGGCCAGTACGACGCGGTCTTGTTCTTAACCGGCGTCGGCACTCGATATCTGGCCCAGGTCATTTCCGATCAACGCCCCGATTCTTGTTGGCTCGAGGCGCTGGCCAACGTGACCGTCATCGCACGCGGTCCTAAGCCCGTCGCCGCCTTGGGACAACTGGGGGTCCGGATCGACCTCCGCGTCCCCGAACCCAATACCTGGCGCGAGATCTTAACCACTGTCGAGGCGGGCCTCCCTCGGCTCAACGGCATCCGGATGGCCGTCCAAGAATACGGTCAGCCTAACGACGAGTTGGTCCAAGGCCTGGAGCGGCTCGGGATCGTCGTGGACCGCGTGCCCGTTTACCGTTGGGCATTGCCTGAAGACCTTAGGCCGCTCCGCGAAACCATCGCCGCAATCGTCGACGATCGGGTCGACGCAGCGCTATTCACTTCGGCCCAGCAGGTCGTCCACCTCCTCCAGGTCGCCGAGCAGGAGGGCCAGGCTGAGACCGTCCGTAATGCCCTCTGCGACAAGGTCCTGGTCGGGTCAATCGGGCCGATCACGACTGACTCGCTCCGCAACCACGGGATCATTGCCGACTTCGAACCCGAGCATCCCAAGATGGGCCACCTGGTGGCAAGATTGGCGAAGGCCTGGCTCGAACGCCAAGGCAAAGCCACGACCTCGGGAGGGATTCCCGCCGAACCTAAGGAATTCCCCAAGAGCAATGTGAATGTGGAGGCTGAAGGTGCCAAATCCGAAGCCGATCGCAGCACTCCAGCCGATCAGGGGACATTCCTCCGCGCCTGTCGTCGCGAGCCCACGGAGTACACCCCGATCTGGCTGATGCGTCAAGCCGGTCGCTTCATGCCTGAGTATCGCGCTGTGCGCGAAGGGCGCGACTTCCTCGACCTCTGCAAACGACCCGAACTGGCCTGCCAAGTGACCGTCGAAGCGGCCGAGATCCTCGGCGTCGACGCAGCCATCTTGTTTGCTGACATCCTCCTCATCTTGGAGCCACTCGGCTTTTCCCTCCAATTCACAACCGGCGACGGACCGGTCATCGACAACCCCATCCAGGGTCCCGACGACCTGGACCGCGTCGAGACGCTGGAGACGGCCGAGCCGTTGAATTTCGTCAACGAAGCTGTCCGGCAGATCCGTCGCGCGTTGCGCCCCGAGACCCCACTGATCGGCTTTGCCGGCGCACCGTTCACGTTGGCCAGCTACGCGATCGAGGGCGGATCGTCGAAGAACCACGCACGAGTCAAAGCATTCATGTATCGTGAGCCGGAAGCCTGGGCACGTTTGATGGATCGGTTCGCCGACGCGACAGCGGTTTATCTCAATGCCCAGGTCGAGGCCGGAGCGCAGGCCCTTCAACTCTTCGATAGCTGGATCGGCGTGCTCAGTCCTTCGGACTACCGGCGCTTCGTCTTACCGACGATGACCCGGCTTTTCGGTCAGCTCCGGCCGGGAGTCCCGGTGATCCACTTCGGTACGGGCACGGCCACGCTGCTGGAACTGCAACAACAGGCCGGTGGGACAGTGATTGGTCTGGACTGGCGGGTCGAACTGGACGAAGCCTGGCGGCGCCTGGGAACCGATCGCGTGGCCGTCCAGGGCAACCTTGACCCGATCGTTCTGCTCAGCAACCGTGACGAGATCTCCCGCCAAGCGCATCGGATCCTCGAGCAAGCCAGCGGGCGACCGGGCCATATCTTCAACTTGGGCCACGGCATCCTTCCCAGCACGCCTGTCGACCATGTGCGCGCCCTCGTCGAGATCGTGCACGAATACCGGGCATAACCTGTTGAACTGTCGCGCAAAACGGCCGAAAAAAACCGTTGTGTTTCCTTCACAATCGTGTTGACAACGACGATTTCAAACCGCATTGTGGCATAACACGATCAGGAAATAGGCGTGGTACGACCATTTGTCGTTGAGGCACTCGTTGCTCACTACGCCTTGGCATGGAAGATGCCCCTGGCGTTGCCCACCGGCCGCATCCTTGAGGTGGTCGGTCACTCAGGAGTTTTGTTCCTTCCTACCCTGAGGAACGGCCCGCCTCGCACGAGGCTCTTCGGGTCGTGCGTCGTGGATTGTCGAGACCGACTTTCATCCAGTTTCGTCCGACTCGTCTTCGAGAAGCCTAAGTCGGCTTCCCGAACGATCATTCGCTCGTCTCGGTTCGCATCCCGGCCTTCACTTTTTTCTGCCAGTCTTCGACCTGATCATGCTTCGCTTGGAGACATCATGTCTTCGTTCAGCCGTCGTGGATTCACGTTGATTGAGCTCTTGGTGGTGATCGCCGTTATTGCCGTGCTCGTCTCGTTGTTGCTCCCGGCCGTCCAATCGGCCCGCGAGGCTGCCCGCCGAGCCCAATGCCAGAACAACCTCAAGCAGATCGGCCTGGCGTCGATGAACTATGAGAGTGCTAACAGAACCCTTCCGCCCGGTAGCGTTAACTCAAATACTCCCGGAGTCTGGGGAGCACAGCCGTTTGATAGTCGACACACGTTTTTCACTTTGATCCTACCGTTCATGGATCAGGCCGCTATTCACGACGCGATCAACTTCGACCTTGGTGCCGGCAACTCCGATGGGCCGTTTGATAACTCGCTGCTCAACGTATCACCCCCAATACAGGCAACCGCGTTCTTCACCCAGATTGAGTCCTACATCTGTCCCAGCGATTTGTCTCAACAAACACCCTCACCGGCTTCTCGTGCCGGGAACGATCGAAATGCCCCGGGTATGCCCTACAGCCCTGGAGAGCGAAACGTTTACTCGCAAACATCGTATGCGGGTTCGCTGGGCATGACCAATGCGGGCATTTATTGGTATTTCAACGGTAGCGGGCCCTGCTGCGGTTCTAGCACCTACTGGATTGAGCCTGTTGGCATGCTTGGTCATGGCTTCAGCTTCAAACTAAAGGACGTTGCCGATGGGTTAAGCAATACATTCATCGTCGGCGAGATGTCCCGGTTTGTGGGCGAGCCCGATGTCCGGTTCAATTTCTGGAACCGTGCTGGTCACTTTCTCGCCCGTGACGATCATGGTCAGGACCTCGGCCTCAACACTCGCTTGCAGGGTTTGACCACCACGACCCCACGACTCAACGCTTCAATGACCGTTCCTCAGCCTGGGGATTTCGGTGGCGCGTCGACGAACGAAGCTCCTCATGCCCCGTGGGGTCCGTTTAACTGGCACTTAAATCCTGAAAACTACGTTTTCGGTCAGTGGGGCTTCCGCAGCCTTCACCCCGGTGGGGCTAACTTCGTCTTCGTTGATGGTTCGGTCCGTTGGATTCAAGAAGCCATCGACATCCAAACCTACCAAGCCCTTTCAACTCGCAGATTTCGCGAAGTCATCAGCGCAGATCTGTTCTGATCAACATTCCTTTCGGCCTAAACCGAACCTCAAACATACTAGATCACTCATTCGCAGTTTCTACTCAACTTACGATTCTTTGCATTATATGTGCCGCCATGTTAAATGATGGTTTGTACACTCAACACAACGTAACTCGACGCTAAATTTTTGACTGTCCGAAGAAACCAGGAGTAGTTCCCCCACACCATCCGTTCTCGTTACGTTCACAACTTTGCCTTGAGGACCTTTTCATGCGTTCACTCCACACGATGTCCCTCTTGCTCGTCTGCCTAGCTTTGACCTCGTTGGTCTGCTGCGACAGCGGACCTGGCATTGAGAGGGGTGATGGTCCTCCCGTTGAAGGTCCGCCACCTGAACCTGAGGTCGGCAACGACACCTCCGCTCGCGATCAACTCCTAGATTAGTTGCCCCTGGTTGCCCGATTCCCCGTGATGTCGGCACTTTGTCATCGACCCAGACCTTTAACCCACATTTCTCCTCGCGCCTTCGATGGCTTTTCCCTTGTCGGGATCAGCCTGCGGGCGACCCTGCCGCGGTTCCTGGAGATGGAACGGCAGCATGGTGGCCTGATCCACGGCGGATTCCGGCAGGCCTGACAACGGCAGGCCGCCTTGGTTTTTCGCTCCGGCCCCGATCCCTCTGGTACCGTGCCGAGGGCTAATTTGCCTGCGACTGCGGGCACTTTCATAGGTTTTTCCACCGAGATTTAACCTAGGAGTCAGTCAGATGCTCAAAAACCAGTCTCGTCGCCAGACACCGACAGGTTTCACGCTCATCGAGCTCCTTGTCGTCATTGCGATCATTGGCGTACTCGTCTCTCTTCTGCTGCCCGCGGTGCAATCCGCTCGCGAGGCTGCTCGTCGCGCTCAGTGCTCCAACAACCTCAAGCAAATCGGCTTGGCACTTGCCAACTACGAATCGGCTCACAGCGTGTATCCGATGGGTACTCAGTACTACCGATACAACCCAAACCCAGCGACCCGCTGCGGCGATATGCCGCGGGGCCATACCCTCTTCACGCTGATCTTGCCTTTCCTCGAGCAGGGGAACTCTTACGACGCGATCAACTTCAATTTCCCCGCTGGTGGTACTGCGACCATCTTTGGTGTAGATTACGGGAGCGCTGGCGCCGTCAATCACACCGGGCTGATCACTCGAATCGAGTCACTCATCTGCCCGAGTGATGGAATTCAGGAACCCTTCATCAGCCTCCTCACCAATCCGGAGGGTGGCGAATCCTTCAATGCCTACTCACAATGCTCGTATGCAGGGAATGCCGGTAGTCGCGATATCTTTTTCTTCTGGTGTGGTTGCAACGAGGATGGTACCGGATCCGCGTTTGATCCCGCCGACTCGGGTTGTGATGGAACGAATGTCCTCCTGCCGGGCGACGGTCCCTTCCATTACAACCGACACCACTCGGTTGCTGACATCAAAGATGGTATGAGCAATACGGCCTTTGCGGGTGAATTCGCACGGTTCTTCAACGATCCCGACAAGGTCTTCAACAGCTGGACTCGGGGCCTCTATTTTGGTTCCGCTGCCGGGATCGGGCGTCCCCAAGGGATCGCCTCAACCGGTCCCCGCTTCAATGCTAACTTGGTTGCGCCGCACCCAGGAGGGCTCTGGCCGAACTACTCTTGGCTCAATGATCCTGAGGCTCAGGAAATTGGTCAGTTTGGCTTCCGGAGCCAGCACCCCTCTGGTTTGAACTTCCTGCTTGGCGATGGCTCTGTGAGGTTCCTGCAGGAAACCACCAATGTCAGAGTCCGGCAGGCATTGGGCACACGTGCTGGCCGTGAGATCCTCTCCGGCGACGAATTCTGAGTCCAGTTTCAATCTGGTCTCTCTTGGATAGTTTTGGAGATACCCTTCGATGAAGAAGCTGATCATTTGCCTCGCGCTCATCAGCTTGCTCGTCCAGAGCGGATGTGATTCGTCTGGTCCTAGAGCTCCATCCGTTTCCGGTGAGAATGAAGCCGGGGAACTGCCTTCCGAGCCGGCGAAGACTGAGGGAGCCCCCTCCAGTTCACCCGGCTTCGCACCTAACTGATCGATCAGTCCGTCGGTTGATTGATTCGGAGCGGGGATCATAAGAAAAAGTGATCCTCGCTCTTCTCCTTTGAATGCTCGCTGACAAGACTGCTTGTAGCGTTCCCTTCGTGACCGAACTGCCCACGTCATACAAGATTGGACGATCTGCATGAAAACAATTCGAACTGTTTCCGTCACAGCCATCATGGCGCTGTTTCTTCTGGGTTGTGAGGATGTTGTTGAGCAGCAGGGTGGACCCAGTTATGTCCCGCCCCCAGAAGGCGTAAGCTCTGAGCCTCAGCTTCGTCAATCGATTCCCGAAAAATACAGGATTCCTGAGGATGAAGTGGAGACAGAGACTAAGGAAGAGGAAACCCAGTCGGAGATTAAGGAAGAGGAAACCCAGTCGGACGACACGACGAACGAGTCTACCTTAATGAGGAAAAGATGATTCCCGAAGGT
>CAZSSM010000009.1:0-125287 GCA_964609385.1 uncultured Planctomycetia bacterium
GCAATACTCTGAGGAACCTTGGACGCTCAGGCGAGGCAATCGAGGCATACGACCGTGCCTTGAACATCGACCCACAGTACGCAATGGCTCACAACAACCGTGGCAACGCGCTGAACGACCTTGGACGTTTCGACGAGGCAATCGAGACATACGACCGTGCCTTGGACATCGATCCGCAACTCGCGATGGCCCACAGCAACCGCGGCAATGCCCTGAGCGACCTTGAACACTTTTTAAAGCAATCGATGCATACGATCACGCATTAAACATCAACCTACAACTCGCGATGACCCACAGCAACCGCGGCAATGCCCTGAGGAATCTTGAACGTTTCGACGAGGCGATCGAAGCTTACGACCACGCCCTGGACATCGATCCACAGTACGCAATGGCCAACAACAACCGCGGCGTCATCCTGAAAAACCTTGGACGACTCGGCGAAGCGATCAAAGCCTACGACCACGCCCTGGAGATCAATCCACAATTCGCGATGGCCCACAACAACCGCGGCAATGTACTGAACAATCTTGAACATTTCGACGAGGCAATCAAAGCATACACTGAGGCAATCAAGTTCGATCCGACGTATCCCGAAGCCCACTGCAACCTAGGGTTGCTCTACATGACACCGAAAGGCAACTACACTGAGGCATTGAGGCTGCTGGAGCGGGGGCATGAGCTGGGCCAAGAGCGGGGGAACTGGCCTTATCCCTCAGCGCAGTGGATCCAAGAGTGCCGCGAGCTTCTGGAGCAAGAGCGACGTCTCGATGCCCTGCTGGCGGGAGAGCTTGTACTCTCTGATCCCGTCGAGGAATTAGCATTGGCACGTGTCGCTTACACAAGAAATCTGCATGTCGAGGCCGCGACGCTTGCCGAGTCGGCCTTCGAGCGTGAGCCCACCTTGGCCGAGGAGTGGCAACGGGGCGATCGCTATAACGCCGCCTGCTCCGCCTTGTTGGCCAGCGCCGGGAAGGAGAAAGGGGACGACGCGATCATCGACGACCAACGGCGGATCATATGGAGATCCAAGGGGATCGCGTGGCTCAAAGCTGAACACGATGCGTGGTTGAGAAGACTGCAGGACGGATCGACAGACATGGCCGAAGAAGTGATCCGGTGGATGAATCACTGGAAGTCGGACCCGGACCTGGCCTCGATCCGCGGGGACGAGGCGATCGGGCAACTGCCGGAGGAGACCCAGGTCCAATGTCGGGCCTTCTGGCGTGAGGTTGAGGAGCTCTTGGACCTCGCCCAAGACATGGCAAGCAACGAGGACGATCGGTAACACGAATGGAGCCGGCCCCGCGAAGTCACTCGCCCGGATCGACCGCATGGGGCTCGAGATCCGCTCCCCCCGCGCTTCAGATCAACCCGATTGTCTGCCCTCGCATGCCTGGTGTGGGCCTCATCTCCGCATGATCTCCGCATGATCTCCGCATGGGCGCCGTGCTGGGGTGGCTGGGGACTGAGACGCGAAGCGGAGCAGACCCCGGGCCTAAGGACAACAGGCTGTCCAACCCAAGGTCTTCTCGAAAAAACCACTCACCGAGGTGTCCCCGGGGTCTGCTCCGCAGTCCCCAGCCACCCAATGACATCCAACGACTCAAACGAAGACGAAATATCAGATGAAACATTTTTTGTAACCTATCACAATCTTGATCACGCTGGGCGCCGTGCTGGGGTGGCTGGGGACTGAGACGCGAAGCGGAGCAGACCCCGGGATCGATGTCTTGAGATGGCCAACTCAACGCCGGAACGGTCGGCCGACTCATCCAGATCGTCCCCGACGACTAACCCCAAGCGGACCAGTCCTTAGCCAACTTAGAAATACAATTCATTGATTTCATTCATGAGTCAGTATCATCCTTGAACTCTGCATCTCGTCGCAGTCTCCAGCCACCCGTTGAGTTCGCAGAGGAAGAACGAAGCAGAGCGACCCAAATTCTGTTTGAATGAGTGAAGTCGACCATCAGAACATCGACCACATTCGTCCTATCAGCCGGTCCATGGATCAGATGATGAGACCGAAGCCGATCGTACCGATCCTTCCGAAGAAATGACCGATCGGCCTGGCTCGCCTAGCTGACCGGGAAAATCCCATGAACGTCCCGACCCGATCGCTTGATCTTAGTTGTGGCAGGTCTCTCGGAACGCGACGGCGCGTCGAGGCGCGATCTCAGGTCGCAACGATCGTTGGGGTCATTCGGGACAGAGATCGTGGTTCCCAATCGAGCCATCACCAGACGCATCTGCCAAGCCCTCCGCGACGGCCAACCGATGGACCTGGCCTGCACGGAGGTCGGCGTCGATGCCCCGACCCTCAAGCGTTGGCTGGCTCTCGGCGAAGCGGCCTACCTCGAGTGCGAGGTGGAAGATCCGCACTGCCGGTTCTTCGAGGCCTTCGTCAAAGCGTTGGAATACGCCGATCAGGCCGTTGAGGCGGACCGCCAGAGACCAGTCCAACCGGAACCCCAGCCACCACCGCGATCCCGAGCCGAACCGCGACGAACCCAAGGCGACCGAGTCTCGGAGGCTCCTTCGCTGGTCGGGTTGGTCGTCGAGGAAGCGCCCATCGAGATCGTCATCGGGTCGCGACCCCCCTGGATCTATGAGACCGCCCCGGAGCCGCCTCCGGTTCGTTCGCCCGAGCCCCCTCGACCGACCGGCCCTGAGGAGCCGCCGTCGGAGTCGACGCCGACATCACCCGATGTGGTTGTGGATCAGAAGACGCATCGCGATCCAACGTTCGAGCAGGTCGCGGAGGCCCTCGGAGTCCTCATAGCCGGCCTGGTCGTCCTGATCGCGATCCTCGTGCTGGTCCTGGCGGTGTTTCCGATCGCACTGGCGTGTTTCACCCTGATCAGGGCGCTGCGATTGGCAATCGGCTTGGCGTACTCCTGGCGGGCCGGTCTGATCGCGATGCTCGGTGGGACAACGGGGGGCTTCGCGATCCCCGGTCCGGTGACCTGGACCGCGTGCGCGAGACGGACCCTCCTCATCGGGACGGTCTCGATGGACCGGACATCCGGATCGGTCGCCTTGGCGGATCGCCTGCGGCCTCAGCGGGAATGAAAACCCCGGCGCCCCGGAGCATCGCCGGGCGATCGAGTGCGCGACCGACCGGATGACTTGTCCGGCCCACCATCCGTGGGGCTGGCCCACACGTCAGGCCGTCGAGGCGTCGCCCGCCACGATCGTCGAGCCGCGCGACACGGGGCGTCGGAGCGGATCCACCCGACAAACGGGTCCGCACGACCGCGAGGAGCGGGAACTCTTTGGCAATCCGGAATCACACGGATCGAATCATCGACCGATCTTCATGCGATCGGCCGCGACGTTCTCGCATGCGCCGAGTCGGAAATGCGGTTCGGATTGTGACGGCGAAGACCCCGGATCGACGGGTAAATTCGGCCGGATAGTCGAGGACGGAAAGTCGGAGGGAGGTGGGTCGCATGGCCGTTCGAGGGACGACCCGGTCCTTTGCGAAACCTTCTCGCTCATGGGCGAAATCGGTGGCTCTGCCCTTTTCTCGACCAGACCACCGCTCGGGGTTGCCGAGTGACGGGGTCGCTTGGGGGCCAGATCCCGGGACCGAGCCGGTTGAATGGGCCGACCGTTCGGACGATCAGTGGGCCGAACGGCTCACAGTATTTCGATATTCAAACACCTCCAGTGCTTCGGCGATCCGAATGGCTCAAAGATCGAACTGTTAACTCGCGAGTGCTTCACACGTGCTTCACACGTAAATTGAAATGGAATTGGATTATCTCAAGTCGTCCACCGGAATCCATTCGGGATTCAGCGATGAGTCCGTTGACTTGGCCGATCCCCGACGGGATCGAAGGCTCGGCTCGTTCCTATCCTGAACCCGACGCCCCTGGTATCTTCGGGTCCGACATCTCAACCTAAGGCGGACGATCTGATGAGCGAATCGAACGAAAACGAGAACGAGACAGGGACGCAGACTGAGGACGGGCCGATCCTGGGGATCGACCTGGGCGGGACCAAGATCCTGGCCGGTGTCCTGGATGAGGACCATCAGACCTTGGGTTTGGCCAAGCGGCCGACGCCGGCTCGTGAGGGCGCTGAGGCGATCATCGCGGCGATGGTCGAGGCGGCCGACCAGGCGATCGCCGAATCGGGCCTGACCCGTCAGGACCTGCGGGCCATCGGGATCGGCGCGCCTGGCCCGCTGGATCCGGAGGAGGGCCTGATCCTGGAGAGCGCCAACCTGAACGTCGTTCGGTTCCGGATCGTCGAGGACCTGGCATCGGCGCTGGGCTTGACGATCCCGATGCGTCTGGTCAACGACGTCCGCGCTGGGGGTGTTGCCGAATATCGACTGGGTGCGGGGCGTGGCGTCGACAGTCAGATCGCCGCCTTCGTGGGGACCGGCCTGGGCGGCTGCGTGATCCACGACGGTCGGCTCATCGCGGGTGTCACCGGTAACGCCGGCGAACTGGGCCACATGGTCGTCAAGCTGAAAGGGCCACGCTGTCCGTGCGGGCGTGTCGGCTGCCTGGAGGCGATGACCAGTCGAACGGCCATCGCGCGTCGGATCCGCAAGGCGGTCCGCAAGGGGCAGTCGACGACCGCCAGCCTGAGTGAGAAGCTGGCCCGAGGCGCGCGGCTCAAGAGCGGCGACCTGGCCCGTGCCTATCACCTGGGCGACCCGCTGGTCGTCCACGAGATCGACCGCGCCGCCTCGATCCTAGGGACCGCCCTGGGCGGATTGGTGAACCTGCTGGGACCAGAGCGCATCGTGTTGGGAGGCGGGCTCACCGAGGCCTTGGGTGAGGTCTACGTGCAACGGGTCCGGGAGGCCGTTCGGAAGCAGGCGATGACCGATCCGGAGAACCGCGTCGAGGTGGTCGCCGCCGAGCTGGGCGATCTGGCCGGGCTGATCGGGGCGGTCTTGGCCTGTCGAGGGATCGGAGTCGGCGATCCGACCCAACGCTTGGACGCCTGAGCGGTCGCCCCAAAATAGAACCGATTCTGCCGACTCACCGCGCAACCCACTCCTCTTCATGGGCACCATCCTCACAGCCGAGCCGATCACCCCGTCCGCCAGAATTGCGCGGACCCGACATGGGGTCTCGATTGGCCTGGACATTCGATTCGACCTAAAGGTTTCGCAGGAGTAGCCTGTCAGCAAGGTCGGTTTCAAGAACTCGCCGAGACCTGTCTCGTTCCGACGCCTCAAGCGCGGGCGGGGCGCTAGCCGGGACCCCAAGCGATGAAGCGTCGCCATCGGAGGTATCGGGAGCTTCGCGAGAAGCGAGAACGACTTCAGCGTCAACTCGACCTGGCCGCCAACCTGGCCAGGCCCCGGCGAGTCCGGACGCGGGCAGCCCGTTACGCCGCCGCATTGGCAGAGCAGCTCGGCATGATCACCCGCCCCAACTCATGTTCCTGGTGTCACCGTCGGCGTTGGCTTCAGCGCCATCACTGGAACTACGACGAACCCTTGACCGTCACGTTTCTCTGTCAGGATTGCCACTCGCTCGCCGATGAGATGGTCTGGGAGTGCGCTGACGCCGGTTGATCCATCAACAATAATCCTTCCGGGAGTCGACCACTCACCTCTAGATGGTGATCGAAGTTGGACCGTGCGTTTATATCGCCGCCCCAACATGTTCGCTCAGTTTATATTTGTTCTGTCCTGTCATCGATGATTCGTGACGGGGCCAGAGAATGCTGACTCGAGTCCCGACTGCGGGTCGGGAATCGACCTGGAGTCGAGCTCCAACGCTCCGGGCGATCGTGGCCAATCGAGGGAGCCCCAGGCCGAGACCCCGACCGGCTTGTCGGCCGCAGTAGAACGGGTCGAAGATCCGCTGCTGGTCGGCCTCCTCGAGCCCCGGACCTTCATCCCGGACCCGCCAACGCAGCCCGCTCTTGGCGACCCGTTGCTCGATTCGGACCAGCTTGCCACGTTCGCTGGCTTCGATCGCATTGCGCACCACGATGGCGCCGGCGTGCCGCATCAGATCGGGATCGCCGATCCAGTCGAGGTCGGCCGTTCCGGTGTCGAGCTGAAGTTCAACGCCCCGCGATTCAGCCAGCGGTCGGCAATCCTCGACGACGCGTTCGAGCAGGGTCCCAGGCCGGACCCGTCGCCAATGCGGTCGGGGTGGCCGGGCGATGACGATGAGGTCGCGGAGGATCCGATGGGCGCGTTGGACCTGCTGGACGATCAGGGCGGCCATGCGTTGGATCTGGGCGTCGTCGGAGCGCTGGCCGATCAACTGGGCGCGGCCCTGAACAACCGCCAGGGGATTGTTCAACTCGTGGCCGGCCCCCGCGGCGAACTCGGCCAACCAGCCATGACGGGCATCGACCGTCGAAGCGTCGACGGACGCCTCGCGGACGGCCTCCTCGACGGCCAGTCGGCTCCGATCGGCTACCCGTTCGCGATGGCGACGCCAAGCCTGGCGGATCAGGTCGCGATAGCGGTCCATCAGGTCGGTTTCATGGAGGATCGCATGCGTCCTCGGGTCGGTCGCGACCCACGAGACGCAAACCCAACGCTTCGAACCGATCGGAATGTCCCAATGGGCTTGGCGTTCGCTCGGTCTCGTGGTCGGTCCAGGCTCAAGGCTCCCATGATCCGTCGGTCGATCCGGTCCCGACGACTCGACGACCCGACACGAATCGATCCCGAGCACCTGATCGCCGAGCGTCTGGAGCGCATTGAGCCAGTCGGACCAGGAACCCGGCTCGTCGAGCCGGGCGTAGGCCTCGCAGACGACCCGTTGGAGATGGTCACGTCGGGCGTGGTCGTCGAATTGAGCGACGGCTCGGGCCAACGCGCGGATGACGGGCAGATCGTGATGGCCTCGATCCGAATCGACGAACCGACCCTCGGTCTCGCTCCGGACCTGCCCGACGAGCCGACGGAGCCCCCGCGATCGGGAACCCGGCTGGATCGTGGGGAGCGCCCGCGACCATCGCCAAGGGCTCTGATCGGCCGAGCGAACCGCCCGGGCCAATCGGTCCAGCCTCGGATCGTCGAACGAACCCCCCGGCCCTCGACGCCAGAACTCGGCCAGATCCTCGAGATCCCACCGCTCGGCCCGTCGGCGATGGAGTTCGAGCAGCGGGATCCCCAAAGCTCGACGCTCGAAGTCGGCCCGTCGGTGGGGATCATCCAGGCGGCACCAAGTCGTCCAGGATTCCGGGTCGGCCGAGGCCCACGCCCAGAGTCCCGATTCGACGAGCAGAGCCAGCCGCTCCAGTTCGTGGTCTTGGAACACATCGGCTTTTCGGAGCGACTCGGCGACCGCGCGACGGATCAGAATAGCGCGTCGCCAGAGCCGAGCGAGTCCGGGAATCGGTCGGGCCGGCCACCAACGCGCCTCGGCCAGCCAAGTCGGATCGGGATCGCCTTCGTCTCGGAGTTGGCGGAGGGTCCAACCCGGATCCAGATCGGTGACCGACTCAGGCGGGACGCTGAGTCTCACCACGTCGGGAACCTCAGGGTCAGGGACCAGGCAACGGCGGGCGGTCTCCGGACGGATCGGCAGATCGTCGACCGCGAGGACGGCCTCCAGGCGGGCGACGGCCCGTTCGCGCTCCGAATTCGGAGGGGCCTTGGCGACCATCTCCATCTGCCGGAGTCCTTTCCGACCGATCGGGGGAAGGGGTGACGTCTCGGACCAACCCGAAACACGGGCCGGAACTCCGGCATCTTGAGGAGATCGCGGTGATCCGACAAGGCGAGTCGCGGATCACCAACCAAGGCTCGAGCCGCGCCGCAGATCAGAATCGAGTCGATCGGCCGTTGTTGGCTGGCTCACCCGTCGGAGGTGACCTCCAGTTCGAGCAGCTCACAGATCCTGCGGATGAGCACGTCGTTGTCCAGCGGCTTGTTGAGGAAGTCGTCGACGCCGGCGGCGATCAGTTCGGGGCCCTTATCCGGCTCGACAGCGCCCGAGACGGCGATGATCTTGATGTCGGCCAGATCGGTGTTGGCCCGAATGGTCCGGGCCACGTCCTTGCCGTTGATGTCGGGAAGCATGATATCGAGGATCATCAGGTCGGGTCGGTAGGCCTTGGCCTCCAGGCCGGCGGCGAACCCGTTGTTGACGGCCATCGTCTCGAACCGGCCGTCCTCCTCAAGGACCTCCTTGAGCACGTCGACGACGTCGGGATCGTCGTCGACGACCAGGATCTTGCGACGCCCGCTCTCCAGGGCATCGGTCGGGATCCCGTTCTCCTTCATGAAGCGGTAGAGCGCCTCACGGGGGATCCGGCGGAACCGCGAGCCCGGGACGCGGAAACCCTTGAGTTGCCCCGAGTCGAAGCAGCGGATGATGGTTTGTTGACTGACCTTGCAGATCTTCGCCGCTTCGCCGGTGGTGAAGACCGTTTTCATCGCCATCGTGGACAGACCCCGGGTCGAGCGACAGATCCTCGGTCCGAAGCAGACCGACCAGACCACTCAGGACGCGTAAACCGTAAAATTTATCGCACCCCACAAGGTTACCAATCCTAACACCGCTGCCAGGATAGGTGGCGCTCCCAGATTGTCAATGTCGACCCAAACGGTCTCTCCGCGCGAATCCCCCCTCGTTCCCGACACCAACGGTCGGGTCGATCGGGATCAGCGAGCGTGGGGGAGTGGAGCGGGCCGATCGCGACTCCGGATCCTTGGGGATCGCCCGACTCTCAGATTACGGGGCCGATGAATCGGTCGCAACCGTGCCGAGGGTGGACCGATCCACTTCGGTCGGGGACGACTCGCCACCGCGCGGTCGCTTCAAATAGACCATCAGAGTGGCCAGGTCGGCCGGGTTGATCCCGCTGATCCGCGCCGCCTGGCCGAGACTCCGTGGGCGGATCCGGCTCAGCTTCTCCCGAGCCTCATAACGCAACTGCGGGATCGCCCAGTAATCCAGCGACTCGGGCAGGACCTTCGACTCCATCCGTCGAGCCTTCTCGATCTGATTCGACTGCCGAGCGATGTAGCCCCCGTACTTGGCCTCGATGACGACCTGATCGATCACGTCGGGCCGTTGCGCTGTCAGGTCGAGTTCGGGGGCCAGAGCGACCAGCTCGTCCCAGGTCGTCGGCGGCCTCCGGAGGATTTGCTCGAGGCTGACCCCATCGACCCGGTGCCGCTTGAGCGTCGCGTCGAGCGCGTCGATGGCCTGGCGACGCGCTTCGAACCGCGACCATCGCGCGTCGTCGACCAGGCCGATCCGGCGACCGATCTCGGTCAAGCGGAGGTCGGCGTTGTCGTGCCGGAGCAGGAGCCGATACTCGGCGCGACTGGTGAACATCCGATAGGGCTCGTCGACCCCGCGCGTCACCAGATCGTCGATCAGGACCCCGATGTAGGCCTGGTCACGGTTGAGCACCAGCGGCTCGGCCTCCTGAACGAGTCGGGCCGCGTTGATCCCGGCGATGATCCCCTGGGCGGCAGCCTCCTCGTAGCCGGTCGTCCCATTGATCTGGCCGGCCAGGAAGAGGCCGGGTAGCGCCTGGCTCTCCAAGCTGGCTTGGAGTTGGGTGGGCGGCGCAAAGTCGTATTCCACGGCGTAGCCGAACCGCATCATCTCGGCATGCTCGAGGCCGGCAATCTGGCGGATCATCGCCTCTTGGACGTCGCGTGGCAGGCTCGTCGAAATCCCGTTGCAGTAGTACTCCCGGGTCTGGCGGCCCTCCGGCTCCAGATAGATTTGGTGCCGTTCGCGGTCGGCGAACTTGACGACCTTGTCCTCGATCGAGGGACAGTAGCGAGGGCCGGCGCTCTCGATCTGGCCCGAGTACATCGGGGCGCGATGCAGGTTGGCGCGGATCAGGTCGTGGACCTGCTCGTTGGTGTGGGTGATGTGGCAGGGCAACTGGGGCTCGTCGATCGCGTCGGTCAGAAAGGAGAACGGCTGCGGGCGTTCGTCGCCGGGCTGCTCCTCCAGGCGCGAGAAGTCGATGGTCCGGCCATTGATCCGAGGCGGGGTCCCGGTCTTGAACCGTTGGAGTTCGAATCCGAGTTCGATCAAAGCGGCCGAGAGGCCGGTCGCCGCATGATCGCCGGCCC
This sequence comes from uncultured Planctomycetia bacterium, assembly GCA_964609385.1. Lineage (GTDB taxonomy): Bacteria > Planctomycetota > Planctomycetia > Isosphaerales > Isosphaeraceae > CAZSSM01. The sequence goes on from CAZSSM010000009.1 coordinate 10,043, forward strand.
GACCGCCTTCGGTCTTCGACTCGCCGGTATGCATCAAGGCGCGGAGGAACGTGCCGGTGGTCAGGACGACGGCACGGGCGTGGTAGCGGAACCCACCACGGCAGATCAGGCCGGCGACCCGACCCCGCTCGTGGACGATCGACTCGACCAGTTCTTGACGGAGCGTCAGATCGGCCTGCTCTTCGACGGCCAGCTTGGCCAGGATCTGATAGCGCTTCTTGTCGCACTGGGCCCGTGGGCTGTGCATGGCCGGGCCTTTGCCCCGGTTTAAGAGCCGGAACTGGAGCCCGGCCGCATCGGTCAACAGACCCATGTGGCCGCCCAGCGCGTCGACCTCACGGGCGATCTGACCTTTAGCCACGCCGCCGATGGCCGGATTGCAGCTCATCTGGCCGACGCTGTCGCAGTTGACCGTCAGCAGGGCCGTCCGGCAGCCCATCCGCGCCGAGGCCAAGGCCGCCTCGAGACCCGCATGGCCGGCCCCGACGACGATCACGTCGAATCGATACGGGTCGGCGAATCGCTCGGTGCCGGTCATTCTGCGCTCTGCTCCGCTCGGGGCCTGGATGGATCTCGGACTGGACGATCCGAGGGTCTCGAGGTTGGGATAGAAAAGGATCCCCTACGCAACGAGAGCCGATCCGGCTCGGATCCGCTCAGACATTGTGGGGGGTCGATCGGCCTCGTCAACGCCCAAGGCCCGTCGACGATCCACGTCCGGATGCCTAGGCTTGAGCCTCGGACGACCGGCTGGGCCGCGAGGATCCACCTCTCCGAGACCTCCGTCAGATCCATCGATGCATCCCCTTCCCCCCTCCCCTCCAAACCATGGGAGCACGCTCATGTCGGAGACCCGCAAAGGCGAAGTCACGTTCCAGGGCAACCCACTGGAACTGGTCGGCCCCAAGCTGAAGGTCGGCGACGCCGCGCCGGAGTTCACCTGCGTCGGCAAGGACCTGAGCCTCGTCCGCCTGGCCGACACTCCTGGCAAGGTCCGACTCTTCAACGTCGTCCCCTCGCTCGACACGCCGGTCTGCCAGATCCAGACCAAGACCTTCTCGGGCCGGTTCAACGATCTAGGCGATCAGGTCGCCGCCTACACCGTCAGCATCGACACCCCGTTCGCCCAGGGTCGGTTCAACTCCGCCGAGTCGATCGCCAACGTCGTCTCGCTGAGCGACATGCACGATCGGAGCTTCGGGACCAACTACGGTGTCTTGGTCCACGGCCTGCCGATCCCGCTGCTGGCCCGCTCCGTCTTCGTCCTCGACGCCAACGGCACGATCCAATATGTCGAGATCGTCCCCGAAATCGCCAACGAACCCAACTACGACGAGGCCCTGGCCGCCATCGCCAAGTTGACCTCATAAATCATGCTCCCGATGGTCAGGTCGAGGCCGATTCGGATCGCGTCCTCGACCTCAGCTCGATCCCCGTCCCCATCGCGGATCGTCAACACTCCGACGTGCGACGCGTTTGCGGCCCCGTCACGACGTCAAGTCAATTCGGATCGCATGCTGGGTCAATCGTCGGAACCCTTCGGCGGTGATCACATAGTTATGCTCGTAGCGCATGGCGCCTTCGCCCTCGATAAAGAGGCCGGGTTCCAGGGTAACGACGTCCCCTTCGACGAGCGTCTCGGCGGACTCGGCGACGAGGTAGGGCGGTTCGGGATGGGAGAGGCCGATCCCGTGTCCGGTATGGCTGGGGAAAGCCCCCTCCAATCCCCGCGCGGCGAGGCTCTGGCGGACCGCGGCGTCGATCTCCCGAGCCACGGCTCCGGGTTTGAGCAAGGACTCGCCGGCTGCGATCGCCTCGACGCAGGCCTCGAACAGCTCGACCTGCCGGGTCGTCGGTGCTCGGCCGACACAGAATGTGTTGGTGAAGTCGCCCCGATAGCCCCGAACGACCACCGAGTAGTCGAGGAGGAACAGGTCGCCCTCGGCGATCGCCCGGGTCGTCGGCGGTCCCCCTTTGCGGATCTCGGTCTGTCCGCTCGCCACGAAGTCGCCATAGACCCGCGCCTGCTCACCCAACGCGCGGTAACATGCCGACTGGATGATCGTGAACGCCTCCAGCTCGGTCGTTCCGGGGGTGATCCGGGCGATCGCCTCAGCGTGACCGGCCTCGCCAGCGCGGATGGCTCGCTCGATAAGGGCCAGTTCGTCGGGGTCTTTGCGACGGCGGAGCGATCGGATGATCGGGTCGAGGTCGAGGAACCGGCAATCGGAACGACGCGAGCGGAGCCCTTCGACGATCCCCGAGGGCGTCGCACCCAACTCGATCCCGATCCGGGACGCCTCCGGGGCCTTGTGAGCGATCGTCTCCAGGGCCGTCTCGACGAGCTTGCCTCGACGGTGTGGCGCAGGGTGGCGGCCGTCGTACCAGGTCGGCGCCACGATCTCATCGACGTGAACCCCGTCGAAAAACATCTTGAGCATGCTGTCAGCGACCAGCAACGCTCGGTCACGCGTTAGGACCAGCAAGGCCGCGCCGTCGTTGGATCGGAAGACGAAGTCGCTGACGGCGAAGCCCGCGAAGTAGATCAGGTGCGACGGATCGCCGATCACGCAGAGGTCGCAGCCGTCGCCCAGCGCGTCCCAGAGCCGTGCCCGACGCGTCCGGCAGCCATCGGAGGTCAGTTCGTCAGCGCCCACTCGAACTCAACCTCCCATCGAGAACAGTCGATTTTGCACATGTTCCGATTAGATCGGCTCGGGATACCGTGTCGAGGTCCCGAGCCTTCTTGTCATTGACAGATTATCATCGATCGATCCTCGGATCCGTGCCTTATTCCGAGGAGTTCCAAGCAGGCCGACCCAATCAGTCGTCCAGCGGGACCAGCCAGATGTTGCGGAACTGGACGGGGTTGCCGTGGTCCTGGAGCAGGATCGGACCAGCGACGCCCTCCTCGGTACCGATCCCGCCAGGCGTGGGCGAGACCTCAAGGTCATCGATGGTCTTGATGCCGTTGTGGAGGACCGTGATCCGTGCCTTCTCGGCGACCGAACCGTCCTCGGCCAACCGCGCCTTGCGGAAGGTGATGTCGTAGGTCTGCCAGGTCTCGGGCGGCTTGCAGACATTGAACGGAGGCGTAGCTTGCTTGTAGATGGCCCCACAGTCGTTGGACTGAAGGTCCTCCAAGCCGTAGCTGTCGAGGACCTGGACCTCATACCGACCGAGCAGATAGACACCGCTGTTGGACCGGGCTTGGCCGCGCGCATCGGGCATGTAGGGCAGCCAGAACTCGACGTGGAGTTGGAAGTCCTCGAACTGGTCGATGGTCCGGATGTTGCCCTTGCCGACGACCATCGCACCGTCGTCGACCGACCAGGTCGAGGGGGCATCGCCATTGAGCAGCGACCAGTCGGCCAGATCCTCACCATCGAACAGGACGATGGCGTTCTCGGGCGGTTGCTGACCCAATGAGGTGTCGAGCGGCTTGGGGGTGTCCTCGACCAGGGTCGGAACGGCCACGGTCAACCAAGCCGCAGCGATCCAGGAAATCGGGCAAATCATCATGCAACGACCTCGGCAGGAGGGGGTATGGTGGATCGGAGACCCGTCTCGACGGACCGACCGATGTTGGATCGCCGGAGCCTTCCGAAAGTCGACCCATCGACTCCAGTCTATCAAGGCCCATGGGCGGCTCAAGACTCCGATCGTCGCGACGAACACTCTCCTAGGGGACATCGGCGTCGAAGTTCAACGCGGACGGTCCAATCGTCGCCCTGGAGTCCACCCGAACCAGTCGGACGGCCTCGTGACGTCTTCGTCGGAATTGCGGCGCGGCGGCTCGACGGACGTCCCGGATGCTCGACCAACTCGTCCCCCCGATAACCCCGCCGAAGGAACGATCCGATGTCATCTCGACCTGAAGCTGAGGACGATCGGTCCGATCACGACGCTCTGGAGGCCCTGGTGCAGCCCGACGAGGGTGAGCCGATCCGTTGGGATACCGACGCGGTCACCGAGTCGCTCCAAGGCGCATCGTCCGCCCCCCCACCGATCCCGACGGATCCCTCGATGGACCCGCTGGGCGAGCCGGGCGTTCTGATGCTCGGCCCGGACACCATCCCGGACCCGTCGGCCGCGCTCTTGGTAACGAATATGACCGCTTCCGTCGGCTCGCCTGGCGACGACCGAACCACCGCGCAGGTCGAAGCCCTGGGTCAGCAACTTGAGGAACGGCTGACGCGGATCGAGGCGCTCCTGGAACGCGACGTCCGCGCCGAGGCGACCCGCGAGAAGGTCGTCGACCGGCTCCATGCCGAACTCCAAGAGTACAAACAGGACCTGGTCCTCAAAATGCTCAAACCCGTCTTTGTGGACCTGATCCAACTGCACGACGATATGGGCAAGGTGATCGCCGCCGAAACCGAACGCAGTCAAGCCGAAGCGCCCGAGCCTTCGGAATCAGAGTCGTCGGGACACGACGCGTCGGCCAAGCTCTGTCGCGTCCTGGACGGGTTCCAGCAGGGCATCGAGGACATCTTGTATCGCCAAGGGGTCGAGGCCTACACCGTCGAGGGGGAGGCGTTCGATCCGCAGCGGCAACGGGCCATCCGGACCCTGCCCAACGACGAGCCCGCGCGCGACAAGACCGTTGCCCATCGCCTCCGGAAGGGGTTCGCCGCCGATCACCGGGTCGTCCGACCCGAACTGGTCGCCGTCTACGCACGCGCCAACAACACCAACGCCTCAGGCACTACCAAACCATGATGCGTCGAGGGCCTCTTGGACAGGGTTATCGGGCCGCAAAACTCAAAGCGTGATGCGGCCCATCGGCCCAAAACCGCTCGCACAACCTCCATGTGTTATTTTATAAAAATGCAAACAATCAGAACAAGCAAACTTTGCATCACTTAATCGCACCCTAGATCAGTTGAAGATTTCACGTTTGGCCGCCTCGGAGATAGCGACGACGGCGGGGTTCTTCAACCGGCGCTCGACGGAGATGGCGTAGAACCGCTCGCGGACCTCGTCGATCTGACCCACGACTTCGACACCGAACTGGCGGCTGACCTCCGGAACGATGACGTTGGGGACGGCGAAGAAGCCTTCTCCGGCCTGGCCGAACACCTTGATCAGGGCGCTGTCGTCAAGTTCGGCACGGACCCTGGGCCGGATCGTCTGGGCGTCGAACCACTGATCCAGGGCGCGTCGAAGCGCCGCCGATCGGGGTGGCAGCAGGAACGGAGCGCCGTCGAGGGAGCGCGGAAAGCCCGCCTGGACCGATTCGGCTAGGGAGGGCACGGCCATGATGGCCACACCGCAATCGCCGAGCAGGTGGTTGTAGGCCTTGACCCGGACCTCGGTGCCGATCGGAGTGTCGGAGAGGACCACATCGAGACCGTAGACGGCCAACTCGGCCAGCAGGGTCTCTGGCGGCCCCTCGCGGCAGCGGAGTTGGATCGGCTCGGGTAGCTTCAAGGCCGGCTGGATCAGTCGATACGCGATCCGTTTGGGCAATTGATCGGCGACGCCGACGACCAGGCGGAGCGGACGGCCGGTCGGGCGGCTCCGGATCGCATCGATCATCGCGCGTCCGGCGGCGAACATCTCATCGGCGTGTCGGAAAGCGACGTGACCGACATCGGTCAGGATCAATCCGCGGCCCGAGCGCTTGAATAACTTCTCGCCGAGGACGCGTTCCAGGCTCCGCAACTGAGCGCTGATGGTCGGCGGCGCCACGTCGAGCAACTCGGCCGCCCGCGCAATCGATCCTTCACGAGCCACGATCCAGAAATAGTACAGATGGTTGAAGTTCAGCCACTCCATCGCCCGCCTCCGATGAGCTTTTTTCTAAGAATACCAGCCAAAGATCATGTATTGCCTCACGCTCCGCTTCTTCCTAGAAATTTCACGCTGGGTCGAACTTCCCACGCCGTGATCTCGGTGTCGCGGCTCCTGGGAGGACGAACCCGAGCCATTGGAGGGCCTTTGAACGATGCGCTGGGAAATCTGCGGTCGTGGCGTGGCGATCGAACCTCCACTGCAGGACCACATCGAGCGTCGGCTGGGATCGGCGACTCGACGATTCGGTTCGCGTCTGGATCGGCTCCGAATCACCTTGGAGGACGTCAACGGTCCGCGCGGCGGTCGCGACATCCGTTGCACGATCGTCGCATGGCTGCGGCCGACCGGTCGGATCGTCCTGAACGTCTTGGAGATCAACCCGTTCCTGGCCATCAGCCGCACCGCCGATCGGCTCGGGGATCAGATCCAGGACCGGTTGAGCCGCGCATGGACCCGGCGCCGACGTAGCCGGCGTTGGGACCGGATCGCGACCGACTCCCCCTCTCTGGACCCGGCTGAGTCGTCCCCCTCCACTGTTTCTTCGATCGAGCACCCGGAGGTGTCGCATCGGGCGATGCCTCCTCGACGTGTTTGTCATGGGAGACCTAGGCGATGACTTCGCGATTCCGCCTCTCGGACCTGTCAGGCTTCGGCATGATCCTGCCCGATCCGCGAACACGCGTCCGACTGCCGATGTCTCAATCGATCGATTCGCCCGGTCTAGCCGCCGGGGGCGCCGTGGACCATCGACGTCAACTTCTGCGTGGTCGGCCCGGCTCGTCGACCTTGGTCGGGTTCGGGCCGAGTGTTCGAGGGCGATCACCCCGTTGAGAATCGGCCCGCCAATGCCGATCCTCTGCTGGGCGGTCGCAGCCATCATCCTCAGAGTTGACGGGACGATCGGCCTGCGATGCTGCCTGACCGATCGGTCCGACAAACCGTCAACGGACCGGACTCCGATCTGTCCGGTCCACGCGTTCCGACGAAACGCATGCGTGACGCCTGAGCCCTACTCTCGTTCATCGTCTCATGCTCCAGACTCGAAGCCGAGGGTCTCGTTGCTCGGGATAACGGGTCGGTTCGGTGCCCACCAAATTGGCCTCCCCATTATTGTCGGAACCGGCATCGTATCTCATCGCACTCCACAAACGATCTGACGCATTTTCCTGCCAAGCCAGGACTTCGGACACGTCTCTCGAACAAGGCCATGTCCCCTGCTCAGAACGTGCCAGGTCCACTTCGTGCGGGGAAACGGCGCATCGATCGCGTGACTGTTGGCGATCGGCGTTCCACCTCCACACCTTAGAGAAGTTCGTTGAGGTGGCTCTTACGCCAGGTTCAGGCGTTTGCAGCAAGCCAGGTGCTTCGCGCCGAGCCCCGATCGGCCAATAATTTCGAGGGCGCGACGAATGACCTCGAAGGGCGCCGGCTCGGACCTCGCGACCCAATCCACGTCCAATCGGTCGCGAGGCGCCCGCGTCTCCGGGCCGTTCCGGGCCATCGATCGATTCTCTGCCTTCGACGGATCTCCCAAAGGAGCCCCGCCCGATGAGTTCCCCCATGAAGCGCGTCTACGGCATCGACCTGGGCACCACGTACTCGGCCATCGCCTACGTCGACGAGCACGGCAAGCCGGTGATCGTCCCGAATCAGGAGAGCGAGCGGATCACCCCCTCGGCGGTTCTCTTCGACGGCGAGGCGATCATCGTGGGCAACACGGCCAAGGAATCGGCCAAGGTCGAGCCGGAACGAGTCGTCACCCGGATCAAGCAAAACATGGGCGACCCGAACTACGTCTTCGAGCACGAAGGCCAGCCCTTCAGCCCCGAGGACATCAGCTCGTTCGTCCTCCGGAAGATCGTCGGCGACGCCGAGATGGCCCTGGGCGAAGGGCCGGTCACCGACGTGGTCATCACCGTGCCGGCCTACTTCGGGACCGCCGAGCGCGAAGCGACCGCCAACGCCGGTCGGCTGGCGGGACTGAACGTCCGCGCGGTGCTCAATGAGCCGACCGCCGCGGCGATCTCCTATGGCCTGGAAGGCGGCGAGGACCAGACCGTCTTGGTCTACGACCTCGGGGGCGGGACCTTCGACGTCACCATGATCGAGATCAAGGATCACTTGATCCGCGTCATCTGCACCGGTGGTGACCATCGGCTCGGCGGAGCGCTTTGGGACGAAGCGATCGTCATGCACCTGGCCGAGCAGTTTCAGGCCCAGACCGGCGAGACCAGCGATCCGCTGGACGACCACGAGGTGCTCAACGACCTCTTCCTCCAGGCCGAGCGGGGCAAGAAGACGCTCACCCAGCGCGAGAAGGCCCCCTTCCGCGTCACCCACGCCGGCCAGCAGGCGCGGATCGAGCTGGACCGCGAGACCTTCGACGCGATCACCGCCCACCTGCTGGACCGAACCATCGAGCTGACCCGGGAGATGCTCGAACAGGCCGCGACCAAGGGATACGACCGGTTCGACAAGCTGATCCTGGTCGGAGGCGCCACCCGGATGCCGCAGGTGACTCGACGGCTCAGCCTCGAGTTCGGTATGGAACCCGAGCTGTACGATCCCGACGAAGCGGTGGCCAAAGGCGCCGCCCTGTTCGGTCTTCGCGAAACCCTCACCGACGAGGTCCGCGAAGTCCTGGCCATCGAAGCCTCCGAGCAGGCCCGTCGAGATGGCGACGATGTGCCGGTGGTCGTCGAAGTCGACCTCGACTCCGCCGCCCCTCGACAGATCGAGGCGGCCCTCGATCAGGTCGAGCAGAAGTACGACTTCACCCTGACCGGGCCGGTCCGCGAGCTGGTCGGCACCCAGATCGTCAACGTGCTCAGCAAGGCCCTCGGTGTCATCGCCCGCAACGCCCAAGGGCAGGAGCAGGTCGTCTTCCTGTTGGCACGTAACGCCGAGGTCCCCTTGGAGCGCCAACAGGACTTCGGGACCGACGCGGAGAACCAGCACTCCGTCGACATCCGCGTCATGGCCGGCGAGGGCGAGAGCAGCGAGCCGAGCGACTGCCAAGATGTCGGCGTGGCCACGCTCAACCTGCCCGAGAACCTGCCGGCCAACAGCCCGATCCGCGTCACCTTCGAGATCAACCGCGAAGGACGACTGACCGTCACCGGGACCGACCTGACCAGCGGCAGCTCGATCGCCGTCGACTTCGAGACCGAGGCGGTCATGAACGAAGAGCAGTTGGCCGAGCGCTCCACCGCCCTCCGCCTGATCGACGTTTCCTGATCGGCCCGTCGTTCCGGTCGCCGCTCGATAGCCAATCCCATGCCTCTCGCGATCCGAGGTCGGCGGCCCCGACCTTCGGATCGCGTTTGATCGCGGATCTCGACCGCTCCATGTCCTCGACTTGGGAAGGAACTCGCACGCGTGTCACGGGTCATCGGAATCGATCTGGGGACGACCAACTCGGTCGTGGCCTGCCTAGACCAGTTCGGCCGTCCTGAAGTCCTGGCCGACTCGGCGTCGCACCGGTTGACCCCCTCGATGGTCTACTTCGGGGTCGATCCGCCGGCCGTCGGTCATGAGGCCCGTGAGTACGCGCGACTGGGCGATGACCAGGTTGCCGCCCTGTTCAAGCCGCATATGGGCGACCCGAACTTCCGCCTGGTCTTCGGTTCGAACGCCTTCGACGCCGAAGCGCTCTCGGCGATCGTCCTAGAATCGCTGCGGGACTTGGCCTCGGAGCGGCTCGGCACGGCCGTCCAGTCGGCGGTCATCACCGTGCCGGCCTACTTCGCCGACGCCCAGCGCCAGGCCACGCTCGAGGCCGGTCGACGCGCCGGCCTCGAGGTGCTTCGGATCATCAACGAGCCGACCGCCGCCGCCCTGGCCTACGGGCTCCAGAAGACCAGCGTCGCCGAGTCGATCTTGATCTACGACCTGGGTGGCGGCACCTTCGACGTGACCATCGCCCGGATCGAGCCGGGCGCCATCGAGGTGCTCGCCACCACCGGCGACCACGACCTGGGCGGCCGCAACTGGGACGAGAAGCTCGGCCTCTTCGTCGCCGAGGAATGTCAGCGCCAGGCCGGCTTCGACCCGATGGACGACCCGGTCCTGTTGGCCGACCTGATGGTCCGCTGCGAGCAGGCCAAGTGGACGCTCTCGGACCGACGCTCGGCACGGATCACCCTACAGCACGGCTCCGAACGTTGCGCGGTGGAGGTCACCCGCGATCAGTTCGAGGCGATGGCTCGGCCCTTGGTCGAGCGGACCGACGCGCTCTGTCGAGAGGCCTTGGACGAAGCCGGCCTGGATTGGCCCGACCTCGCCGGAACGCTCCTGGTCGGTGGCTCAACGCGGATGCCGATGGTCCGTCGCTACTTGGAAGGGTCGGCGGGCCGACCGCCCCGCGCCGGCGTCAACGTCGACGAGGTCGTCGCCCTCGGCGCCGCCGTCCAGGCCGCTCTGGAACAGGTCGGCGACTCGGTGCCCACCGATGCCCGGCCTCAGTTCACCCTCGGCGGCTCGCAGAAGATCCTCGACGTCATGTCGCACAGCCTCGGCGCTGTGGCCGTCAGCGACGATCGGAACCGCTACATCAACGACATCATCGTCCGAAGAAACCGTCCCATCCCCGCCGAGGAGTTCAAGCGCTACCTCCACGAGACCCATGGCGGGACCAACGATCGCTTGGAGATCTACTTAACTCAGGGCGAGAGCGCCGTCCCGCTCGACTGCGCGATCCTGGGCAAATACGTCTTCTCCGGGATCCGTCCGACCGCCGAGGAGGTCGCCATCGAAGTCAACCTCCGTTACGATCGCAATGGCGTGGTCCAAGTCGAGGCCCATCAGCGCGACACCGGACACCTTCTGGAGATGACTCGCGAGCCGGTCCCCGACGACCTGACCTGGCTCGGAATGCCGCCGGCGACCCTCGAGGAGGTTGGTGCCGAGCCGCTCAGCATCTACCTGCTGATCGACGCGTCCAGCTCGATGGCCGGAATCCCCCTGGCCGAAGCGCAGCGGGCAGCCCGCGAGTTCCTGTCCAAATGTGATATGACCACCGATGAAATCGGTGTGATTTCATTCGCCTCCGATGCCATTCATCAATGTGGGTTAACCGATAACCCGCGACGGATCCAAGCGGCGTTGAACCGGATCGAGGCCGAGGGGACAACCAACCTGGCCGAGGCGATCGTGCTGGCCCACGATCAGATGCGCGAGCGTCACGGTCGGGCCTGCTACCTGGTGATCCTGACCGACGGATACCCCGACGAGCCCGAACAGACCGTCCACTGCGCCGAGTTGGCCCGAGCCAACGGCCTGGAGATCGTGGCCATCGGCACCGGCCTGGCCGACCGCGATTACCTCCGACGCCTGGCAAGCACCGAGGAAGGCTCGATCTTTGCGAAGCAGGGCGAGTTGGTCCAGACCTTCGGCCACATCGCGCGGGTTCTCCACGAGGGCGGGCGTGGGCTCCGAGTCATCGAGCCAGGAGCCTAAGCCTGGCCCATGCCGTCGACCTCGATGATGAAGCAGAACCAACAGAGACCCATCGATCGTTCGTGTCCCCGGTGAGACCGACTCGCGACCGACCATCCCCCATTCTCCCACCGAGGAGCCCCGCGCGTTGACGATATCCCAGGCCCGCTCGTCCGCCGGCGACCCCGGAGATCGGCCATTGGCTGACGCCTTGGCCACGGCCGGCCCTTCGCCATCCATCCCGTCGACGCCCTCCGCCTCACGATTGGCCGGGGCGAGCCTCCGACGCATCTATGATTTCGGGCTGGCCGGCGCGCTCGGTGCGCTGATCGGGCTCTATCTCTACGTGGAGATGGTCCGGGTCGACGCCTTAACCCTCCGCGATGCCTTGGCTGGGCTCCTGATCGGCGGCGCGATCGGCTTCACCATCAACGCGATCGAACCGTTCCGCGACGGCTCCTGGATCCGCCTCGCACGCAACGGTTGTCTGGGCGCCGGCGCCGGGGCCTTGGGTGGCCTGGTGGGCCTGGTCATCGGCGAACTGGTCTTGAACATCCTCCAAGGCGGTCTGATCGGCCGGTCCTTGGGTTGGGGGTTGCTCGGCCTGGGGATCGGGGCCAGCCTCGGCCTCTCGGATCGCTCAGTCCAGCGGCTCCGGTTCGGCCTGATCGGCGGCGGGCTCGGCGGGCTCGGCGGCGGGTTCCTCTTCGAGGCCCTGCGGATGACCATGGACAATCAACCGAAGCTGGGCCAAGCCCTCGGTGCACTCGTGCTGGGCGCCGGCTTGGGGCTCGGGCTGGCGCTGGTCGAACAGGTCCTCCGACGCGCCTGGGTCCAGGTCATCAACGGCCGCCAGGAAGGGCGGATCTTCCTGTTGACCCGCGACGATTCGACCATTGGCCTCGACGAACACGTCGAGATCGGTCTCTTCGGTGACCTCGGTGTCACCCGCAAACACGCCTTGATTCGACGTCAAGCGAACCAATTTCGACTCCATCCCCAGGATCCCCAACCCCGGACCGAGGTCAACGGCGTGCCGGTTCACGATCCCCAGGCGCTCGGCGACGGCGACCGGATCCGCCTGGGCGACACGCACCTGATCTTCCGACAGCGAGGCGTCGGCCGATGACCCAGCAGCACATCTCTCCGCGGTCCTCCGCGACCACGACCGCCCCGACGACCTGGCTGCTCGAGGTCGTCCGCGGCTCGGGGGCCGGGACGCGGATCGCCCTGAAAGCCGGTCGGACCGTGCTGGGTCGCCGGCCTGGCGAGGCCGGGCTCGACCTCTCGACACACGATCCGAGCCCCGCCCAGACCAGCCGGCTCGGCGCCTCGCATGCCGCCGTCATCCTCGAAGGCGAACAGATCCGGATCGAAGACCTGGAGAGCCCTAGCGGGACGTTCGTCAACCGGCGCCGGATCCTGCCAGGGACCACCCCCACGCTCCAGGACGGCGACCTCATCGCCCTCGGCGGCGTCCAGGTCCGACTGGTCCTCGGCGCGGCCGACGGTGGGACCCCGAAGCCAATCGAGACGCCGACGGCCTCGCCCCCAAAGCCTGCGACCCCTCGAACGACCTCCCGACCCTCAACGCCCCCTCAAGCGACCCCCGCGTTGTCCGCGCCCTCGACAGCCGGACGGCCACGACCCACGACGACGCCAACCCCAACGCGGACCCGGTCGACTCCGACGACCCCGACCACCTCGACACCCTCGAGGGCAACGTCGGGAGCCTCCACCCCCTCAACACGTCCGAAGGCCAGCCCCCCCTCGCCCATCTCCACGTCCACTCCCGGCTCGCGGTCGCGTCCGCAGCGCGCGGCCGGGTCGTTCCACTTCGCGATCGGCTCGGGCGTGGGTGTCTGTCGGACCTGGGACGATTTCCTCACGATCTCGGCCCAAGACTGGTCCGCGCTCCGCGACGAGTTGACCTCCGGGCGTCTGGCTCGATTCCTGGCCGAGATCGGCCGCTCCGACCTGCTGCCGGCACCCGGATCGCGCCGGGACGAGGACGCCGACCAACGGCTCGACGCCTGGCTGAAGCGGCTGCCGACGACCAAGGCGTCCGACCCCGAATTGGAAGTTCACCCGCCGCGCTTGGTCGTCCGCGTCCGAGCCGGCGGTGGCCAGCTCGCCCGTCGGGTCCGCCTGCTCAACGTCGGTTATCGGATCCTTCAGGCCAGCGTCCGCTTGGAACCTTCGGGGCTCGACTGGGTCGCCCTGGAGCACCGGCCCGGCGTGCCCTTGCAGGCCATCGAAGAGTCCGAGGTCGCGATCAAGTTCACCGTACCCGAACCGTTCACCGTCACCCAGGCGGCCACCCTGGTCGTCGAGAGCAACGGGGGCAATGCGCGGGTCCCCGTCCTCCTGGAGCCGATCCGGTCCGATCCGTTGGATCCGGCGTTGATGGCCGACGGATCCGATCCGGTCCCCTCCATCGGCTGGTCCCTGCATGAGGCCTTGGCAGGGCTGTCGATCCGGGGCCGACTGCTGGCGGCGACCGCCAGCGCGACCGGGCTCCGCGTGCTCTTCGCGGTGGGTGATCGATTGGCCCCTCCCGAATCGACCGTTCTTGCCCCGGGATTGCTCGGCGCCGTCGGCTTGCTGGCCCTCATCGGTCTCGTTTTGGGCTTCGCCCTCGCGCGTCGGGGCGGCCATCGTGGCGATGCGCTCTGGTGTGCCGGGCTGGGCGCGATCCTCAGTCTTGGCCTGGCCGCGCTAGGGCATGCCTTGGCTCACGCCATCGAAGTGATCCCCGAACCGGTCTCCGGATTGCCCCTGATGGCTCTGGGCACCTGGGCCGTCCTGGGCGGAGTTTCGGCCCTCATCTCGATCGCGATGGTGCCACCCCATGCGTCGAACCCGACGTCCGTGGACAAATCGTCGATCCCCTCATCCCAAGCCTCGAGGCCGCGACCATGATCCGCCCCCACGTCTCGGCCCACCTCGCCCGAACCGTCTTCCTGGGAATCGCCTTCGCCCTCCTGGTCCTGAGCCTGGCCCCGGGTCCCGCTTGGATCCGAACGGCCTCGGCCCAGGGTTCGGCTCCGACCACCGACGACTTGGACGACCGGGTCGATGAGGCGATTGCGCAGGGAATCGCCTACATCCGCGAGCGTCAGCGTGACGACGGGACCTGGGTCGACCCACGCTCCTCCAGCTACGTGCTCGGGATGACCTGTCTGGCCAGCCTGGCCCTGCTCGAGAACGGGGTCGACCGGGACGATCCGGCGATCGCCCGAGCCCTCCGGGCCGTCCTCCCCCGCGCCGCCCGTTGCGACCGGACTTACGAGGCCGCTCTGACCATCCTCTTCCTGTCGAGGATCCAGGGCGGATCAACGGACCGCTACGATCCGCTGATCGATCGGCTCTCGGCTCGGCTCCAGGCCGGACAATTCAACGGGGGCTGGTCCTACGGCATCCCCGTCGAACGCGGCGGGTTCGACCTGGAGACCGACCTCCGACCCGATCGCGAGGAACGCTCGGAACGCATCGAAGATCGGGAGTCGGACCGGCTCAACTTGGATTTCTCGAGGGGGAGACGGTATCGCCAAGGTGGTCAGATCGACAACTCGAACACACAGTTCGCGTTGTTGGGTGTGTGGGCGGCCAATCGGGTGGGGTCCCCGGCCGATACCTCCCTGGCGGCCCTGGACTCGCACTTCCGTTCGACCCAAAACGGCGATGGCGGCTGGGGATACCATCCCCGCTTCGGGAACGCGCCGGCGATGACCTGTGCCGGTCTGATGGGCTTGGCGATCGCCTCAGCGCGGCCGGAGCGCTCCGAGCGGCTGACCTCTAAAGCCTTGGGGCGCGATCTGGCGGCCGATCCGGCCTTCCAACGCGCCCTGCAACGGGTCGGCCGCGATGCCCGGGACCGAATCAACGCGTCGGCACCGATCTACTATCTCTGGTCCCTGGAACGGGTCTGTGTCGCCTTGGGACTGCGCGACCTCGACGGCTTCGACTGGTATCGCGCCGGCGCGACCGAATTGCTCCGTCGTCAGCTCCGCAACGGCTCCTGGCCCACCCAGCGTTGGGGGGTCGAGGCCGATACCTGCCTGGCCCTCTTGTTCCTCCGCAAGGCGAACCTCGCCTTCGAACTGGACCGGGTCCTCCGATTGCCCCGGCCCGAGGACGAGCGAAGGACCATCGCCGAGCGCCCCCGAGACGGCGCCCGGGCCGTCTTGATCAACCAGGCTCGGGCCGTCGACAACGAGATCACCTCGGGGACCGAGGGCGATCGGGCCACCGTGACGGTCCGCCAGGTCGATGACGCCGAGTTCCCCCGAATCACCCTCGACTTCGAAGTGAAGCGCCCCGACGGCACCCCTGTGCTGGAAGCCCAGCGCGATGACTTCCGAGTCACTGAGGACGGCCAGGAGGTCGAGATCGTCGACTTCCAGAGCCCTTTATCGACGACCCGACGGCCCACGACCGTCCTCCTCGTGCTCGATCGGAGCCGGAGTATGGCTCAGGAGGACCGGATCGGCGGGCTCAAACGCGCGGTGCGCAGCTTCCTGGAGGAGATTCCTGAAGGGTCTCAGGTCGGCGTGATCGCCTTCGGCTCAGAGGTCATCACCCTCACACCGATCACGGACGCGTTCGATCGGATCATCCGGGAAGTCGACCAGCTTGAGCCCGGTGGCGTGACCCGATTCTACGATGCCGTCGACGAAGCCTTGGCCACCTTGGCCTCGCGTCGAGGACGTCGGGCCGTGCTCGCCCTGACCGACGGGGACGACACGGCCAGCAATCGCGCTGACCTCGAGTCGGTCATCGCGCAGGCGACCGAACTGGGCCTGCCCGTCTACACGCTTGGTCTGGGCAGCGAGGACGAGATCGAGGTCGATGCCTTGCGGAGCCTGGCCGAGTCGACGCGCGGCTCCTATTACCCAGCCCGACAGGCCGACCAGCTCCGGGCCATCTACACCCAGATCGCGGCCAACCTCAAGGCGAGCTTCACCCTGACCTACGCCTCCAACCGACCGATCTCCGACGGCACGCTCCGACCCGTGCAGGTCTTCTACAAAGGGGCCCGCGATGCCGGCGAAGCCCAGTACTTCCAGCCCGGCATGGTCGTCGCCCAGCCGGGATGGCCCCTGCTCTTCCTGATCGCCCTGGCCGTCCTCTCGGCGCTCATCCTCGCCCCCAACCAATTCCGGACCCGAGACGCCTAGACGCCGCCTCGAACGTTCGCCATCAAACATCCCGCTCCAATACGAGCCGTGGATCCGATGGGGGCGATTGACCGATGGGCCACTCGATGGGAAAGTGTCTCCGGACGGTCAGGATGGGCTGACGCACGCGCCGTCGTTTAGAGTGTGCAGGGTCACGCGAACCGCAATGGACTGAGGCGGTTCGAGGGGATCTCGCGGCGCGTCGGGTGTGCGACCGGGCCGAACTCCTGACCCTTTGTGGGACGGCGTCGACCAGCTCGAAATCGGAGCGATCGGATGTATTTCAACAACGCCGCGACGACCTGGCCGAAGCCGGAGATCGTCTATCAGACCGTCGACGACTGCTTCCGGAACCTCAACAGTCCCGGGCGTACGGTCTCCGACGAGGGCGCCCGAAGCGCCGCGATGATGTCCACCTGCCGGACCGAGGTCGCCGAGTTCTTCGGGATCCGCGACCCCAACCGTCTGATCTTCACCCCGTCGGCGACCTACTCGCTGAACCTGGCCATCCAGGGCCTGCATTGGCACGAGGGCGACCTGATCCTGATCAGCGGTCTGGAGCATCACGCCGTCTCGCGACCGGTCCGCAAAGTCGCCCGCGAGCGCGGGCTCGACTTCGAGGTCGCCCCGTATCGGCTCGGTGACCCGATGGACCTGGACTTCGTCGAAGACCGGCTCAAGACCGGCAAGGTCAAGCTGATCGCCGCCACGATGGCCAGCAACGTCACCGGCGAGATCCTGCCGAGCCGCGAGCTGGGCGACCTGGCCGACCGCTACGGGGCGATCTACCTGGTCGACGCGGCGCAGACGGCCGGCGTCCTACCCATCGACGTCGAGGAGCTTCGGGCCGACCTGCTCAGCTTCGCCGGGCATAAGGGACTCTTCGGTCCGCCGGGCGTGGGCGGCCTCTACGTGCGCAAAGGGATCGAGCTGGAATGCCTGGCTGAGGGCGGCACCGGCAAGGATTCGGGCAAGCACGAGATGTCCGGACGCTACCCGTCCAACTACGAGGTCGGGACCCACAACCTGCTCTCGATCGCGGGACTGACCGCCGGCGTCCGTTGGCTCCGAGGGACCGGCTTGGAGACAATCGTCGCCCATGAGCGGGCCCTGACCCAGCGGTTCCTCGAGGGGCTCCACGAACTGTCTGGGGTGAGCATCTACGGCGCTCCGGATCCGGATAATCGGACCGCCGTCGTCTCCTTGACAATGGAGGGGACCACGCCCAACGAGATCGCCACCTGGCTGGCCGAGACCCACCACATCGCCACCCGGGCCGGCTATCATTGCGCTCCCTTGGCCCACGAGACGATCGGCTCGCTGCCGGGTCCGGGGACGATCCGGTTCAGCTTCGGCTACTTCAACACGCTCGAAGAGGTTGAGACGGTCCTGGGCCGCTTGTCCGAGATGCCTCGACTGGCCAGCCAGCTCGAATGGGTGCTCTGAGCCGACCCCGGTCATGCCCGGGCTCGGATCGTCAAACATCTTCTCCGCCCCGGTCGTCTGGCCACGTCGGGGCGCGAGTGACATGATGGGATGGACCACGCTGACGTCGGCTGCCCTGGGTCTGGTCGTCGGATTGGCCCTGGGCACCCTGGGCGGGGGCGGCTCGATCCTGGTCGTCCCGGGGCTGGTCTACCTACTGAACGTCCCCCCGGTCGAGGCGACCAGCCTCTCGCATGTGGTCGTCGGCGCGACGAGCCTCGCGACGGTCCTCCTGCACTGGCGAGCTGGCCGGTTCTCGTGGCCGACCGCTTTGGCCTTGGCCTTCTGGGGGGTCCCCGGCGCGTTTCTGGGTCGGCTCGCCGGTCATGCCGCCCCCGACGGTCTGATCCTGATCGCCTTGGGAACGCTCATGCTCGCCACGAGCCTGACGATGCTCCATCGCGAGGGAAAGCCGGGCGAGCGGGCCAATCGTGACACGACGATCCGGTTCGGAGGCCATCCCGGACGTCGGCTGGCGATTACCGCCTTGGCGGGTCTGGGACTCGGGTTTTTGACCGGCTTCCTCGGCGTGGGCGGAGGGTTCCTGATCGTCCCAGTGTTGGTCGTGGTGCTCGGGATCCCGATGAAGCGGGCGGTCGGCACGTCGCTCGGAGTGATCGCGCTGAACTGTGCCAGCAGCCTGGTGTTCGAGGACCTGACGGCGATCCGCTGGGCGTTGGCCTGGCCGTTGTTAGTCACCGCAGGCGTCGCGGGGGCCATCGGATCGCAAATGGTCCGGGCGTTCGATTCGTCTCGGCTCCGACACGGCTTTGCCTGGCTGGTCGTCGCGCTGGGCGCCTTGATCCTCACCGAGGCCCTGCTCGCGCCCGGCAGACCCTCGGATGAAGAGAGGCCGACGCCTCCGACCGTTGAGACGCGAATCGATTCGGGAACACCATTGGGATCGCAAGGGGGGTGATGACGCGATGTTGACCGGCCTGGTCAAGCTGATTCGCTACATGGATGGCCTCGACGGCCCGGCCAACCCTCAGGCGATCCATCGGCTCTTGGCGGCGGCCGACGTGACGCGTCGCGACATCCTGGACGCCTGCAAATTCAGCGACCTGACCTACGCCCGCAACATGCTGGCCAAGTCACCGTGGTATCAACTGCTGGTCCTCTGCTGGCGAGGAGGTCAGTGCTCGCCGATCCACGACCACGAAGGGTCCGCCTGCGGCGTCTGAATCCTCGACGGCGTGGCGACCGAGACCAGCTACCAACTGCTCGATGACGGCCACGTACGCCCCGTCCGCGAGACCCGGTATCACCCCGGAGAGGTCTGCGTCAGTGTCGACCGAGACATCCACGTCATCCGCAATCTTCAAGCGGGCCGCGACCTCATCACACTCCACCTCTACACGCCGCCGCTCTCGATGAACTTCTACGAACCCGCACCCGGGCTCGAGTTCTGGAGCTGACTTACGTCCGAAGACGAGACGGCTCCCAGTGCGGATCGCCTCAGGAATAAGCCGGTTCGCGACGGTCGTCTCAGATCGGCTTCAGGTCGTCGCGGTGGCGGTAGCGGGATCCTTGAGAATCTTGGCGGGGACGCCCCCGACGAGGGCGCCTGATGGAACGTCGCGGATGACCACGGAGCCGCCGGCGATCACCGCGTCGTCGCCGACCAAGATCCCCCCGAGCAAGGTCGAACCGATCCCGATGTCGACACGATCGCCGATGATCGGCCGATCGTTGAGGTCCTCCTCACGCGAGGCGTGCCGTCGCGAAACTCCGCAGGTCGTCATGTGTCGCAGATGCACGTCATCTCCGATCGCCCGCGCGCTCATCACGATACAGCCGTGGTGCCAGATCCGGATCCGACGCCCGATCTTGACGCCCGCGTCCAGTTCGATGCCGTACTGGATCCGGACGTGGCGATAGAGCATCCGCGCCAGGAGGGTTAGCGGGAGCCGGAGCCAGCGGTTGGAGATCCCCATCCGGGCGTTGGCCAGCCGATGCGTGAAGACGGCCCAGAAGCCCGGTTCGGAGATTTTGCGGTCGTAGGTCTGGTAATCCTCGCGGACCAAGTCCCAGAAGCCGATCCCGGGCGGGTTCTGATTGAAGCGGCCGAGGTCCTCGACCGAAGGCAAGTCGCGCACGGGCATCGTGGTCGGGCCTCGTCGGGCAAGAGAAGCGTGAAGTGGGGCCGTCGCGATCGACTTCGGTGGTCCCCCGGCTTCGACTCAGATTTGGATCTGTCGAGGCGGGTGCTTGTGGCCCCAGAGCAGGAACCCGTAGCGGATGGTGTCTTGGAGCATCGCCTTGGGCTGTCGGGGTGGCCTTCGGGTGATCAGTTCGACGAAGCGGTTGAGCGTCAAGCCCAGCGTGCGTGCCAGATCGAGCAGGACGACCCGGATCGGCCCGTGGTTGAACAGATAGTATCGGCGCTGGGACTCGAACCAGAACCGGGGTCGCGGCCGTTGCATCCGGTCGGCCGACGTGACGCCGGAGGTCTGGCCAACGAGGTGGACTACCCGGCTCTCCGGGACGTACCAGCAGGGCCAGCCGGCCCGTCGCGCCCGGAGACAGAAGTCGACCTCCTCGTAGTAGAGGAAGTAGCCCTCGTCGAGCAAGCCGACCTGCTCGAAGACCGAACGGCGGACCATCAGGCTGGCGCCGGCAACCCAGTCGGTCTGCTTGGGCAGGTCGGTGATCGGCGTCCGGATCAACCATCCGGGCACCAGACCGGTGACGACGCCGAGTTGCGTGGCCGTCTCCATCTCACCCAAGACGGTGGGGAACCGGAAGGCCGAGCACTGCGGCGTCCCGTCAGGATCCTCCAAGCGGCTCCCGACCAACCCAACCTCGGGATGCGCTTCCAGGAACGCCAACAACGGCGCGATCGCCCCGGGCCGGACCAGCGTGTCGGGATTGAGCAGCAGGACGAACTCGGGGGGATCCGAATCGCCCAGGGCCTCGCGGATCCCCATGTTGTTGCCGTAGGCGAACCCGCCGTTCTCGGGCAGTGGCATCAGACGCGCCCACGACCCCCAGCCCTCGGACTCGATCGCCGCACCGAGAACCGCCAACGAGTCGTCCGGCGAGGCGTTGTCGGTGACCAGCACCTGCGTGTCGGTCCCGACCACCTCCGGCTCCAAGGTCTGCAGGCAGTCGATGACCATTCCGGCCGACTTGTAGTTGACGATGACGATCGCGAGCTTCATCACAGGCCCATCCGGATCGCCAAAGGCGCCGCCCTATATTCATCAATGTGTTCTAGAGATCGTGATCCGACATCACAATCCCCGATCGGACCCGCATTATACGGGGGGGCCCGTCGACGAACAACCGTCCCGAACGACGGGTCGGCGATCGATCAACGTCTCCCATAGCGATCCTACAAACTGAGGGGCGATCGTCCCGACTGGCACCACAAATCGGTTTGGGTCGAGGGACAGATGCTCTCCTCTCAGCCCATCGGGTGCTCGCCGCCTTAACCGAGAAGGGAAGGAGTCCGGGGCTCATTGGGGATCCTTGAGCTGAAGCAGGTCCCAGCGATTGCCGTAGAGGTCCTCGAAGACGGCAACCGTGCCGTAGCTCTGCTCGGAGGGCTCGCGGACGAACCGGACCCCCTTGGCACGATAGGCTTGATAATCGCGCCAGAAGTCATCGGTGTGGAGGAACAGGAAGACGCGGCCCCCGGTCTGATCGCCGACCCGCGCCGACTGCTCCGGTCCAACTGCACGAGCCAGCAGAAGCTGGGTCTCGGTCGCGCCCGGCGGCGCCACCAAGACCCAACGCTTGTTCTGCTCGGGGATCGGCGTGTCCTCGATCAGGCGAAAGCCGAGCGTGTGCACATAAAAGTCGATCGCCCGATCGTAATCGTCCACGACGAGGCTCACGTATCCGATCGTTTGTCTCATTTGCTTCATTGAACTCGGCTCCGCATGACGTCGGTTGGCGCTACCAGGGAAGGCCGACCGATTCCGGTAGAAGATGCTCGCGAAGCCGAGGTGGACCAGGACGAAGGACGCTCAGCGGACGACCTGATAGAGGTCCAGCTCCATCAGCAATTCGAGCAGCCAGGGGTGGGTCCAGGGGACCAGGATCCCGTAGCCGGTCGTCAACGCCGAGACGACCAAGGCGACCAGACTCAGGCCTCGGAGCCAAGTTCGACGATCGGCGCCCGCTAACCCGACCGGCAAAAAGATCAACCAGAGCGGCATCAACCAGAAGAGCCAGCGCAATCCTTGAGTCGACCCCCCATAGTTGTTCGATTTCCAGGCATAAAACGCGATCACGATCACCGAGAGCAGCGTGGTGATCGCCGCCAACAGGCCGAGCCGACGCTCCGAACGGACGAACCCCGCGCGGATCAAGCCGGCCAGGCTGAACAGGAAGATCGGGGTCAGCGAAAAGATCCCGTGGTGTCCCAACAGCATGTGGAACAGATAGACCGGTTTCTCCTCGCGCATCGCGTCCAGTTCGCGTGGGTTGAGCCAGTAGCTGCCGTCGTACAGGTAGGGCGACCCGGAGTCGAGGACCTCCTGTGTCTGCTCCTCGTTCATCTCGACGTCGACCTGCTGGAACTGGGCGTAGTAGAGGTCGAAGCCGCCGGTGGCCGCATACAAGGTGACTGCGAAGGCGATCAGTGGAACCAACGCGGCGGGCGCGAAGACCAGTAGTGTTCGCCACGGGTTCTTCCTGAGGAGTGTCAGGCCCAACACGCCCAAGAGCGAGGCGGCCGGCAGTTCATTGCACGCGCAGAAGCTGGCGAAAAACCCGCAGGTCAGGAACGCCCAGCGGACGGGTCGGCCCTCCACCATGATGTTCAGCCAGGCGTAGATGGCCAGAAACCCGCTGTAGGCGGCAACGGTGTGGTTGTTCAGGGTGTTGGTGAAGATCATCAGGTTGGTGCCGAAGGCCGCCGCGACCAAGCCGAACATCCAGGCCCAGTCGTCCTCGATGTAGCGGTCCAGGAGTCGAGAGTAGAGCACCAGAAAGACGGCCATCGGCAGGACGTTGAGCACGATCAAGGCGAGGTTGAAGTAGCGGACCTCTGCGGTCCACTCGTAAGGGTCGTCGGGTTCCTCGATCTCGACCTGAAGTTGATCGTCATCGTCAATGGTGATGACCCGCTGCGGAACTCGCTCCTGAGATCGGAGGACTGCGTCGAGAGGGACCCCGCTGAGCTGGCGGGCCGGATAGAGCAAGCCGGCGATCATGGTCGGCAGCAGCGGCGGCTTGCTCGAATAGAACCGCTCGGGGGGTTCGAACGTCTCGGGATCGTCGTCCTCACCCGGCTCGGCGAACGGATCGGGGCGCTTCACCTTGTCGATGGTCCGCTCTTGCCACGGGCAGTCGTCGATGGCATAGGTCCCCTGCTCCAAGAGCGCCCAGACGGTGCACCAGCGCGAGACGGTGTTGGGGCCCAGCAAGACGCGCTGCTTGAGCGTGTTGCCCAAGGCGAACCCGACGGCCACAGTCAGGATCAGCCAGAACAGATATTGCCGATGACGGGGACGCGACGGCGTTCGGGGCTCCGAGGGTTCGGCTTCCAAGGCGCCCGGATCGACCTCAATGGGTCCGGCGTTGGGACCGGGAGTCGGATCGGATACGAAGGGGTTCGGAGACGGCTGGGGAGATTCGGGCATCGACATGATGGGGCTCGATCGACTCCGGGTGCGGGATCAGAACGGCTTCGAGGGGTTGAAGACGACTCGGCGTCGGGTTCGAAGGGCGAATCCAGCGATCGGCTCGGCACTCTCCTTCAACGGAGCAAAAGCAAATCGACACGGAACCGTCGGTGGCTCCTCACGAAGGGTGGCCCGATCCGGAGGCTGTCGAGGGCTCCAAGTCGGGGGAGGCGTCGACGTCGACCACCTCGCCGATCCGCTCGACCGGGGGATCGGCGATCGCGCTCACCGGCCCCGAGACCGATCCGGCGACGATCAGCTCGGCCAGCACGCCCAGGCCGAGGCTCAACAGACCCACGCCCACCAGTGTCGACGCGACCATCGCCGAGATCACCAGACCGGGGACCGCGACGGAAGACAATTCGAGCGCCAAGAGCATCGCTAAGGCCAGGCCACCCAACAGGATCGCGACCAAACCGATCGACCCGAAGGCATGCATCGGCCGCGTCCCATAACGGGTCTGGAAGCCGACCGAGATCAGGTCCAAAAACCCCTTGATGAACCGCCCGACCCCATATTTGGACCGACCGAACCGCCGCGCGCGATGGTGGACCACGATCTCGCCGACGCGGAACCCTCGGGCGTGGGCCAGCACCGGCACGAACCGGTGGCGCTCGCCATACAGCGCGATCTCGCCGAGGATCTCAGCCCGGTACGCCTTGAACCCACAGTTGTGGTCGTGGAGCCGACATCCGCTGACCCGACTGACCACCGCATTGAAGACGCGACTGGGCAAGACCTTATGCCAAGGGTCGTGCCGAACCTGCTTCCAACCGCTGACCAGGTCGAACCCCTCCTCCAACTTCGATAGGAATCGGGGAACCTCGGCCGGGTTATCCTGCCCATCAGCGTCGAGCGTGAAGACGATCCGGCCACGAGCCTGGGCGAACCCGACGGCCAGTGCGGCGGCCTTGCCGAAATTGCGGCGGAACCGCACGGCGCGGACCCGAGGATCGCTCGTGGCGAGATCCATCAGGACCGCCCACGACCCGTCGGTACTGCCGTCATCGACGAACAGGAACTCCACGTCGCCCAAGTCGTGATCCTGGACCACGGCGACCAGTTCGGCATGGAGCTGGGCTAGGCTCTCGGACTCGTTGTAGAGCGGAATGACGAAGCTGATCATCTACGAACCGGCCCGCGGGTTCAGGGGTGTCGTGGACGGCGGACCGGCGATCGACCGGCCCAGATGCGGCGTGGCCAGTCCGTTCGGATCGGCACTCTCGGCCGGCATCGTCGAAGCATCGACCCGTTGCGCTGGGGAGGTCTCCAACGGTCGTGGGATCGCGGTGGTCGTGGTCGGACCCGGGCGGATCACATAGAGCAATCCCGAGGTGGCCAACTCGGACAGGACCCAGGTCAATCGCAGGACCAACGCGCCTACCACAGCATACGAGGGGTCGACGACCAACGCCAGGATCGTCCAGAGCACGCTCTCGCGGATCCCCAAGCCGCCGGGCAGCACCGCCACGACGAACCCGACGACCGTCGCCAAGGAGACGCTGGCCACGATCAACGGCCACTCGGTCACCGACGGGCTGGGCACTCCGAGCCCGCAGAGGACCGCCCACTGGCTGAGACCCCAGGAGATCCAACCGACCGAGGCGATGAGCAACCCCTGCACCCAAAGCGCCGGCCGGTAGTGGGGCAAGCTCTCGGCGGTCACCTGGGGAAACGGCAGACTCAGGACTCGGGAGAGCCGACCGAAGACCGAAGGCCAGGCCAGCAGGCTCAGCATCAGGCCCAGGCCCAGACCGAGGCCGATCAGCAGTTGCGAGGTCGGCTCCAAAGCCAGCAATTGGCTGGGCGACCGACTGATCAGCACGCCCAGGGTCGCGACCAGGCCGCCAGCGGCCATCATGACCAAGGTCTCGTACATCGTGGCCCAAGTCGCCGTCGAGATCCGCGCCCCGTAGGGATGCACCAAGCCGACCCGCATCACCGCGACCATCGCCTTACCCGGCACATATTTGCCGAGATGACCAATCATATGGGCCCGCGTTGAGGCCAGCACGCCGACCCGTGGGCCATCCCCCTGATTGACCAATCGCCAGAAGTTGGCCGCGAAGCAGACCATGCCCAGCAGGTGGAAGACCAGCGCCAAGACGAACCAACCCGGTTCCAGTCGCAACGGCACCTGCTCATCGATCAATCGGTTCCAGGTCTTCTGCAGATACCAGGCCACGGCGGCCAGCACGAGCACGGCCAAGACCCATTTGATCACACGGATCGCCGACTTTGGCAGCTTCGGGACGAGTCGCCTCACGCGTCGTGGCCTTTCTGGTCAGGGGGCGGATCGGGTCGCGTCAAGGGGAGCACGGACCCTGGGCGATCCCTTCGCCGTTCGAGACGGGCTGGCTGGCCACACCATAGCACGACCGGACAATCCTGCCATCGAGAAGTCGCCCGAACCGCCGATCGCGACGGACCACCCGATCGGCTGCATCGTCCCGATGAACGCATTGGCTTGAGCGTAGGCCCCGATCTCGAGTGGCTTCGAGCTTTGAGAGGCCCGGCTCCTCGCGGTCCGATCAGCGTCGACGACGCGTCTCGACGACCTGACGTTCGAACCAGCGTCCCTTCAATTCACCCAGGATTCGCCAGAACAGCGGGCTATGCATTCGGCCTGGCACCCGGCCACAGGAGCTGGCGCCGAAGCTGCCCGGCTCGGTGTACTCCAGATGATGTGCCACCTCATGAAGGAACGTGTCGAAGAGTTCCTCCAACGGGCGACGGCCCTGCTTGGTGTCGAAGGCGTAGATCCGAATCAACCGCCGTTCCTTGTAATATCCACCTAGGACGCGCAAGGTCGGCCGCGCGTTGACATCCAATCGGAACGGTTCGGCACAGAGATAGATCTGCTCCAGTCGTGTCTGGAACAGCGCGGATAGGGCCGAGATCGGCGGTTGATACGCCACCGTGGCCACTCGACGGCCACTCGACGCCGGTCTCGGTGACCGATCACTGGACCCGGACTCCACCCGCGCACGATCGGCCAGGGCTCCATGCCCGGCCGGATTCACTGCTGTCGGCTCGCTCTGGAGACGACCCACCCTCACCAGGTGACCGCCCCGCTCACGAGCCTCTTCCCATAAGCGGACCAAATCGAACCGAGCCGGATCGATCGCCTGTCGCGTCCCGTTGCTGTGGATCAGCCAATAGCGCGAGCCCATCGCGATGCCCTCGCTCCTGGACCGTCTCACTGCAATCGATCGTTCGAATGTCCTTCCTCCACTTGTGGCGCGCCTGCCAGGCCACGTCAACCCAGCAGCCCATCGCCAAGGCTCCGCAACCAAGCCCGTCCACGGGTCGGACAAACCCAGAGAAGCGGACGAGATCAGTTAACGCAACCCCACGAACGACTTAGGCACGTCATCCCAAACAATTTTCAAATTGTTCGTGTCTTATTTTACACAAGACAAAATAAGTTTGATAGCCCCGAAAGTCTAAACTGATTTAGCTAGTGGATTTCAATGCTATCGAAGCGCTGCAAGTCGATGGCATCGCTCGACCCAGATCTGTCGGGCCTCCGCAACGCGTCGGGGGGCATTTTGCCGCGAGAAGGAACGTCGGTCTCGAGCAAGCGATAGGTTTGCAGCAGTTCGATGGCGGCCCGACGGAATCGCGGATCGTCATCGGCGGCCATCTGGAGGACGTACGGGCGAACCTGATCGGTGTGGCCGAGCCGACAGAGCAACCGGGCCGCGCGGATCCGCGAACCGGACGAATAGCGGTGATCGGTCATCGCCTGGTGGAGCAGGTCGTCGAAGTCCCAGCGTTGGAACTCCGACCAACGCGACTCGATCATGGCCATGGCCTGGGACGCCGAGGGACCGTAGGGCTGGTTCAGACTGGTCCGGATGACCGGGACGACCGGCTCGAGTTCGTTGAATTGGATCAGCAGCGATGCAGCGGTCATCCGAATCGGTACCGAGCGATCGTCCAGGGCATAGCGCAATTGGTCGCGCAGGTGGGTCGTGTCGCCCACCTCAGGTTGGTCGCGGAGCAGGGTGTCGATGGCCACCGTCGCCGATTCCCGGACCGAACTGTTGCTGTCGTCCAGAGCGTCGCAGAGCGCGGTCATGGCCAGTCGCGGATGGGTATGGCCGACCTGGCCGAGCAGTTCGATCGACCAACCGCGGATGTCGGAGTTCTGGTCGGTCAAGCTAGCCATACAGGCGTCGATCAACAGGGCCGAGTTGGCCAACTCGTGGTTTTGTGCATACCAGCTCAGCGCCTCGGCCCGACGTCGCGAGTCCCCATCGCTCAGCCACTCGAGGTACATTTGCTCCTCGGGGAGCGGGTCGGCCTGGCGACGAAGGTGGAACGTCAGGGCCATGGCGAAGACGATCAGCAGCCCGACGAGCGATGGTACGAGTCGGCTGAACCAGTCGCGCGGGGGCGAAACCGGCGTTGGGTCGGTCATGAATTCAACCTCCCGAAACGCTAAGGATGTGTCCATCCTATCAAGGATTTATTACCGAGCGCTCTATGCACCCGGTCCGCGTTCCGCTCAAAGGGGGACGTTAGCCTACGCGGAATCCGATTCGAAGGAAAGGGACTGGCCCCTCGGGAATGACATCGCCTGGACGACCTTCCCCGAAAAACAGAACCAAAAATATCCACATCTATATTAATGAAACCAAACGAAAAATTGGCATGTCTCTTGGAAATCTACTCGGACCCCATCGTCCTGCCGACGGGACCGGCTCGTTCGACGAGCCGGTCCCGACTGGCGAACGGATCGCGCACTCTCGAGCGTAGGGAACGCTCGGGCTCAGACACCCACGTCGATCGGCTTCGACTCGGTGCCGGCCAGTCGGAGTAGGGTCGGACAGGCGATGAAGATCGTGCTGTAGGTCCCCGTGATGACACCAACGACCAGACAGAACGAGAAGCCGTGCAGCCCCTCGCCGCCGAAGACGTAGAGGATCAAGGCGGTCAGCAGTGTGGTGACCGAGGTAATGATGGTCCGGCTGAGGGTCTGGTTGATGGCCTGGTTGATCATCGCGCTGGTCAGGTTGGGCGACTTCCCCTTGATCTCGCGGATCCGGTCGAAGATCACGATGGTGTCGTTGACCGAGAACCCGATGAGGGTCAAGAAGGCGGCGGTCATGGGCAAGTCGATCTTGAACGGGTCGAGCAGGAGGATCTGGCTGAGGCCCGGGATGACATAGAGGACGGCCGAGAGCGAGACGATCCCGAGGGTGATGAGGATGTCGTGGACGACCGCGAGAATCGCCGCTAAGCCGTAGGCCGCCGAGCGGAACCGGAGGGCCAGGTAGGCGATGATCGTGATCCAACTGACGATGATGGCCACCAACGCGGCGTTGCGGGTCTCTCCGGCGACAGCGCCGCCGAACTTGGTGAGCCGCTCGAACAGGTAGTCGGGATCCTCGCGGAGTTGCACCTGCAGGGCTGCCAGCCGCGCTCGGGCCTCGTCAACTTCGAGGTTGGTTCGCAGCGTCACGTCGGTTGCTTGATTGTTCGACTCGACCGGCAGATTGAAATCGTAGCGCGAAGTCGGACGCGATGGATAGGGATTGCCACCGTCATTGGGCTTTAGGTCATCCCCGTCTCGGGTCAAGACGATCTCCAGGTCCGGCTGACCCGAACGGGCGCGGTGGAGGCCTCGGATGGCCTGTCGGATCCCGTCACGCGTCGGATCGGATCCCGAGTCTGAGGTCGCTTCGGCGTCGTCCGAAGTGTCCGGCTCGTTCGCAGTCGGGTCGCGGTCATCGATCAACAGGACCAAGCTGGCATCGCGAATCTGGTCACTGAGGCCAATCCGGTCCCCCTGGAGTTCCCAGCCCTCTTCGTTGTCTTGAAAGTCGGAGACACGGACGACGGCCAGCGGGCGTTCGAGGATCTCGCGGAACGATTCGCTGATCCGGGCCAGGTCGCGGTCGGTCTGGGGAACGCTGAAGGTCAGTGGGAACTGCCGATCGTAGTCGCCATCGGGATCCTCCTGGACCGTCTCGACGGTCATGATCAGGCGATCGAGGGTGTCTCCGAAAGCCCGCTGGATCCGCTCCTGAACGCCGTCCTGGAACGTGCCTTCCTCATCCTCGTAGCGGCTGGCGTTCTCGTCGGAGGTCCGGATGTTGAATCGGATCAACCCGGAGGCCGAGTCCGCAGGGACTGGGGCGTCGGAGGCCCCTTCCCCCTCGGGAGCCGCCGTCTCGGGCTGCTCGGACAGATCGATCAGCGTCTCCCGGTTGATGCTCTCGACGGTGACATCGGGCAGGCCGGCCTGGGAGGCGGTCCGCCGGACATACTCGGTGCGCTGGGCGTCGGAGAGTTCGGCGATCTCGGGGGCGTCGTCGTCGAGCCGGATGCTGATCAGGGTGCCGCCGGTGAAGTCGATGTTGAGCAGTCCCCCCCCGGCGGTGACCCGGTAGGCCACGCTGCCCATGCCCACGAGGATCAGCAGGACCGACAGCAAGGCGGCTGGACCGCGGTAGCTGACGAAGTCGATGTCGGTCTTGTCGAGCAGCTTGAGCATGCCGACCTGCTTGATCAGCCGTCGCGAGAGCAGGAAGTCGAAGAAGACGCGGGAGGCGAAGACGGCGGTGAACAGGTTCCAGATCAGTCCGACGACCAGGGTCACGGCGAAGCCGCGGACCTCATCGGTCCCGATCGCATAGAGCACCACACCGGCCAGCACCGTGGTGACGTTGGCGTCGAGGATCGTCGTCCAGGCCCGGTCGAACCCGTTACGGACCTGCTGGGCCGGCCCGGCCCCCTTCTCGCGCTCCTCGCGGATCCGCTCGAAGATCAGGACGTTGGCGTCGACGGCCATCCCGATCGTCAGGGCGATCCCCGCCATACCCGGCAACGTGAAGGCCGCCTTGAGCTGCGCCATCGTGCCGACGAGCAACAGTAAGTTCAGGCCCAGGGCCGTGACCGCGATCAGGCCGGCGAACCGATAATAGAAGATCATGAAAACTGGCACGATCAACGTCGATATGAAGATCGCCTGCAAACCCTTGTTGATCGTGTCGGTGCCCAAGGTCGGACCGATCTTGTCCTCCAGCAGCGGGGTCGACTCCAGGCTGGCCGGCAGGTTACCCGAGCGGAGCACGTCGACCAGCAGGCGGACTTCGTTCTCCTCGAAGCCCTCGGAGCCGCCAGAGATATTGCCGCGCTGACGGATCTCGCTCTCGATCGACGGGGCCGAGATCAGCAGGTCGTCGAGGATGATGCCCAACTGGTATGTCTCGTTGGCCTCCGTCGGCTGATATTTCCGAGTCAGCCGGCCGAAATCACGAGTGCCCTGGGGGTTGAAGGAGAACTCAACGATCGGCGCACCGTTCTTCGGGTCGGTCCCCCGACGGACCGATTCCAACTCGTTGCCGGTTACGTTGAAGCGATCGATCACGATGAAGATCTTGTAAGCGATCTGGAGACTCCCTCCCCCACGATTGAGCACGACGTCCTGGATCGCGTATTCACCGCGGATCTGCGGATTGGTCGGATCGTAATCACTGGGCACATAGTTGATCTGATAGCTCACGATCTCATCGAGTTCGACCTGCTCGGTCAGGACGATCGTATCGCGATCGTTGTCACGAACTTGGGCTTCGATTGTGACGATATCGGGACTGGATCCCTGATAGCCTCGGAGCGTGATCTTGCGACCGCCCAGGCTCCCGCTGAGGAAGTCCTGGTTCGGATCGTCGATCTCGGTCCGCCTCGAGGGCTGCACGACCTGGCGGACTCGAATCTCGTTCTCTCGGACCTCCGATCTCGACCCGTTCTGGCCTCGTAGGCCGTTGACAGTATAGCTTTCCAGACGGGCGATCCCGTTGAGCTGACGCAACGCCTCGGGCGAGCCGCCGAGCCGATAGGTCCGGCTCAGTTGGCTGCTGGCCGGCCCTTCACGGATCGTCAGACCGCCCACCGTGACCGCCTTGCCGGAGAGGTCGGTGCCCCGCAACTCCACAGTCGCTCCGTCGGCCAGGTCCCAGTCGAAATAGGGGTCGACCAACGAGGTCGTCGCATCTTCGGCTGCGCTCGAGACCAGTTGGTTGCGGAACAGCGAGGCGTTGGCGCCGGCCACGAACTCGCCGAGATTGGTCCACCCGTAGCCCGACGGCGGGTTCTCCAGCAACGAACTCTGCTGCCGCGCCTGGTCCATCCGCGTCTCCGAGGTCGACAGCGTCGTGGCCAGGATCCGGAAGTTGAGCGACCCCTGCTGCGTCAGCTTGTCCTTGATCAGCTCGACTTCGTCGCTCTCCTCACCGGGCAGGATGATCTCGATCCGATTGGTCTGACCGAGCCGACGGACGATAATGTTCTTCACCCCGTCGGGATCGATCCGCCGCTTGATCGCGTTGACCAACTCGTCGACGGTGTAGGTGTCGAGCCGGCCGGACGCCTCGGGATCGGTCTGGTCGTCGGAGACGTTGGATCGATTTTCGGGTTCTTCATCGGTCTGGGCATCGCGGTTGATCTCATAGACCAAGATCGTGCCGCCGGAGAGATCGATGCCGCGCCTCAGCTTCTGCGAGGGCGGGTAGAGCAGCAGGGCCGCCAAGACGGCCGCGACGACGATCAATGCGAACTTGAATCCCAGGTTGTTCATCGGTCCATCACGTCGGTTGGGGGCCGCTCGGCGAGTCGGCCGCGATCTTCGAGGATGAGGGAAGAGGGGGAGCGACTCGGACCCACCTCCTGTCGGCCGGTCGAGACGGGCCAACGACAGCCCTTTGACATCACGTCAGGTCGGCAAAGTCCGTCATGATCCTGGCCTGGGGATCGGCCACCGAGATGAGACGAGACGGCGCCATGCCGTTCAACCACCCCGACACGTCCACGAGGCGGGCCGCCCAGGCGGGAAACGCGAACGCGATCGGGACTACTGGGGGTCGGGACGATTCTCGCGATCATCGCCCTTGTCCGCGTCCTTGGGCTTATCCTTGTCCTTCTCGGTCTCGATCCGTGTGGCCACCGCATCGCGACGAACTTTCATCTTGCCGTCATCTAGGGCCAGGACGATGACCTGCTTCTCCTCATCGATCCGGACAATGCTGGCGTAGATCCCAGCCGTCGTGATGACCTGATCGCCCTTCTTGAGGGACGTCAGCATCTCCTGATGCTGCTTCCGGCGCTTCTGTTCGGGCCGCAGGATCACGAAGAAGAAGAGGAGGCCGAGGCCGACCAGATAAAAAATGAACATGCTTTGGCTGCCGGCCGGAGCGGCGGCGGCGCCCGCCTCCGCCCAGAGCAGCGGTCGGCCGAGATCGAAGAGCGGCGATGGCATGAGGTGGATCGGGTGTTGGAGGTTTGAGCGTCGGCGTCGCCGGACCGTGCCCGGGAGCGAGCCTGATCGGCCCGAGGGACGGGGGCGGAGGTTCGCACGTCCTCCGGGATCGGCCGACTGGAATGCATTACTCTACGTCTGGAGACCGCAGAGCTTCAAGCGTCTCCCGACGAAACGGGACATAACGACCCTGCTCGATCGCTTCGCGGGCCCGTTCCATCAACCGATGGAGGAACCGGAGGTTATGCAGCGAGGCCAGGATCGGCCCGAGCATCTCCTTGGCCAAGAAGAGGTGACGCAGGTAGCTCCGGCTGAATCGCGAACAGGCTGGGCATGTGCAGCCGTCTTCAAGGGGCCGAGGATCGCGGGCGAATCGGGCATTGCGCAGATGGATCTGGCCCCGAGAGGTCATGACCGTCCCGTTGCGGCCGTTGCGGGTCGGCCAGACGCAGTCGAACATATCGATCCCGAAGTCGACCGCATCGAGGAGGTCTTCGGGCCGTCCCACCCCCATCAGGTAGCGCGGTTTGTCGATCGGCAGGAGCGGCGTGGTGACCTCCAAGGCCAGGCGGACCTCCTCGGACGACTCACCGACGCTGACCCCGCCGACGGCGTAGCCGGGGAACTCCAGGTCCAACAGCGCCTCGGCGCACTCGCGTCGAAGGTCGGCGTGCGCCCCACCCTGGACGATCCCAAAGAGCGCTTGATCGGGACGTCGGTGCGCTTCGAGCGACCGACGCGCCCAGCGGATCGTGCGCTGCGTCGCCTCGGCGATCTCGGGGCGGTCCGCCGGCAAGGCCGGGCAATGGTCCAGGACCATCGCCACGTCGGAGCCGAGCGCTTCCTGAATCGCCACGGCCCGCTCGGGGCTCAGCATCAGCGAACGACCGTCCAGGTGCGAGCGGAACGCGACCCCCTCCTCACTCATGGTGACCCGCTCGGCCAGGCTGTAGACCTGGAACCCGCCCGAATCGGTCAGGATCGGCCCGTCCCAGCCCATGAACGTGTGCAGGCCCCCCTGTTCGGAGACGATCTCCTCGCCGGGCCGGAGCGCCAGGTGGTACGTGTTGCTCAGGAGCATCGACGTGCCCACCTGTCGGAGTTGCTCGGGCAAGACGCCCTTGACCGTCGCGACGGTCCCCACGGGCATAAATACCGGCGTCTCGACCGGGCCATGTGGCGTCTGCAAGCGCCCCCGACGCGCACCGCAGGCCGGGTCGCGGGCCAGCAGTTCGTAGGTGACCGGGCCGGTCATCGTGGGCAGTCCTCCGCGCGGGCCGATCCGAAAAGCCCACGACCGATCGATCGCAAACACATGGGCAGAGGACATCCCAGCATGATGACTGTTCGCCCACGACAATTCGGTCGCCTAACCGTTGTCAGTCGTTCTTCAGCTTGACCCCCAGGTCCTCGAGTTTCTTGCGGACCTCGTTGAGGCTGGTGACGCCGAAGTTCTTGCTCTCCAGGAGCTGGTCGGCGGTGTAGCTCATGAGGTCGCCGACGGTCTGGACGTTGAGCTTGGCCATGCACTTGCGCGCCCGGACCGAGAGGGCCAGGTCGCTGATCGGCTTGCCGCGAACCTCGCGCTCCTCGGGGCTCATCGTCTCGGGCAGGTCCATCGCCCCGCCCCGCGCCTGGGTCGGGGCCGCCGGCCGCTGACCGCTGTCCAGGGCCATGCCCAGCTTCAGGTTCTTC
The DNA here is from genome assembly GCA_964609385.1 of uncultured Planctomycetia bacterium. Taxonomy (GTDB): domain Bacteria; phylum Planctomycetota; class Planctomycetia; order Isosphaerales; family Isosphaeraceae; genus CAZSSM01. The sequence goes on from CAZSSM010000009.1 coordinate 44,539, forward strand.
GACGACATCATCTCCTTGATCTCGTTGAGCGACGTCTCACCGAAGTTCTTACTGTCCAGCAAGGTCCGCTCGGTAATCCGGGTCAGGTCGCCCAGCGAGCGGATGTGCATCTTGCGCAGGCAGTTGCGACTCCGGACCGACAGCTCGAAGTCGGTCACCGGCACCGAGAGCTGTTTCTTGTAATAGCGATTGAGCGTCTCGGTGCCGACGTCGATGACCTCGTTGTCGCTGGCCACGCAGTCGCGGTGGTAGAGCGCAGCGCGGGGGTGGGTCGGATCGACGGCCAGGACCCGCTCGTAGCAAGCCTTGGCCTCCTCGATCTTGTTCTCGTCCTCGTAGAGGATCCCCAGGTTGATCAAGGCCGAGATCGGCACCGGGGGCCGCTCGGTGCAACGTCGGTAGAGGTCGATCGCCTCGCGGTCGTTGCCCTGGAGGTCGTTGACGAACGCCAGGCGGAACAGGGCCCCGGTGTGATCGCGGTCCAGTTCCAAAGCCTTCTCGAACTCGACGGCCGCGGTGACCTGCTCGCCATCGTCGACCATCAAGCTGCCGCGTTGGAAGTGGTATTCGGCGCTGCGGCCGTCCAAGTCTTTCAGCTCGTCCAGGATCGCCAGGGACTCCTCGGTCCGACCCAGAAAGCGGAGGGCACCGGCCCGGTGCAGACGGCACGTCTCGGGCTTGTAGTCGAGTTCCGAGGCCCGATCGAACGTCGAGGCGGCCGACTCCCAGTCGTTGAGGTTCTCCTCAGCCATGCCGCGGAAGTACCACGACATGCCGAGATCCCCAGCCTGCTTGAGGTGCTCGCAACCGGTCCGGTAGTGGCCCAGCAGCACGTAGGCCACGCCCAACCGCAAGTGCTGGTCGGAGTCGAGCGTCGGGTGCCGATCCTGGATCGTCCGGACCGCCTCCTGAAGCGTCTTGTAGCGCGAGGGGTCGCGACCCAGCACCTCGATCAGGTCGGCCACGGCCATCTTGTCGAACGGCGTGCGGTCCATGATCGCCCGCACATCGGTAGTCATTTCGGTGGACATCGGCCTGGAACTCTCTCTCAACCGGCCCGCGCCTGTACGCCCGCCTGGAGGATCAACGGGGGTTCGGGCCGGGCTCGCAGACTCTGGGGAAGCGGACGAATCTCACAGTATCGCCAGTTCCCTCCATTCCTGCAAACGCAACTCGAAACGCCCACACCGCGATCGTCAAGCTCGCCGCGATACCGTGATGCCTCCCCAGGTCCGATCACGATTCTCCGACGGTCGCCGCAACTCGACGGTCCAACTCCGAATCGTTTGTCGCTGAGAGTGCCCAGAGGCCGACCGGAACGGACGCGTGTTCGGAACTCACGCATAAACGGACTCGGTCTCCAAGCCGATTTTTCTCAAGAAAACACCATGGAGTGTGATCGATGAACGTGCGCGCAAATGCGATGACCACAGCTTTGTTCGTCTCGACATGGCTCGGATCGCTGTTGTTGGTTGGACCCGCATCGGGCCAAGACCTTCCACGCCGCGGGTTCCTCGGCGCGGGCGTCGGCAGCGCTGAGGCCGGGGTCCGCGTCGTCCAGGTCTTCCCCGACTCGCCCGCCGCCCGCGCTGGCCTCGAGGTCGACGATCTCATCCGATCGATCGACGGCACGGGCGTTGAAAGTCCACCCGCATTCGTCCGGGTCGTCCAGCAGGCGCGTGCCGGCCAGGACCTTCGCCTCGTTCTGGACCGAGACGGCCACGAGCGAGATGTCAACGTGACGCTGGTCGAGTCGCCCCGCGAGACGATCGCGACCGGCGAGATCCGCTACGAGGCCGTTGCGAGTCGGGGCGAACTGCTGCGGACCCTCGTGACGAAGCCCCCTGGCGACGGCCCCTTCCCGGCCGTCCTGATCATCCAAGGCCTCGGCAACTTCTCCATCGATAACCCCGCCGGCACCCTCTCGGCCTACAAGCGGATCGTCGATGACTTGACCGCCTCGGGGTTCGTCACGATGCGGGTCGACAAGCCAGGCTGCGGCGACAGCCAGGGCGGGCCGTTCGGCGAGATCACCGTGCTCCGCGAGGCCGACGGCTATCTCCAGGGGCTCCGCGCGCTCAAGGATTACGACTTCGTCGACGAGCAGAATTGTTTCCTCTTCGGACATAGCATGGGCGGCTTTATCGGCCCTTATGTCGCAGCGCAAGAGCCGGTCCGGGGACTGGCCGTCTATGGGACCGGAATCAAAACGTGGTACGAGTACTTGCTGGAGAACTTCCGACGCCAATCAGCGCTCGCGGGGATTCCGGCCCCTCAGATCGATGACGCGATGCGGCTCCAGACCCGGTTTTGGTACGCCCTCCTGATCGAGAAGCGGACGCCCGGCCAAATCGTTGACGCGTCGCCCGACCTGGAGCCCCTGCTCCGAGGCGTCATGCCCGACGGCGAGCACATGCAGGGGGCCAAATACATCTTCTTCCAGGAGTTGGCCGATCAGAACTTCGCGGCGCTCTGGGCCACGATCGACGCCGACGTGCTCGCCCTCTGGGGCGCGGGCGACTACGTCTCGACCCGAGAGGATCACGCCTTGATCGCCGAGACCGTCCAAGAAGCTCGAGGCGCCGATCGCGCGGAGTTCCGCGTCCTCGACGGCATCGATCACTTCTTCAAGGCCGCCGACTCCTTCGAAGCGAGCCGGCAAGGCTTCGCCCAAAACCCCTTCAACCCCATCATCATCACGACGCTCCGCGACTGGTTCCGGGACCACACCCGGCCGCTCGATGGAGCCGATCGGAAGGAATGAGCCGCGACCTGAACGCGACCGTCGCCAATTCTCCAAGTTTCGACGGTCGCCCCGAGTGACGCCGGAGGATCGGATCACCTCCGAAAACTTATACAACACTTTTTGCAACAGAACTTGCAAGTGCTAATTGCAACCCAAGGTGAAAGATCGCTTCGGAATTTAACTGACGACTCCACCGGCTGGAAGCCAGTGGGTTCGCAAGTCGGCTGAAAGCCCGACTGCCGGGCCAGCGAGAGCTACGACTCCTCGACGCGGAACTCATCATCGTCCTTCCGATGCTCCTGCGTCCGGATATACTCCATGATCACCTCGTCCGTCACGTTCCCCGAGCTGGCCACGAAGAACCCCCGAGCCCAGAGGTGCCGGCCCCAGCACAGCTTCTTCAGGTGGCTGTACTCCTGCATCAGCTTCCGCGAGCTCTTCCCCTTGACCCGATGCACCAGGGAGCTCGCCGAGACGTGCGGCGGGCAGGAGACGAACAGGTGGACGTGGTCGACGCGGACGTGGCCCTTGAGGATCTCGACCTCCACCTCCAGCTCCGCACAGATCGTCCGAACGATCTGGCGGAGCCGAAGGCCGACGTCACCCCGCAGCAGCTTCTTGCGATACTTCGTGATCCAGACGAGGTGGAACTTGATGTCGAAGCCGGTGTGGGCGGTCCGTCGGTAGTGCTCCATCACGCGACCGTACTGGAAGTGGTCGCCTGAAGGCGAGGGATTTTAGATCCCAGGAATGGACATTAATATAGACATATTTGTTATTGGATCGGATTTTTCCTCGATCGGCCCCCGCAAGACAAACCGCCCCAACAACCTCCCGCGGATCGTGACTCGGAGTTGCGACCGATCCGCGCAATCGTTCCACGAGGGCGGTCCGTTGGCCCGGGAATTGCCGGAGAACAACGGACGTTTCTCAACGATGGATCCGACCCGCACGGGCCGCTCGGTCGGTTCGACGCCGGACGTCCCGACGGGATCGGACGACGGTCGTCTTTGGGAGGTCGGAGTCCTGACGTCGCTCGTCGGCCAGCACCTGAAATGGAGAGGACCCGCCCGATGAAGCTCGAAGGGAAGACTGCGATCGTCACCGGCAGCAGCCGGGGGATCGGCCGGGCGATCGCCGTCCGGCTGGCCCGCGAAGGGGCCGACATCGTCATCAACTACGGCCACAACGAGGACCAGGCGACGGAGACGCTCGACCTGGTCGAGTCGGAAGGTCGCCGCGGCCTGGTCGTGAAGGCCGACCTCGGCCGGGCCGACGACGCCCGCCGGCTCGTCAAGGAGGGCGCATCCCACTTCGGCCAAATCGACATCCTCGTCAATAACGCCGGGATCGAGCGGCAGGCCGACTTCCTCGACGTCTCCGAGGAGGATTACGACCAGGTCCTCGACGTCAACCTCAAAGGGGCTTTCTTCGCCAGCCAGGCCTTCGCCCGGCTCGCAATCGAGGCCGGCCGGCCGGGTCGGATCATCAACATCAGCTCCGTGCACGAGGAGATCCCATTCCCCGGTTACGCGCCCTACTGCGCCAGCAAGGGTGGAATGAAGATGTTGACGCGCGACCTAGCCGTGGAACTCGGCCCGCGTGGGATCACCGTCAACGCCGTCGCGCCCGGGGCCATCGCGACCTCGATCAATGATCAGTTGCTGGCCGACGACGCCAAGCTCGACGCCCTCCGCGCGCAGATTCCGCTGGGACGGCTCGGAACCCCGGAGGACGTGGCCGGCGTGGTCGCGTTCCTGGCCTCCGATGACGCCGCCTACATCACCGCCTCGACCTACTTCGTCGACGGCGGCCTGACCTGGGACTACCAGGAATAACCGTAACCCCAAGACCGAACCCGACCCGCGTCGTCGAGACCCGACCCGAGCCCACCCGGAGATCCCCCCGATGCCCTACAAGCCGATCGAGGATTACGGCGTCATCGGCGACATGCGCTCGGCCGCTCTGGTCGGCACCGACGCGTCGATCGACTGGTTCTGCTATCCGCGGTTTGACTCGCCGAGCCTCTTCGCGGCGATCCTCGACGACGAGAAGGGGGGGAGCTTCCGGTTGGCGCCTCCCTGCCCCGAGGCGACCCGCAAACAGCTCTACTGGCCCGAGACCAACGTGCTGGTCACCCGCTTTCTGGCTCCGGAGGGGGTCGCCGAGGTCCGCGACTTCATGCCCGTCGAGCCGGGGCGCCGGGGCGAGCACCCCAGGCTGATGCGGGTCGCCCGATCGATCCGGGGCACCGTCCCGTTCCGGCTCGAATGCCGGCCAGCCTTCGACTACGCACGGGAGCCGCACACCCTGGAAGTCGAGGGCCGTCGCGCCACCTTCCGGGGTCGGCGTTCGGGGCTGACCCTGCAACTCGACGCCACCGTCTCGCTCGAGGCCCAAGGGGACGCGGCGGTCGCCACCTTCGAGCTGTCGGCCGACCGGGAGGCCTGCTTCGTACTCCACGAGCCGACCGAGGACGGCCCCCCCTGCCGGGTCGCGGAGGTCGGCGACGCCCTCGACGAGACGATCGCTTACTGGCAGCGCTGACTCTCCCGGTGCTCCTATCGGGGCTCTTGGCGTGAGATCGTCCATCGGTCGGCCCTGGCGCTGAAGCTCATGACCTATGAGCCGACCGGCGCCATTGTCGCCGCGCCGACCTGCGGACTGCCCGAGCAGCTCGGCGGCGAGCGGAACTGGGACTACCGCTACACCTGGATCCGCGACGCCGCCTTCACTGTCTACGGCCTGATGCGGATCGGATTCACCGAGGAGGCCGATGCCTTCATGGGCTGGCTGGCTGACCGATGCCGCGAGGCCCGGCCCGAGGACGAGGCCCCCCTGCAGATCGTCTACGGGATCGACGGCCGCAGCGACCTGGCCGAGCAAGAGCTTGACCACCTCGACGGCTATAAGGGGTCCCGGCCGGTCCGGATCGGCAACAAGGCCTCCGAGCAGTTGCAACTGGACATCTACGGCGAACTGCTCGACGCGGCCCACCTCTCCAACAAGTACGCCAACCCCCTCTCCTACGACCGCTGGACGCAGCTGCATGGCCTGGTCGACTGGGTCTGCGACAACTGGCAGCGGCCTGACGCCGGAATCTGGGAAGTCCGCAACCAGGAGCAGCACTTCGTCTACTCCAAGCTGATGTGCTGGGTCGCCCTGGACCGCGGCCTCCGCCTGGCCGACAAGCGTTCGCTGCCAGCCGACCGCGCCCGCTGGACGCAGATCCGCGACGCGATCTACCGGGACATCATGGCCAAGGGCTGGAGCGAGTCGCGGGGCGCCTTCGTCCAAGCCTACGGCGGCGAGACGCTCGACGCCTCAAGCCTCATCATGCCGCTGGTCTTCTTCATGGCCCCGACCGACCCCCGGATGCTTCAGACCATCGAGGCGATCCGGCGACCTGCCGGCGACGGCGGCCTCCGCGCCGACGGCCTGGTCTTCCGCTACGACCCACAGCGGAGCCCCGACGGCCTGGAGGGGAGTGAAGGCGCATTCAACATGTGCTCGTTCTGGCTGGTCGAGGCCATGACCCGGGCCGGCCGCGCCGACCCCGCCCTGCTCCGGGAGGCCCGCCTCGCCTTCGAGCACATGCTCGGCTACGCCAACCACCTCCAGCTCTATGGTGAGGAGACCGGCTTCAGCGGCGAGACCCTCGGCAACTTCCCCCAAGCCTTCACCCACCTGGCCCTCATCAGCGCCGCGTTCAACCTCAATCGCGCCCTGGGCCACCGCGATGGCGCGTGAGCCCACCCCGAGGCCCGACCATCCAAGTCCACCCGCCGCCCCGACCGCCGCTCGCCCCGAAGTCCGAGACCCAGCCCATCGGTCCGATCCTAGGATTGTAATGGTTCGGAGCGGGGCATCGTGCTGCGTTCCCTGAACCCGGATCGGAAGGCCAGGCCAATGATGTGATTGGTGATCATTCTGAGCATACATAGCCCTACTCGGACAAGTAGCCCTCCACTCTTGCCAAGTCGCTGCCCAGGATCAGACCGACGGTCCCCAGGAACTCCGGGCGCGTCTCTAGACCGAGGGCGTCCCCGCGATCAAGCGTCTGCAGGAACCTTCCCAACAACTCACGTTCGCCGACTGGAGTGATCGCGGAGTTCTTGGTGTGTCCTGTCCCCTGAGGCGGTCGTTCTCCCATTGAGTAGGGTGGGGCGACGAAACGGCTGTCAGGGACGCCGGTCGTCGTGTCCGGGGTTTGTTCGCGTCCGGGCGGTGATCGTGATCTCTGGCCGATCCGTACGCACTCTAGGGCGAGGCTCGCTCAATCCAGGGCTCATCGAGGGGGACGGAGACGATGACTTCGCTGACGCGCCGCGGTTTTCTCAAGACGTCGGGGGCTTTGGGGGCGCTGCTCTTCCTGCCGGCCTCGAAGTTGATGGCCCAGCAGAACTTGCAGTTCACGCCGTTGCAGCTCAACGGTGGCGGTCGCCGACAACTGGATCCCCGGCTCCACGCGCTGGAGCAGCACGAGGAGCACCTCCTCGACGACCTGCTCGCTACCGACTTCCGCGCCGAGGACCGCGACCTGCGCCTGCTCGATCGGGACATCGATGGCCTGATCGCGCAGCCGGGGAACCCTTATAACTACGCGGCCCAGGACTTCCGATTCGAGGCGGGACGGGTTCATGACCGACTCTATGATGCCTACCACGGCCAGCATTACGACCAGGGCGCGATTTTCGGCTGTGTGAACTCGCTCGATTCGTTTGTAACCCACTGGTATCCGTGTCACAGCATTCATGGCATCGGACAGTGTCAGCGGACAGTCTGGAATTGCCTTTCCAGCCCGCGGGGCTGCCGACGGGCCGCCCTGTACTGCCACCACATCCGCTGCGACCTGGATGCCTTTTTCCGGTTTCACCGCGTCGGCGGCGGGTTCGGTCCCCATACGGGCCAATTGTTGAACGTCTTCGACCAGGCCGTGGTGGGTATCCGTCGGGGCCAATTCCGGACGGCTCGGGTCGGGTTCCAACGGTTCACGATGGCGACCGATCTGATCTTCCGGAAGTACTACCCCCGGTGGTGCTGAGCGGACGGGGCCGAAGTCGTGACTCGGTCATCGGGGTAGCCTTGGTCTGTTGGGTCGACCCTGGGAGCGAGGGAGTGGACTTGAGTTGGCCCAAACCGCATGAGCCCTCCCGTTCTCCCCATTAACGGGACGCCAGCCTTGAGATCGGGAAAGCCGCTCCACAGTTTCGTTGAACCGTTCCTCTAGTCCTTGTCGAGGTACTCGATGTGGGTCCGGCCAATCGTCCCGTTGAACGAGAACGGCGCTTCGTCGTCGTAGTCCAGTGAAACGGGTGAGTCGCGGTCCGTTCCAATGTCGAACGTCGCGTTGCTGGTGAAGTGCAGCGACATGCCGTTGGGAACACGACCGCTCGCGACTTCCTTGCCATCGACCCGCAGGACGATGTCGAGCGGCCCGCCAACCTTGTCGACCAGTTTCGATTCCACCTCGATCGTTCGTCGACCGGCGTCAATTGGCTTGGCCGACCGGATCTTGGTTCGACGGACGGTAAACAGGTTGAACTCGTAGTGAAGGTGGTTGTCGCGCACATAGCAGGTGAGCCCACCCGAAAACCCTGCCAGTGCGTAGAGCACGCCGTTAGCGTCCTCTGGGACGTCGACCTCGATCGAGACCAAGCTGCTGACTTTGCCCAGCTTGGGGGCGGTCGATTCGGGCATCCAGGTGATCGGGTGGTCGAAGGTCCATTCGGTGTACGGCGACGCCGGCGCGTCTTCGGGATGGTACAGCACCGTGGACCACAACCCACCGCCGATCGGCAAGTTCTTGTTTTTGGCGGACTCGGTGAGAAACAGAGCCTTCAGCTCTTCCAGCCTCTCGGGCTGTTCCCCAGCGAGGTCTCGCGCCTGGGACCAGTCGTCTTCAATGCGGTACAACTCCCACGTGTCGGTAAGCGGCGACCACTCTCGGATGCCTTTCGGGAGGCTACCGACCCACGGCTCACGCGGTCCGGGGGCTGCGGCGAACCATCCGTCGTGGTAGACGCCCCGGCTGGCCATGATGTCGAAGAACTGCGTCGTGCGTTTGCCTTGGGCATCTGGGTCCGCGAAGGTCTCCACCATGCTCACGCCGTCAAACGTGTCTTGGTGGAAGCCGTTGACGACCTTGGGAGCCTCGATGCGCAACAGCTCGTAGACCGTCGGGACGACGTCGACGACGTGGTGGAACTGCGATCGCGGCGTGCGGTCTGCCTCGATGCCTTTCGGCCACGCGACCGCCATTGGGTTCCGTGTCCCGCCGAAGTACGCGCCTTGAAGCTTGGTGCCGCGGTAAGGCGTGCTGCCCGCCCACGCCCAACCGGCGTGGTACATGTTGTCGGTCTTCTCGGACCCGAGCACATCGAGCCCGCCAAGCTCCTCCAGCGCTGCGAGGTGCTCGGAGATCTGGGTCGGGATGCCGTTCTAGGCGAGTTGCTCGCTGATCGTGCCGTTGAGGCCTTCGGACGAGGAGCCGTTGTCACCCCAGATGTACAGCACGAGCGTGTTGTCGAGCTCGCCCTGCGACTCGATCTCGTCGAGGAGACGTCCGACCTGGGCGTCGGCGTGTTCGGTGAAGCCGGCGAAGATCTCCATCAACCGACGCTGGAACGGCTTTTCCTCCTCGGGGATCGAGTCCCACGACGCCATCGATTCGGGTCGCGGCGTCAACTCGGTGTTTGGGGGGATCCAGCCGAGCCGCTTCTGGTTCTCGAACACGCGGACCCGGTAGGCGTCCCAGCCGTCGTCGAACTTGCCGGCGTACTTGTCCGCCCACTCTTTCGGCACCTGATGCGGACCGTGCGACGCCCCCGGGGCCCAGTAGACGAACCAGGGTTTATCGGGGGCATAAGCCTTATGCTCACGAAGCCAGACGATCGCGTCGTCCGCGAGGTCTTCTGACAGGTGATAGTAGTCGTGGCCACCCGAGGTGTGCGGGTGTTCGACATAGGTCGTGTTTCGAACCATCGTCGGCTCGTACTGCGACGCCTCACCGGCGAGGAAGCCGTAGAAGTACTCGAACCCGTAGCCCGTCGGCCAGTAGTCGAACGGGCCCATCGACGTGATCTGGTCTTCCGGCGTGTTGTGCCACTTCCCGAAGGCGGCCGTGTTGTAGCCATACGCCTTCAGCACCTCGGAGAGCGTGGCCGACGTCTTGGGGATCACGCCGCTGAAACCATCGAAGTCGTTCGCGATGGCCGCGATCTGCCCGTTCCCGACGCGCGTGTGGTTGCGCCCGGTGAGCAGAGCGGCGCGGGTCGGCGAGCACATCGCCGTGGTGTGGAAGCAGTTGTACGAGACGCCCGCGCCCGCGACCCGATCGAGCGTTTGCGTCCGCACCGCGCCACCGTAGGTCGAAGGCAGGCCGGGACCGACATCGTCGATCAGGACGATGAGGATGTTGGGGGCGTCCTCGTCGAGGCGACGGGGCGTGACCCTTTTCTGGTAGGTCGAGCCCTCGATGGTCACACCGGCCTTCGAAGCCGAAGGCGGCGGCGGAAAGGGGAGGATGTCTTGGGCCGACGCGAGGCCAGCGCAAGCGACGAAGAGAACGATGGTCGTCACGTGGAGTGCTTGGCGCATTGTTGAGGGCTCACGGGGTGCGTCGTCCGCGTCTTCGATTCGACGGTTCGCTTCGCTCAAGTCTTGGCATCGGACGCAATGTTCGTCCGGCGAGCCAGCCGCCGGCGCAACGACCTCTGTTGGTGTCGCTGCGTTGGTGCCGTGGGTGATCCCGGGCCGATTATATCAGCAAAAGCTCGTCGTCTTGGACGGCGAAGAGCATGCCGAGCCCGAAGGCGATTTCTCGGTTCTTGGTGAGGTACAGGAGTCCGTAGGGTTTTCCCCAACACCAGTCCCGGTCAGGACTTCCGGTCCGTGCTGCGATGTGCGGGACGGTCCCGAAAAAAATTCGGACGTTTTTTTTTGAGACGTCGCGCCGGGGCCGCTCCGTTTTTCCTTACTTGAGTTATAGCCGGACCTCGCATTGAGGGTCTGGACCCGTGCTTCCACGCGCCACGTCGATCCGTCTTCGGCGGGGGTTCGGCCGGGTCACCCCGGCTCCGGTTCGCCGATCCGACGAACCCGGGCGGAACGCTCCCCCAAGAGCCAGCTCTGCCCGTGACGTCGCGGGGGCGTACCTCTCGTGTCCAACGTCATCCACTCTCGCGCTCGATCCACCACCTGACCAACGAGGACCCGATGAACCACTTCCGCACCCTGACGCTCGCCATCGGCTTGGCCGCCCTCCTGCCCTGTTTCAGCCAGGCCGCCCCGGTGACCTTCTCTGGGGATTTCAACGCATCGAACTTCCCGGCAGCCTTGACTCCGGACCCATTCCAAGGCTCGTGGAGCTTCGATTTCGACCTCTCCGAGCTGGATCCGGCTGGAGGAGTGCAGAGATTCATAGATATCCCACTGACGTTCTTTGAACCAGTCACGGTTGGTTCTACACTTTACGATGAAACGAACTCTTTTTCAGCAATAACTTTTATTCCATCAGACAATTCGTTCCTAGTTAGTTTGTACGGAGAACCAATTGGTCCAAGTACAGGTCTAACTGATATTGTGGATGATTTTTCTGTAACGTATGCTACAGACGGTGGAATACCTAGCATCTCTTCAATCGGATCGGTATCTAGTGCAATCATGACCAACCAAGGAGTAAACACAAACTTATCACAAGCAACTGCTTCCGACGTCTCGGGCTCGTTTACCGTTATTCCTGAGCCTTCGTCGTTGGCCTTGCTGGGCATCGGCGGTTTGGCGGTCATCGTCGGCCTCCGACGGACCCGCCAAGTGCATTGATTGCGGTCACAGCCCAAGCTCCAACTCCCCTCGAGGACTCCCCGAAGGTTGGGCCTCGGGGGGCCTGGCCTCAGACCCCCAGTCGAATCGCACCACCGATCATGGACCCTCGAAGTGAATGCTCAGGCTCGCTCGCTCCTCGCTTCGACGGGATCACGAAGGTTATCGTGCATGAACGGCGGGGCCACACGATCTAATTGCCCCGATCGTGCCGATCAAAGGGCCGGATGAGCCAGATCGCCGAGGCTCCAGAGAAAATCCCGTGAACGCCTCCCCTCGATCGCTTGATCTTACTTGAGGTGAGCCGATCCTCACACCGGTGTGCGGGCGGCTTGCCAGTGGGATTGAAGGGATCGGGGGGATGGTTTGGCATGGACGGCGTGGGTCCCAGTCGCGAGGTCATCGCGGCGATCTGCCAGGGTATCCGCGAAGGCTGGGGCGTCCCCCGAGCCTGCATGGCCGTCGGCGTCGACGAGCTGACCATCCAACGATGGATGGCGCGCGGCGAAGTGGCTCATTGCAATGGACGGTACGAGGATCCCTATGCGGTCCTCTATGTCGCCTTTCGACGAGCTTGCAACGCGGCCCGGGCCTCCGGGTACCGCCTCGGGCTCCGCGAGCAGGGGACGAGCACGTCGAGGCCGAACGGATCGTCGGGGCACCTTAGGAGACCGAACAGGACGGACCTAAGGCCTTCGGATGATCCCACAACGCGGTCTTCGGGTAATCCGGCGCCCCGGTCCTCGAGCGAATTGGCTCCGCTGGCCCGGTTGGTCGTCGTCGAGGCCCCCATCGAGATCGTCTATGGATCGCGACCGGCCTGGGTCTACGGACCTGATCCCGAACCGCATCGAGACGAACCAGCACGACGACCCGGGTTCGAGGAGCCCGTCGCGGCCGAGACGCCCGCGCCGGTCGTGACCGAGGTCGGGCCTTCGGAGCCGGATGAGCCCGCGACCTCGGGGCTCGATGGGGCCGAGTCATCGCGCTCGAGTCCCGACGTGCCGACCTGGGCGATCTTCGTGGCCTTGATCATCAATCTGGTTTTACTGATCGCCACGCTCGCGATGGTCGCCGCGACGATCCTGATCGCGACGGCCGTTTTCGTCGTCACCGGTCCGATCCGGCTCGCCCTGGCGTTGGCCTACCGTTGGCGGGCCGGTCTCCGGGCGCTTTGGGGCGGAGGAGCCGAGGCGTGCCCGTGCCCCGTCGCATGGGCATCGCGAGGGACTTCGCTTCGATCGAGCTTCGTGGTCCGTCCCGATCGGAGGCTCGGGGCGTTGGCGTGGACGGGACGCTCGCTGCCTCAGCGCGAATGAGACGATCGACGCCCCGGAACACCGCCGGGCGAGCGTCCGCGCATCGGACCGCTCGACGTGTCCGACCCGCCATCCGTTGGGTCGAGCAGACGCGTCGAGACGTCGACACGATGCCCGCGTCGCGCGTCGAGATCGGCCGGAAAGGGGCGTCGGAGCGGGCTCGAGATCGGGTCCACGACCGCGAGGAGCGGGAACTCTTTGGCAATCCGGGGTCATACGGATCGAGATATCGGCCGATTCTGATGCGATCGGCCGGGAGGGTTTCGCATGCGCTGAGGCGGAAAACGGGTTCGGGTTGTAACGGCTGCGACCCGTCATCGACGAGTAAAAACGGCCGGAAAGTCGGGGACGGGAAGTCAAGTGGATGCCGATTGGGAGACCGATGATGTCGGGAACGATCCCTCAACAGATCTTCTTGTCCGGGCCACAAGCCATCGGCCGATCCGCAACGACAGGCACCCCCCGCGTTCGATCAGCCTCGACGGGGCAGATCTCGTTGATTGCGGCGGATGACCGGGACCGGAGACCAAGGGGCACAGCCTTCGAATAAAGACCGCATTGAGTCAACCGTTGAAAATCGTCTCCGCGAACCATCGACAGCAAAATCGAGAATCTCGCAAGATCTATCATGTGTTATTAAAATTATGATATTTTATGTAATTTCAATATTTATTATATTGAATAGTGATAATTTCTAGAATGAATTACTTCAGGAAAAATCTTCAATGTGATCGATCGCTTATCGACCGACCCATCCACGTGGATTCAGGATCGGCCGTTGGTCCGGGACGCGCGATCTGGTAGAAAGGAACCGTCTGTTCCAGAATGGGGCGTTGGCTCTGGGCTTCGTGGCGGGAACGGACCGAATCCTCTCCCGAAGGCGAACGGCTCTGCTTGACAGCCACCACGGGTCGAGCCGGGTCCGAGATTCCTGGAGGCGGCGGTTGCGCCGAACGATTCCATGCGCGCGCGAAATCACCCGGTTTTGATGACAGCTCTGCTGGCCACGATCGTCTGGCTCGCAGCCCCGTCGACGCTCCGAGCACGGGATAACTCCGCGGAGGCGATCCGCAAGGCCTTGGCCGATTCGGATCGGCCGACCGACGATCGTCAACGCGACGCCGACCGCAAACCCGCCGAGGTGCTCGCCATGATGGGCATCGCGCCGGGCATGACCGTGGCCGACCTGATGGCCGGCAGCGGCTATTACACCGAGATCCTCTCACGCGCTGTGGGCGTGGGCGGTCGCGTCTACGCACAGAACAACCGGATCTCCAACCGTTTCGGCGGCAAGGCCCTGGCCGAACGCGCCGAGCGTCTAAGCAATGTCACCGTCTTGCTCAACGACTTGGAAGACCTCGAACTGCCCGAAGGCGAGGTCGACGCCGTCTTCATGGTCCTGTTCTACCATGATACCTACTGGATGCAGGTCGACCGACCGCAGATGAACCGCGAGATCCTCCAGGCGCTCAAGCCGGGCGGCATCTTCTGCGTCATCGATCACCATGCCGCCGAGGGCAGCGGAGACCGCGACGTCCGGAGCTTGCACCGCGTCGAGGCCCAGATCGTCAAGGACGAACTGCTCGAGGCCGGCTTCGAACTGGTCGCCGAGTCCGACCTGCTGGCTCACCCCGAAGACGACCGCACCATCAACGTCTTCGACGCCGCCATCCGTGGTAAGACCGACCGCTTCATCTACAAGTTTCGCAAGCCCGAATCCGAGTGAGCCGTTCGCCAAGGCCCCGACCGATGCTTGGTGGGGCGGGCCTCAAGGTTCTCGATGCGTTGACAAGAGTCGCGGGCCGGGTCGCGATGCTGGGCGGATCGCTGGGTATCTGCGATCCGGAACGCCGACCAGGCCCGGACCCCGCAAGGATCAGGACCCCGGTTCGGCCTCAAACAGCGTGTCGGTTTCGAGCCGGTTGCGAACCTGCATCAGGACGGCCAGCATGAGCCGGCCAATATCATCGCGGCGCTCGGCATACTTGGCAGCCTCGTAGATCGAGTCATCGTAGATCTTGGGGTCCAGGTACGGCATCGGGATCCGTGCGGTGGCTCCCCGAACGAGCGGGCAGGCCTCGTCTGCCTCGCCGCAGACCAGGATCGCCGCGAACCCCGACGACGGGTTGGCCGAGTCACCATAAGACTTGGAAAACTCGGTCGCGGCATAAGTCTCATCGTCAACGGGATCGAGCCCCCAACGAACGCGGTATTTCGGGTTGGGTGTCTCGGGATCACCGCGCTCGGCCTGTTCGTCGGTCGGCGCGATCTCGACGCCGATGGCACGGAGGGCGGCGATGCTCCGACGGTTGAACGCCGACGGGGTCGTCCCACCGCTGTAGAACCGGATCTCGGGCAGGCCGTAGTAGGCCGCAGCGATGTTGCCGAACGTCGAGCCCATCATGCTCCGTCGCGAGTTGCCCGTGCAGATGACGGTCACCGCGAGCGGCTCACCAGGTTGGTGGTTGGCCACGATCCAGTCGACGAGTTCCGCGCCCGCCTCGCGGTGCAGCACATCGATCATGTCGAAGGAGGTGGTCAGGAACTCGGCGTGTGCCCGGACCTCGGGCAGGAGATGTGTCCGACTTTCGGGGACCGACATGGTGGCGATGCGCTCCAATGTCTCGATGTCCAAAGTCGTCCCCGAGCCGGCCAGTGCACGGACGGTCGCCCCATCGAGGATGCCGTCCAACTCCCGAGCCGACAGCGCGGCGTCCGAGCGAAGTCCCTTGGCCAAGGCCCCCTTCACCGTGCTGTCGCTGGACGGGGTGACCGCCTCAGATGTCCCATAGCGATGGACGACCTGAAGCGCTCGGACCAACGGTCCCACCTCCGACGACCCGTCGACTACCCCTACGGAACAGACAATCGTCCACGTCATCGAGATTACTGTGGCGAGCATTCGTTCTCCCGAAGTCGAGATTGAGTCCCGTAGAGGGATCGGTGCTGCAACGACTCAGATCCGGTTTCAAGACGGTTATTCCGAGTCGGAGATCTCTTCGTCGTCGTCCGGGGTGATGGCCCAGGACGGGTAGGATTCATCGTCGCGCTTGGCAAAATACCAGAGGATCCGGTTGAGGGTGTCCTCATCGGCCTCGTCGATGTCGTCCAGCGGCAGTTCAAGGGAGACCTTGGCCCAGTGACGTTCGCGGGGGTCGACGATCGCGTTTAAGTCGGGGTTCATCTGGTCGAGCGGGATCTGGTTGGGCACGGCGACGTACGGGGTCAGGTCGGGTGTGTCGGTGAAACAGTCGAACATTGGGGTGGCCGATGCATCGAACTGGTTGAGCGGCGGGAGTCCCAGGACCATCTCGATGGTTCGGAACATGCTCGTCTGGTTGTAGTTGGTGCTGACGAGCGCCCCGCGCTTGGTGTAGGGGCTGATCGCGAAGGCGACGGTCCGGTGGCCGTCGATATGGTCGAAGCCGGCCTGCGGATCGTCCTGGACGACGAAGATGCAGGTCGTTTCCCAGAACGCGCTGTGGCTGATGGCATCGACGATCTGACCGAGCGCCAAGTCGTTGTCGGCGACGGTCGCCGCCGGTGTCGGGTAGCCGGGCCGGGTCCCGACGGTGTGGTCGTTGGGGAGCAGGAGGATCGAGAGGTTGGGCATGGCGCCCTCGTCCTCGAACTGTTGGAGTTCCTTGATATACTCATCGGCCCGGTAGATGTCGGGGACGACGCTCGGAAACCCGATGAACGACTCGCAGATGTACGGGGCGATCGATTCGATCGCGGCAGTGGCCTTGATCTCGATCAGGCCGTTGTCGTCGAGGAAGTCGCGGTAGCAGTCGAGGAAGCCGGGACGGCCCTCACGCGCGGGGTCCTTCCAGCGAATGGAAGCGTCGACGAACTCGCCGTAAATCCGGACCGTCTTGTCGTGGGCCAGCGCGTTGTCCCAGATGAACCCGCTGGAGGCGTAGGCCAACGCGTCGCCACCGTCATAGGGATAGCTCCTGGGGAACCCGCCATAGGCCCGTTCCAGGTAGTCGGTGACGTAGGCCTCGTCGGTCCACTGATGGCCGTCGGCGCTCAGGGTCCCACTGCAGTAGAAGTTGTCGAGCAGGACGAACTCGCGGGCCAGTTTGTGATGGTTGGGCGTGACCTCTTCGCCGAAGAGGCAGAGGCTGGGGTCGCCCTCGCCTTCGGGCATGTCGCCGAAGACCTGGTCATAGGTCCGGTTCTCTTTAATGATGTACACGACGTGCTCGAAGACCGAGGGCTCGCCATGACGTTGGGGGACAGGTCGCGGCTCGACATCGGGTCGCGGCGGAGCCAAGGCACTGATGCTCTCGGTGAGCCGATTGTTCTCCAGGACCTCGGCGGTCATCGCCTCGAGTGGTTCGGCGTCGGGGATCGGGATCATCGAGACGGTGCCGCGATAGTCGTGCGAGTTGTAGCCGAAGACGTTCTGGCCGTTGACGGTGCGCTGACCGTTCCAGCTCACGTCGCGGGAACCGATTCCTTTGGTATTGGCGACGTACAACGCGTTACGCTCAGCGTCGAGGACCAGCCCGGTCGGATACCAGCCGGTCGGGATGCAACCGACCAATCGACTGCCCGCGTCCGGATCGAACTCGACGACGGCGATGGCGTTGTTGCCTCCGTTGGAAACGAACAGGCGACGACCCTCGGAGTCGAAGGCCAGACCGTTGGGAGCGCTCCCGAAGAGGAGCCGGTCATCGGGCCGAGTCGAGATCGTCTCGACGACCGCGTCGGTCCGCGTCTCGATGACCGAAAGGGTATCGCTGTTGGCGTTGGCCACGACGACGTATCGGCTATCCGGCGAGGCGACGACCGCTGAGGGATGCAGTCCAACGGGAATCTCTTTGACGACCGTTCCCGCTTCCAGATCGACGACTGAAACGGTGCCCTCCGAGGCGATGTGGCGGACCGGGTCCACTTTGACCGGGATCCCGCGACCGGCCGGCCCGGTCGTATCGTCCTCATCGGGGATTGATCCGCCGTAGTTGCTGACGTACGCCGTCGTACCGATCACGGCCAAGCCAAAGGGGGCATTGCCTACGTCGATGGTCCGAACGACCGATCCCGCCTCCAGATCGATCTCAGCCACATTGTTCTCCAGGTTCTGCGCGACGTAGAGCCTTGTCCCGTCTTCGCTCAGGGCGAGGCCGACCGGGAGACGTCCGAGGCCGTCGATCGGACGACCGGGTTCCAGAGATCCCTCCGCACCGACTTCGAAGCTGAGAACACCTTCACCGGTCGTCGAGACGTAGAGATGCCGGCCGTCGGGCGTGAACAGGATCCCTGCGTAACTGCCGCCCGGGACCGATGTCTCGGAAACGATCGCGCCGCCTTCCAGATCGATCAGCAAGACGCCGTTGGACCGCGTGTTCAACACGGCCAGTGTCTGACCGTCGGGACTCAAGGCCACGTCGGTCGGTCGACCACGGAACTCGACTTGACGACCGGCCGGGGTGAGCACCTGATTGGTCGGCACCACGATCCGGCCGTCCTCGAGCGGACCGACCTGGACCTCAGAGGCTCCGCGAGCAGCCGCCGCCTCGTCCTGAGCGTCCACCCGACTCATCGGCATTGAGAGCACGACGAAGATCGCCATGCATCCGAGCAGGCGCAAGACATGGGGGACCGAAAACGTCTTCATGAGCGACCTCAAATCGCAACGGGGGGAGAGTCGTCGCGGATCGCCGCGACCACATATCGCCGACTGTACGGTGGTCGGCATCTCCGATCAAGCGACCGGGGCGGAATCACGATCCATCGATCGATACATGTTCTGACCGAACAAGCCACGACCGACTCATCAAGCACATATCAGGCTTCAATGGAAAACGGCCGGGGGCCTGTACCAAACAGGCCCCCGGCCGTCGATGGGATTCTCGGGGAGAGAACACGGTTTGCGGGGTCGCCTCCGCGCCCCGGGGGTCGCTCCCCGGAGCGCGACGCGATGCAACGAACATGCATCACTGATCTTCGTCGTCGATGGTCCAGTTGGGGGCGATCACGCCGGGAATGTTGTAGACGTCGACGCCGAGTCCACCCTGCAGCGTGCCACCGATGGTGACCTCCGACGCGATGGTGACGGTGTCGGCGCCGCCGAGCGCCATGAGCATGACGGCGTCGAACTCGTCGAGCCCGGTGATTCGGTTGACCTCGACGAAGCTGATGGAGCCGTCAATCAGCCGACGGGCACGTTGGAGAACGGTCTGACCGACAGAGTTAACGAAGATGTCGTGGATCTGACCTTCGTCGTTGCCGCGGGTTAGGAAGATGTCCGCGCCCGCACCGCCGTCGAGCGAGTCGGAGCCGGAACCGGGATCCAAGGTATCGTTGCCGTCGTCGCCAAAGAGCAGGTCGAAGCCCTGGTCACCGCTGAGCTCGTCGTCGCCGGTCCCGCCGAAGAGGGTGTCGGAGGTGTTGCCGCCGAGCAGGGTGTCGTTATCGGCCCCACCGAGCAGGAGGTCTTCGCCAAAGCCACCCCGGAGGATGTCCGCGCCATTGCCACCCCGCATCGTGTCGTCGGTCCCTTGCCCACGGAGGTCGTCGTCGCCAGAGTTCCCTTCGAGGGAGTCGTTGTCAGGTCCGCCGAAGATGAGGTCGTCCCCATCCTGACCGAGCAGGGTGTCGTCACCACTGTTGCCGATCAACTCATCGTCACCGGCGTTACCGCGGAGCAGGTCGGCCCCGCCGTTGCCGCGGATCGTGTCATCGCCGATGCCGCCGCTGAGCTGGTCGTCACCGCCGATGCCGCGGAGGACGTCGTCACCGGCACCACCGAGGATGGTGTCGTTGCCTTCTTCGCCGTCGAGCAGGTCGTCGCCACTGCCGCCGTCGATGACATCGCCCAGAACGCCACCGCTGATCGTATCAGCGCCGTCGCCGCCAAAGAGAGTGTCTCGAACCCCACCCCCGATGATGACGTCGTCGCCCAGACCACCGTTGGCGAAAATGCTCAGGCTGGTCACGCCGCTGGCATCCAGCGAGTCGTCATCGCCGAAGAGGTCGACCGAGATGATCCCGGTGGGGATGCCGGCCACGGCGAAGGTGCCGATGGTCATGCCGTCGATGTCGACCTGGACGTCGTTACCGGTCTCGGTCAGGACGACGGTGTTGGCTGCGTTGTTGCCTTCGATGATCAGAGCACCGGCCGACAATTCGGCCGAGACCGTCTGCGGCTCGCTCTCGGTGAAGAGGACGGTCAGGCGTGGGCGGCTGGCAACGTCTTCGGCCTCGGAGGAGGCGATGGCCCAGGTGTCGCCGGCGCCCTGCCAGGGCTCCAGCAGCCAACCGAAGTTCTCACCACCTTCGGCCCAAGCCTGGACGTCGCGGGTGACGTTGGCCAGACCGTCGGCGACGGTGACTTGGCCGAGCAGGCTGGAGTTGCCATAGACGGCCGTGGCCAATTCGAACGCCTCGTTCCCGTCGAGCTGGACGCCGTTGTCGAAGGAGCTGAAGGTGCTGTCCTCGTCGAACGGCTCGAGCATCCGATAGAGTTGGGCACCGTCACCGGCCAGGGCGGTGGTCAGGTCGAGGTAGGCCGCCTCAATGGTGGCGCCGAAGGGGATCTGGCCTGGGCCGCTGCCGAAGAGGTCGTCGAACCGGAGCAGACCTTGGGCTCCGGTCAGGAAGTCGATGCCGACCAGTTCGCTCTCGCTGAGGTCCGCGTTGGGCTCGTCCGCGGTGATCGTGGTGTCGACCGTTCCTTCGTAGCCATCGACGCCGTCCTGGAACGAGGCCAGTTCGGCGCCTTCGACAAAAACAACCTCCAGGATCGGGGCATCGTCGCCGCCCTCGCTGGTGGTGAAGTCGAAGCCGTCGGTCCCATCTTCCCAAGGCAATAGCGCCCAACCAAAGTTGGCCTCGCCATCGACCCAAGCCTGGATGTCAGGTGTGACGTCAACGCTCAAGGGCAGCGGTCCGACACCGTCCTGATCGAGGGTGGATGCACCGACCTGAGACTCGAAGACGTCGCGGGCCTCGGAGCCGGGCTGGATGCCGCCCTCGCCGTCGCCGTCATAGAGACCCCAGCCGTCGAAGTCGAACCAATTCTGGGTCATCCGGTACATCCGGGCACCGTCGCCGTTGCTGTCGATGCTCAGGATGAGTTGGGCCGCGATGATTTGGCTTCCGGCGGGAATCTGACCGGGACCATCACCGACAATATTCTCGAACCGAAGCAGCCCTTGCGAGGCAAATTGGATCTCCGATCCGTCCGGCTGCTCCTCGCTGCTCTCCTCGAAGTCGATCGAGATGGCTGAGGAGGACTCGAAGTTCTCGAACGGCTGCGCCTCACGGATTTCGGTATCGAAGGTACCGGTGTATCCGTCAACGCCCTCCTGGAAAGTCAGGATGTTTCCGGCGGTCTCATCGTCGTCCACGATGGTCGCCATGACCGAAGGAGGAACCAACCCGGAATAACGGATGTCATCGGAGATCGCTGAGCCGAAGTCGAGGGTCACCTCAATGTCACCATCGTCGAGCAGGTCTTCGGTCGCCAGAATGGTGACCGTCTGGGGGTCATCCCAGTTTTCCGGGGTGAAGGTGATCGTCTCGGTGCTGAGGCTAGCCTCGACGACGTTGCTGAGGCTCAACTCAAAGGTAACGTCAGAGTCGGGCTGGGCGTCGAGGACGATCGAGACCGGCTCGGTCGACTCTCCCTCCACCGCCGAGAGTTCCGCCGGCGCATCGACGGAAACGCTGACCGGCTCACCAATGACGTAGTAGACGGTCAACTCGGGGCGACGGGCGATGTCTTCGGCCTCGGAGCTGGCGAAGTCCCAGCCGTCACCACCGCCGTCCCAAGGGATGATGCCCCAGCCAAAGTTGTCCTCACCGTTGGCCCAATTCTGGACCGACTGCCGGACGTTGACCGGCGGATCGCTGGCCACGGCGTTGGGCGAAAGGTCCGGTTCGCCGGCGGCAGCGCCGAAGAACGAAGTGGCCGCCTCCACACCGTCGGGCTGGATGCCACCAGTGCCATTGAAGCCCGGCTCGCTACCGGCCCGGTTCCAGGTCCAGGTCTCGTCCCAATCGGCGTTGAGCTGGTAGAACCGGCCACCATCACCTTGGCTGTCCGCAGCATCCAGGTCGAGCGTGGCCGCCAGCACGGCGATCTGCTGGTCGTCGGGAATCTGGTTGGGGCCGCTGCCGAAGAGGTTGTCAAACCGCATCAGGACCTGCGAGACGCCGCCGTCGCTGAAGTCGACCGACATCCGCGGGGTGTCCAGCGACGAGTCGCCCTGACCCGAGTTGATTTGGAGGTCCTGGGTGCCAGTGTAACCGTCTACACCCTCTTGGAAGCTGACCGCGATCGCTTCGGCCGGGACCCACTCGACGATCAGCTTGGGCGGCGCGAGGCCCTCAGAACTTGAGAAGACCCAGCCGTTGGAACCGCCTTCCCAGTGATCGATGAACCAACCGAAGTTGTCCTCGCCGGCCGCCCAGGCGCGGAGGTCGGCGGTCACGTTGAACTGCTGGGTATTAACCGATGTGTCTTGGTTTCGTGCGGGGGTCCCGGCGAAGCTCTCGAACTCTTCCCGTGCCTCGACCCCGTCGGTCTGTATGTCTACTTCGTCGTTGAAACCACCAACCCCACTTCCAGCAGAGTTGAAGGTGATCGAGTCGTCCCAGTCGACCAACATCCGGTGGAACGGTCCGCCATCACCACCGTTGGTGGTGCGCAGTTCCAACGCCGCACTGACGATTTGAGCGCCCAGTGGGATCTGGCCTTCGCCGTCACCAAAGATGTCGTCGAACCGCAACAGCGCTGTTTCCTCGAACGGGTCGTTGCCACTCGGTGCGTCGATCACAATATCGTCGTCATCACCGTTGTTCTCATCCGGGTCTTCGCTGTCGATGAACGTGTCGACTGTACCGGTGTAGCCATCGATGCCCTGCTGAAAGGTCGAGAGGGTCAGCAGAACGCGCTCTTCCAGTGAGTCGATCATGCCCAGGCGATTGCGGCGAGTTGCAGAGGCGCCGCGACGAACCGCGCGACGGGTGAGTTTTCCAAACATAGATGAGGTCTCAAGTGCTGTGTGAAGAGAGAGGTGGGAGACAGGACAGCCCGTTGGGGATTAGGCCGTTCCCAACACCAAAATTGGGAGGGTGGGATCGACGTCGAGCGAAACGCACGACGCGATGTCAGATCATGCTAGCAACGAGCCGGAGTGTTCGAGGTCAGCATGTTCACACTTGGGAGAGCAACAACCCTGTGCCTCTGTGAACAAGCCCACTCAAAGCGTCCTGATCCAGCTCGATCCGAAGGAACACAGAACAGACCGCGATCGCCCCAAGCAACTAGGACACCAAGGGCGCCCCACGTTGTGGTTTGAGTAGGCCGAACCGACAGCCGTTTGAATGCCTCGCGGGAGGGTGAGGTGTGCGAAACGATCTGATTGTAAACCCAAGACCACCGAGATGAGCCAACCTTTTCAAGAAAAATTCATGAATAGATTGAGTATCATGAATATGATAGCTTAATTAGATTCGGACCAACCGGCTCGTCGACGCCCGGGAGTGGGTAGCAGGCAAGAGGGAGTTTCCTGGCCGATCCGTGTCAACACCTGCTCAGCACGGGCACGCTCCACGGCCGGCAAGCCAGGCAAGGCGCGCCGGAGGTAAGCCCTGGCCTCGCCCGAGTTTCCAGCGTCATACTGAAGCAACCCGATTCGATATGTATATTCGAGATCCCGTTCGGGGAAGATCCGCGACGCCCATCGGTAGATCGCCTCGGCCCGGTCCCATTGCTGTTGGTTGAGAGCGTTGTAAGCGAGCCCCTCCAGACTCCTTCGGCAGGCCTCTCGGGCTCGTTCTGGACGGATTTCGATCGCCTCCCTCGTTCGCTCGTGTTGCTCGGAGGCATCGTCGCCGAGCGTTGCGGGGGCCGGCATCCAAGAGTTTGGGGGATCCGGGAGGTCCAGGCGGGCCAACGACCGCGTCAGGACACGTGCATAAGCTTGGGTGCTCCGGTCCCAAAGCCGACGAGTCTGAGCGCTTGAGGCCAGCAACAACTGTGCGTCCAGGTCGGTCGCGGCCAGCGGTTCGAGGACCTTCTCAGCCTCTTCGTGACGACCTAAGCGTGCCAGGAATTCGCCGCGACGGAGCCGGACGGTCGGATCGATCGCCGCCTGGGTCTGTTCCAAGAACCGGCGCATCTGTCGGATCTGGCGAGCGTGGTCCTCTAGCAACACCGGCACGTCGCGACCGAGGAGAGTCAGCTCCGCCCCCAAAGCACGAAGCTGACGGAGGCCCTGATAGGCGTCGCCGGTCAACTGGCGACGGATCGCGTCGGTCGTCCGCTCACTCAGGTGGTCGACCCGGGACTTGATGAAGGCAGCGGGTGGAAGAACAGCCAGGGCAACCGATAAGGCCACTGTCAACGGGTGGATGGCTCGGTTCGACCTCGAAGGCCAGGATGCGGCGACGAGCACGCAAGGGCCGGTCCAAGCCAACGCAACGCCCGCTCGCAGCAGCGAGTCGGCCCACGCGGGACCGGCATCGAGCAACGAAACGGCCCAGAGGTCGGTCGTTCTCGCCAAAGCCCAGGATCCAACGAGGGCCATTCCGGCGATCGCTAGAGAGAGGCCACGACCGATGCGTTGTACCACCACGATCGATACAGAAGCAGACAAGGGGATTGTGGCCAACAGGCTCACCAGAAGGACCGACGGATCTCCGAACGGCGCCCGGATCAGCCCGTCGACGTCACGCCAGCAGACGACGGTCCCCAACAGAAACGCGATCGCGACCAGGATGGGGGGGACAAGCTGAAACGTCGTGATCGAGGGAAGAAACCCACGCTTGTGGGACTCCTCAAAGGACGTTGTTGGGTCGCTAGGCGATCGGCTCATGATTCGGTTCCGACCCCCAAGGCGCGTGCGGTCTCCGGTCGTCGAAGCTTCCAGATCAGGCCATCGTAGCCGTAGTGCAGGAACGCGGCGGCCAAGTTGAGCCCCGAGGCCAGTTCGAACCAAACCCCATGCGCGTAAGCGTCGAGCGTTCCCAGGAGGACCAAGAAACCCAGCAGGACCAATCCCCAGTTCCTCGCCATCGCCTGGAACAGGCCCGGTGAGCCGTCCGAGGCCCGACCCCGCGCGTAGTGCGTCACGATCGCCAAGTACTCCGTCGCATGGAAGATCGCTACGCCCAGGAAGAGCGCATCGCGCAACGCATACGCCCCGATCAACGGCGTGACGAGGATCCCCGAATAGATCCCGCAAACACTGCCGAGATAGATCAACTTGCCAAGCTGAACCGCCCGAAAGTCAATCAGTGCCCGCGCCAGCAGAGCGATGGGCACGGCCAACATGAGCAGGTCGACCGTTGACAGCCAAGTTCTTGCCGAATCGGGTAGCCACGAACTCGACCAGCCGGGTACACGAAGGATCGCGTAGCAGACGAAGAGTCGGAGCCCGTACGCCTCCCAAAGGCGGAACGGCGTGCCTGACTTGCGCCCGTAGATCCTCAGGATTCCGTAATGCTGCGAGGCGAAGTGCCAGGCGTTCCAGAGGAAGTCGAACCAGACCAGGCAGAGGAAGCTACCGGTGATCACATAGACCGAAGGAACCACCACGGCGACCAAAGCCAGCAACGCTAAGAGATGGGGCAATCGGCCAGCGCGTCGGTCAGGGTCGAACAAGACCAGCCCGAGGGTGATCCAACGGTGTGGCGTGGTCAGATAGTAGATCTGCCAGAATTCGAGGGTCAGCGTGCGGTCGTCGGCCAAGAGGCCGGGGATTACCAGGATCAGCCAGCCGAGATTGGCCAAGAATAGCAGGTCGAACCGCGCCGAGACGATCCAGGCGACCCGGCTCGGGGATACGTCCGCGATACCCATGGGAGAGGAGGCCGCCTGTTCGGGGACGCTCATGGCAGCGGCGCGTCCTGGATCTTCCACGTCTCGTTTTCTTCGACGAATGTCCAGGTGAAGTTGCCGAGGTTCTCGAGGGATTCGGCATCGAAAATGATGACCGTCATCGTGGCCGTGGTACCCGAGACCCGCACGTCGTCTTGGGCGTTATATTCGTACTCAGCATAGCGAGCCAATTCTTCGGGCGTGGGCTTGGAGGCGTCGGCGAACTTGGTAGCGAACTCTTCGGGCACACCGGCCATGTCGGTCAGGGACTCGGCGATCTGGTTGATCTCCAGTTCCTGCTCGATGGGGGCGTCGGGCGCCGGCTCGCCACCACAACGGACCAGAGCGAGACTGAGCAGGGCCAACCAGAGACCGGCAAGCCGAGACGAGGCGGCGCGATCGAAACGAATCATCGTGGGCAAACTCCGAGTCACGGCCGGTGAGACCGGGAGGAGAGACCGTCGGGGACAGTGGGAGGGGAGGGACGCAGGGGTGACGAGACCTTCAAGAGGGCGCGCCAGGACGATGAAGAAGGGATCACGCCATGGGAAACGTGACGTGATCCCTTCACGCTGAAACGACGAAGAGTCGGGCTCAGAAGGCTTCGGCGCTGATGACCTCGCGACCAGCGCGGGTGCCGAGCCCATTCCAGACCGGTTGATCGATCGTTTCAGTAATAAACTTAACCGAACCATCGGCGAAGGCAGTATTGACGCCGCCGGGGTGGAAGCTCCGCGCTGCGGCGTGGAAGGCCCCTTCGAATTGGAAGTGGGCCGACGAGCTGTCCATGTCGCGACGGCCGCAGTGCATCAGGTCACCTTCGGGAATCGTCGATTCGCAGGCGCCGATGAAGTCGTTGAACCTCGAGTTCGGGGTGTTTCGGGTCGAGAAGGCGTTGCCACCCATCGTCGGCATAACCCAGACGCCCCGCAAGTCCCGGTAGTTGCCCGCGTTGTAGACGTCGCTGGGCGCCGTCTCATCCCAGGTCAGGATCTCGCTCAGCATGACTGTGTTGGAGGTCCCATCGCGGACGTCCGCCAACGTGATCCCGCGACCAGACCGGACGGAGGGCGGATACTTGTTGATCGGCCGCGTCGAGAAGACGCCCAACATCGCGCGGTTCGGGTTGGGCGTGACCATGTTGTCCATGGTCGTGGCCATCGTGTCGCCGCCGAAGCAGGCCGCGTAGTTGGACCGTTCGAGGCCTTCCAGCCGGAGCGCCCGGTAGAACGGACTTCCGATGGCCAACTGGTGATCGGTGTCCGACGTCGGGCAGCGCCAGACGTCGAAGATCCGACCGCCCTGCGACCCGAATTGGGTCCGACCCGCGTCCAGGTTGTCCATCGGGTTGGACTGGCGATATTCCTCGCAGTTCTCTTCGATCCCCTGACGAAGCAGGTCGGCCATGGCGGTCTGCTCGATGTAGGGGTGGAGTTGGAGGGTCCAGGCCGGGCCGAAGCATTGCGCCGCGTTGGACGATCCGCTGGAACCGCCAGGGAACTGCGTGCCCGAGACCCACCAGCCCGGCAGATCCTCGGTGTTGAGCACGGTGCCCTCCTCCAGGCCGCACGGGTTGGGGGGCACGATCTGCTGAGACATCTTGTCGACGCACGAAGGATTACCCGGCGGTAGGAAGCCGAAGCTGCTCTCGAAGTTCATCGCGGCCAGAGCGATTTGTTTGAGATTATTCTGACACTGAGAGCGGCGGGCCGCCTCGCGGGCCGACTGGACGGCCGGCAGTAGCAAGGAGATCAGGACCGCGATGATCGCGATCACCACCAGCAACTCGACCAGGGTGAATCCAGGACGGGTCGGGGACTTCATGGGAGACAGTTCCTAACAAGGAATAATTTGGCAGGCACGACATGGACCGGTGGGAAAAGAGATGGTCCATCCTAGTTTTAGCCGGAAGAGAATAACTGTGCACGAGCGAATTTGTGAAAAACTGTTGAACGCACCCGAGCATTCGCTCACACATTGAACTGGCCTGCATTAATCGACCGGCTTTCAGGAATTATCGTGGGCACGCCGGGACGGGCTGTTCGCAAGTTAACCGAGTCCATATCCAAGAAGTCTTCTTTGGGGTGAAGAGCAGATCTACCTCGATGACGAGGTGAGTCCGGCTCGATCATTCCCCGTCGATCCTTCGGAACAAGGTCGGACATACTCCAACACACAAAACGCGTTTGCGAACACTTTGATTAAAGGCCATGCAGACCCAACGGGCGAAACCTGATCACTGTCGTCATTCGCGACATCGGAGTCGTCGACCAGGCTGCGATACTGTGGTTCGGTATAGGCGAAGCGGTCGGCTTGAGGAAACCGTCGGGCAAGATCCGATCGTGCCGGTGAGACCGTTGTCGCCATTGTATCCCGTTCGAATGTCCTCTTGAATCTTTCTCGAGATCCGTCGGCGTCCTCCGGCTCGTGATATGTCACGAAAGAGTTCCTTCTCGACCTGGGTGTTGAGATCGGAACCGGCCGCGCGGGACGGACCCGGCGCGTCGGATACTATCGCCAGGTTGCTGATCGAAGGATCGACCATGCTCTTCGACCGCCAAGGATCACGACGGGATCGCTCGGAGCGTCGGGGTCAGACTGCCGCTCGGCGCCGACGCGGGACGGTCCAACCGTCCCTGGATCACCTGGAACCTCGCCAGTTGCTCACCGGAATCCTCTCCGGCCAGGTCTTCCAGGATTTCGATGGCGACGGACTCTTCGACGTCGGGACAACGATCACCAACGATGGAGATGGCGTCGTCGAAGTCGCCCAAGACGTCGGGATTCCCGGGGTCACCGTGAGCGTCTTCGAGAGCGGCGGACTACCGATCGCCACGGTCACCACCGACGCGGGGGGACTTTGGTCGGTCAATACGGTCGGGACCGTTGGCCCCTACCGAGTCGAGTTCACTGGTCTGCCCGAAGGCTTCTTCTCCGGCCCGCTGGGTCCCGTCGGAGCAGCGGCTGGGTCCGGCTCGACCGTCCAGTTTGTTCCTGACGGCGACGTCGACAACATCAACCTCGGACTCGTCGTCCCCCTAGAGTTCGTCCAAGACAATCCGCTCTTGGCCACGAGCGTTTACGTCTTCGGCGATCAGATTAATGGCAGTTTCAATAGCGAAGACGTCCTGATCAGCTTCCCGTTCTCCGCCGGATCGGACAACAGCGACCTCGACGACACCGATTTCGATCAGCCGACCGACAATGCGATCTCGGTGCCGGCCGACCAGATCGGCCCCACCTGGGGGCTCGGTTGGGATCGCTTCGACCGCATGCTCTACGCCGGCGCATTCATGAAGAAGCACAGCGGGTTCGGACCGGGCGGACCGGGCACCATCTACGAGATCGACGTCGACGCCGCGCTGGCCGACGAGGATGATCTCGACCCGGCCGAAGTCTTCGTCAACTTAAACATCCTCTTCGGAGACGAGGTCGCCGGGATCGACCCGCACAACACGGCCGACTTTTTGTTGGATAACGGCAACGTCGCCTGGGACGCCGTTGGGAAAACCGCCTTCGGCGGACTGGACGTCTCCGAGGACGGCAGTGTCCTCTACGCGTTGGCACTCGGTAACCGGACCCTTTTCGAGATCCCCCTCGACGGGAGCGAACCACCTACTGCCGACGAGATCCGTTCGGTGCCCGTACCCCTCGACCCGCCCGGCGCCACCGATCCCGACGACATCCGGCCCTTCGCCGTAACCGTCTTCGACGGGCTCATTTATGTCGGAATGGTCAACACCGCCGAGTCGACCCAGAATGCCGACGACCTGATCGCTTACGTCTTCACGGTCGATCCCGAAACCCTCGTGTTCTCCGACGCGCCGGTGCTCCAAGTGCCGTTGAATTACGATCGTGGGTCGGTCGTGATCCCGGAGAACGACGACCCGGCGCTCTCGGCTGATTGGCTTCCATGGTCGCCGGTCTTCGCCAACGTCAATACCGCGACCGAGAGCGACACCCCCCTCGTCTACCCGCAGCCCTGGCTCACCGGGATCGCCTTCGACGGCACCGACATGATCATCGGGATCCGCGACCGCGCCGGCGATCAGGGTGGCAACCAGGTGCCCAGCAACCCCGACACCCCCGACGTCAATTTCGGGATCATCTCCGGCGGCGACATGCTCCGCGCTGAGGGATCGCCCGAAACCGGCTGGACGATCGAGGACAACGCCTCCTCCGGTGGTGTCACCACTGACGGCCAAGATAACGGTCAAGGGCCCGGTGGCGGCGAATTCTACTTCGAAGACGACTTCCCGCAGTCTGACCCCGATGGGGATCCGGTCGTCACAGAGAATGACGAGGTCCTGATCGGTGGGATCACAACTCTACCTGGCTTCCCGCAGGTCCTCAGCACCGCCTTCAACCCCACCCCACTCGATGGCGAGACCGAGGACGGTGGCGTCCGCTGGTTCTCCAACGCCGATGGCGAAGTCATCAAGAGCTACCGGATCTTCAACGGGATCAATGATGTCGACCGCGATCCGGGCGAGGATCCGACCGATCCGTTCTTCGCCAACGGGGCCGGCTTGGGTGATCTGGTCGTGCTCGCCGACGCCGCGCCGATCGAGATCGGCAACCGCGTCTTCCAAGACACCAACGGCAACGGGATCCAGGATCCCGACGAGCCGGGCATCCCCTCGGTCGGACTCGACCTCATCCAACCCGGCCCCGACAACCTCTTCGACACCGATGACGACCTCTTGCTTGCCTCGACGTTCACCAGCGCCGACGGCACCTTCGTCTTCAACGACGGAACCGATGGTGATCCTGACATCGATCTGACGCCCAACACGACCTTCCGGATCCGCGTCTTCACCTCGATCGAGGAACTCGACGGGCTCACCCTAACCGCCCCGAACCAAGGGACCGGCCCGAACGCCGACCTGATCGACTCCGACGCCGTCGCGATCGACTCCTCGGTGATCGCCATTGACCTGGTTACCGGCAGCAACGGCGAGAGCAATCACAGCTTCGACATCGGTTTCGTGCCGCTCGACGACCCTGCAACGGCCGATCCAACCGGCACGCTCGACGGCAACGTCTATGTCGACATCAACCATAACGGTGTCCTTGACGGGCCCGATTTCGGGATCGCTGGAGTGTCGATCGGCTTGGCCGGCATCACACCCGACGGCGACTTGATCACCGCGTCCACGACAACCGACGCCTTCGGCAACTATGTCTTCACCGACTTGCCCGCCGGCACGTATCAGATTTCCGAATCTCAGCCGGATGGATTCCTCGACTTCTTCGACCGCGCCGGAACGCTCGAAGGGATCGCTGGCAACGACCTAATCACGGAGATCGTGCTCGACCCGGCTGCCGGGGCGGATCTCGGCGTCAGCTACAACTTCGGCGAGCTGGCGCCTCACCCGACGCTGCCGGCCTTCGCATTGCGGACCGGCGAACGGGTGGCCAACCTGCAATTCCGTCAGACCTTCGATCGGGCCCGGTTCAACACCCGGTTCCCCTCGGCCGCGCCGTTCATTACGCGAGGCGAACTGCCGCAGTTCCCCGGTACGCCGTTCTCGGCCCGCCGCCTGCTGGACGTCGTCCCGACGATCGGGACCCGCCGCGTCGACTTCCGACGGACCGCATCGCCGAGCAGCCTGGACACCAACCAGGAAACCGCCACCGCTTTCCTCGCCCTCCGATTCGGTTTGCTCGATATCGCCCGCGACGACGATTGACTCCAAGCCCGATAGCCGGGCAAACTCTCCCCGCCCGGCTACTCATCCCCCCACTGGTCTACAAATATCATCGAGATCCTCGGTTAATACGATCCCGAATCTGATCGATGACCCGGTAGGCCGAGAGGACCGCGCCCTCCTGCCAGGCGTTGAGGGGGCTGAGGTAGTCGCCGCAGAGGTAGACCTGGCCCTGGGGCTGAGCCAGTTCAGCTCGGACAGTCGGATCGGCTCCGTCGTCCTCGCCGTGCTCGCGTCGGAATGAGGCCCAGGCGCCTGCGAAGCCAGGAACCAGGTGCCAGGCGACGGTGATCGGCCGAGTCGTTTCGTCGGCAAAGCATGGGTGAATCGCCTGGCCCGAGAGGCGCGCGGCGCGGATCCGGCCGTCGACCCCCAAGTCGGCGAATTCTCGAGCCGTGTCACCGAAACAATAGGCACCAACCAACACGCCCTTTCGCCCCAAGTATCCGTGCGAAGGATACCAGATCTGACGGATCTCGCGCGTCGTCCAGGTGATCCCTCCGTAGATCTGGTCGTCCTCCTCCCAGAACCGACGGTCGGCCTGCCAGGCCAACTTGGCAGCGGTCCCGAACTCGACTTCGCTGATCTTGCCCCGGAAAGCCGGATCGAAATCGGTGTCTAGCGTCGCGAGCACTGGTAGGGCAAGCGTGACGACGCAAGCGTCGGCATCGACGACCTCCAACGTGTCGCGTTTGCGGTCGTGATAGGTGACGCGGACGCTGCCGTTGCGGTTCCGGATCGATGTCACCGGGCATCCGAAGCGGATCGGGCCTGTCAAGCGCTCGACGAACGCCTTGACGATCTGATCCATCCCACCGACGGGTTGAAACATCGTCGGCTGATAGAGATATCGGTCGGAGAAGCTCATGGCTAACTGCCAGAACTCACCTTGCAGGATGTCGGACAGCTCGGTCGGCGGATGGGGCTCACCCTGACCGATCAGGTCGGGTCCCACGGCGTATCCGCCTCGCGTGGTTCCCTTGTATCGATGGTTATCCTCGGCGTCGAGGTCACCGAAGCTCTCTAGCAGGTCGAGCAGTCGGAGGCGGTCGTCATCGTCGACCTCGTCGTCGAGCGCGCCTCGTCGAACGGCCTTGGCGAGCAACTCGGCGATCCGGCCGCGAACGTCGTGGAGCAGCCGTTTATCGGTCGCACATACAGCAGGATCTCGAGTGTCGTCATAAAAGAGCGTCGCATGGTTGCGGATCAGGAACGGCTCGAGCGCGACGTCGAACTCGCGGCAATATTGGAGCATATTGGCATGGTGATGCGAAATACGGCCCGGTCCGGCATTGAAGTAGAGTCCAGGGTCATCGTCGAAGCGGCAGAGCTGTCGATTCTGACCTCGTTCCTCAACACGATCGCCGCGTCGAATCGTCCAGTTCCGCCCACCCGGCCGCTCGAGCGCTTCGAGGACCGTGCAGCGGTAGCCCAGTCGTTCGAGTTCGTAGGCTGCGGTGAGCCCAGCCACGCCCGAGCCCACAACGACGACCGATCGGCCCTGCTCGGTCTCGGTCCGCGAACCGGGATCGGGCCGACCCGGTTGGCCAGCCTGGCTCGGCTCAGCGAGTAACCCCAAGGCAACCATCGCTTCATAAACCGCTGGGGTCCCGCCCCAGAGGCCGATCCGCGTCAACAACTCGCGACGCGTCATTCCAACAGAGCCGTCCGACATCGACACACCGTCTCCAGCCGAGGGGAAAGGCGAAATCCCCGCGTGCACCGCGAGCCCTTCAACGACGCGGCGTACTCGAGGATGGCATGGCGGGAGAGGTGGCTCGACTGAATATAATCGGCCCCGCGATGCGATTCGACCCCCCTCCGTGGAGCACTTTCCTTTCGGCAAATGGTACGCTCCACGCTCAGATCTATGGGTCGATCGTCGTGCAGGGCTCCTTTTCAAGGTGACCAGGCGGAAAGGGATCGGAGCCGACTGCTCGGCTCCTTAAGGCGACCGAAACGCAGCTTGATCCGGCAACGGTAACTCGGCTCGAGAAGGGATTCGATGGTTGTTCCGGAGATGCTCGACGCTAGGAGAACTTCGGGCCTCGAAAGATCTTCCTTCGCGTTTCCATTGTTTTAGCACTAAAACACTCGGCCGAACCTGGACTCCAGCCTTCCTGGAACGCACCGCACACCCAATAATTTAATAAAAACATAATATATTTCTTGAATTAGAAAGACATAGTAGCCCAAAGTCTTTTCCGCCGACAACAGCCTCGCCATGAAGCCCGAAACAGCAAGCCCGAAACAGCCGACCGACACCGCCAGGGTGTTTGCCCCGATAAGTGCCTCTCAGGATGAGGAGAGCCTGGCGGCCACCGGGTGGCACTCGGTCAGAGACCTCCGCCTCCGACCGACCCCCTTACAACCATTTCGTGCCATGCCTTGGGTTTTCCAAGGACCGAGACGTCCTGATCGACCCGCCAGACGGCGCGGTGGGGTTCGATCTGAGCGTCATGAGCCATAGGATGGAGCCTGAACTGCGTCGCGCCTTGCACGAGCTATCCTAAAAAAATCCAGAAGACAAACACGCAAAATTATCAAGGTACGTCATGACAAGTGGATGTTCGGGTCACGGGAGCTAAGGATAACTTCTCACTTCGAGCTGTTCCCAGTATCCGTCACCCCCCTGGGTCGAATACATCGTCTTCGTCGGCGGGGATTTCTCCCACGGTATGTTCTGCAATCCGCGGAACCTCCATCTCGTGGTGTTCAGCGATCCAATCGTCAAGCGATTCTCGGATCTCTTCTCGAGATTCGGCGGCCTCGGCAACCGCCTCGTCTCGACCTACGTGGCTGCGAGGCGTCTTCCGCGGTAAATATCGAGATCAGGGATCGTCCTTAGCGATCCTTGCGCCCGCAGGTCCGCAGAGAAGAGGGGGCACCAGGCTCGTCAACGAAGGTGGGCCGCGGGCACTCCAGTATAATCTCGCGTCATCGGCCCTTATTGAGTCGTTCGAGAGCGGCGCCGACCTGATCGACAATCGGCCGATCGGGCTGGGGCCAAAGCGTCAGGGCGTCTCGATAACCGATCTCTTCCAAGACCGCGAGATATTCATGCCAGTCGAGCGAACCGGGGGGATGGAACGATCCCCTTGGGTGACTGGGCAATTGCGACGGCCGATCGTGGTGGGTGAGTCCATCGTTGAGGTAGGCGTGTCGGACGAATCGGTGTAATTCGCCAACGGCCTGGATCGGGTCGACCCGGCTGAGGATCAAGGCGCCGGGGTCGACGCTGACGCCCAGAGCCGGGCAATCGATCTGCTCCAGGAGGTCAGCCAAGTCCACACCACGATCCCCGGCGGTCTCGAGAGCGATTCGGACGCCCTGCCGATCAGCACGGAGGCCCAGCTCGGCGATGGCCGTCCGATGAATCGCCCGAGCTTGGGCACGATGCTCCTCGGGAATCGTCCCGGCACGGAGCAGGATCAGGTTGGTCCCCAGCCGATAGCCGAGCTGACAAGCCTGCTCGATCCGGGACAGGCGATCGTCGAGCTGGTCGGCCGTCTCAAAGGGACGTCGAGTGGGTAGAGTCAATCCGATCAGGCGGAGTTCGGTCGTCCGAAGCAGGTGGAGCAACTCTCGTCGCCCGGTCTCGGAAAGACGTTGGGGGGCGAGGTCGTCGATGGCCTCCAGGATTACGCCCTTCGCTCCGACCGAGGCGGCTTCATAAATCGCCTGCTTGATGCGGGGCGTCGAAGCGATCCGGACGCCCAAAGGAAGATGTGTCACGTCCGGGCCTCTTTGTGGGATTGATCGTCAAAGGCGTGGGAGGTCGGTTGCGAAGCCGCCCTGTTTGCCGAAGCACGATCCGGCTAGATTGGTCTGACCAGATCGACCCTGCTTTGGGAACCGACCGACCGTCCGGGTTGGAACGGGTTCCGCCTGGAGCCGATGATCGTTGGACCCGCCGATCATTGTGACGACCCGCGACAATGGTCGTCTAGATCCTCCGAGGAGTCCCCGAGTGACCGGCCTGCTCGACCCCGCAACGACGACCCGACCCGGATCGGCCAATCTGGCGATCGCTTTGCCTGATCGACCCTTGGCATCCTGGGTCCAGTCGTTGGGGATGATGAGCGAGCCGGCCTTGTTGGTCAGCGGTCTGGGCTTTCCCCGATCGGGACGCGTCTCGGTCCTGGCCGCCGAACCGAGGCTGGTTTTCGAAGCGTTCGACGACCGATATCGGATCCGGGGAATCGGAGGCCAAATCGAGGGCGTCGGCAGCCTGAAGACGTTGGACGAGCTGACTCGAGCCTACGGGCTGGCGGACGCGGAATCGGCCACCCCGACCGACTCACAACGGGCGGGGGTTACATTCGAAGACTCGTTCCGGGGCGGGCTCATCGGCGCTGTGGGTTACGACCTAGCGCCCCAACTCGAACGGCTCCCCCGCAGACATGCCCGCGACTCACGGCTGCCCGACATCCGGTTCGGGCTCTACGACACCTTCGTGATCGTCGAAGCCAAGGTTGGGACGGCCACACTGCACGGTGTCGATCTGCTTGGTGAGGGCTCAAGGGCTGTCCGACGACGACTCGCGAGTTGGCAAGAGCGGTTGGCCGTTGACGTTGGCTTGAACGTTGAAGCACGCTCCGGCCTCAAAGGCATCAAGGGTCAGCTCCGATCGCTGGAACCGGACTTCACTCCGAACGCGTATCAGGAAGCCGTCGCGCGGGCTCTGGAGTACATCGCGGCCGGAGACGTGTTCCAAATCAATCTTTCGCAACGGTATCGGTTTGAAGGCGATTTGGATCCGCTCGAGGTCTTCCAGCGGGCGCGTGTGCTCTCGCCGGCCCCGTTTGCGGCCTATCTGGCCTGGGACGACATGGCGGTCATCAGCGCCAGTCCGGAATGGTTCTATCAGAGTCGAGGGGATCGGATCGCGACACGGCCGATCAAAGGGACACGGCCGCGCTCGGACGATCCGATGCGAGATGCTGAACTGGCCCGCGAACTCGAGTCGAGTCCGAAGGATCGGGCCGAGCTGACGATGATCGTCGACTTGGAGCGCAACGACTTGGGACGCGTCTGTCGGCCCGGATCGGTCGTCGTAACCGAGCCGATCGTCCTGGAGCGTTACGCGCAGGTCCAACACCTGGTGGCGACCGTTGAAGGACGATTGCGTCCCGGGATCGGTCCGGTCGACGTGTTATCGGCGATGTTCCCCGGCGGCTCGATCACCGGAGCACCGAAGATCCGGGCCATGCAGATCGTCGACGAGTTGGAACGCAACCGTCGGAGTCTTTACACCGGTGCGATCGGGTATCTCGGTCGCGGGGGGCGATCGGCGTTCAACATCGCCATCCGGACGATCCTCAAAGAAGCCGATCGGTACAGCTACCAGGTCGGCGGCGGGATCGTCGCCGACAGTCAGCCCGAGGCTGAGTATCGCGAGACGCTCGATAAGGCGCGGGGACTCCGACTGGCCTTGGGCTTGGAGGAACCGGCGTGACGATCTGGATCGATGGCGACTTTTCGAACGTCGCGGTGGTCCCCCTCGACCCGGAAGATCGCCTGCTGGCCCATGGGATCGGGCTCTTCGAGACACTCAGGACCTGGAACGGTACGCCGATACTCCTGCCGCGGCACCAGACGCGGGTCCTCGAATCGGCTGAGACTTTGGGAATCACCCTCGAACCGTCGGACTTGCCTGAAACCAAGGACGTCTGTGCGCTCTGCGATTACGACGGGATCTCCGGTGACGCGCGGCTCCGGATTCACGTCAGCGGTGGCGGTGCCGGCGGCGAGCCCAAGCCGTTGGTCTGGATGACGGCGCGCCCGCTCGGGGCCGGCCTTCATCCCCACTTCGGCGCCGTACTGGTCGATTGCCCCTGGCGGATCGATCCGGTCGATCCGCTGGCCACCTTCAAGACCTTGAACTATTGGTCGCGGACCCTAGCGTACGAACAGGCCCGACACGTTGGGGCCGACGACGCATTGTTCCGCTCGTCCGACGGTGCGGTCTGGGAGTCGAGCCGCTGCAACCTGTTCCTCGTCATCGACGGTCGGCTGATCACGCCAGGGCCGACCGGTCCGTTCTTGCCCGGCGTCATGCGAGGCTGGATTCTGGAACAGGCCGACCGGCTCGGTCTCCGTTACGAACAGCGCCCCGTGTTTAACACGGATCTAGCCCAGGCCGACGAGGCGTTCCTCACCAACGCCGTGCATGGGGTCCGGCCGATCGTCCGATGGCCCGATGGTCGGCACCTCGAACCAGGTCCCATCATCGAGCAACTGCGCGCAGCCATCTCCACGCAACTGGCCCCCTGACGTTGATGCGGGTGGGGACGACCCTTGGATCGGGTCAAGACTGGCCCCCAGGACATCCTTCGCGAGCGAGGTCGAGACGATGAGGACCGTCGAGCAATTGGTCGCCTGGCTGGGTCGGATCGCCCCGCTCAGCTTGGCCGAATCGTGGGACAACGTCGGTCTGCTCATGGGAGATCCGAGCGCCGAAGTCTCGAAGGTGATGACCACCTTGACGGTCACCCCAACGACCGCCACCGAAGCGATCGAGGAAGGTGCGGGGCTGATCGTCAGCCACCACCCGATCCTCTTCAAGCCGACCCAGTCACTCCGGTCTGACCGAATAGGAACCGGACCGATCTGGGCCCTGGCTCGGGCGGGCATCGCGGTCTATTCGCCGCACACAGCTTTCGACAACGCTGAGGGCGGCATCAACGACCTGATCGCCGACCGGCTCGGCCTCGACGATCGGCGCCCCCTACGCATGGCTCCGGCCCGGCTCGACGAGGACTCCAAAGTCGTCGTCTTCGTACCCGAAGGGGACCGCGACGCGGTGCTCAACGCGATCTTCGCCCTAGGCGCCGGTCGGATCGGCAACTACCGCGAATGCTCCTTCGCCCTCAACGGGTATGGAACCTTTTTCGGTGAAGATGCGACGAATCCGACGGTCGGCCAGTCCGGGCGTCGAGAGACCGCGCCGGAGCAACGGGTCGAGGTCGTCTGCCCCACGTCGAAGGTGCCGATGGTCCTGGAGGCGATCCGATCGCACCACTCGTATGAGGAGCCGGCCATCGATGTCTACCCGCTTCGCTCGACTCGTCGCGAACCCGGGATCGGTCGGGTCGGGCAACTCTCCGCGCCGACGACCTTGGGGGAACTGGCCCGCCGAGTCGGTCGGCTCCTCGAAGCGCCCGGCACACGGTTCGTCGGCGCGGCCGACCGAACGGTTCAATCGATCGCGGTGGTCTGCGGGGCCGGCGGCGATTTCCTGGAGGACGCGTCGCGATCGGCCGACACGCTGATCACCGGCGAGGCCCGTTATCACACCTGTGTCGAGGCCGAGGCCCGTCAGGTCGGTCTGGTCCTGGCCGGGCATCATGCCACCGAGCGTACCGGGGTCGAAGACCTCGCGCGTCGGATCGACGAGGCCTTCGATGACCTCAACTGCTGGGCCAGCCGCTCGGAAGGCGACCCGGTCAAGATCCCGACGCCTGAGGCATGATGCTCGGAATCGGAGGCCTGGATCGCACCGTTCTCACTCCGAGTCCGGAGGGCTCGGCACGGGCAAATCCTTCTGAGAGACCCATTTGCCGGCCAGGGCCTCACCGGACCACTTCTGCAGCGAGATCGACTTGATCGTCGGTCGGTCCTCGTCGCGGATCACTTCATCCCACGCCTCCATATAGCGCTCTTCGATCTGCGCGGGCGTCTCACCGAGGCAGAGCAAGCGTTCGCCCGAGGGACTCAAAAGGGCCACCGCGCGGTAGTCCTGGGGGCCGGTCGATCCTGTGCTCATGGGTCGTGGTTCCCTCGTGGATCCTCTTGGCTGTTAACGTGTGGTCAAAGAGGTGGATATGATATCTGAATGGATTGGCTCGATGCCAGTGACTTTGTCTCGAATGGTGTATTCCGGGAAGATCGCATTCTAGGTCCGTGCGCCCGGTCAGCCCAGTCTTCCGACAGCCGACCGCGATGGGATCGCTTTGCTCGATCCGTCACTCGGATCCGCAACGCAGATAGGTCTTCCCTTCGCGGCCGATCCGTTCGGCCTCGACGACCGCCTCGCCGATCCGATCGAGCGGGAAGGTCTGGCCAACCGGCGTATCGAGGACACCATCGCGGATCATACCGAAGAGGGTCCGGAACAAGCCGAGCAGCTTTAACTTGCTCTGTTGCTGCGTGAAATGCCCGAGCCAGAACCCTTCGATGATTCGCTTGCCGGCGATCATGGCGCGGGGGTCAAACTGGATCGGTTCGTTCGAGAGCAGGCCGTAGACTAACATCCGGCCGTCGTTGTCGAGACAGGAGAACACGTCTGATCCGATCGCGCCGCCGACCGGGTCGATCGCGAAGCGAACGCCGCGACCTCCGGTGATCTGTTGGACCTGATCGACGATCGGCCCGTCCTCGGTGACGACGACCGCATTGGGCTTGAGGTCAGCAATCTCCTCGGCGGCCCCGCGTCGACGGACCACGTTGATGGTCCGAAACCCAGCGTGACGTCCCAAACGGATGATCATTCGGCCCAGCGCGGAGTTGGCCGCCGATTGGAGGAGCCATTCCCCGCTCGGCACGTTCAGGACTTCCCGAGTCATGGCGTAGGCTGTGGCCGGGTTGACGAAGAACGAGGCGATCTGTTCGTCGGGGAGGTCCGAAGGGGCTGGGACGATCCGGAGCGCCGGGACGATCGCGTACTCGGCCCAATTGCCGCCCGCCTGGTTGAGCACCACGACCCGCTTCGAACCGCAGATCCGCTTCATGGTCGCCGAGGCCAGGCCGGACCCGACCGCATCAACCACGCCCACCCCTTCGAAGCCCGGCGTGGCCGGCAGTTCGGGAAGGACGCCGTATCGTCCGCGTGTGACCAACAGGTCCGACGGGTTGATCGGACTCAGGATCATCCGGACCCGAACCTCGCCGGGACCGGGCTCGGGCATGGGCTGATCGACGACGTTCAGAACGTCAGTCGGCTCGCCGAACGTATCGAATTGGATCGCCTTCATATGCACCTACTCAGGGTCGAGCCACCCTTCGATAATCTTCGGAGGCTTGGTCCCGAAGCTCTCGGAAGCCTCAAACTTCGACTCACTTTCCGGATCACAAGCAGGGCGATCCTCGTCGGTTTCGAATCCGACCGCAAGCCGATTCGCCTTATGAGACTGATGACACGACCGGATCGGCCGGGAATGGTAACTTAGCGGGGTCACCGTTCCTTGTCTCAAGCGAAGAGCTTTCGCCATGTCCTTGCCTTTGCCCGTGCTCGATGATCTCATCGTCACGACCGATTGGCTCGACACACATCGAGCAGATCCGCGGATTCGGATCGTCGACATGCGCGGGTCGGTTCGGACGCGTCAGATCGAGCCAGGCGTCGAGGAGGCCACTTACCTCGGCGCCCGTCAGGAATATCTTGCCGAGCACATTCCGGGTGCGGTCTACATCGACTGGACCGCCGACATCGTCGACCCGGACGACCCGGTCCCAGCTCAGATCGCCAGGCCCGAGCGGTTCGCCGCGGTCATGGGAACGCGGGGTATCGGTGAGGACAGTGTCGTCATCGCCTACGACCACATGGGCGGCCAGTTCGCCACAAGGCTCTGGTGGGCCCTCACTTATTACGGACACGAGCACATCTATGTGCTGGACGGCGGTTGGAACCGCTGGTGCGAGGAAGGACGTGAGGTCGAAGAGGGCGAGGTTGCCGTCGAGCCGAGGACCTTCAACCCGCGAGTCCGACCCGATTGGCGGATCGACGTTGAGACGCTCCGAGGCCGATTGGACGCTCCCGAGATCCAACTGCTCGACGCCCGCGACGAAGGTCAGTACCGCGCCGAGCGTCGACGCGGTCCGCGCGGCGGCCACATCCCCAACGCCCTCCACCTGCCTCGGGAACGCTTCTTCGCCGAGGGGGGCGGGTTTCTGACGCGCGATGCGGTCCAGGGCGTCGCCGACGAAGCCGGGCTGACTCACGAGCGGCCCGTGATCGCCTATTGCAATGGCGGGGTTGCCGCAACCGTCCTGCTGTTCAACCTTCGACGGATCGGCTATCGGAGCCTGACCAACTACGACGGCTCCTGGAACGAATGGGGCCCCCGAACCGACCTCCCGGTCGCGACCCCATGATCGAAGCGTGGGTCACGTGGTCTCTTCGTCGGAATCGGAGGCGCGGACCTCGTCACCACCGGGATCGTAGAACGGGCAGCCCGAGTAATAGGTCAACGGGGCGTCGCGGACGTCCAAAACTTCTTCGTCCAGGCCGGTCAGTTCGGCCAGTCGCATCCCGAGTTCGACGAGCATCTCGGCCGAGTAGCCCGGGAAGATCTTGACGATCTGGCCGTCGCGATCGATGACGGCCACGTAGGCCGAGTTGGTCGCCTCAAAAGCCTGGATGATTTCCAAATCGGGGTCCGTGAGGACCGGGAACGGGGTCTCGTGCTCGTCGACCCACCGCTGGGCGATGTCGACATCCCCATCGATTACGCCGACGAATCGGGCTCGTTCCCCATAGACGTCATGGACGCTTTGGAAGTAGGGCTCGGCCGAGGTGCTGCACGGGCAACCGTCCTTGATGAAGATGATCACGGAAGGCCCGTCGGCGGTGAGGTCGGCGAGGGAAAGGCGTTGTCCCTCATGGGAGATCGCCTCGAACTCGGGCGCCGGATCGTCGATCTTCGCATCGGCCTGGGTGATCATCTCCTCGGAGACATAATGCGATTCCGGCTCGACGAAGACGTCGGGGTCGACTTTCGAGGCGACTTCCGCCTGATGGCGCCCCCAGAAAAAGAGGCCGACCGCGCCGACCACGACGATCCCATAAACCACGACGATCGGACGCAACGCTTCGCCCCCTTGCCCATCAACATCGATTACCAATCCCGACCCGACGGCGCCGATCGGCCTGGATCACTTGGTTCGTTCACCCACTCGGCTCCGCCCACAACTTACATTTACCGAGAATTTTAGCGGATGGCCCTCGGACGGATCAAAGCGGCCCGGGCTCGGTTGGCTTCCGGGGTTCCCAGCCGCTCAACGCATGGCGACATCGGACGTGGTTCCGCTGCGCAAGTCGTAGACGGCAATGGCCGCGTCGGGCGTGACGTGGATCGGGTCGCGGTCGTCGAAGGAATCGAAGTACCCCTCAGGCCCCCAAGGTCCCCACTGGAGCGAACGGCCGATCGCCACAAATCGGGTCGGGACTTCGGTCGGATCGTCGGGAAGATCGTCGCGGACGTGGACCGCATCAATCATATAGACCGCGCCAGTCACACCGTAGCAGCGCGGGTCGGTGTTGCCGAAGTAGAAGAGGGTCAGATCGGCATTTTCGGGCGCGTTCCGTTGCCAACTCGCCAGGTGCTTGGCCCCCTGCCCCCAATCGAGGTTCGAGTCGCTCAGGACGTGCTTGCCGCCTTCGGGGCCCCCGACGAGCCCGTTAAAGAACGAGAGCGGGTGCGGTTGTGTCGAGGCGGTCGCAATGCCCAGCCCGACGATCCCGAGCACCAGACCTCCACGTACCCAACGTGTGGGCGATTCGGCCAAGGCTGCGACCCAGACGAGCATTGGCGGCCAGATCGGCAACAGGTAGCGAATCCCATAGTTGCGTGACGAGGCCAGCGTGACGATCGCCAGTAATCCCAGGCTACAGACGGCCAAGAGCATCGCCCCATTGCGCGTCTGGGCTGTCGGCACTAACCGGGCCGCTCCGGATCCCCAACGCAGCCCAAGCAGGACCAGCAACGCGATCGGGAGCTTCACCGCCAAGGCCACCAGATAGTAGCCGAAAAACCCCGACTCGCTCCGACGCCCAAACAGATAGCTCGAGCCTCCCCCAGACTGGAGCTGCATCTGACGCGCAAAGCCAACCCAATCCTGCGGCCAGGGGCGATCGATCAACGCCCCAACCGGCCCGACGGCCCAGTTCGGCAAAGCTCGTTCAAGCGCTGGATGGGACTGGCCGGCGCGCGGCGAGGCCGGCAAGGTGGCGAACCCGTTGACGATCAGGTTCGTCGCCACGACGAGCATCAAAGCGAACAGTCCATGGACGATCGCCACACGCACCAAATCAGGCCACGATCGCGGGTCGGGACGGCGTCGGACCTCAGCGATCACGTAGGCCAATCCAAGGAGCGCCGGCAGCAGGACCGCGGTGAACTTGCAGGAGAATGCCAGCCCGGTCGATATCGAGGCGGTCACGAACCAGAGATGCCGACGCGTCGCCAGGTACTGTCCAAAGCTGACGACCGCCAACGTCCAGAAGAACGTCAACGGACCTTCCATGGTGGCCAACCCCACGTGAGCCCGGAGGTTCGGTTCCAAAGCGACCAACCAGGCCGCCGCAATCGCCGCTCGGCCTCCGAGGAGCTGAGATGCCCAGAGGGCCGATAACCCGACGATCCCGACGCCGAACAGCGCGGTTGTCATCCGGACCCAGGGCAAGAGGCGATCCTGGTGTCCGACCGGGTCGTCGATCCAGGACCCGAGCCCACCGACTTCCAGCGCGAGGAAGACCGGAACGTGTGGGATCTTCCAGAACAAAACCGGCGAGCCCATTCGGGAGATCGACTCTTGGTCGCCGGTCCGCCACCAATGGGCGGCGACCTCCAGATACGTGATCTCATCATAGGTGGCCGAAGCATCCCAGGCCGTGTCGGCGGCGAGGAGCCAGCCGATCGTCGAGGCTAAGACGACGTGGCCCAAAATCCCAAGATGTCCGGGCCGCAATCCGTACGAGGACGTCGAGACCGAGTTGGAGTGGCTCATGGAAGCTCATCCTTTGAGCGGATCGGTCGATCGTTCGGAACTGGAGCCCGAACGCCATTCATCCATGTCCGATCGACAGCGGAAACCGAGGGTCAGTCTTCGTCGGTGACAGGGATCGTCCCCCCTGAAGCGAGGCTCCGACGGATCGCCTCCAGGATCCGGGCGACACGCAGGGTGCGCGTCCAGCCCGACCCGTCAGGCTCAGACCCGCGATGACTCGCCGAGGCCCATGTGAGCCAACGGCTCGGAACGGCCTGGGCGTCCTCGATTGAAGTCGGACCGGGCAACGCGACGATCTGCCCCGGCTTCGAATCGTGCTGCCAACCAATCGTCCCCGGCACGTCCAGGCTCAGCCGACCGTGAAGGCAATGGATCTCTAAGTGCAGTCGGCCGGGCGCGTAATCCACCGACGATCCGGCCTCGGATTCCTGTCGAAGACCAATCCGCCCCCGAAAGAATCGAGCTCCCGAATACGTCAACTCAACGGTGACCGAAGAGCCTATCGCGTCGCCCGCTCGGTAGGCATGAACCGTCTCCGGAGCCCGTTCGAAGAGGAGACAGGCCCACTCGATCAGCAGCACACCGGGATCGAGCAGCGGATCGACCGGGCTCGCTTGGCGGAGCGGGCCACATTCGCGTCGACGATCGAAAGAAGACACCTCGATGGATCCGCTGACCGTTCGGATCTCCCCGAGCGGGTCGGGGATCGCCTGAGCGATCGCGGTCCTCAGATCGTCGAGCCAAGGCCAGACCGTCTGAGTGATCCGAGATCCGGTCTGCTCGGCCCGTCGGGCAAGTCGTTTCAGGCGTTCTCGCTC
The DNA here is from genome assembly GCA_964609385.1 of uncultured Planctomycetia bacterium. GTDB lineage: Bacteria > Planctomycetota > Planctomycetia > Isosphaerales > Isosphaeraceae > CAZSSM01. Next base: position 89,523 of record CAZSSM010000009.1, read on the forward strand.
AATCGTCAGTGGGATCCCGGTGACGAGCGGTTTGCCCGCCTCCACGATCCAAGCAAGCGCTTGAAGGCCAACCCAGGTATCGTCGACGACCGCGATCAGATCGACTTCGGGATCAGTAACCAGACCCCGGAGGCTCGCCAACGCTCGACAGCCCAAGGCTTCAGCCTCACGTGCGGCTCGGCGCGGTACATCGTCATACAAGGCAGAGGGACGGAGATCGAGGGGGGCCATCTCCAGAGCGGGCCGAAGGCGATTGGCCCAGTGCACACCGAGCCCGATCACACCGACTCGCAGGAGGGGTTCCGACATCCGCCGTCCCTCAAATTGCCGCGCCCCTCGTTCCGGATCTCCACTGGATTCACGCTAGCAAGGACCCGCGTCCTGGACCAGTTCAACTGATCGGAGCGGACCCATGCTGATCCGGGACCCAGTCCTTCGGGAAATCCAATTGATGTTCGACCCCGATCCGCCCAAAATTACCCGGAACGATTCTCCGTTGCATGGGGACCGTCCCGCCCGGTCTCGAAACCCGGTCACGAATGAACGGGCCACCCGAGGGAATGCGACGGTGTTGGAAACCTGGTGTTAATCGGGTGAGCGTCGATCTTTGGAAGTCGATGCCGCCACCCGATATCCAGCACAGACACCGCTTCGGTTCCCGGCGTTGAGGATCGCCCACCTACTTGAGACGTCCCGGATCCGCCCGGTCCCGGGTCGTTCGCAACTGCGAGGTTTGCTCGGTATGGCGACCGTTCCGCAACCGAATCCCAGCAAGAAGAGTGCCCAGCCAGTCGCCACGCGGTCGGACTGGGATGCCTGCCCGCTCAAGAAGCCGCTGCAGGCCGTTGGGCTCTGGCCCGTCTTCCGCTTCCTCTCGTCGCTGAAGCTCGCCGTGCTCTCGCTGAGTTCGATGGCCTCCGTCCTCTCCTATGCCACCTTCCACGAGTCGTACTACGGGACCCAAGCGGTTAAGTACGACATCTACGAGGCCTGGTGGTTCGCGGCGATCATGGGCTTCCTTGGGACCAACATTCTCTGTGCCGCTCTGATCCGAATCCCCTGGAAGCGTCGACAGACCGGCTTCGTGATCACCCACGCTGGATTGTTGGTCGTCTTGATCGGGTCGGCCCTAATGATGCGGTTGGCCGATGAGGGACTGGTCGCTCTGTCTGAGGGAGATCAGGGCAGTGAGGTGGTTCGGACCGACCACGCGATCATCCGCCTCGCTAAACTGGACCCGACCACCGGTGAGCCGGAAGGGTTGGAGCGCGAACTGAGCTTCTCCCCCGGTCCCCGCCCCTGGCCCGGAGATCGGACCGAACGATTGACCGACGAGGGTGATCGGCTCCAGGTCCGAATCCTCAAGCACTATCCCGAGAGCGACGCGACCTACCTTCACGAGCCGGTCGAGTCGGGCGGTGTGCCGATGGTCGAAATCCGGCCCTTCATTAAGACACCCAACCAGATCCGCGAGTCGGACGTCTTCGAGCGTGACTTTGAGCGCTGGTTCGTCGCCCACGACTACTATCTCGACCCGGTCAGCCGACAGATCCGTTCGGCGAGGTCGCGGACTAACCGTTTCCAGCGGGCCATCGAAGAGATTGGGCCGGTCCAGATCGCCTTCCAGTATGCCGACGATCCCCGGATGGTCGACGACTTTCTGATCGGGCCGACGCGTCCTGGCTCGGCAGGCAACGCCCGAATCCACTACATCGACCGCGAAGGGCGTCATCGGGTCTACGAGTGCCTGATCGACAATAGCACGACCATCGCGACGGTCCTCACCTTTCAAGAGGTCGAGACCGGCGCCCATCGGGTCGACCAGGTCGTCGTCGGTCGCGACGATCCCGAACCGGTCTTGCTGCCCGACAGCGACCTGACCGTTCAGTTCAACTCGCAGGCTCAGATCGACACGAGTCGGATGACGAGTTCCGATGACGAACGCGACCAGGCCTCTAGCCAGATCTTCGCCCTCCAATCGGGGCGGACCGCCTTGGACATCGTCACCTTCACCGTCCGTCGCGGTGACGACGACGAGGGAGTCACCCACATCGCCTGGGATTCGCTCCTGATGGCGCCCCAGGTGATCGCCGAGGGCGGGAGCGAGTTGGTCCGAATCGCCTACGACCACCCGTCGATCGGCTACCGTTCGCAGCGGCGGGCACTCGTCGAGATCCTAGGCACGCGGGGTGGCAAGCTATACTTCCGCGCGATCAATCGCGACGGGTTGGTCGCTTCAGGGCCGGTCGAGCCGGGTCGCCGGCTCTCGGTGCTCGATGCCGCGGCGGGGCAGATGTCGATGTCGATGGAGGTCGGCGAATACCTGCCCTCCGGCCGCGAGCAGTTCGCGTACAAAGCGATCTCACTGCCCAAGAGTCAGCGCGGCAATGGATTGGCCGCCGCCCTGGTCGAGTTGACCGTCGGTAACGAGTCGAAGCAGGTCTGGATCCGACGCCCGGCCACCTTCGATCCCCGGTATGAGACCGTTTCGATGGCCAATGGCGACTACCAAGTCGCCTATGATTGCCGGCGCCGTGAACTCGACTTCACCCTCAAGCTCAACGATTTCGAGGTCGGCTTCGACCCCGGCACCAAGAGTCCCTCGAAATTCGTCAGCGACGTCACTTTGATCGACGGCCAAACGCCTCCGTCGGACCACGTGATCCGGATGAATCAGCCGCTGGAACACCGGTTCTGGACGTTCTACCAGTCCAGTTACATTCCTGAACAGGACGAGATGGGCAACAAGACCGGGTCCTACCAGTCGGTCTTCCAGGTCCGGTACGACCCGGTCTGGCCGGTCATCTACGGCGGCTGTCTTCTGGTCGTCCTCGGCACGTTCGTCCAGTTCTACATGCGTGCCGGGATCTTCACACCCGGGACTCGCGATCACGCCAAGCATCTGGTGACGAAGGTGGTCCCCGTCGCTGAGGGTTCGGCGACCCCCAAAGATACAACGGATCTGCTCTGATCTCGATTTCCAGGATGAGCCCGGAACGGCCCCGTCACGACGTGTCTGATCGTTTCGGAAGCGCTCTGCGAACGAACCCTTCCGCCGGCTGAGACAAGCCCTGGCCGGACTCGAGACTGATTACAAGCCCTGCCCCGCTCGCTGTGGGTATTCGACGGACCCACCCCACGTTTGACGACCGCCTCGTTTCCTCCACCGACGTTTAACGCGAGTCACGGACCATGAAACGCATGACGCGGCCCCTCTTCGCCTTGTTCCTGTCGGCCCTGGCCCTCGGGCTGCTGGCCGCGGCCCTGCCCGGTCAGAACGCCGATCCGGCCGATGATTCCTCCGACGCCAAGCTCGGGGCCGGACCGGCCTACCAGACCTTGGCCAAACTGCCGGTGATGCACCAAGGGCGGATCAAACCGCTGGACACCCTGGCCCGGTTCTCCGTCAAGCAGATCTTCGGTCGCGAGACGATTCGGCTCGACGATCAGACCTGGTCGCCAGTGGCGGCCTTGATGAACTGGTCGATCGAGCCCGAGTTCTGGGACGAGCAGCCGATCATTCTGGTCGAGTATCTACCGCTAAAGCGGATCCTGTTGGCCGGACCCATCGAAAAGGTTGTCGAGGCCTGCCTCCAGGCTGATCTCGACTCGGCCCAACGCGCCCAGCTCGAGGCCTTGAAGGATCTGGAGACGGTCCGAGGCGGCGACCTGACCGCCGCGGCAGAGATCGACGCGATCACCGAAGCTCAGCGCAAAGAACTGCTCCGCCTGGCTGATCTGCTCGGTGAGGCAAGCCATCACCTCAGCCCGCGTTTCCTTGAGGAAGTCCAGTTCCGGCTGCCCGACTCGGGCGACACTCCGGTTGGCTTCCTGCAGTGGCATCGTGATGCGGTGATGCGGATCAACCGGTCCGAATCCGAGGCGTTCGAGGACGCCGAGCCGATCTCCGATCTCGACCGCAAGGTCCGCGATGTTGGCAACCGCCTGCTGACCTACCAGGCGCTCCGGCTCCGTGATGGCTCCGACGAGGTCGTCCGTAACAGCTTCGGCGCCGCCGACCGCGCCTTCCTTCTGATCCCGAGGCCCTCCGGCGAGGCCTACCTGAAGTACACTGCCGAGGCTCTGGCCACCGAGCCGATCGAGCAGACCCTCCTGCAAGCCGACGTCTATCGACGCCTGGCCGAGTACGCCGAGGATGTCCCCCGCGAAGACCTCCGCGAGCCGGGAACCGATGCCGAGTTCGACGAGCAATTCTCCACCTGGTTGGCCTTCAACTCGGCTTGGATCCCGCTCAATGCCGTGCTGCTCACCGAGCCCTCCGAGTTGGCTCGGATCGGCTTCGACCCCGAGGACGCCTTGGCCTTTCAGGACGCCTTCCGCGCCTATGAGGACGCCGAACTCGAGTCGCCCGGCCGCGTCGACAACGCGGTTACCGAGCGGCTCGTCGAGACGGCCCGTCGACTCGGCGAGCAGACCAAGCACTATCCCAGCCGTGCCGAGATCGAACGCGAGGTCACCTTCAACGCGCTCTCCCCATTCTTCCTGGCATTCCTGTCGTACGGGGCCGGCCTGCTCGTGCTCAGCCTAAGCACGCTGCCTCGGAGCATGGCCTCCAGCTCGCAGTCGATCATGGGACGGTTGGCTTCGAGCCTCTACGGCCTCGGCCTGCTTGGACTGGCCAGCGGGATCGCCATGGAGATGGTCGGCTTCTACTTCCGGGTCCGTATTACTGGCTGGGCACCCGTGACCAACATGTATGAGACGGTGATCTGGGTCGCCTTGGTCAGCGCGATCATCGGCCTGATTATGGAATTGCGGACCCGCAAGACCTACGCAGCGTTGGCCGGCGCAGGGATCGCCGGGCTCTGCACGATGCTGGCGGCCAACGTCCCCTTGCTCTCCAATGACGGCGAGATCCGGACCCTGGTGCCGGTCCTCCGGAGCAACACCTGGCTGCTGATCCACGTTCTGACGATCGTCTCCAGCTACGCCGCCTTTGCGCTCGGGATGGGCCTGGGCCTGATCGGGACGTTCTTCTACCTGACGACCAACTATCGGCGCCCGGTCTCAATGCTTTCGGCCTGGCGGATCGCGGTGGTGGGCCTGCCGATCACGGCGGTCGGTGGGGGCCTCTGGCTCGCCGCCACGTCGCAGAATCTCCCTCCGGTCCTCCGTTCCGAGGCGTTGACGCTCGGCTACTCGCTGGTGGGCTGTCTGGGCGTGATGTTCCTGGGCGCGGTCCCGCTGTTCTGGCTCGGTGAACTGCTCAGCCGACTGGTCTACACGAGCCGATACAGCGACCAGCTCAGCACGATCGCAATGATCCCGAACCCTGAAGAGCAGGTCGACGCCGAGAGCAAGCTTCGCTATGAGGTCATGAACACGACCGCGTCGAAAATCAAGCCGATCGCCGACTTCGTCTATCGCGCCCTGCAGATCGGCGTGCTGCTGGTGACCGCCGGGACGATCCTGGGCGGGGTTTGGGCCGACTACTCCTGGGGCCGATTTTGGGGCTGGGATCCCAAGGAGGTCTGGGCCCTGATCACGTTGCTGGTCTATCTGGTCCCGCTTCATGGGCGGTTCGCCGGCTGGATCGACAACTTCCGCCTCGTGGCGGCCTCGGTCTTCTGCTTCAGCTCGGTCTTAATGGCCTGGTACGGTGTCAACTTCGTGCTCGGCGTCGGGCTGCACAGCTACGGCTTTGTCGAAGGGGGTGGCCAGTACATCGTCTTCCTTGCCGCCTCACTGGTAGCGAGCTTCCCGGTGGCCGCTGCTTACCGCCGCCATCTCGGTCGTCGCGCGGTCGCTTGAGTCGCGGTCTTCTCGACGGGGCGACCGGACAAGGCTGATGCAAGAAGGGCGTGTCCATTGCTGTTCTGGTCGCGCTGAGCGATTGAAAACCGAAACGCCTCCCGACGCATCGCACGTCGGGAGGCGTTTTTGTTAGGACGAATGCAGATTAGCTGATCGTCCAGGAATGTCGACGAAGGTCGAGGAGTTCCATCGGGGAGGACGGGAACTCCCTTTCGAGGTCGGGCTCAGCGGAGGCCTCGGAAGAAGAACCGGGGCTGTCGCGGAACGAAGTTGGCCGGGATCGGGTCGAAGCTGGGGTGGAAGCCGGGCTCGAACCGACCGCGATGGAAGACGTTGGCGCCCAGCGTCGAGGTCCGGAACTGGGTGTTGTCCTCGAGGCTGCCGAACCGCTGATTCGGGATCGGGTTGCCGATGTCGAATCGGGTCCGAGCCAAGAAGCCCACCTGGGGAAGGAACGGGTTGATCGCCACGCCGAACGGGATCGGCCGCCACTGCAATCCGTTGAACGCAGTGATGTCGGGCGTGAGGCGCTCGCCGAACGGCAAGGCGAAGCCGGAGGGGCTGGCGCTGACGACAAAGCCGGCAGCCACATCACCTGGTGGGATGGGGGGTGGATCGACCGGCCCGCCGCCACCGTCCCCACCGTTGGTGAAGGCGAACTCAGAATTGAGCCCAAGGACGACGTCGAGTTCGGCGATGCCTTCCAGGAGGAAGCTACCGGCAAAGCTGGCTCCCTGGTCGTTGAAGACGAGGAACCGCGCGTCGTCAATACCGTCTCCATCGAAGTCCGGCACGGTTTCGACGAACGATGCGTTGAGGAAGAAGACCTCATCGATGACGAAGACCGAGGTGTCCGGGATGTCCAAGGACGGATCGAACACGGAGAAGAACGCGGCCGAATCCGGATCGAGAGCCCCCAAGTTCGAGACAGAGCTACCGATGAGCAGCTCGACCTCATCGGTGACGTCGTCGATCGAGTCGACCGTAACGGTCAGCGCGGCCGGCGTCCGGTTCGGCCCTCCTCGGAGCAGCAGGCCCCCCTCGACGAGGAACGCTCCGCCTCGATCTGGGATGGACGGGTCGAAGACATCACCCGAAGCACCGATGAGGAAATCGCCGAGCGTGTCGCCGTCGACGGTGATGGTGGCCGCACTGCCGCCAAGTTGCAAAGGTCGGCCCGCCACCGAGGTGCCCAGGAACGCGTCGCCGGTCAGTTCGGTATTGATCAGGTTGTCACCGGCAACCCGTTCAGCCTCGAGCTCTCCGGCCGTCAGCGAGAATTCGCCGAACAGGTAACGTGTCCCAGGAACCAAGTAGGCTTCTCCGGAATCCAATACCGCGCCGGGCGCACCGATTAGGATTTCCGTCACATCGGTGGGGATGTCCAACCGAGTCCGACGTGAACCGCCGACGGAGAAGCCGGCCAGGTCACTCAGGTTGGTGCCGAAGAATCGCGCTGAGGGGAATTGCGGCTCCGGAACCAACGCGTTGACGACGTCTACTGTCAAGCCCGCTGCATCGGTCGCTGGTAACGGGCGACCATAAATCAACGTGGTCACACCCGCTTCAGGGGTGATGACGCCGCCGATCGGGCTGTCGGCCGTCGGCGAGCCGATCAGGATGTCGGAGAAGAGATCCTCGTTGAAGTTGCCCACGCCGGCCACCGAAAAGCCGGTGCCATCGCCGACGAAGCCGGCGAAGGTAATGCCGGGCACCTCGCCGGGATCGCCGCCCAAGTCGGCCAAGTCGACGGCAAGGAATCCGCCGCCGACGTCGACGGCCGCATCGAGCAGGTCCGAGCCGCCCAGGACCAGGTACGCTTCGGGATTGGGACCACCTCCGGTGGCTGGCCCGCCGATGAGGATGTCGAACTGTTCGCTTCCACCGATCACGTCGCCGTCGAAGTTACCGACTCCGGCAACGGAGAAGCCGGCCTCCTGACCGCTCGAGGGACCGATCAGCACGAGCCCGTCGGCGGGCGAGACAGCCGTCTGACCGATCAAGCCGACATCGATTGTTTGCGTATCGGGAACGGACAATGGAGCCGCCGAGGCGACAAAGACGGCCCCGTTGGCGACTCGACCACCTAACGACGCACCGGCTGCGCCAAGGGCCAAGGACGACGTACCTTGCCCCAGAACGTTGCCCAACTCCGCCACTGAACTCCCCAAGGAAGCCCCAATCAGGTCGGTGGTGAAGGTCACCACATCGAGCCCGTTGAAGGTTGCCGGGTCGTTCAAGGCCACTTCGGGCAACAAGGTCGAGTCGCGTTCCAGTTCGGGACCACCGTAGATCAGGTAGGCCTGGCCCGAACCGCCGTTGACACCTGGGGCACCGATGAGGATCTCGCCGAAGCCGTCACCGTTGATGTCATCGACCCCAGCGACTGAGGCGCCGAGATTAGCGGTGGTCGGGTCAACCGGCATTGGTGCGGACGCGCTCAGGACAAACTCGACCCCCGCGAAGTTGAAGCCGAGGCCGCCGGTGAACGGGTTGGTTTGTCGGGCCACGGCATCGCCCGATCGGAGCGTGTCCAGGTTGCCACCACGCTCGTTGACGGTCAGGGTGACCCCATCGACGACGATGTCGCCGATGACTAGGTCGAGGAAGTCGGCCTCGACGAACTGGCTTCCCGGGCCTAGGAGCGAGTCAAAGAACGTGCTACCGAAGACCAGGTAGGCTCGGCTTTCGATTAATGTGCCGAGGGCCGGATCGCCACCGGAGACGTCGACACCTGGGGCACCGATGAGGAAGTCCTCAAACGAGTCGCCGTTGACGTCGCCGATGACGGCCGCTGAGAAGCCGGCCCCTTGGGCCGACACGGTTCCCGCACTGGCGAACTGGACACCCAGCGGCGCGTCGGGGTCGTCGATATTGGCCAGGTCGGCCGTCATGAGCATCCGTTGTTCCAGGCCGTCGCTCTGCGGGCGAAAGACCATCCGCTGGCGACGACGATTCGAGCTCGTCCGAGCACGACGACTGCTTGCGACCATCGGGGACTCCTTCCTCCGGCCCGATCGCACCAGGGCGATCTCCGACCGACACGCATCCCATGCGCCTTGCGGCGCGTCGGACCCCCTCGCGCTGAAGGGGCGCCACGCCGACGTTCCACGTCTGCCTCTATGCTTCGACCGTCCTGGAACGATCGCTCCATTGAATTGGCCGCGCAACCGGAACCGATCGACCTCCGTTGTCGCTACAAGAGGCAGCTTTCCTTTCATCCGAGCAACCACCCCAACCGATACCCGACGACGTTGAACCAACCGGTCTTTGCGCGGCCGGTCGTGCGAATCCAGACCCCGAAGATCTCCTCGGGGAGTCATTCTCGGGTCGCCAATCCAAGGAGGGAGGCCGACCGTGACGACCATGTCATCCCAAGTCACACCCGCGTTCAGGAACGAGGCTCGACCACGATGGGCCCGACTCGGTACGGCCTCGATCCTCGGAGGCCTGATCCTTTGCCTTGCTTCGGGCTGCTCACGCGAGTTCTTCCGCGAGTGGGCCAACGCGGATGTGACCGAGGCGGTTTTCGAGCGGAGCCGTGATCCGCGCTATCGGCTGGATCTCTTCTCGATCGAGCCGCCGGCCCAGTCGCGATTTGCCGACCCCCACGATCCGGATTTCCCACCGGCCCCGCCCGACGACCTGGCCGCTCGGGCCCTCTCGACCCACGCCCAAGATCCCCGCGAACGCGTCCTCGTCCCCACCGAAGGGACCGGCTACATCGACTATCTCGAGCGGATCAAGGCCGAACGCGAGGCCGAAGAGGCCCGCGCTGAGCGGGAGTCCGAAGCCGACACCGGTGGGCTCGACGACCCGTACCAACTCGAGGAACCTCTCGAGGGCGGTGATCCGGCCGACATCACCCCGCCTCCGGTTGAGCCCTTGCCGCTGGATCCAACAATCAATCCCGAACTTCCGGGACGCCCCGAACCGCTCCCGCTGCCCGAGCCACCCGCGGATGATCCCCCCTTCGACCTCGGGGTCCGATCCACCGCCTTTCAGGTCCCCGAGCCCGAGGACGACCCCATCGAGCCAGGCTCCCAAGATGATCCGCTCGTTCCGCCTACTCGTGAGGCACTGCGCCAAGAACTCGATGCCGCCAACATCCAGAACGAGCCAGAGTCGCTCCCGACGCCCGAGGATCAGGAGCGCCAACGCCGGGTGGCTGAGGGCGGCGATTCAGGCATCGTCGATATCCTCAACCGGGGCGTCCGTGAGATCTCCGAAGGCGAGGCCGCCGGTCTCCCCTCGGATTTGGACCCCTACGTGATCTCGCCGACCCAGGCCCTCAACCTCGCCCTGATCAACAGCCGCCCCTACCAGACGCAGATCGAAAGCATCTATCTGACAGCCTTGCCCGTCACCCAACAGCGATTCAACCTCCAACCGCAGTTGGCCGCCGGCCTGGGCCAAAGCCAAACTGCTGCCGGCAGCGTCATCGGCACGCCGACCAACTCGTTCCTCTACCGGACCGTCGAGGCGCCCGGTGGCCAAAGCTCGACGCTCAACCTCGGCCCGGCCATCGGTCTGGGGAAGGTCCTGTCGTTCGGTAGCAGTGTCCTGATCGGATTCGCCAACACCGTCCAATTCAACTTCGTGGGGCTCAACCCACAGCAACCCAGCGTCAGCTCGACCATCCCGGTCCAGGTCGTGCTCCCGCTGCTCCGGGGCGGCGGTCGTGCGGTAACCCTTGAGGCATTGACCCAGTCCGAGCGTGACCTGCTCTACCAGATCCGGACCTTCGCTCGGTTCCGCAAGCAGTTCTTCGTCTCGGTCTTGACCGGCCAGGGGATCCCCGGCGCGGGGGCCGACCCGCAGATCGGCTATCTGAGCGTGCTCCAGCAGCTCCAAGTGGTCAAGAACCAGGCCCGGAACGTCCAGTTCCTCGAGACGCTCCTGCCGATCTACGTGGAATTGGCCGGCAGCCCCGACACGACCATCGGTCAGCTCCAGATCGATCAGGTCAACCAGAACCTCCTGGCGGGTCAACAGAACCTCCTCCAAGCTGAGAACGTCTTGCAGGACCTCCTCGAGCAGTATCGAATCCAGATTGGTCTACCGCCCGATGTCCCGGTGCTTCTGGACAGCAGCGTGATCGCTGGCTTCGAGGAGGTCTTCCAGGCCATCGAGCGCTGGGCCGAGGATCCCCAGCGTGATCCAGAGACCCTTGAGGAGATTGTCTCTGGGCTTCCCCCCCTCCAAGAAATCCGGTTGGGTGAATATAACATTCTTGAATCGGCCAGCGATCCCGAGGTGCTCTACGACATCCTGCTGGTCGGCGAGCGGATCGCTCTCGAGAACCGTCTCGACCTTCAGAACGCGCGGGGCCAACTCTACGATTCCTGGCGACAGCTCCGCGTGACCGCAAACGCTCTGAAATCCTTCCTCAACATCAGCCTCACCAACCAGGTCTTCACGCCTGTCACGACGTCCAACCCCCTGGCCTTCCTCGACCAAGCGAAGCAGTTCTCGATCACCTTCAACACCGACATTCCCTTGGTCCGGGTCGCCGAACGGAACGCCTTCCAAGCGGCGCGGATAAACTACCAGCAACAGCGTCGCGCCCTCATGCAGGCTGAGGACTTGGTCAAGTTCAATGTGCGATCCGCAATCCGCGACGTACGGCTCAACGGGCCCATCTACGATCTGAGCCAGGCAGAGTTCATTACGACGCTTAAACAGAAAGACAATGCCATCGAAGAGTTGGCGGCTCCTCCAGGCCCCAGCGGTTCGGCTGGTAACGTCGCCACCACCACCCTCAACCTGATCGGCGCCCAGAACTCGGTCCTTGGCAGCCAAAACGCCTTGGTCAATACCTTCGTCAATTACCAGCAGCAGCGACTCGTGCTGTATCGTGATCTCGGGATCATGCCGTACGACGAGTGGGAGGCTTACGATGAGTTCTTTGGACAAATCGACGACATCAACAATCCCCCAGACTGGTGATGAGGCCGGCACGCCATCGGCGCCCTCCCAGACATCGGTGGCCCCGGCGTTGAATCGGGCCCGACGCAAACCTCGGCGCCTCTTGTTAATGGCGGGCGGATTCCTGCTGGTGATCGTGGCCATCGTCGGTTGGGCGATGGCTACCGGGAGTCTTTCAGCCGACAGCCTCGCCAAGAATCAGTTCGCCAGTTCTTTGAGCAGCATCTTCCGTGGGAGCAGCAGCGAAGTGCTCCCCTACACCGTCGAGCCGGGCCGCCTGGTCGTCACGGTCACGGAGCGCGGAAGCCTGGAAAGCTCCAATAACCAAGAGGTCGCCAGTCGGGTCGAGGGTTCAACTACCATCATCTCGATCCTGCCGGAAGGCACCCGCGTCAAGGAGGGTCAACTGGTCTGCGAACTGGACAGCTCATCCCTGGAAGACCAGTTAACCAACCAGCAGATCACCACCGAGAGTGCCTTCTCCAACTACACTCAGGCTAAGCTCACCCGCGAGGTCGCCGAGCAAGCCATCGAAGAATATGAGCAAGGAGTCTATCTGCAGGAAAGGCAGCAAATCGAGGGCGACGTGAAGCTGGCTGAGAGCGAGCAGATCCGCGCCAGGGAGCGATACGCCTGGGCTCAGCGGATGTTCGATAAGGGCTACCTCTCGCAAGGCCAGTTCACCGCCGATCAACTTGCCTTGGAACGAGCCGACATCGCCTCCCAAGAGGCCAAGAAGCGTCTGGAGGTTCTCCAAGATTACACCAAGCCGAAGCGGATCACGGAGCTTAAGGCCGACGTTGAGAAAGCCCTCTCCAACGAGAAGGCTCAGGAATCGATCCTGGAACGCGAGCGGACGAAAGAGAGAAAGCTCCGCGAGCAGATCGATTCCTGCAAGCTCTATGCCCCCTCCGACGGCCTGCTGGTCTACTACAAGGACACCAACCGCTGGAGCGGGAGCAACGAGAACCCGATCCAGGAGGGCACGGCCGTTCGCGAGCGGCAGAAGATCTTCAGCTTGCCCGACATCGATCGGATGCAGGTCAACGTCAAGGTCCACGAGTCGATGGTCGAGAAGGTTCGGCCCGGCCAGAAGGCCGAGATCCGCGTCGACTCCGCCGCCGAAGACATCCTGACCGGTACGGTCAAGGCCGTCGCTCCCCTGCCCGACCAGACCGGCAGCTTCTCCTCCGACATCAAGGTCTACACAACCATCGTCTCGATCGATAAGGGAATTCCCGGTCTCCGGCCCGGTCTCTCGGCCGAGGTGACCATCCTGATCGACGAGAAAGAGGATGTGCTGAGCGTCCCGGTCATGGCCGTCATCCAATATGCCGACGGCACCAACCACGTTCGGATTCGTGGGAACAACGGGGACTGGGTCGACCGCGAGATCATGACTGGCCTAAACAACGACAAGTTTGTCGAGATCGTCCAGGGCCTCGAGCCCGGCGAAACCGTGGCGATGAGCCCACGCAGCGTCATGACCGACGAGGAGAAGAACAAGGCCTTCATGGCGGGATCTGGTGCTGAGGCCCAGCAAGACGGTCCCTTCAAGGGTGTCGATGGGCCGGCTGCTGGCTCGGGGGCTCCCGCTCAAGGGAAGGCCGGTGCGGGCGGTCGCGGCGGCGCCGGGGGTGGTCCAGGCACGGGTGGACCGGGTGGTGGCCCAGGCGGCGGTGGTCAAGGTGGTGGCGGTGGCCGCTCCTTCGACATGTCGAAGATGAGCGCCGAGCAAAAGGCGCAGATCGAGAAGTTCCGCAACGCCAGCCCTGAGGAACGTAAGAAGATGGCCGAGCAGTTCCGCAAGATGCGGGGTGGCCAGGGTGGCGGTCAACCCGGCGCCGGGGGTGCGGGCCAGTGAGCGCCATCCTCGACCATCAGCTCCAGTCGACGGTCCGTGACGACGGGAACACGCCCGTCGTCCGGCTCAACGACGTCCGCAAGCAATATGTGATGGGCCACGAGGGCGATCAGATCATCGTCCATGCCCTGCGCGGGGTCTCCGTCGAGTTCTACCCTGGCGAGTACGTCGCGATCATGGGTCAGTCCGGCTCAGGCAAGAGCACGATGCTCAACCTGCTCGGGTGCCTGGACCGGCCGACCGACGGCCAGTACTTTCTCGCCGGGCAGGACGTCGCTCAGCTCTCCGACGACGATCTCTCGGAAGTTCGGAGCCGCTACCTCGGATTCATCTTCCAGAGCTACAACCTGGTCCAGCAGTACACGGTTGTTGAGAACATCCAGATCCCGCTGACCTACCAGGGCAACGGCGAGATCTCGGATGCCGACCAGGAGCGGACCATGGAACTGGCGCGGATGGTCGGGCTGGGCGAGCGGCTCGATCACCGACCCACCCAGCTCTCCGGAGGTCAGCAGCAGCGTGTGGCCATCGCACGCTCGTTGATCAACGATCCCTACCTGATCCTGGCCGACGAGGCGACCGGTAACCTCGACACCGCGACCAGCGAAGAGATCATGGATATGCTCGGACGGCTCAACGACGCGGGGAAGACCATCATCATGGTCACCCACGAAGAAGATATCGCCGAGCACGCCAAGCGGATCATCCGCATGAAGGACGGCCAGATCATCAGCGATCAGCCGAGCCCACGGATGCTCGCCGCCCAGTGACCATGAGCCGCCGACAGCCCTGAGTCGTTGGCGGCCCGACCTCGCACAGCCATCCCCCCTCCGGTCGATCCGACGACTGATCCGCGACTGTTCACTCTGGAGCGAGAAGAGATCCGATTATGGGACGGTTCTGGCGCAGTCTGAAACTCGGCTTCAAGAGTCTGATGCTCCACAAGTTGCGGAGCGGCTTGACCGTGCTCGGCGTCGTCTTCGGCGTCATGTCGGTCATCTCTATGCTCGCCATCGGCGAAGGGACCAGCCGCGACGCTCAGCGCCGTTACGAGTTGCTCGGCGCCACCAACCTGATCTACCGCTCGGTCAAGCCGACCGACGAGCAGCAGGCCAGCGGCGGACGACCGGCACGAATCCTCAACTACGGCCTGAAGTACCGCGACTACGATCGCATCCTCGAGACTGTGCCGACGCTCAGGAAGGTCCTGCCGATCCGAGAGATCCGCAAAGAGATCCGCCACCTCGGCAATTCGCTCGACGGCCGCGTCGTCGGCACAACCCACGACTACGACGAGTTCAACCACCTCGACCTGGAACAAGGCCGGTTCCTCTCCGAAGCCGACAACGCCAACTACAAGAACTACGCCGTCCTGGCCGCCGAGACCGCTGCGACCCTTTTCCCAATTGAGAATCCGATCGGCAAGTCCATCAAGATCGGCTTCGATTACTACGTCGTCATCGGTGTTATGAGGTCGCGTGCCAGCTCGGCGGGTATCGGCGGCAGCTTGGCCGCTCAGGATTACAACAAAGATGTTTACATCCCTCTGAACACTTGCCGACTCCGGTTCGGCGAGCGAATCGTCAACTTCCGCTCGGGCGCCTTCGATGCCGAAGAAACGCAACTGACCCAGATTACGGTCCAAGTCGGCGACACCGACGAGGTTCGGCCAACCGCCCTGGTGCTTCAAGACGCTGTCGAGCCGTTCCACGATAAGGACGACGTTGAGCTGACGGTCCCCTACGACTTGCTGGAGGAGAAGAAGCGGACAGCGCGTCAGTTCACGATCATCCTGGGGTCGATCGCCGGCATCTCGCTGTTGGTCGGTGGCATCGGGATCATGAATATCATGCTCGCCACCGTGACCGAGCGGACCCGCGAGATCGGGATCCGACGCGCCTTGGGTGCCAAGCAACGCGATATCATCCAGCAGTTCCTCATCGAGACCGTCGCCCTATCTAGCATCGGCGGCCTCTTGGGCGTTTTCCTCGGCGTCGCCTTCCCCTTCGTGGTCGTCTACTTCATCCCCGAGACCAAAGTCTTTGTGACGGCCGCCTCGATCATCTTGGCCTTCGGCATCTCGGTGCTGGTCGGGATCTTGGCGGGGCTCTACCCGGCCTACCGCGCCGCCCGGATGGACCCGATCGAAGCGCTCCGACACGAGTGATCGGAGGGCCGATCGGATCTTCCCGATCCCTCGGCCTTCCCTCTACGATGGAGAAACACTTGTTGCTATCGACTGGAAAGGCACGCCTGAGTGGATACGGCACAAGTCAGACCACTCAGGCAATCGTTATTTAATACACCCGAGTATCTCTTAATGTTGTTCGTACTCCTGTGTAAACGATTGCGATTGGCTCTAATTCAGCGATGACGCTGACCATTGGCCTTGACTGGAGATCCGACCGATCGATGGGGACCGCAAGGGCGGCGAATCGAACCGCACCGAAGTGGTGGCTCGATGCCCGACAAGTCGATTGTGTGAAAGACCGTTCGTCGCTCAACCAACCTCCGAGGTCGCATCCCTTCGACTTTCCGCCCCCAACTTTCCGGCCGTTTTTACTCGTCGATGACGGGTCGTCGCCGGTATAACCCGAACCGAAATTCCGTCTCGGCGCATGCGAGTTCGTTGCGACCGATCGCATGAGAATCGGCCGACATCTCGATCCGTGTGATTCCAGATTGCCAAAGAGCCCCCGCTCCTCGCGGTCGCGCGGACCTGGTTGCGGCCAGGATCCGCTCCGGCACCCCGTATCGCGCGGGGACGATCGATGTGGGCATCGCGTGGCTTCGGGAGATCGCATCGACTCGGCCCCACGGATGGTGGGCCGAAGGCGATACCCGGTCCGCTGCGCACTGGATCGCCCGGCGATACTCCGGGGCGCAGGGCCGATCACTCCCGCTGAGGCCGCAGGCGACCCGATAAAGCAACTGAACCGGCCGTTCGGCCCGGAGAGAACAATCCGACGGGTCGAGCCCCCCATCCGCACGGGTTCCAGGTGACCGGACCGGACACAAGGAGGTCCCTCGTCGTCCCTCCGCGCAGGGCGATCACGCCGGCCCGCCAGCGGTAGGCCAACTCCAGCGCCAGACCGATCAATATGATCAGGGCGAAGCTCGCCAACCCAACAGGAACAACCACCAGGACCAACACGAAGGCCACGAACAAGACGGTCAGGGCAACCAAAAGAACCCCGAGAGCCTCAACGACCTCCCCGAGTGTCGGATCACGACGTCGCTCCACACCTTCGATGTTGGCTTGAGACGTCGGTGTCTCCTCGAAGGTCGTCTCCTCAGGTCCGGTCGGTCGAGGGGGCTTGGGAGGACGAACCGGCGGCGAGGCCGAATGGGTCTCATAGACCCAGGGCGGTCGTGCCCCGATGACGATCTCGATCGGAGCTTCTTCGACGACCACCCAGGACAGGGGAGGAGCCTTTACGGATCGTTCGTTTTCGGCACGCTTCAGCTCGACTTGATGTCGCGATGGCGACTCAGGTCCCGGTTCGACCGGTCTTGTGCGGCGGGCCTCAACGGCCTGATCAGCGTATTCCAGCGCCTTGACGAACGCCTCGAAGAAGCGGCTATGCGGATCCTCTTCCTCGCACTCCTGGTAGGCCGCTTCACCGAGAGCCAGCCAGCGCTTGAGGGTCGGAGCGTCGACACCGGCAGCGATACAGGCCAGATCCATCGCTTGGCCGTTGTGGAGGGCTCGGCAAATGCGACTGGTAATCGCCCGATTGGGAACCACGATGCACGCCCCGGATGACCCGAACGACCGATGCGACCCAAAGGCTCACCTCGCCAAAGCACGGCGACTGGAGAGACCCACCTCAATAGGATCAGACGATCGAGGCGGGTTGTTCATGGGTTTTTCTTAAGGCGTCAGACGAGCCGAGTCATCGCGCCTTTTCTTCGAAAGGATCGGTGCGATCGGTTGCGGGGCGTCCGCGGGTCCATCGACAGGCAGCAAGCGAAGTCTCGAGTCCGCCACCGAGCCGATCGACTCTTCGGATGCTCGCCTATCAAGAGATCTTCAAATTTTTTCAAAACATGAATATAACAAACATTCAAAGTCAGGAAACCGATGCCGTGATCGGCCTTGCTTGACCGTTGGTCGCCGCCTCCGTGCTCGATGGGTCCCAGTGGGCCCGTTGGACAATCTCCTCGCAGAGTCGTTCGTAGATCTTGGCGAAAGCCGTCGAGTACTTTGCCTTGAAGTTCTTGGGTAGCAGACTGTCTTCTGAGGCCTGAGCGATCGCCGCCGCATTCGGGATGATCGTCTCAAAGGGCTTGGGCAATTTGTCCAGGGTTTCGTCTCCCTCCATGGCACGCGCGACGAACTTCCGGTGGATCGCGTTCTGCTCGCGGTACAGAGACCAAAGCGTGCCGAGCCCAGCGATCTTGAACCGCTTACTCCGAAGTCGGTTGAGCAGCCACAGGGAGCCTCGGACCGAGAGTCGGTCGGGGACCGTCGGGACGACGAACGCGTCGGCGACACTGAGGAAGACTTTGACCTGAAGGGCCATGCTCGGGGGGCAGTCGATGATCACGAAGTCGAAGTGGGAGCGGAGCCATCGCCGTAACATATCGCGGCGGCGATTGTAGATCTGAAGGAACTCCTCGGTCGACCGATACCCGAGCTTCGCCTTGGCCATGTTCGTCTGGAAATCGTCGATCCGGATCGAGCACGGAAGGATCGCCAGCTTCGGAAGACCGCCGGCAATGTTCGAGGCCTTCGGGATAATATATTGCTGAAACTGATCCGAGGTGAATCGCTCAGCGATCATATCTTTGAGTAAGTCGTGGAGCGTCAACTTCTGGTTGTCATAGCTCACGAACCGTTTCTCGCCGAGCAGGAGCTCGCTGGCGGTGCACTGGTGATCGGCATCGATCAAAAGGGTCCGGTAACCATGAACGGCGAGGCACTCGGCGACGGCCACAGCATTGGTCGTCTTCGCAACGCCGCCCTTAAGATTGATGAACGCAAGGATTGACATGGAAGAAATACCCACTCGATGATATCAAAACCTCCGTGCGAAAACGCACTCCAGCAGTCCCTTGCCGTGAGCGTGTGGCGATCGCTGTCGACTTGGATCGACGTCGGCAACTGATCAACACGATAACCGCAGACCGATCGGGTCTGCAAGCATCCGCTCAGCCAAGTTGATTCCAGCCCACTCTCGTGTTGAGGGAGCGGGTTTTCGTGTTTGGAGTCGATGGGGATCATAGGGCTCTGCGGAACGATCGGGCGGGACGACTTCGCGTCGTGCGGGCTTGCAACCGGATTCGTCGCCGACTAGGGTGGAGTTCATAGACCGCGGCGCGACATCTCTCCATGAGGATGCTTCAGCCGCGGTCAATTTTTTCCCGGTCCCATGTCCCATTGTCCCTCCGATAACGGGGCGGTGCCTCGCGACGCGCGGGCGTACCGCGAGACCGGTCCATCCCCACGGCTGTGGCGAAGGAGTCCCACCATGTCCGACCGCGTCCCTATGTCTCAGTCCGGCTATGAGAAGATCAAGGCGCAGCTCGACGACCTCAAGGACGTCCAGCTCCCGGAGGTCAATCGACGCCTGGCCGAGGCGCGGGCCGAAGGCGACCTCAAGGAGAACGCCGAATATCACGACTGTCGCGAGAAGCAGGGCCACCTCCAGGCCCGGATTAACGAACTCGAGTACAAACTCAGCCGCGCCTTCATCGTCGACCCGGCCAATATCACCACCGACAAGGTCGTCTTCGGCACTAAGGTCAAGGTGTATAACGAGACCTTCGAGGAGGAGGAGGAATACTCGCTGGTCGGCCCCGGCCAGGAAGACTATGACGAGAATAAGATCCTGACCTCCAGCCCGATCGGCCAGGCACTCATCGGCAAGGCGGTCGGCGAGACCGCCGAGGCGGCCATCCCCTCCGGAACGATGCGTATGAAGGTCCTGGACATCGATCTGGCCGAGTGACCCGACTTGGTCGTGAACCGCGCGATGCGGTCGATCAACCGCGAGGTCCACGCTGAGGACCCAGACCCGCCGCAACCGGCAGCCATGACGACCAGAGCGGTTCGGGCGGTTCGCAGCGGATGACGAGTTCATCGCCGCGCGTCGGGTGTCGACAGGCGATCTCAAAGGCATGTAGAGCGATCGCCGAATCCGGGGCGTCGAAGGGCCGCGACGCTCCATAGGTGTGATCGCCCAAAATCGATAATGACCGATGCGACGCTTGGACCCGAATCTGGTGCGTCCGGCCGGTCTCGGGACGCAGCGTCAACCAGGCCAACGGTTCGATGGCCGAGTTGCCGTTTGAATCGACATCGCCTTGGCCGCGTGGCACGGTGATCGGCCGCGCAGCAAGCAACTGTGTCCGGGCTTCGCGCGCCCCAGTGGTATCCGGATCAACGATCTGGACCCGGCCGGTCCGATCGGTCGAGTCGGTGATCCAATCGTGCCAGAGTTCTGGGAAAACCGTTTGGGAGAGCCTCGACTCGGGGTCGCTCACCAGGGCCCAATATGTCTTGCGGACCGACCGTTCGGCGAACTGCTGCGAGAGCCGGCGCGTGGCCCTCGGAGTCTTGCCCCAGAGGACGACCCCGCTGACCGGCGCATCGAGCCGATGGACCAACCCGAGCGGGTCTGAGCGTCGCTCGGCGTTTCCATGGGGGACTTTGGTACGTTCCTGCTGAAGCCGCTTGGAGAGACTGTCCCGCGTACGGTCGGCAGCGACCGTCGGGATCCCTGGAGGCTTGGCCACCGCGACCAGATGGGCATCCTCATATAGGATGGTCACGGGGCCGTTCGTCTCGGGCGTCAATGGGAATCGTCCCAGATCTCGAGGGGATTGCTGGGACCGCGAGGATCGTCGCGGGTCCCGGTTCCATGGCAATGGGGCCGACGAGCGACGGCTCAGAAACCGCCATGGCTCGAGTGGGGCGTTGAGGTCTGATAAGGCAGCGTATCCGAGCCGCCCATGCCGGAGCCCATCGAGCCGCCACCGAAACCGCTGTAATTGGTGCTGGTCGGGGCGCCGTTGGAAAAGGTCGAGCTGCCGTTGACGTCTGGACCACCGAAGGTCGAGCTGGCCGAACCCCCCGGCACTTGCGGGAAGCCGTAGCCTTTGGACTGGAAGATGCTCGGCGACACATTGGTCTCGGCCTGTCGGCAGCCCAGGCCGGCGATCGTGACGATCGACGCCACAATCAGAATGGCTGCCCCGGTCATCCAGGTCGGATAGGTCTGGCGCTTCATCAGAACCTCCGTGGCCCGAAGTATGCGAGTCGTCCCATCCATGGGACGACTCGGGGGACACGTCCCGGACCGCGCTCTGACGGGCCCCCAGGGGCGGCATGCTAGTGGCCCGCCGGGGCGCGTCAAGGGATCTCTCCGGCGACGATCGATCCGGATCGAACGAGTGATCGAACAGCCGACGGGGCAGATCAGCCCTTGGCTGCCTGATACCGACGATCGACCTCGGCCCAGTTGACGGTGTTCCACCAGGCATCGATGTATTCGGGCCGTCGGTTCTGATACTTCAGGTAGTAGGAGTGCTCCCAGACGTCGAGGCCGAGGATCGGCGTCTCGCCCTCCATCAAGGGGCTGTCCTGGTTGGGTGTCGAGGTGACCTTCAAGGCGCCGCCTTTGCCGACGACCAGCCAGGCCCAGCCGGATCCGAACCGGGTCGTGGCGGCGGCCTTAAAGGAATCCTTGAAGGCATCGAAGCCACCCAGTTCCGAGGTGATCGCCGCACCAACCGCGCCGGTCGGCTCGCCGCCGGCGTTGGGCGCCATGATCTGCCAGAAGAGCGAGTGATTGGCGTGACCACCGCCGTTGTTCCGGACCGCTGTGCGGATCGCCTCTGGCAGCGCATCGATGTTGGCGATCAGATCTTCGATCGTCTTGCCTTGATGGTCCGGCTGGTCCTTCAAAGCCCCGTTGAGCTTGTCGATGTAGGCTTGGTGATGCTTGCCGTGATGGATCTGCATCGTCTGCGTATCGATGTGGGGCTCGAGGGCGCCATGGTCATAAGGGAGCGGGGGCAGGGTATATTCGGACACGGGCGGGCTCCTTTGCATGGTCGCAAGGGATGGGGAGCAACATGGGTCGATCGAGCAAATCCCCGAACGACCCGGTCCTTCGTCGCCAAGAGGGACACCGGACGCGCCGTGATCGGGTCACGGGTCCGGCGGCGATTCGACGCGAAACCATCCTTCTTGTAGGATTTCGCCCCGCCTCAGACAACGGACCGCCCGACCCGCGATCCCGGCCGAGCCGTCCGCCAAACTCGTCGGTCGATCAGAACCGACCCAACGGCCCCCGCATCCAAGGGGCCGAACCGATCGATGGCCGGTTCCGAAGCGTCCAGGGGTTGAAGAATGCCCCGGCCGGACCGGAAGGTGTCGATGGGACGGTCGGTTGAGCCGGCGATCCGACCGACGCTCCCGCATTCGAGGCCCCTTGGGACATCCACGCGAAGAGCCGCGCGTTCGGCAACCCCGACCCGCCCGAAGAGTCCGTGACCGGAATAGGCGATCGACCGAACATCGACGACCGTGCGAACAGGAACGGGTTTCGGCTCCCGAGGAACGGTCGCGCGTTGTTGAAGTTGGGCCATGTCGAAACGAC
This sequence comes from uncultured Planctomycetia bacterium, assembly GCA_964609385.1. GTDB lineage: Bacteria > Planctomycetota > Planctomycetia > Isosphaerales > Isosphaeraceae > CAZSSM01. Next base: position 111,699 of record CAZSSM010000009.1, read on the forward strand.
GGGGGCTGGGCTGGTCGGTGTCTGAGTCGGCGGGACCGGCCCCGGTGTCGAGGGTGTCGGGGTCGGTCGAATCGGCGACGGCGGATCGATCGGCGCAGGCAGATCGGCCTGGATCGCGACGTGGTAGCTTCCGATGTCGAAGACGTCGCCGGTCGCGCCCGAGACGGCCAGTCGAATCGATCCATCGATGTCATCGAAAACCTCGACCAGCGTATTGCCCCAGGCGTCGGGGTCGCTGAACGATCCGACCGGCACCCCCGACGGATCCAGGACCGTCAGCTTCGGGCTCAGCATGCTCTGCCCCTCCGCGCTGACGGTGACGCGGACGTCGGACCCGGTCGGCAGATCGAGTTGCAGATAGTCGGCCTCGCCGGGCTGGGTCAAGTCGAGGTCGATTCGAGCGGCTCCACCATCGTCTAAGTCTTCCAAGTCGATCGCGATCGGTCGTTGGGCGTCGATCCCCTCGCCCCGCACGTTGAACGCGTCGGGCTGTCGCGGACCGTATAGCGATTGGATCGCCCCGACGTCCTGGGCAGTGAGCCCGTCTCGGACGCCACCGTAGACCCTCGACATCACCGCGCTGATGTCATCCACGTCCCGGAGGCCGAGCGTATGACCGAACTCATGAAGGATCAACGAATAGAGGTCGATTCCCGACTGACCTTGGAATTCGAATTGGGTGTTGATCTGGATGTCACCCGAGATCGTCCAGCCGCCCGGAGGAGGCAAGGCTCCCAAGGCCAAGATGTTCGACTGCGTCTCGGGGAAGAGATATCCGCCAATTCGGATGTCGCCGAATCGGGAATCGCCTTGAGGTCGGCCCGGCACATCGAGAGCGTAACGGCCATCCTCCTCAACGAAGATGAAGTCGAGCGGGACCGCAGTCGCCCAGGTCTGAAGGGCGCGGGCGACCTCTTGGGTCCAGTGGTCGCGGCCAAGCTGCCCGTCGAGCACGGCGTTCAGGTTGTTGGTTCCGTGCGACCAGAAGGCGCCGTCCTCAGCGATGCTCCAGGTGATCGTCGGGGAGTCCCAGACGTGTGTCGCCAAGAGCAAACGCGCGTCGAGCAACTCGAGGACAGGCGCGAGTCGGGTCCTCGCGAGGTGACTTCGGCGCGCACGCCGATCGGACAGATGCGCCACGACACGCTCCTTCGGGGCAATCTCAAGGGATGAGGAATCTCGGAGTGATCGATCGTCGACGCGGGTCGGGACGGCCCATGAAATGGGGTGCACCCCGGCGTCACGTTGCTCAAACTTTAGCGGAAACTCGCGAAGATTCGGGCCGAGTTCCGATCGGACAGAGGGGCGACGTCGCTAAGTCCGTTGCGACCGCGAGAACCAGGTCGACCTCCGAGCGACCCACGCTGAAGTCTCCTGGGGACCATCATCCAGGTTATGCTCACTCTTCGATCGCTTCGTTGACATCGCGCAAGGTTTCGCGCAGGAAGCGCCGAGACGAGCCGATCCAGGCGATCTGATTCTCGGTCCGAGCCGCTTTAAAGAATCGGCGGGCGTCCACGGATCGGAATCCTGCGAAGGCGCGACTTGTGGGCTGCTCTGAGTCGTTCTGATCGGGCTGGTGACCGAGAAGCCGGACCGAATCCGGACAATAACCCAGATCTCGGGGATCCCCCAAGACAGCGTCGATCGGGATTCGGTCGATCGATCGATGAGTCATATCGGCTTCGACGACGAGGTCGAGCGGCGGGTCCTGGCCCGATCCCAAGGTGAGGCGATCCTTCCCGCGCACCCGCGAAGCGTTGACCCCGAAGTAGCAAACCCGATCGGGCTCGACCCCCTGCTCCAAATCGGCTCGCTGAAACGTCACGTCGAGTCCACGGCACGCTTCGATATTCAACTCTTCGGCGAGGATCTGGAGATGACCCCGAGATCCTCCAACACGAAGGCGTGGCCCTAGAGCGGCGACACGAGTTCCATCCTTCCACGATCGTAGCTGACCCGGATCTTCTGCCCTTCAACGATCCGGAGTATCGCCTGGTAGTCGGCCCAACTCACATGTTCGAAGAGGAGTGGCAGCCGCATGCCTAGGCTTGTGCCGTCGCAGTCGTTCCGGTGATGGTCGCCATGGTCTCCTCCTCGATCATGGTCGGTTTGATAGGGTAAGCATCGCTTCGAATGGCCATGAACAAGCGCCGGACCGGATAATGTCGTCGACGATTCTATGATTCCGAGTCGATGGTTGGCGGGCAAGGCGTTCTCGTTGAGGCGCCCACACTCGAGAAACGAACTGTTCTGGGAAGGATTGGACGCTTGGACACCGAGGGCGTGGTGATCGATGGTCTTGGCTGGTTCGGAATGGTTCTGATCCTGGCGGCCTACCTGATGTTGACGACGGATCGCCTGTCGAGCCGATCGCGGATCTATCAAGGGCTCAATGGGTTTGGCTCGATCTTCGTCGGACTCAACGCGGTCTATCGCGGAGCACTCCCTTCGTTCGCCTTGAACGCGGTCTGGCTCTTGATCGCTATCTACGGCCTGATCGCACTGAAGCCCGAATCATCGAAAGGCGAATCGCAACACTTGAGTTGATCTCGGACTGGTTCCCACAAAGAGAAGCCTACAATAGTGTAATGCTTCTAACTCCTTCCGTAACCGATGCCTGGGTACGACCCAGTACTACAGTGGCGCTTTAGGTTTTGGTCGGCTGGGGGTTTCCTCATCATCAGGACTTCCCATTCATGAGCATAGGAAATTTAATCACCAACATTTGTTCAGGAAGCAACTGCTGTTATAAAAATAACGCATTCGCCTGTTGAACAAAATTACTGATTCGGTGGGGTTTTGCCGATTGCATTGGCCTCCCAGTTACTGGGTTTGCCATAGACAGCCGCGTCACGTGGAAAGGGCACGCGGATCTTATATCAGACCATCCAACGCTTTCTTGGTAAAGAGGTGAGGATCTCCCAGGCGGTAGGAACGCAGTGCTCGATCGCGGGATTGCGGCCGTCGAAGGGGACGCCGTCCCACACCGAAACCCTCTGCTGCTGGGGATTCCACTGGACCGATGGGGCCGCATCGAAGACGAGCGTCGCACGGTCCTCGGGACAATAGGCGGGCCACTCGGGAAGGCCTGCATGATTGGGATCGCCGCACTGCGCGAACCGGATCCAGGCGTCCTGAACACGCCAGGAAAGGTCCTTCCGATCCTCGCCCGTGCCCGTGAATAGATGGACTCCACTGGCATCCAGATTGTCAAAGACGAACGGCACATCCACTGCATGGGGCGAGCCGAGCCGGCCCTTCAGGACAGGCGTCTTCCAGGCGAAGAGGTACATGCGGGTAATCGCCACCGAACCGCTCGATGTTGTCGCGGACCCAGCCAAGCGCGGCGATCTGATCGAGCAGGCCGTGGTTGCCACTCGTCGTATGCTCCGCCCCACCGACTTCGGACAGGTCGAGAAACCCGAGCGCCCCGAGACGGTAATTGATCGTCACCAGGACGACTTCCTTGCGGGCGAACGCTTTGCCGTCGTACCAGGGCCAGCGGCTCGAACCGATGACGAAGGCACCCCCGTGGATACAGACCATGACCGGACGACGTTCGCTGTCGGCTGCGGAGGTCCAGACGTTGAGCGTCAGGCAGTCCTCGTCACCCGGTGCCAGCACTTCGCCCCAGATTCGGTCAAGCGGGTCGGGGTTCTGCGGGGCGGCCGCTGCGAAATCGGTCGCGTCGCGGGCCCCGGACCAGGCCTCAGGCGGCTCGGGGGCTGGAAGCGGAGCGTTTCGACCGGAGGACGTGCATACGGAACTCCTCGAAAGCAGAAGACCCCATCCTCGAGGCTCCCGCGGATCGGTCCGCAGGTGGTTTCATCGAAATGGCTTTCCATTGAGCGACCTCCTCGTCGTGCAGATAGCCCCTGTGACCAACTGCGGATCGTCTTGGTACTGGAGGAGTACGGGACCAAAGATAATTGCTGAACACAGTCCCGATGAAACAGGATCTTCGTGCTCCTCGCTTTATTCACGCTACCATAAGCAGTTTCTCGGACTCCTACGTAGTGGCGGCCGTCGCGAACTAAGGAATTACCAGTCGATCCACGGCCTTAGCCGCACCTCTGATTGTGAGCCGGCTCGCACCCTCGCTCGACTTCCAGAACCAAGGCTTAGACTTAGAGAATGAAATCGAGTCATTCTGGAGTTTTGCCAAGCGGCGGTTATCGCGGTTCAACGGAGTGGCACGGCACACCTTCGAACTCTATCTAAAGGAAACCGAACTTCAACTTAATCAACGAAGTAAAACTTTTAATGATAAAATTGTTGCGTGACCACCTCATCCAGGTCCCCTTAACATCCTAAATTCCTTTATTTCCATATAAATCAATACACGATGATTTTCGCTTACAGAATCTACTCTTGATTCAGCCTTCGCGGATCGCGCTTTTCCTTGCGACCTGGTGCACCCTGATCACCACGTCACCCCTCATGTCATCAGGCTCACCGCTGGCGGTCCGGTCTACTGAGCTTGGGCGATTGGGAGTAGGTCGGGGAAGGGCTATGATTTTCGAGCCCCTCCATCGATTGTCCCCTAACCTTTCCGACGCCGAGATGTGCAGGCCGTGGTCGGCCACTGGATTCGGCCCCCGGCGTTGAACCGCTCGGCGATCCGATCGCCGACCCGGAGGGCATTGGCCACGATGGTCAAGCCGGGGTTGCTGGCGGTGCTGGAGGGGAAGAAGCCGCTGTCGACCACGTAGAGGTTGTCCAGGTCGTGGGCCTTGCAGTCGACGTCGAGGACCGAGGTCCCCGGGTCGCGGCCGAACCGGACGGTGCCGCATTGGTGTTGGATCGCGCCGAAGGGCGTGAGGCCGCCGACCAGGCGCGGGTTCCTCGACCGATCGCCCACGCCCTCTGCGAGCCGCATCAGGCGGCTCAGCTCGGCCACGAGACGCTCGTGGGCCGCCATGTTGATCGCTCGGTATTTCAGGCGGATCCCCTCATCATCGGCGGTGATGCGGTTCTCCGGATCGGGCAGGTCCTCGGTGACGAGGAAGATCCCGATGCCGTTATCGACGATCTCGTCGCGCTCCGCTTCAGTCGTCCCCTCGGGCAAGCTGGTCTGAATCGAGGTCCGGTCGGCGCGACCCATCAAGTGCATCTGGCCTAGAGGCATAGGTCTGTCGAACCCATCACCGAAATAGTAATCGTTGAGGCCCAAGGTCTTCTGGAACGTCGAGAGGTTGGGTCGGTCGAAGACGACGGTGTAGGCCGAGCAGATATGCCGCATCGCGAACCGCCCGACCAGCCCCGAGGAGTTGGCCATCCCCTGCGGATGGCGGTCGTCGGCCGACCGCAACAACAGCGCTGCCGATCGGTACGCGCTACAAGAGAGGATATATTGATGTGCCTGGAGGCGATGAGTCCGACCGTCAGCGTCGCAGACCACGAGGTGATTGACCTCGAGGCCGCTGGACGAAGCGACGATGCGGACGACGGTCATGCCGGTGCGGACCTCGACGTTGGACGCGTTGCGGAGCGGCTCGATGGTGGCCGTTTCGGCATCGACCTTGAGCCCGCGCGGGTCGGGGTATCCGTCGAAGCGGCGGAAAACCTCCTCGGGCCGGCCGTGCCCGACGGGGAAGGCCATCGGCAGCGGGAACGGCCGACAGCCGACCCGCTCCAAGGCGTCGCTGAGCTCCTGGATCCGGGGTTCGTGGGGCAGCGCTTCGTGGGGAAACGGCTCGTCCTCGGGCGGCTCGGTCGGGTCGGCACCGCGAGTCCCGTGGACCTGGTAGAGGTGCTCGGCCTCGCGGTAGTAGGGCTTCAGGTCGTCGTAAGTGATCGGCCAGGCCGGCGAGATTCCTCCGTCGTGAACGATCTCCTCGAAATCGCGCTGGCGGAAGCGATAGACGGTCGCGCCCCAGGCCTTGGTATTCCCGCCCGGGCCGTCGTGTAGCTCCGGCTGGAACCGATGTCCTCGGCCGTCGAACCAAGGCTCCCGGGTCTGGTAACGCGCCTTGAGGAAGACCTCACGAGGATCGTGGTTCTCCGGCTCACGAGGCAGCGGATCCCCCTGCTCCAGGACGAGGATTCTCAGGCCGGTCGTGGCCAGTCGCCAGGCCAGGGCGCCGCCGCCAGCGCCCGCGCCGACGATGATCAGGTCATACGGATGGGACATTGCTCTTCTCATGAGGTGCGTCGGGTCGGGGGGGCGGAATCTCGACCCGCGCCCGCTCGCGGTAACCCGGAGCGAACGGAATTCAAAGCGAACCGAAGCAATCGAGGTGCCAAGCGAACCGGGAGCTTGACCATGGGGGCGCCCCAAGATTTTGGCAGGACCCGTTCGGGTCGGCGAAAATCGGTCCTGAGGATCTCGACTTGCTCACCACAGAGGATGGACCGATGACCACGCCTGCGACGACCGACACCCTCAGACTCTCTTCCAACGCTTCGTCACCGAGCAGGCTCTGCTACTGGCCCGCGAGATAGAGCAGGTCACTTCCCAGGCCCCCGACGGCCAGGTCCTCGATCGCTGCGACGGGGTCGCCATGGGCCGCGGACGCGCCTTCCTCACCAAGATTATGGCCGCAGCCCCTCAGCAAGAGATCGACTGAGGGACCCAACCGGGCGGCCCGGGCCCGGCCTCGGAGACCCACTCGAGCGGTCCCACGGCCGAAAAAGGGGCGAGATCGGACCTGTCCAGAATGCCACAAGAGGTGCCGCAACAAGGGCCGATCGGCAGCGGTCAGGTCGAGGGGTCGGTCCAGCAGGTGGTGATGAAGCGCCTGAAGCAGACGGGGACGCGGTGGCGGGTTGAGGACGTGAACCGGATGGCGGTCCTAACGTGCCTTGCGAACAGCGCGGACAGGGAGGCCTGCGGGAACCGCGCCGCGTGACTCTTGCCAGAAAAGTGTGGCGCACTCGAAGGCGTAGGTCCAGCTGAAGGACCAATCGGGCCGGGACCGCTTCGTTCGGGCCTCAGTCATCGATCGGGAAGACAACCGTGATTCCTTCGAGCGGCTCTGCCATTCACTGTTCGCCTTCGCCGCAATCGGCGTGGGATGGCTCGTGGGACGACACCTCTGGGCCTATAGCCGAAGACCTGTTTCATCAGATGGTCCCGGTAAGATGACGCATGACTTTGCGAGGTCGTTCTCTTATCCTGCCGAGAAGATCTCTGGGCATCACGGCCATCTAGCTTGCTGACTTTACTCATTAGTCAACTCGGGGACTTGGACCATGACTGATCCTTTGAAAGTGACTGATGAGGGGCGGATCCGAGACGCTGTCACCCTCGCGAAGAACATGAGGAACAACGGGGCGTCGTTCGAGGCGATCGAGGAGAAGTTGATGCGTCGAGGCCTCGATACACCGGCGATCGCGGCTGTCTTGAACCATCTGTCTGGGGAGAATGCCGACAATCGTGCCGTCAAGCCTGATTACACGCGACGCAATTGCTTGATCCTTGCGATTGTCGTTCTGTCGATCCTCGGAATAATCCTGGGGTCTTTCCTTATCGTTTTCGTTGGGCTTTTTCGAGAGATGGACGATTGCCTAGCTCCACCGGACTCCACCTATCCTCGTGAGTTATGGAAACGAGGACCGAGTTCGGGTCGCGATCGCCGAGGGGCTTCGGTTCTGTTAGACTGCGTGGGCCTATCCTCGAAGCAGTCAGGCGAACGAGCCATGATCGTCTTGAAAGGGCATCGGCGTGGCGTCGATGCCCTGACCTACAGCGCCGACGGGGCCCTGCTGGCCTCGGGCGACCGCGACGGGCTGGTCCGGATCTGGGCCACCGGCACGTTCGCGCCGCTGGCCGAGTTCCGACTCCGCGAGGCCCGGCCCGAGGTCCGGTCCAATGTCGGGGTCCATGACCTCCAGTTCTCGCACGACCGGCGCTGGCTGGTTGCCTCGGGCCTGGTCGACTCGCGTGGCGACGCGGCGTTCAACCGGATCGTCGTCTGGGACTGCCGGCAGGGGCGGATCCACGAGGTCCTGCCCACCGGCGCCGACGATCGAGACCGCCCTTGCGAGGCGTTCGGCTTCTCGCCCAACGGCACAGTGGCCTTCGGGCTGATCGATGCCTTGTTCGAGCCGCGACTGGTCCGTTGGGACACCTGCGCCTGGAAGCGGTTGGGACGGACTTCCCTGCAACGGGAGAGTCCGCCGGTGGCCGTGCGCGGCTCGAACCGCGAGGCGATCGCGGCGGTGGCCACCCAGGACGCACGGCTCTTGCGGGTCGACCTGGAATCCGGCCGGCTCGTGCATGCCCGGCAGATCAAGGGGCAATTGCGCTGCGCCGACTTCGACCCAGACGACCTCAGCCTGGTCGGTTGCCTACACGTCAACTCGGCCGACCGGAGCGGCCTAGTCCGGATCGACTGTAGCCGCGACGGCCGCTGGCGGACTCGACGCGCCTGGCAGATCGGCGAGGTCTCCGCGCGCAAGCTCCGCGTCGCCCCTGACGGCCAGCACGCGGTGATGCTCAGCGGCTCGGCGCGGGTCCGCTGGCAGATCCGCAACCCCAAGACCGGCGACCTGCTCCGCGAGTTCGACTACGACGCCACCCGCAGCCCCATCGAGTCGTTCGACCTCGCCCCCGACCTCATGACCCTCGCCATCGGCACCAGCCAGGGCCATTTCGGCGAAGGGTTAATCACTATCCTCGACCTCGACGCAGTCCGCTGAATGGTAGACTCAGCAACGGCTCTGATCGAGATCGGCCAAAAGCACACATGTTGGCTTGAATGACGTTGTAACTGAACCCTTTGGCATGCTTTTTATAACTTGTACACCGAAACCGGGTGCAGATTGTGGAGTACGTCGTTGATGGCATGACTGGCGTGGTACAACAGTCCAAGACATGGCTTTCGCCAAGTAGCTACTGAGTAAAGGTTTATAGGGACACGCCGAGAAATTCCGGAACTAGTCTTGATTTTATCTTTAGGCACGATTTAACAAGGCTTAACTTGAAAACAAAACTTCAAAAATACAGCGAAGTCAATAGCCTTTTCATGTGTTTCAATATAGACAGCCTTGCTTCCTCGCTCTGAAGTGGTCTCTGCCCTCCGATACCGATTTTTCGAACGTTACTTCCCACAAGGCCTTAGCGTGGCGTAGATCCCACTATACCACACGGCAACTTCTCTTGGAGCGCATCGGATCGTTCCTGAGACATTCTAGATGCTCTTTGGAGTTGCGTTGTTTCTTCGCTGGTCAAAGCACCGAGGGCTCGATGAGAGTTACGACAAGAAACGCAGGCTTCACATTAACCGAAGTCTTAGTTGTCATTTTTGTGGTCGATATTTTACTCGTAATGCTCTTCCCTGCCATACAAGCATCGAGAAACGCCGCAAGAAAAATCGAATTTACAAACAAATTAAAATTTATGGAATTGCATTATTTTCCTACAATTCAGTCTATGGGTTTCCCCCTACCCGGAACTATACATGGAAACGATTATTCTCTCCACACAAGAATACCTCCGTTTATCGACAATTCTAATTAAGATTTAAGTGTAAATTTTGAAATCAACATGTTCGATGCTTGGGACAACGTGAATAGGATCGCGTTCGTAAGCGGCACAAATCTACTTATTTGTCCAGCAGATCAACATGCTCAGCTGGGCATAACGAACTATGGGGGCAACTTGGGTGACCACCGCTCGGCGTTCGGGTCCAACGGTGTTTTCGGGAGCAGGCCAGTCTCTTTCGCTGAGCTTCGCGATGGTGCCTCCTCAACAGTGGCGATATCGGAGTACTTGATCGGAATCTGCGATGAGGTCGCCCGCCTGAGGTCAAACTACAGCCCCGACCGATCTTTCCACGAAGCATTTGGAGACCGAGAGTTCGTCCAACGGTGCAAGGGTCTCATTGACATGCATCCGAGCATCAGAGAGCAGAAAGGGTCGAATTGGATGTTTGGAGTTCGAAACAAGACATGGTATGCTCATGCGATCACTTGTAACCAACCAAGTTTCAACAACGTTCCCGGATCATCCGAGGTAGTCACGGCCACCACTGCGACGAGCCTCCATCCGGGCGGGGTCAACTGTCTATTTGTTGACGGCCATGTCTCGTATCAATTAGATCAAACAAACTTGAATATCTGGCGTGCCATTGGGACACGCCATGGAAGGGAAGTTTTGCCAGAGTCTCCCTGACTTTTGGCGAAGCAACTTTGTGGTCAGGCGCAGCATTCGACATTTCTGTTTACGTTGAACTCACCTCTGCAGGTTGTTCTGTCTCAGACGAACGGCATGCGGTCGTTGTGGTGGACCAGGGGCGAGGGCAGGTCGGAGTGACCCATGAGGAACTCGTCGATCTCGCGGGCGGTCTGACGGCCTTCGGCGATCGCCCAGACGATCAGGCTCTGGCCGCGCGACATGTCGCCGGAGACGAACACCTTCGGGTTGGCCGTCCGCTTGCCGTGAGCCGCGATGACCCGCCCGCGCTCGTCCAAAGGGACCTCGAGTTGCTCCAGGAGCAGGCCCGGTTCGGTCCCGTTGTAGCCGATGGCCAACAGGACCAGATCGGCCGGATGGATCGTCTCGGAGCCGGGCATCTCGACCCGACGCGCTCGGCCCTCCTCGGTGGCCTGGACCTCGACCTGGACCGTCTCTACGCCGGTGACCCGCCCGTCCTGTCCGACAAACCGCTTGGTCTGGATTGAGAAGAGCCGATCGCCGCCCTCTTCGTGCGCGGCCGAGGCCCGGAACACGTTGGACCACTGTGGCCAAGGGTTCTCGAGCGAGTCGCGGACCTCTGGCGGCTTGGGGTGGATCATGAACTGCTGGACGCTCCGGCACCCTTGGCGGTGGACCGTCCCCAAGCAGTCGGCGCCGGTGTCGCCGCCGCCGATGATGATGACGTGCTTGTCCTCAGCCGTGATGAACCGCTCGGAGGGCAGGTCGTCGCCGGCGACGACCCGGTTCTGCATCGGAAGGAACTCCATGGCGAAGTGGATCCCATCCAGCTCACGGCCAGGGATCTCTAGGTCGCGAGGCTGCAATGCGCCGCAGCAGAGGCAGATTGCGTCGAAGTCGTCGAGCAGTTGATGGCCGGGCAGATCGTTGCCGATGTGGACACCGGCTTCGAACCGGACACCCTCAGCGCGGAGTTGGTCGACCCGGCGATCGATGGCCGCCTTGTGCATTTTGAAGTCGGGGATCCCGTAGCGGAGCAGGCCGCCGATCCGATCGTCGCGTTCGAAGACGGTGACCTCGTGGCCGATCCGGGCCAGTTGCTGGGCGACGGTCAGGCCGGCCGGCCCGGACCCAACGACCGCGACCCGCTTGCCGGTCCGGGTCTCGGGCGGCTCGGGGACGATCCAGCCCTCCTGCCAGGCGCGGTCGATGATGGCTTCCTCGACGGCCTTGATGGTGACCGGATCGTCGTTGATTCCGAGCACGCAGGAGGCCTCACAGGGCGCCGGGCAGAGCTTGCCGGTGAACTCGGGGAAGTTGTTGGTTGCGTGCAGGCGGTCGATCGCTTCACGCCAGCGGTCGCGGCTGACCAGGTCGTTCCAGTCGGGGATCAGGTTGCCCAGCGGGCAGCCCTGGTGGCAGAACGGGACACCGCAGTCCATGCACCGCGCGGCCTGTTTCTGGAGCACCGGCAGCGGCATGGCCTGGCTGACCTCGTCGTAGTCCCGGACCCGCTCGGAGATCGGGCGTTTGCCGGGGGCTTGACGAGGATGTTCCAGGAAACCGGTCGGATTAACCATGGCCCTGCTCCATCGAGGTCCTTGAGATGGGGAGCGTCCTTTCCGAGTGGCCGTTGGGGGGCATCGGCGCGGAGGAATCGGGATCGGAGTGGCGGATCGGTTCCATGGTCGAGGTATTCGCGTTGGCGAAGTGTTGGGATTCAGGGGCGTCCCAACGGTGGCTCGCGTTGGCGAGGCGGTCGGCCGCGTGATGGGTACCGTTGCCGTTGGTCGCCTCGTACTCGGGACGATGCGGGCTGTAATCGTCCTCGACCATCGGTTCGGTCTGCTCTTGGATCTGCTGGAGGGCTCGCTTGTAGTCACGGGGCATGACCTTGCGGAAAGCGGGCAAACTGGCCGGCCATTCGACGAGGATCCGACGCGCCAACGGGCTGCCGGTCGCCGTGGCGTGATCCTGGATCAGCTCGTGGAGCATCGCGACGTCATCGAAGGTTTCGACCGCCTCCAGGTCGACCAGTTCGGTGTTGAGCCGCTCGGCGAAGGTCACTTCGGGATCGTAGATGAAGGCGACGCCGCCGCTCATGCCGGCGGCGAAGTTGCGTCCGGTCGGCCCGAGGACGACGGCCACGCCACCGGTCATGTACTCGCAACCGTGGTCGCCGATCCCCTCGACGACAGCGCGGGCGCCGCTGTTGCGGACGCAGAACCGTTCGCCGGCGCGACCGCCGAAGAAGGCCTGGCCGCCGGTTGCCCCGTAGAGCGCTACGTTGCCGATCAGGATCTGATCCTCGGGGGCGAAGGGCGAATCGGCCGGCGGCCGGACGACCAAGCGGCCACCGGAGAGTCCCTTGCCGACGTAGTCGTTGGCGTCACCGACGAGGGTCATCTCGATCCCGGCGGGCACGAACGCGCCGAAGCTCTGGCCGGCCGAGCCGTCGAAGCGGAGTTGGATCGTCCCCGGGGGCAGGCCATCCCCGCCGTATCGTCGTGTGACCTCCGCGCCCAAGAGGGTCCCGGTGGCCCGGTCGGTGTTGGCGATCGGACGTCGGATCTCGACCGACTCCCCATGATATAAAGCCGGCTCTGCCAACCGGATCAGTTCGCGGTCGAGGACCTCTTCGAGCTGATGGTCTTGAGAAACCCGGTGACGGATCCCGACGTCCGGGCTTTCGGACCCGTACTGGAAGAGGGCCGTCAGGTCGAGTCCCCGAGCTTTGGGATGCTCGACCCCCTCACGCATGGCCAGCAGATCGTTTCGCCCGATCATCTCATCGAGGCAACGGAAGCCGAGTTGGGCTATGATCTCCCGGACCTCCTGGGCGACGAAGTGGAAGAAGTTGACGACGTGATCGGCGCGGCCGTCGAACTTGGCACGCAGCTCCTTGCGCTGACTGGCGATGCCGACCGGACAGGTATCCAGATGACAGACCCGCATCATGATGCAACCCATGACCACCAACGGCGCCGTGGAGAAACCATACTCCTCGGCGCCCAACAACGCGGCGACGGCCACGTCGCGACCGGTCTTCATCGCCCCGTCGGTCTGGAGGATGATCCGGTCGCGGAGCCCGTTGCGGACCAGGGTCTGTTGCGTCTCGGCCAGACCGAGTTCCCAAGGCAGGCCGGCATGCTTGATCGAGGAGAGCGGACTGGCGCCGGTGCCGCCGTCGTGGCCGCTGATCAGGATCACGTCCGACTTCGCCTTGGCCACGCCCGCCGCGACCGTACCGACGCCGACCTCCGAGACCAGCTTGACACAAATCCGCGCCCGATCGTTGGCGTTCTTCAGGTCGTAGATCAGTTGCGCCAGGTCCTCGATCGAGTAGATGTCGTGGTGCGGCGGCGGGCTGATCAGGCCGACGAACGGGGTCGAGAACCGCGCCTCGGCGATCCAGGGCCAAACCTTGTGCGCGGGCAACTGTCCTCCCGCACCCGGCTTAGCCCCCTGAGCCATCATGATCTGGATC
>CAZSSM010000010.1:0-124181 GCA_964609385.1 uncultured Planctomycetia bacterium
CGATTCATCGACATCGTCACGGATCGATTGAGCAACGACCCCATGATAAGTCGAGGAGATTTGTCGGGTGCTCATCATCTGCTGGACGATCTGCATCACGTCATCGATCGGTAGGGCAAACCCGATTCCTTGGGCTCCTGCGCGGACGGCAACGTTGATTCCGATCAACTCCCCATGAATATTGACGAGGGGCCCTCCCGAGTTGCCCGGGTTGATCGCCGCATCGGTCTGGATCAGGTTGCGATAGACCTGGTTGTCTGCCAACGTCACGTTTCGGTTCAACCAACTGATCACTCCGCGGGCAACCGTGTTCTCATACCCGAAGGCGTTGCCGATCGTGATCACGTCCTCGCCGACCATGAGGTCGGAGCTGGTTCCGACGGCGATCTCGGGGAGGACACGATTGGACTCGATCCGAATCAAGGCTAAGTCATAGCGCGAATCTTGCTGGACCACCACGGCCGGCCAGGTTGAGCCGTCGAGTAGACGGACGCGGATGTCATCGACTCGATCGATAACATGAAAATTGGTCAGAATGAATCCTCGACGGTCCAGGATGACGCCGGTGCCCATCCCACTCACTCGATTGTGGCCGGTTTCCTCGGGGGAGTACGGCCAACGACTCGAGGACAGCATCCGCTTCTGACTCGAAATGTTGACGACGGCCGGCTGGACGCGCTCGATCGCCTCGACCAGTGGGGTCCGCCGTTGTTCGGCCTCGGCGATGGAACCGAGGGGCACCATGCCGATCAGGATAAAGACGAGCCACCAAGGCCGGAGACCACCTACTGAAGCGGTCTGGTCCCGGGTCGGATCGGTTGAGAGCGCGTTAAGCACGGTCGGGCATCCCTGTCATTGGTCGCGCAGGCGGTCAACGCAGAGCGGATCGGTTCGGCCCTGCCACGCCTCGGGCGAAGTCCATCTCGTCCGGTCCTCGAGGACCTGTCGCCATCGGATCATGGTTTTGATAACCACAGGCCAACAGTCACACGTGAAGGGTCAGACGGTCCATGGATCGTCTGGAGCTCAGCGTGCCAGGTCACGGAGTTGTTGATCGGTCACCGCAAAAGGCTTGCTGCACACCCCGAGACGAGGTGGAAAGACGCCTTACCCGACGGTCGCTGCGACCGGACCTTCTTGCCCAAGCCTTGGATTCGGCCGACCCGTCGAGCGCGGTATGCCTCGACGCCATGGCTGGGTTTTTCACTCGTGTCGAGTCCCAGCTTCGGAACACGACGTACTACCTTGGGGTCGAGAAGAGGTCCGGCCAGTTCCCCAACGCACCTTGGAGCACAACGGGCTTTGCCATGAGTTACGCCACCGCAATTGGAGATCGCTCCGGTGCGAACGCCCGTCGTCTCCCCCAAGCAAAAAGCGGAACCCTGACCGACTCGCTGGGGCGTTCGGCCCGCGTCTCGTCTCGTGACAATGACGATTCAACCCCACTCACAAAACTTGAGGATCCTCTCGTCCTCGACTATCCGCATCGGGTTGTGGTCGGGCCGCGTGCGCTCCGACAGCTTCCTCGAGAAGCCCATCGGTTGGGAATGACTCGACCGTTGTTGATCATGGACGTCGAGCCGATCCTGATCGATCTCGGTACCCTCCCAAAACGGTGGCCTATCCTTCAGCTCAACGGCCCGACCGTTTCGCTCGGCGATGAAGACATCTCGCTCGCGATCGAAGCTGCCTGGCTCGACTCGAGGGCGGATGGCCTTGTCGTGATTGGGGCCGACGCAACGGTCGATCAGGTCAAGAACGTGCGGAGCACGTGGCTCTCGATGGACGATTCGTTCGAAACACCTGGACGACCATCGGTAGAACGGTCCCAGGTCGATCTCATCGCATGTCCAACCATGGCCGCGTCAGGATCGGCGCTTTGCGATTCGCACCGACGACGACCTTCAAGCCATAGTCACGAGAGTCCGAACCGGAACGATCGTGCACGGGCCGACGCCTCGATCTGGGATACTGAGCTGATCCGACTCCGAACCTCCTACGAGATTGCCGCAGGCGGTTTCGAAGCCTTCACGCGTTGTATCGAGAGCTACCTCTCAACGACGCGTAATCCAGTCTGTAGTGGGATCGCGATGGAGGGGCTTGCCCATCTCCGTCGAGGTCTTGAGGCAGCGGTCCGCGATCCGAACGATCATCAAGCCATCGGACAACTGACCATGGGGGCGATCCTGGGCGGGATGGCCAGCCAGGTTGGACCCGGCACAGCCCACATGATGGCGATGACGCTGGCCGAGAGCGCAGAGATTTCCATTCCACGTGGGGAGCTATTGGCTTGCCTGCTTGTTCCGATCCTTCAGGGGGTGATGCGCGTCGATGAACCCAGGTTGGCCGAACTCGGCCGACAATCAGGTCTCGGACGTCACGGAGACGCCGCTGGCCACTTCATCACGCTGGCCCAGATCTTAACGATGCAGCTTCCGTTGGCCAATCGACTCCGAGATTTGGAAGATCGGGGGGTGAAACGAGAGCGGATCCCGATCGCGATTGATCGCCTCCTTTCCTTCCCGACATTCCTCAAGGAGGGCCGGTTCAACAGTGTCGAC
Source organism: uncultured Planctomycetia bacterium (assembly GCA_964609385.1). Taxonomy (GTDB): domain Bacteria; phylum Planctomycetota; class Planctomycetia; order Isosphaerales; family Isosphaeraceae; genus CAZSSM01. The sequence continues at coordinate 2,562 of CAZSSM010000010.1, forward strand.
GAGTTAGTTAAACTCTACGACGCTGCTTGGTAATCCTCTGTGCCCAGATCCTTCGACATCGAATTCGTTTATTCGGATGAATAGGAGACAGTCTAGAGTCGAAGGATCGGTGGACTACGATAAACCACCGATCCTCAAAGATACCGGACTCTATCGAGTTTCATCGATCAATAATCGCCGGTATCAATCATTTCTTGACCTCGGATCGAACCGAGCGCGATCCAGACAAATGCGTCGACGGTATCGGCGACGAATCGAGCTGAGCCATCACCCAGGGCAACGTTGATCCCAGCCGGGTGCCTGCTCCGTGCTCCGGCATAGGCATACAAGGAGTTATCAATGGACTGACAATCGAGGCCCCGGCCCGGATCGCAGAGACCGACGGGAAGCGTATCGATATCGTTAATGCCGTAGAAATCCCTGACGGTGTTCGGTGTCATTCGAGTCGTATACGCCGAGGCGCCGACCATGCTTGACCAATAGACGCCCCGAATGTCACCTGGATCACCGACACGGACTTCAGAGAAGAATGCAGTAAAGCTAAGACCGTCGCGGACCTGGTTAAAATTGATTGTTCTCAGGCCGAATGCCGATTCGAGGTGGCGTGCCGGACCGTTCTGGGTTGGAGGAGCCCCCAGATCGGAGAGCTGGCCCCAGTTCGTATTTCCCCAATTGACCGCGTAGTTCCCCTTCGGAATTAGATACTCGGGAAGTGGGAGATTCGACGCGGAGGGATCGAAGCGGAAGTTCCGCCGGTCATCCGAAGGACAGAGCATCGTTTCCATTTCCTTGGTCAACGCCGTCTGGTTGACGAAGTACCCCAGATTGTTCTGTCCCTCAAGACCCACTTCGAAGTTGAAGGAGTTATAGGTGGGGAGCTGTTCGAGCTGAGGGAGGATCATCGCCAGCCAAGGCGTGTTGGGTTCACCTGAGAAAAGGCGGGGGATGTCCTGGCCCTGAGCGTTCGGGGTCGCGACGATCCGTCCCGGCGGAAGCGAGTTTTGCCCCGATTGGTAGTTGGCAATGGCCAAGGACAACTGCTTGAGGTTGTTCAAGCACTGGGTCCGACGCGCAGCCTCACGGGCCGCCTGGACCGCCGGCAGCAGGAGAGCGACGAGAACTCCAATGATCGCGATGACGACCAGTAATTCGATCAGCGTAAACGCGCGGTGTGGGGCTCGAGGCCCGGATTGACATGCCACCATCTGCGAAGACTCCTGCCCGGAGGATGCGAAGGGTTCGAACATCGCATTCGATGTTCGTCGGGTCCTGGCACGCGGCCAACCCATGCCGAAGACCCCATAGAGGACGAGTCGAGAATCAACAGATCGACGACCCGAGAGCAACGCACGCGGAACCGCGTGGTGATCGACGAAGGAAAGGCTTGAAGATTATGTGAGCTTAGCAAAGTCGATCGATGGGAGCGACGGTTGAGGCTGAGGAAACTCGTTGTCAGCGCAACGCTCAGACCTTGCCAGTCGATTCGAAGAACGATCTCAGTGGTGAACTCGAGACACGAAAATCGATCGACTCCCCAAGAAATCCGCGAAGGAACCCAATCGCATGACGTTCGGCCTGTAATTTCCAGTCACGCAGAGATCATGGATTCCGCGAGTTTCCCCTGTTGATTCTCGACATCTTGTAGGGAGACCCTGCCTGGATTCATCCCAACCGAGCGAGGAACGTGGATAGGAATCCGAGCAGTGAGCCGCTCGACAATCTGGCGACCGATCGCTAGGCAGGCTGTCGCGGCCGGAGATGGAGCATTGCAAACATTGACGATCGGTCCGTTCTCTTGGATGAGGAAGTCGTCGACCATCGACCCATCCGGACCGATCGCCTGAGCCCGGATTCCGGCCGGAGCGTCGACGAGATGCTCTGCCCGAATGGCGGGAAGGAGCCGTTGCAAGGCACGGACGAAAGCCGCCTTACTCAGTGATCGATGCATCTCGCCCAGGCCCATCCGCCAAAACTTGGTGGCGATCTTGAGGAACCCGGGATAGCTTAACGTCTCGGCGAGGTCACCGAAATTGAGGTCGGTTTTGTGGTATCCCTCGCGGGCGTAGGCCAAGACGGCGTTCGGACCGCACTCAACGCGGCCGTCGATCATCCGCGTGAAGTGGACGCCCAAGAACGGGAAACTCGGATCAGGGACCGGGTAAATCAGGTTCCGTACCAGGCCGTGGGCCTCCGGCTTGAGTTCGTAGTATTCGCCACGGAACGGCACGATCTTCACGTTAGGTCGCTGGCCTGAGAGTGCTGTGACGCGGTCGCTCTGCAGGCCAGCGCAATTGACCAAGCCCCGTGCCTCGACATCCCGGTCCGACGTCTCGACGTAAACACCATGCTGCGTTTGGGAGATGCCCAAGACTTCGGTAGAGGTCCGGACTTCACCGCCCAACGATTGGATCTGCCGTGCTAGGGCTCGACAGACCTCAGAGTAGTCCACGATCCCTGACTCGTGGACGTGGAGCGCCTGGATCCCAGCGGCTTCAGGTTCCAAATCACGAAGTCGATCGCCATCAATCAGCTCGCAGGAGACTCCGTTAGCCACCCCGCGCTCGTGGATCCGTTCCAATGCAGGCAGTTCGGACTCGTCTACCGCGACGATCACTTTACCGCAAATCTCAAACCGAATTCCTTGATCCTGACAGAACTGCTCCAGCTCGGCCTTGCCTGCTCGACATGTTCGAGCTTTCAAAGAGCCGGGCTTGTAGTAAATCCCCGAGTGAATGACGCCGGAGTTGTGACCTGTCTGATGCGCGGCCACTTCCGCTTCTTTCTCCAGGACGATGAGCCTGGAGCCCGGGTACGAGGAGAGCCACTGGTAGGCCGTGGCCAAGCCGACGATCCCTCCACCAACAACCACCAATCCCGTCCGCTCTCCCATCGCAATCATGCTCCTGGATATCGTCCTGATCGCAAGGTCCTACAGCGACCGACACCGTTAATCAACCGAAGGAGGCGATCGTGTGGACCGTCTCAGCTATTGATTGTGAAGGGGGCGACATAGAAATTCTAACCCGCCGTCGATTGCCGAACACCTCGTGATCTGGCCTGAATGAGAACAATCCGGATCCCGCCCCCCTTAAGCCAATCGAGTTGTCGACCTCAAAACCGTCAAGTCTTTCCAAGAGACGTTTCGATCGACCTAGGTATTCTCCAGCGATCGAGAGAGATCGTCTCAATCCAGCCTCGGTCGATACACTGGGTAAAACGGACTACGGATCGGGCATACGATGCTCCACGTCGCTCGCGAAATCCTCGAACCGGATGGCATCATTCTTTTTCGCGCTTCCATCCTGGACCCGATCGCAGGAACTTCCACGACGGACTTCCTTGCACTTCAACCGCGTTAACCGCGTCCGGTTCCTCGACATTCAGAACCGTGATCCTGCCGGATGAGAGTCGATGTCCCAGGGTCGCCCCTTCTTCTCGACGGAACCCTGATCATGGCTGATCTCCGGACCCGATTGGGTCGCCTCAATCTCAAGAACCCGATCCTCGCCGCCTCTGGCACCTTCGGTTATGTCCGCGAGATGGTTCCGTTCACCACGGTGACTCGACTTGGAGGAGTGATCCCCAAGACGGTCACGACTCAACCCCGCGCTGGCAATGAGACACCGAGGACTGTTGAGACCGCCGCAGGAATGCTCAATGCGATCGGCCTGGACAACGATGGGATCGAGCACTTCGTCGAGGCCCACTGGCCCTATCTCCGCGACTTGGCCTCCGAGACTGCGGTCATCGTAAACATCGCCGGCGTCGATCGCGACGACTTCATTCGCCTTACCCAATGTGCTGCCGGTTTGGAGGGAGTCGCTGCCGTCGAGTTGAACCTCTCGTGTCCGAACGTTAGCCGGGGGCTGGACCTAGGACGCGACCCGTCGACGGTCGAGTCGGTCGTCTCGGGCTGCGTGGCTACGGCTGGGACGGTCCCTGTCATTGCCAAGTTGACTCCCAATGTGACCGATGTTGTGGCCATTGCTGAAGCAGCTCAACGCGCGGGTGCCGAGGCGGTCAGCCTCATCAACACCGTGCTCGGAATGGCAATCGACTGGCGACGCCGACGGCCGATCCTCGCCAACGACCTCGGTGGACTCAGCGGGCCTGCCATCAAACCGATCGCCCTCCGAATGATCTGGCAGGTCGCCCGAGCAATTCCTGATCTTCCCGTCATCGGTATCGGTGGGATCATGACCGTCGACGACGCGCTGGAGTTCCTCGTCGCCGGAGCGTCAGCCGTTCAACTCGGGACCGCCACCTTCGCCGATCCAGGCGCCACAGGTCGGATCGTTGAGGAACTCGATCACCGACTCGACGAGCAGGGCATCAACTCGTTGGAACCACTGATCGGGACACTCGAGTCCAATGCCGAACGAGACGAGATTCGTGAAAAATCGAGGCTAGGGGCGGAGTCTAGCATGGAGTTTCTTCCGTGATCGAACCTGATTTGGCCTTGGTTGACTCGCTGATGACCTCTGCCCGCCAAATCCTGTAGAGATAGCCTTGGATTGGTGCTCCTCGATCGTCGGTCGATTCAACCTCAGTGACCCGGTATCGAAACCCGTAGCTCGCGCAGCACGCGTCGATCTCTTCCAAGGACGAGCGGTAGGGACTCGCCATCAGGGCGGCCCCATTCGTCACCAAAGCGCGATTCAGGGCATCGAAAACCTGGTGGACGAGGGGGCGTTCATAAAAGAGGTCTGCCCCAAGAACGAGCCCAAAGCGGCCAGGCATCGGGTCGAGGTACCGGAGTTGCGCGATCCGAAGATTCGCTTCGCTGAACTGGTTGGCCTCACGACTCCTTTCCAGGAACGATAACCCGATCGGGTCCGAATCCGTGCAGACCATTCGGAGCCCGCGATCGGCCCCAACTAAGCCAACCAAACCGAGGCCGCAACCCAGTTCGAGAACGGGAAGACCGTTCGGCAAATCCAAACGCACCAACTCGTGAGCGAGGAGGAGCGAGGACGGCCACAGATAGACGCTGTAGGGCATGTATCCGGACTCACGATTTCGGCGATCGGTCTCCGGAGCATCCAGCATCCGATCCGGATCAGCCGGTCGGATTAAGGTGATCTGGGTTGAACCGATCCGGATTGCGACTTCATCGATCGGCCCTTCATAGCGCAGAGGCTCCGCGTCGGGCATTCCTGTCAACCTCCAATGAATCGAACAGGCTCCCAACAGCCACGACGTGAGGAAGCGGACGGCGAACACCTATCGATTCCATGCTGTGTTCGCTTGACGCCGACGCAGTGGACCGCTAGCCTTCCTTTAGGCCAAGTCATTTTTTCGACGTCGTCCCTGCCGAGGCGTCGTGGCCTGTCCGGTCGGTGCTGATATGTCAGCCCCTCCTTCCAACCCTGTTCTCATCATCTTGACTTCGACCCAGGTAACGAGCCTACTTGGCTTCAGGTTCGGCCACCAATCATCCACACAGGCTGTGATGTGTCGAGGTCTGGTTTCGGAACGAGTCGAAGGAGTTTTCTCATGATGACGCCCCTCTTCGGATTCAATCTCGGTCCCCAGGAACTCGTCCTGATCGGCCTGGCCTCGTTGCTTATCTTTGGCAATCGCGTCCCTTCCATGATGCGCTCGTTGGGACAGGGAGTCACCGAATTCAAGAAGGGCATCCAGGGGATCCAGGACGAGGTCAGTAAGCCCGTCGAGCAAGAGAAGGCAGCTCAGCCCGAAACCCCGAAGACCGAGAATGTCCAAGCGACTTCCTGATGTGATTGGGGTCCGATCGCTGTGACTTGGTCTCGCATACGCCTCTTTGCTATCTCGGGGTGTTGGCGATGACCGTTCGCCCTCTCGATTCCCCCGCGTCGCTTCTCATTCCGAATCCCATTGAGATTGGATCGTCTCCTTCCATGTTTCCCCAGCTTGGGTTTACCGAGATCCTGGTCCTGGGCTTTGTCGCTGTTCTGTTGTTCGGCAGCCGACTGCCTGAAGTCGGCCGTTCGCTGGGCCGGGGCATTATCGAGTTCAAAAAGGGACTCCAAGGGATCACCGACGAAGCGTTCAGCGACGAACCGGCCCATCGCGTCTCAGCGCCGAGTCGATCGACCACAACAACGACCGGCAACTATGACGCGATGAAGCAGACCACGACCAGCATCGAGACAAACGTCCCCAAGTTCGTTCCACCCTCGCAACCGCCCCAACCGGTCACCGCCGTGCCGACGGATCGGGGAGCGGCCGAAGAATCTGCCCAGGATTGAGCCTATCGTCAGACCCAAATCAATCGCCGGGCATCGAACCAACGATGCCCTGCTTGACCTCAAGTCGCCTCCTCGACATAGTGTTAGATGAACTGAGGTGTTACGAAGTCGACATCGTTCCCGCAACGCTTCAGACGGGCGGTTAACTCAGCGGCTAGAGTGCCATCTTCACACGGTGGAAGTCACTGGTTCGAATCCAGTACCGCCCATTCTTTAATCGCTTTGCCCAACCACAAAAGAGCCCATGACCTCGTGAACGAAGTCATGGGCTCTTTCTGTTTTCGACCTTGTTTCCGAACCCCAGATATAACCCAGTTCGTTACGCGAGGATCTCGTGGATCGCGTGGGCAGCGGGGTCGGCAAGCTGGATGTCGCGACCGTTGATGAAGTGTGGCATCGTCGGGTCGATGTCAAGCGCGGTTAGGAACGTATGGAACAGTTCGGCGCCTCCGACTTTGCCATCGGTCACTTCCGTGCCGTTCTTGTTCGTTGCCCCGAAGACGTGGCCGTGCGTGACACCAGCCCCCGCCACGGCGATCGACCAGGCTCGACTCCAGTGGTCGCGACCGTAGAGGTGGTTGATCTTGGGGGTCCGACCAAACTCGCTCATGACGATCACCAAGGTGTGCTCGAGACGACCGCTGGCCTTCAGGTCGTCGAGCAAGTTGCAGTACGGTCGCTCGAACTCGTGCAGTTGCTCAATGTGGAAGTTGAAGTTTTCGTTGTGCGTGTCGTAGTTCGAGTGGGCCACCTTGACGAACGGGACACCAGCCTCAAGTAAGCGACGTGCCAACAGACAGTGACGCCCAAAGTCGTGTGAACCGTATCGCTCCTGTTCGGCCTCGGGCTCCAGACTGACATCGAAGACCGACTTCCGCTCCATGAGCAGACGCGCCTGATCGTAGCTAGCCATGTACGCATCGGTCATCGCTGAACGTCGAGATTGGGCGAAGCGGTCGTTGAGCCGGGCAAGCATCCGATACCGTCGGTCGTCTGCGTCCAAATCGATGCCTTTCGGCAGATCGATGTCGGCCGGCGGTCGGCCATTGCCGAGGATCAATGTACCGTACCGAGGTCCCAGAAACGCAGCGTCGGCCGAGCTTGACCCACCACCGCCGGGTCGAATGTGAATGGAGCCGGGCAGCGGATTGCTGGCCTCATCGAGGGCCCAAGCGGCGACCGAACCCAGGACCGGATAATCCTGCCCTGGTGTCAGCCGACGGCCCGTATGCATCAGGTACTGGCCACGGTTGTGGTCGTTCTCTCCGGTGTCGAGACCCCGGATCAGGGTCATCATATGCATCCGCTTGGCACACTCCGGTAACAACTCGGAGATGTGAACACCCGGGACGGAGGTCGGGATCGCGCGGAAGGGCCCACCGGTATCGGTCTTGGGCTTGGGGTCCCAGGTCTCGAGCTGGCTGACTCCGCCGTGCAACCAGATCAGCAGGACTTGCTTCTGGTTCTGGACCAACGATTCAGCGATCGCCGGCTGGGTCAGATGGCCGAGTCCAGCCAAGCCACCCAGTCCCAGCAGCGATCCTCCCAGGAATGCGCGACGCGAGACCGTATGGTCGACCGTCTGGCAAGCGTAGGGACATTTCAGGTTCTTCATCGGAAACGCTCCTTCGGGTCGAGCCAGGTCAGGATGAGATGTCGGTGCGGCTCGATCTAACGACCCGCGAAAGCCTCTCGGACGAACGGGACGGTTCAGTGATTGAACCGGAACTCGGTACTGACCAAGATGCTCCAGATCAACTCCTTGATCGCTTCAGTTCGCTCAGCCTCATTGCGACCGCTCAGGTACTCCGCAACCAGGGCCACTTCGTCTGCTGTCGGGCGTCGCGTGTAGGTGCTGAGATAGAGTTCCTCGGCCAACGCCTCGATCGACTCGGCTCTGACCAACCGTGCCGTCAGGTTGTTGCCACTCGGATTGAGCCAGCCTTGGATCGTCCGGCCGTTGGCGAGATAGAGCGCCTGCTGGACGCTCGGGTCGTCGACGTTTTCGGGCTGACCCGGTACGCCCCCGAACCGCTGGACGAACTGATTGACGCCGCCAGTAAGTCGGGCATTGGTGAATTCTTCCAAAAGCTGGTCGCTGAGAGGTGTCGGATCGACCCCGGCACCGAGAATCGCGGCGAGCTTGGGATCGTTCTTCGAAGTCACTCCCAAAAAGCTGGACCGGGTCCGATCAACCAGGCCGGTGACCCGCATCACGCTCCAGGCCAGCGCCTCAGGACCCAGCGGCTGGAGTTGGCCGACAGAGAACAGATAAGGCTCGCAATCCTCTGTAGACATCCAAGGGGCCGGCTCGCTGCTCCTTTGATAGGTCTCGCTCCGAACCAGCTCGCGGAGGAACGCGTTGATGTCGTGGTCGTGGTTGACAAACCAGTCGGCCAGAACGTCCAGGAGTTCCGGATGAGACGAGGGATTCTCGAGGCTGATCAGGTCGACCGGCTCGATCAATCCGCGCTTCATCACCAACGACCAAAGGCGGTTGACGATGTTCCGACTAAAATCGCGGACCTCCGGACGAGTCAACGCAGGTCCCAACTGCGCATAGCGACTGAACCGTGGAACCGTACGGACGTTCTTTGCCGGCTTGACCAGATAGGCTTCATCCTCTCCATCGAACGTTGGCTCATCAATCACGGGTTGGTCGAGGATCCGCGGGCCGGTCGTCCGGGTTATCTCTTTCTTAAACACCGAGGTGAACTGAACTTCCTCACCGGCCTTTTCTGCCAGCATCGACCTGTTCGTCTTTTTGTCTGTGAACAATGAGAGTTGTTTGACGAAGGCGTAAATCCCAAAATAGTCGGCTTGAGCGTAGTCTCCGACCAGCGGATGATCGTGGCATTGGGCACACTGCATATCGCGGCCCAGGAACAGCCGAGCCACGTCGCGTGTCAATAAGTCGGGCTCCGCGCCGCGCTCCAGCACGAACTTCGATGGGCCGCGGTCGCCAAGATTGGTCCCGTCGCTCTGGAGGATCTCGCGGACCAACGCGTCATACGGGCGGTTTTGGCGGATGGCCTGATACAGATACTCGTCCCACAGATCGTCGTCGACGTGCTGATCACGACGTCTCTGCATCCACATCACATCGAAGAAGATCTGCATCCGACGCGCATACTCAGGCGATTCCAGCAACTGATCGATGAGCCGAAGCCGCTTGTACGGCGAGGGATCATCAAGGAACGATCGAGCCTCGCGCGAACTAGGCGGCATCCCAGTCAAGTCGATCGAGATGCGCCTTAGAAATTCCGAGTCGGTCGAACGGGCGGCGATCCGATCACCCAGATCAGCCTCGATCATCCGGTCGATGATTTGGTGCAACGGCTCTTCCGCTGAGGGTGCCCCATCAGTGGCCCACTCCGATACGGCGGACGAATCCCCTAGGGGACCGATCCAGCCGACAAGCATCACCGTGAGAAAACGCCAATGTTGCCGAGGCGTGTGCATAGAACGATCCCGGTCGTCGTTGCGGTTCTGGAAGCTGTGCGATGCCTACCTCCGTCCTTGCCGCTAAACGATTGTTAAACTACTCTCCCCCAATGCGTCTCGCAAGCAGGAACTGTCGATTTCGTGTCGAATGGATGAACGGATCCGAGCCGAACCTCAATGGTCGGCCTGGATCAGGTGCCTGATTGTTTGTTCTACGATCAGGGATTGAAGATAGGAGCCCGATGATTGCGAAGCCAGTCGGCATAGGAATGACTGCGATTTCCGACGTATTCGTAAGCGTCGAACATATCGCCCAGACCGAACATGCGGGGATCGCCTTCTTTTCGGAGCCGCTCGTACATTTCTGTCCGCAGGGCGACCTTCGTGGCGCGTCGTTTCGGATCGTCGGCGAGATTGCGGACACAGTCCGGATCGTCGGTGATCCGGTAGAGTTCCTCTCGTGGTCGGAGCCCGAAGCTGAGCTGATAGAATCGGTCGAATCGCCCCAGGAGCAGGGTCTTGGTCGGACTGTCATCGACGTTTCGGTAGCCCGTTTCCGGGTCACCGGCGGGCCAGCGATCGGGCTCGAAGTTCTGGATATAGAGGAAGTCCGGAGTCCGAATCGCGCGAACCGGATAGCCCTGATCGTGAGGACGGCCGAGGTCGTGGCGTTCCTTGCCGATCAGCATTCGATTCCGCTGCGGGTCGATCCACTCGTCATCTTCCGAGACGAGTTGGTCCAGGAAGCTCGAGCCGGTCACCGAGTCGGGAACGGGCAAGCCGGCCGCCTCCAAGAACGTCGGCATGAAGTCGCGGACGTTGATGAAGTCGTCGACGACTCGGCCTTTCGGAACCTGATCGCCCCAGCGGACTGCCAACGGGAGATGGAACCCCTCGTCGTAGATCTGGCCTTTGACTCGGGGGAAGGGCATCCCATGATCGGACGTCACAACGATTAGGGTGTTCTCCAGCTCCCCGGACTCTTCCAGAATCGCCAGGATCCGGCCCAGATGGGTGTCGAACCACTCGACTTCCAGGGCATAGTCGAGGATGTCGCTCCGGATCAGATTGCTGTCGGGGTAAAACGCGGGCAGTTCGACATCAGTGAGCTTCTTGCCGGCGCGGAGTCCCGATCCTGGTTCGTAGCGACGATGCGGCTCGGTGGTCCCGAACCAGAAGCAGAACGGTTGATCCGCTGTACGCGACTCCAAAAAGGCGCGGAAGTTTTCCGCGTAGTCACGGTTCGAGATCCCCGAGTAAAGGGGTTTGGCTTGATACTGCTGGTAGGCCGGACCGGCCGGATTTCGCTCAAACCCGCCGGCGCGGAAGTCTCCCGGCCCCCAACCTTTACCGGTGTAACCGACGTGGTAGCCGGCCTCTTCCAACAGTTCAGGATAGACCGGCCAGCGCTTTGGGAAGACACCGAAGTGGCAGCAAGCCTCATCGAGCTGCCAGGTGTTTCGACCGGTGAGGATGCTCGCTCGACAAGGACTGCACTTGGGATTAGACGTGAAACAGTTGCGGAAGAGGACTCCCTCCGATGCGACTCGGTCGAAGGCGGGCGTCTCGACAAACGCGCAGCTGAAGACCCCCGCATGCCCGTTCGACCAGTCGTCAGCGATCGCGAAGAGGATGTTGGGACGACGCTCGTTGGGGGCCTCGCTCCCCAAACTCGACTGGGCTCCCGCAGTCCCCGGAGTCGAGAGTCCAAGGAGGGTCAGCAAGAGGGCGGTGCACAGTTTCTGAACGGTCACATGCTCGACGGCCAGACGCATGAGATCAGTGCTCCGAGCAGGTCAGCGAGGGTGACCGACAACCGAGTCGGTCTGCCGGACCGACGAGCATATCCGGATAACTCCCTCGCGACCACAACGAAGCGATCGTCCTTCCCTACAGCGACCACAAAGACCGGGACAAAACCGACTTCACCGCGACCGGCCATCACAGATTGATCCAATCCCCGGGTTTGGGCACGATCGGTTCGACCGAAGTGACGGCGCGAACCTGAGCGGCGAACGCCTGGGCGTCCTGCTTGATCAGTTCGAAGGTGTCATAGTGAATCGGGACGACCTTCTTCGGGGTCAGGAGTCCTAGGGCGCGAATGGCGTCGTCGGGACCCATGGTGAAGTAGTCGCCGATTGGGAGCAGGGCCAGGTCGATCCGATCCTCGCCGATCAGCTTCATGTCACCGAACAAGGCGGTGTCGCCGGCATGATACAAATGGATGCCGTCTTTGAAGAAAAAGTGGAGACCGGCGGCGACCCCACCGTAGGTTCCGTCGGGCAGCGCCGAGCCGTGGTAGGCCAAGGTGAACTTGAGCCGGCCGAAATCGTACATGTGGGAACCGCCTGGTTGTTGACCGTGGACGTGTTGCACACGGTGGCCTTTGAGCCATTCGCCGATCTCGAAGTTCGAGATGACCGTTGCCCCAGTCCGCCGCGCGATCGGGATCGTGTCGCCCAGGTGGTCGGCGTGTCCGTGCGTGACGACCACGAAGTCGGCCTCGACGTCGTCTGGCTTCAACGCGGCCAACGGGTTCTGGGCCAGAAACGGATCGACGAGGATCCGCTTATCGGCGCTCTCGATCAAAATGCAGGAGTGGCCCAGGTACTGAACGCGGGTCGACATTATCCTCATCTCCAATCGTATCGACGGACGCGCCGCCCTCGTACGGTCCGATTCGCCGAGGCCCACTAACCGGGATCTCGTCCGTCTCGCTCGATTATCCGGACTAACCACGGTGCGCTCAACGAAGACCCGCTCGAGAACCTCTCTGAATCAACTGATCCCAAAGACCCTTCCACGCCCCTCCGTCGCGATCTCCCGCGATCCTCTGATTCCCAGCTTCTCCGCCCTTCCTGACGCGGCCCCTGTTGGATCGCTATACTGTTTGCTTTGGTCCGACTAGGATCGTCGACACTCGAGACAAACGATTCCTTCCATACTCGCAACCCACCCCGACCAGAGCGAGCCATCCTATGAACGAATTAACACGACGCGGCTTCGTCGGGCGCCTCGCCACAATGACGGCGTGCGCCTACGGATTTCAGGCCGCACGCCCGAGTCGCGGATCGATCCGGGGGTCCAACGATCGGCTCCAGGTCGCCGTGATCGGCGCGGGCAACCGGGGCCGTTCGAATTGGACGGGCGTCCGGGATGCCGGTGCCGAGTTGGTCGCCTTCTGCGATGTCGATGACCGATTCCTGGAAGCGGCCTGTAAAGAAGTGCCGGGTGCCACGCGATACTCGGACTTCCGACGGTTGCTCGACGACCAGGCGAATCGGCTCGATGCGGTCGTCGTCAGCACAGCCGACCACACCCACGCGGCGGCCACCGTCGCCGCCTTGCGCAACGGCCTGGATGTCTACTGCGAGAAACCCCTAACCCACAACGTCGAAGAGGCCCGCATCGTCGCGCAGACCGCCGCCGAGACCGGCGCGATCACCCAGATGGGAACGCAGATCCATGCCGGATCGAACTACCGACGCGTCGTCGAGGCCATCCGCGCCGGCAGCATCGGGACCGTCCGTGAGGTGCACGTCTGGGTCGGCAAAGGCTGGGGAGGGCAGGGGACTCCGACGGAGGCCGAGCCCATCCCCAGTCATTTGAATTGGGACCTCTGGCTTGGACCGGCGCCCCGACGCGCTTACCACTCCACCTATCATCCGATCAACTGGCGTCGTTGGTGGGACTTCGGCGGCGGAACCCTAGCTGACATGGCTTGCCACTACATGGATCTCCCATTCTGGGCCCTGAACCTCACGAGCCCGACGCGGATCGAGGCGTTTGGTCCGTCGGTCGACCCCCAGACCGCACCCGAAGGGCTGACCGTCCGTTATGCGTTCCCGGCACCCGGCGATCGGGCATCGCTTGACCTCTTCTGGTACGACGGCCCGAACCAACCGCAGCTCCTCCTCGACGACGATCGGTTGCCGAAGTGGGGCTCTGGCGTGCTCTTCGTCGGGGACGAGGGTCTGCTGATCGCTGGATACACCCGTCACGAAGTCTTTCTCAACGACCCGAAAGCCACCTACGAGCCGCCCGCGCCGAGCATTGCCGAGTCGGTCGGTCATCATCGGGAGTGGGTCCAAGCCTGCCTCGAGCGTGGGGAGACGACCTGTCACTTTGGATACGCCGGTCGGCTCACCGAGACGGTCCTGTTGGGAATCGTCAGCTACCGGACCGGCTCGCCGCTCGAGTGGGACGCCGAGTCGCTCCGCGCCGGCAACTGTCCGGAAGCCGAAGCCTACATCGCTCCGCCCCGACGCCGGGGTTGGGACCTGGAGAAACCCGAGTCCTTGGCCACGTCGAACAGTCAACGCTGATTATCTACCTGCCCACTCGACATGTTCCAATCGATTCCCCATTGGCTTCCCGAGAACCCCGCACAACTCCATTACGGCGTCGCGATGATCGTGCTCGAAGAGGGCGAGATCGGCGCATTCATCGCGGGGTTTCAGCATCCCAACCGCTTGCTCACCTGGGACGGCTCGAAGCTGGTCGATCGGGCGGACGCCACACTCCGCGATCCCAATGGCCTGGCCATCGGCGTGGCCGCCGCGGATCTCGACGCTGATGGGCGCGAGGAGATCTATGTCCTCAATACCGATGCCTACTCCGGCCCGAAGCGTCATCCCGATCGGCTCTTCGCGCGATCGAAGGCCGATCGCGGTTGGGTCGATTGGATCTCCGATCCCGCCCGGTCGCCTGCGATCGACTGGTATGCCGGTCGTTCGGTGGCGGCGATCGACCGTCACGGGTCGGGGCGTTACGGCTTCGTCTTGACCAACTACGGCGGGCCCCTCCGTCTAATCGAGTCCGAACCCGATGGTCGGCTGGTTGATCATGCCGAGTCGGCCGGTTTGGCGTGGACCACCGGCGGGCGCGGACTGCTGACAGGCCCATTGCTCGGACAGGGGATGGATCTGTTCGCCAACAACGAACGCGGGCCAAATTACCTGTTTCGCAACGATGGCCAAGGACGATTCGTCGAGGAGGCCGAACGACTCGGGCTCTCCGACCCGCACGAACACGGGCGTGGTGTGACCGCCCTTGACGCCGATGGCGACGGACGGTTCGAGCTGATCGCCGGCAATTGGCAAGGGCCACATCGCTACTACGTGCCTAGTGGCCACGGACGGTTTGAGGATCGCGGAGAGGGTGCTCTGGTGCACGCCTCGCGGATCCGGACTGTTCTGGCCGCCGACTTCGACAACGACGGGTACCTCGAGGCGTTCTTGAACCATCTGGGCCAGCCCAACCGGCTCCTCCGATTCCTCGACGGAGCGTGGCAGTCGATCGATCCGGGTCCGGCCGTTGAACCGGACGGCTTTGGCACCGGCGCGGCAGTGGCCGATCTCGATGGCGATGGAATCCTCGAACTAGTGTCGCCCACGGCGAGATGGCCCCTCAGCCGATCAGCATCTACAAAGTCCCCGATCGCGATTACGCCTGGCTTCGAGTCTGTCCGCTGACGGAGTTCGGGGCGCCGGCACGAGGCGCGATCGTTCGCCTCAACGAGCCGAACCGGATCCAGTCGCGGATTGTCGACGCCGGCAGCGGCTACCTCTGTCAGATGGAGCCGGTCGCCCACTTCGGGCTGGGCACGGACCCGAAGCCGCTTCGAGTCGAGGTCCGCTGGCCGGACGGCGCGACCCGGTTGATCGAACGGCCCGAACCGTGCTCGACCTTGGTCGTTGCTAAGCCCTCACGATGACAGCAATCTCCGTGGCGATTCTCCCGGCTTACTCCTTTCGAATCGGGACATCCGATGAGCCTGAGCATCTACCAGGTCGACGCGTTCACCGACGTCGTCTTCGCGGGGAACCCAGCGGCCGTCTGCATCCTCGACGGATTTCCACGCGTCGATGCGTCCTGGATGCGCGACCTGGCCTCCGAGATGAACCTCTCCGAGACCGCATTCCTGCGTCGACGCCCCGAGGAGGAGCCGACAGATACAGGACGGTCGGCGATCGCCTACGACCTCCGTTGGTTCACGCCCGAGGTTGAAGTCGACCTCTGCGGCCACGCCACGCTCGCCTCGGCGCACAGCCTCTGGGAATCGAGTCGTGTCCCATCCGGTACCCCGATCCGGTTCCATTCGAAGAGCGGCCCACTCGATGTCCATCCCACCGAGGCCAACGCGATCGCGATGGATTTCCCTTCGGAATCTTGGGAACACGTTGAGGATCCGGAGCTTCGCGATCAGGTTCGAAGGGCACTCCCCACGATCGAGCCGAACACGATCTCGAAGACCCGCTTCGACGTGGTCGTCGAACTGGACGACGAGGCGACCCTCCGCGATCTCCGGCCCGATCCCGCACAACTCGCCGAGATCGAGACTCGCGGTGTCATCGTCACGGCGTTGGCCGAACGGAACCGCGAGCAGGGAGGCTCCTACGATTTCGTCTCGCGGTTCTTCGCGCCACGCTGTGGGGTCCTGGAAGATCCGGTGACCGGTTCGGCCCACTGTTGTCTGGGGCCATACTGGTTCGGTCGCCTGGGACGAACCTCGGCGGTCGGTTACCAGGCCTCAATCCGTGGCGGACTGGTCCGGGTCGAGGCAGGCGACCGCGAAGGTCGGGTCACCTTGACGGGACGAGCCGTCACGGTGTTCCAGGCTCTGTTGTCGCCTCGGGTCTGGCCCCGATCCGATGGTGATCTAGGACGCGTTTGAGGTCATCAATTGGGATCGCCTCGACGGTCGACCCGTTCCCACTAAGCGTCGTGGCCCGAAGGATCGAGTTGAGAATCGCCTCCTCGGTCGCCTCCAGGGCTGCCTGAAACAACGGAGAGAGGGCATCCGGCGGCAAGACCGAGAGCGTCTTCGGCTCACGAGCACCGTGGCGGGACCGGACGGTCGTGCTAAAGGCGATCGCATAGTCGCCGCTGCCATTGGTGTAAGATGCTCCGGTACGACCCATCCCGAAGATGGCGCGGGCGGCGAGCCGCTCCAGGGCCCGCCCGTCCAGTGGTGCATCGGTCGCCACGACAATCATGCAGGAACCACCTTCGATCCCAGGACGGTCCGATCCGGGCTCGGGTTCATCTTCCTTCAGTTGGTACGCATATTGTCCTAACGATTTGCCGACCGGTGCGCCACCGACGTTGAGAACGCCTCCGAAGTTGGTCTGCACCAAGACACCGACCGTGTAGTCTCCGAATCGCCCATCCAGTTTGCGAGACGACGTGCCGATCCCGCCCTTCCATCCGAAGCAAACCGTGCCGGTACCCGCGCCGACGGTCCCCTCGTCGACGGGGCCGGAACGGGCCGAATCGATCGCTTTCCGAACGTCAAGCTGATCGATGGTCCGCTCACCGATCGCGTTGAGTCGCCCGTCGTTACACTCTCCGACGACGGCATTGACCGATTGCAGACCGTCATGTCCAGGGCGATCGAGGGTCCATCCAACGACTGCCTCGACTGCCGTACCGACGCTCAAGGTGTTGGTCAGGACGATCGGCGTCTCGATCGCGCCGAGTTCCCGGATTTGGGTCACTCCGGCGAGTTTCCCGAACCCGTTACCGACGAAAACCGCCCCGGCCACCTTGTCGTCGAAGAGGTCGCCACCGTGAGGAAGAATCGCCGTGACGCCGGTCCGCACTCGATCGCCCTCGATCTTCGTCTGATGACCGACGCGGACCCCTTCAACATCAGTGATCGCGTTCAGCGGGCCGGGCTCGAAGACGCCCACCGTAACCCTGAGGTCGCGGAGCCGAGGCCGATCGTCTTGTGGTTCATCGGGCGGCATCGTAATGGCGATGAGGAGAGAGAGAACGAGGAACATCGGCGGTCCTATACCGCAAACACCGGATTCTCAAGCAACGAACCCCGACCTGCGCTGTGGCAGGCCGAGGCTCAGTGTACCGAAATGCAACGGGGATCGCCGAGGAGACACTCAGGGGTTTGGTGCCATCGGCATACTGATCACCTCGCCCCCCGACTTGGTCAACAGAGCCCGGAAGATCTTGGCATCGATGGTTTCGGATAGGAACTTGACTGATCCATCACCCATCAAGGCGCTGAAGCCTTCGGGGAAACGCGACTTCAGGGTTGACGGTGAGATCTCTGGGGTGAACGGAATATCCTCGGGCTTAGTCCACGGGATCTCGGTGTCGACCCCGAGCACCATCAACGTGTTCGATAGCCCATCGGTGACTACCCTAAACGGATTGCCCGTCCCCTCACTCGCGATCGCGGTGTCGGGACCGACCACAGCAGCGTATCCGGTATTCGTCGAAGCGTCTGAGTCCAATGGGCTTCGGTACATGCGGGGCATCGATTTCAATACCTTAAGGTTTGTTGGATGATTCCATGGCAGATTTGTATCATAGCGATCGTAAAGGAATCCTTGCTCGATGAACGGCAGGATCTCGACCCTCCAGCTATATGGCGTGCCATTCTCAGAGGTCAACACTGCAGGAGGTAAGTGGTCGTAGGCGGCATAATAGTTGTGTAGAGCTAAGCCGATCTGTTTGAGGTTGTTCTGATCGACCGCTCTGCTCGCGGCCACTCGAGCTGAAACGAAGGCGTTCGCCACAGTCCCCACGATCAGCGATCGATCATCGTCTACCCCTGCCGTGCCAAAGACTCGCTCCCCTTGCGTCTCGAATTGGACCGAATCGATGAGCGGATCAACGACATCGTCGAGTAAATCCCGGAACTGGGCCTGATTCGAGTTCGGATCCCGCATCTCTTGCCGAGCTTGGTCCATCAGATTTCGGACGAGCACGAGGCCCGCTCGCGCATTTTCGATCCATCGGGCCGCATCGTCCTCGTCATCGAATTCGGCCTCGATCCGAAGACGGAACGAGTCGACGACCGATGCCGACACCACCCCATACTCGGGGAGCATCGTGAGTGGTGAAAACAAGGCGAGTTGGCGGGATCCTCGAATCGCTTGCGTCAGGGTCTCGAGACCCCGTTCGGTCACGACGATCGCCGCGTCTCCTTTCATGGATTGGATCATCGCACTCTCAAACTTGGGGGGACTTGATCGTCCCTCGCGACGAAGCAATCGCTCCAGAAAGGACATCTGCATGGAGACGATCGTCGACGGGTCGGGCTGATAGACACCCACTTCATTTGATTCGTAATCAGTCCTATCGTCTTTTGAACCGAGAATTTTGACAACTCGACCCGCGACCTTGATGCTTCGGACCGCGTCTTCATCGTAGGAAGGGACGTAGTCTCGGGGGTCGAGCGGTTCGCTCCCCTTCCAGATCAGTACATATCCGACAGGGGGCTGGTCACTGAGTTGGGCCAACAGGACCGAGGAGACCGCATCAAGGTCTACATTCACGTTGAAGCCCGGCAGTATCTCGCTCAGGAGCTCCTGATACGACGGATTGCTCCGGAGCTTCTCGATCGAAATCCAGACGGCCACGATCGTCTCTTCTGGAAGCATGCGGATCAGATCGCGATTCGCATCCGGATCATCCTGGACGATGCCGCCCGTCGCGGGGACTGTAAGCAACGGTTCGGCGGTCGAGGAAGCTTCGGACGCCTCAGCCGTCACGGCGGGATCGAAGAGTCGGGCGCCGGCCACAACGGCGGCGAGAAACATGAAAAGCGTGGGGATAGCTAATCGGGTCATCCAGCCGAGGGGGGGACGTTGTCGGTCGAGTTGGTCTTGCAGCATCCGAATTCTCCTCACGTTGGTGTTCTTCGATGCGTGGTGCAACAACGGACGGACCAGCCCAGGGCGGACCGGTCGCGTCGGTTGGATCAAGGCGAGCCGGGCGAGGCTCTGCAGATAGCGCTTCGGGTCCTCGAGGAGTCCCGAAGCCCGTTCGTCAGCAACGCGTTCCTGCTCCCAACGGAGCCACGCGACCAATCGATGGACAGCCGGATGAAACAGATGCACCGTCAGGCAGACCTGAGCCAGCAATCCGTTGAAGTAATCGTTGCGTGCCACATGGGCCAATTCATGGGCAATGACCGCACGCAGTTCCTGAGGACCGTAGTCCCTCCATCCGACCGGCAACAGGATCACCGCACGGCGCCACCCGAGGGTCGACGGCGTCTCGACCTCCGAACTGATCCGGACCTCGACCGGTCGCTTGAGGCCGAGCCGTCCTCGGAGGCTCTCGACGACGCCTTCGACTTCGGGATCCCTCAACGCGATGGATCGGGATCGCAGACCCTCGGTTTCGTGGATCGCCCATGAGAGCCGGACGGCTCCGAGACCGACGACCAGGCTGAGCAAACCGAGCGACGCCCAGTCGATGCCTGGCTCCGGTACGGGAGAACCCCGGGTCGCCGGGACCGTGGGACGATCCGACGAGCCCATCAACGACTCAGCACTGAGCAAAGTCCGCCAATAGACCTCCTGGACGTCGATGAGAGCGAGATCGCGAGTCGCCGGCCCATCGTTGGTTATGCGGACAATCGCCTCAGACTCAACGGCCGATCGTGTTTCGGAATCGGTTCGAGTTAGCCGATTGTCGATTCCCTTCGCGACATCAATCCAGGAAATGCGCTTACCGGTCAGGTTCAGCCAGCGGGCCTGCGGAACCAGAGTGGCCAACGAGACGCACCCGACCAGCATCAGGGCGATCGTCAAGCAGAGCAGGCCATGTTCCGGCCCTCGACGTCGGAGCCCGACGTAGAGCAAGGCCCCGACTGAGGCGAACGCGGAGACCCGAATGGCCCACTCGAGCAGGATCCAACCGAGCCAACTCATCGTGCGTCCTCCGGCCGTTCGGGATCGATTGAGGTTTCGGACCCGTCTTCTTCGGCCCGCTCGATCGGTCGGGACTCCGTTGAGTCGGATGACTCGAGGATCGATTCGAGGTAGGCACGTTCCTCAACGGTGAGTCGCCGGTCCTCGAGCAACCGAACCAGCAGCTCTTGGCGCGACCCCCCGAAAACGCGTTGCACGAGATCGCCGAGCAACCGACCGGAGACCTCGCGATAGCTCCGCGTCGCGGAGTAGCGGTAGGGCCGGATCGACTCGGTCATCTGGAGAAAGCCTTTCTCGAGCAAGATCCGGATCAATGTCGCCACCGTCGTGTAGGCCAGTTCGCGCCCACTACCGCCCAGCGCATCGCGGACCTCCGAGGCGGTCAACGACCCTTCCCGGTCCCAGAAGACCTGCATGATCTCCAGTTCGCGCTCGGTCAACTCCTTGGCACGCGGTCGTCCCATCTCTGACTCATCCCCCAGCGGATCCGTCTCGAAATCTGGTTTCTTAGATTTGGTTTTATCGTAATTAACCTCGGACGATTGTCAACAACGACCTCAGAGATTTCGATCCGAGCGGTATCGGCAGCGGATCGGCTTTGGAACACCAGAGAAGGGGGAGAATTCTGGTGGATCGTGAGGGGGATGGTCCCGATCCGGAATCGGCCTGCACATCCGGTCTGGGTTTTTCAAGTCCCCTCAGGAGTTCCAAGACCGATGGACCGTAAGATGCAGATAGATCATTCGCGACGGCCCGCGTCGACACGGACAGCTTGACGGGTCCGCACGGTTCTGAGAAACAACCCGATTCACTCATGCGTTCCCAGCGGGAGGCGGGCGATGCGAAGGGTACCAGGGAAGATGGAAGGGGCGAGGCCGGCGATCGCTTGGGTCCTCGGCCTGATGATCCTCGGCGGCTCGCTCCCGTCGACCTCAGCGCAGGTCGATTCGGATCTCGCTCTGTTACCACCGGTCGTCGGTGGCTATCAGGCCGATCCCGGCGTGGCGCCTCCGAACGAGTTGGCCGACGAGTCCGGGATTTCGCCGTTGACGGAAGGGCCCGTCCACGAAGCCTTCCTGGCCCCGGGGAGCCAGGCGGCGTATGTGACTGTGGAGCGAGCGCCACCTAAGCCGATCGTCGAGCGGCCCGGGGTCGAGAAGACCGACGGCCGCGCCGTCTGGATCCCCGGCTACTGGGACTGGGATCCGACCCGTGATGATTTCGTCTGGGTTACTGGAACCTGGCGCGTCCCGCCTCCGGGCCGGTTCTGGGTCAATGGGTTCTGGCAACGCGATGAGGATGGCTGGACCCGGATCCCCGGCTTCTGGAGTGGGGAATCAGCCGATGAGCTGACCTACTTCGACGAGGGTCCCCCCGAGCAACGGGTCGAAGAGGCCGTTCCGCCGGCCCCGGAGGTCGATCAGGAGGTCTTCTACGTCCCTGGACAGTACGAGCCGAGCCCGGCCGGACCAGTCACCTGGCGTTCCGGGTATTGGACCCAAGTTCAGCCCAACTGGTGCTGGGTTCCCAGTTACTGGATCTGGCAACCTCGCGGTTGGCTGTATGTTCCAGGTTATTGGGACTATGTCCTGGACCGTCGGGGAACGCTCTTCGCGCCAGCCTTGGTGAGCCCATCGGTCGTCGTGGTTAATCAGCCGATCGTTTATCGACCGGTCGTCACGATCGCCTACGACTCCTTCGACCTGCTCTACGGACCGATCGGCCGGCCGAGCTTCTTCTATGACGGCTACCCGGGATGCTACTTCGACCCGCTCGGCTCGTATTACTCGTTCTCGTCCTTCGGCTTTTTCGGCAACCGGTTCACGACCCTCGGCTTCGGCGGGATCTTCCAGCCATCGCTGAGACTCGGCTTCTCCTTTGGCTTCCGGCCCAGCCTGTTCTTCTCGATTGGTCGGAGTCCGCTGGTCCGACGGTTCGGGCCGCCGGTCTCCTATCTGGCCTTCGCGCCGATCCTTCCGCGACGGAACAACATCAATATCAACATTGTTCAAAACAACTTCTTTGGCGATGTGTTCGTCGGACGTGGAGTCGGTCGCGGTCGTGGCCTCCGACCGGGGCGGATCGGCCGGACGTTCCGTAACGCCGGACCTTTGGCTTACGGCCCTTCGGCCACGATCACACGGACCTTCGACCGGAACTTCGGCGGCGTGACTCGGAGCGTGTCGCGGTCGGTTTCGGCCGGTGGTGCCTCGAGCGCGTTGAGTCTGGTCCGACTCCGCTCCGATACGATCCGTCGCCGAGCTGAATCGACGATCGGTCGACAGCTTCCCACAACCTCGGCCTTGGTCCGCGAACGCGGGCGGGGTCGTGGCGGCCCGGTCGCCTCGATCCGACCGGCCGTTGTGCGCGACAACACGCTCCGCCTGATCGATCAACGACGCAGCACTGTCGGCGGCGCGAGGATCGATGCTGAGCGTGGTGCGATCTCGCGACGCCAAGGCCTGCTGGATGCCCGCAACCGAGCCGCCGTCCAGGAGATCGACGCCCGAGGCCAACGTCGAAGCGCCGCCATCACCAACGGCAGCCCACGAACGACGAGTCCGAATACGGGGGTCGGTCGAGTCAATTCCGGTTCGGCCCGCAACTCGTCACTGGAACGCTTGCAAGCCTTACGTCGTCAGCAACTCGAGTCGCGGTCGCAAACCATCCGACAGCAGCAGGAAACGCGCGACCGAGGCGCTTCACAACGAGCCAGCGCAGCCCAAGCCCAGACCTCGCAACTCCGCCAGCGGCAGCAACTGCTCGAGCAACGGCAGCAACAACGTCGAGGGACACTCCCCTCGCAGGGAAGAACCACGCTCGGAACCACGC
The DNA here is from genome assembly GCA_964609385.1 of uncultured Planctomycetia bacterium. GTDB lineage: Bacteria > Planctomycetota > Planctomycetia > Isosphaerales > Isosphaeraceae > CAZSSM01. The sequence goes on from CAZSSM010000010.1 coordinate 25,753, forward strand.
GTCGCCCGTCCTCGGCACAGCCGGGGCCACCGACGACGCGATCCCGCTCCAGTCAGTCGGATCTCCTTCGTCAGCGCCAACAGCAACTGGAGCAGCTCCAGAGGCAACGTGTTGAGTCGCTCCGGAGACCGACAACCCAACCGTCGACGCCTTCGACGAGCCGATCGACGACGAGACCGACCATCACCCGACCATCCACGAGGACTCCAGACACCTCGAGCATGCTCCGGGCGCGCCAGCAAACGCTTCAGAGGCAGATGCAACTGCGACAGCAGGCCACCCCATCGACGTCGAGGACGCGACCGTCGACACCATCGTCTTCTCGGTTCGTCCCGAGGACACGCCAAGCGCCGACCCAATCACGAATTTCACCGAGCCAGACCACGCCCTCGCGATCGGTCCCAACGCTCCGGACCAACCCACGACCGAGTTCGCGTTCGATCACACCGTCGCGATCGCCCGTGTTCCAACGATCCGCTCCCAGACAGTCGACCCCGTCCAGGCGATCTATTCAACCTCGAGCATCGCGCCCGCAACCTCGGGCCCGCCCCTCAACCAGATCGAACTCGTCCCGAGGAGATACGCGATCGCGACCATCCCGTCTCCGATTCCCCAATAGGAATTGAGAGAACGGCCTGAGCTATCAACCATAGGATTTGACGATCGATCTTCGGTGCTCGACTGTCAAACTTACGTCAATTTCACCGAAAGAATAGGGCCGGGTGGTGTTGGAAAGGAGCACCACCCGGCCCTTCGTTTATCGATCCGTGTCAACTTAATGGCCGTTCTGATTCAGTCAACAGACCAATCAAGAACGGCCCGGCGGCGATCAGTCTTCGAAGTTGATCAGAGTGAAGTTCTCGGCCACCTCGTCCGGAATGTCCGAGAGGTCCACACCCGTACCACCGTCGGCCTCAACGCGAAGACCCGTGAAGTCCGAAGACACTTCCAGAATGTCGTCACCGGCACTCAGGAACATCATCAGAACGTCCATCTCGTCCACGGCAAGGATGTCGGCGTCCAAGACGGCCCGGTCGACCAGATCGCGACGACGCAAGATGTAGTCGCCCCGGTTCGTCCGAGCCATCTCCGTGATGCTCGACTGACCGAAGTGGTTCACCTGATACTCGTCGGCGCCTTCGCCGCCGTCCAAGGTGTCACGACCCCGACCGTCGATCAGCACGTCATCGCCCGACTCACCCAAGAGCGAGTCGAACCCATTCCCACCATCCAAGAAGTCGGCACCCTCGCCACCGAACATGGTGTCTCGTGAGTTGCCACCCAGGATCGTGTCGTCACCGCCATTCCCCATGAACAGGTCGTCGCCGAACTGTCCGCGAAGGATGTCATCACCTGAGCCGGCGATGATCGTGTCGTCGTCGCCGCCCCCGTCAACCACATTGTTTCCATCACCGGCATCGATGAAATCGGCGAACCGGTTACCTTCCAGAGTGTCATCACCGGCACCGGTGGTGATCACGTCCTCGCCATCGCCGGCGCGGACGAAGTTGTTCCCGCTCAGGTCCGTGATCACGTCGAAGCCACGAGCCGTCACGATTGAGTCGTCACCGCCACCACCGACGACCGTGTCGGCTCCTTCCCCGGTGAAGACGATGTCGTCGTCGTCTCCCGCACGGACCGAATCGTCACCTTCGCCGGTGGTCACCGTGTCTGAACCGCCACCGGCGTTGACGACGACTGGGATCGGAGCGATCAGTTCGGCATCGACCAGGTCGTTGCCGAAGCTGGAGTCGATCGTCACCCGACCGGTTACCGTGAAGGTCCCCAGGTCCACCCCGTTGCGGATGACGGTCACCTGATCGACGCCATCGTCGGAGATCTGGAAGATGTCGTCTTCGAAGGTGCCGTCGATGCTTAGGTTGCCGTCGTCAAGCCGGATGTCCTCCAGCGGGAAGATCCCAGTCACCTGCACGTTGTCGATCGCCCACGGCCAGGCGTTGGTCCCGAAGGCGTGACGGAACCGAAGCTGAACGGTCTCCTCGCCTTCGAGATTGCCCAGCGGGATGTTGAGCGACTCATTAAGGGCGTTGTCCTTCTGACCCGAGCCGGAGACCCAGTTAAAGATCTCAACTTCGCGTTCGTTTCCGCTGTCGTCGGTGAAGACCGCCGTCAGAGACGACTCGGTCGACTGGCTGTTCCGCCAGTGCGAGACGAAGCTGACGAACGCCGTGTTGGGCGAGATTCCAGCGATGTCGATGACCGGCGAAATGAGGGTGGAGTCGAAAACGGCGGTCGTCCCAGGCGTATCGGCGTAGTCGTCCCAAGCATCGGAGTCGGCCACGGCCACGACATTGTCGGCCAGGGTGAAGGCACTGCGGTCCTGATCGCCCTCAATCTGAGTCCACCAGTCTTGCTGGGCGAAGGCCCATCCAGCCCACTCGGGTCGACCTTCGCTGGTGTCCATCGCGCTGTTGTCGATGGTCCAGCCTTCGAAGTTTTGGTTAGTCCAGACCGGAGGCAGCGTGTAGGCCGAGTCGTACGGATTCCCCTCGTCGACGGTCTCTTCGAAGGTGACCCCGTCGAAACCATCGAAGTAGTAGAAGGTCCCGTCGTTGCCGTTCAGTTCGAAGTTATCGATGGCCCACCACCAGTTGTTGCCGGCGTTGACCAACTCGAACTTGAAGATGGCCTCGGTCGCCCCGGCAGGATTGGCCAGATCGAAGGTGTAGTGGTCATTGATGAAGTCAAGGATGCTGTTGTTGCTGCCCGTTGAATCGAGGAAAAGCAACTGGTCGAAGCTGGCACCGCCGTCGAAGGAGACGCTGATGATGCCGTCCTGATTGACTTCGGGACGGAAGCTAGAGTCGACCTCCATGACCAGGCTGTTGGCTGGAGCATCAGTGATGTCGACGGTCAGTTCCATCCGGGCGTTGTAGCCGTCGCCGGGGTTCTGGTTGGCCGCGTCGTCCCATTCGTCCGGGTCCGCGATGGCGATGGCACCTTGGCCACGGGTGAAGAGGTTTCGCGCTTGGTTGCCCGAGGTGGTTCGCCAGAGGTCTTCCAGCGCCACATGCCAACCGCGCCATTCGGTCACGCCACCTTCGGGGATTTCCTCCCCGTTGCGGGTCCAGTTTGCCGGCAGTTCAGGTGCCCAACCCTGGGTCCACGATTGGTCGTCGTCAGTTCCCGGAACGCCATCGTTGCCATTGAAGACCTCGTCGACCGGACCGAAGGCGTATTCGACATCGCTGAAGCCTTCAAAGTAGAAGGTCCGCGGCGAACCGCCCGAGGTGTCCTGAAGCGCGATGTTGTCGATCGCCCACCACCAGTCGTTGCCCGCCTCGGTGTAGGCAAACTGGAGGATGACCTCGTTGGACCCGCCGGGGTTGGCGATATCCAACGTGAAGGTCGAGTCCCGGAAGTCGGTGTCGTTGGTGGTCGAGCCGTCCAGAACCAGGATCTCGTCGAAGGTCTCGCCCCCGTCCAGCGATACCGAGACCGTCCCGGTCTGGTCGGCGAACGGCCGGAAGCTGGAGTCGAAGACCAACTGGAGGTTCCCGTCGGCGATCCCGCTGATATCGATCGGTTCGCTCACCATGAACGTGTTCAGCGTGCCGTCACCACGAGTGGCGTCATCCCACTCGTCGCCATCGGCAATGGCGACGTTGCCCACCGCCTTGGTGAAGTCTGAGCGGTCCTGGTCACCGGCCACCTGGACCCAGAACTGGGCCGGGGCGATGGTCCACTGTCGCCACTCGGCAACACCGCCTTCGGGCGTCCCCTCGTTGCTGACCGTCCAACCGTCCTTGCCGAACGGCGTCCAGATCCGAGGAGCCACGCCGAACTCAGAGACCGGAGAACCCAACGGGGCGTTTTCGAAGTCGTTGGCGCCCAGCGGGACCGGGCCACCCTGACCAGTCACTTCGAGGTTGTCGATGACCCAATACCAGTCGTTGCCCGCCTCAACCATGCCGAAGTCCAGCCGCATCGACTGGGCACCGGCCGGGTTTTCCAGCGGAAGGCTGATGGTTTCGTTAAGGGCGTCGGGCTTGAAGAACGGGCTGCTGGAGTCCGACTCCCACCGCAGGATCTCGGTCGGACCGACCTCTGTACCGGACGCGTCGATGTAGGTGATCGTGATGAGCGCTGTCTGGGTGTCTTCCGAGCGCCAGCCAGAGTCGAAGTTCAGGACCGCCGTGCCGGGAATGACCCCCTCCAGCGAGATGTCCGGTGTGGTCAGAAAGGCATCGAACAGATCGTTGCCGTCAGCATCGGTGCCCGATTGCGGACTGGCATCGGCCCACTCGTCCGGGTCAGCCACCGCGACGATGCCCTGGCCATTGGTGAAGCTCTGGCGACCCTGATCTTCGGCCACGGTCGACCACCAGTAGAGGTTGGTGAACGACCAATTCTCCCACTCGGCGGCGCCGAAGAGCGGGACACCGCTGTTGTCGCTGGTCCATCCATCCGGCGTGGTGTGGGTCCAGACCTCGCCGTCGAGCGGGTTGGTCAGGCCGGTGAACTGGTCACGAAGCGGGAAGCTGCTGAAGTCCTCGGAGAAGACCGAGCCGCCCGCGTTGGACACGTCGATGTTGTCCAACGCCCACCAGCCGCCGTTGACGCCGTTCCGGACAACGAACCGGATCCGCGCCGAGTTGGCCCCATCCGGATTGGCGAGGTCGAACGAAACGGACTCGACGCCCTGGGCCAGGAAATCGTCCCGGCTCGGGTCAGAGGTGTAGGTCTGGACCGGTTCCCAGTTGGCACCGTTGTCGTAGGTCACCTCAACGACGCCGACCATGTTGGCGCCGGGGCTCCAAGCCTGGTCGAAGCTCAAGGTCGCGGGCGAGCCACCGAGAGTGATCGTCGGCGAGCGGAAGAGCGTGTCGTAGGCGTCGACCGGGCCGAAGGCAGCGAAGGCGGCCGCATCAGCCACGACAATCGTGCGGTCGGCCAACTCGAAGAATTCGCTGCGACCTTCGTCGCCCGTGACGGTGTACCACCAGGCTTGGTCGACGGCCGCCCACCCGCCGAACTCGGCGAAGTCGAACCGGGCTGTCACGCCGCTACGATCCACACGCCATCCGTTGGCACCGTTCTGACCTGGAACATTGATGAAATCATACACGTCCGCGAAGACGTTCGGCTCGAAAACTGGTCCTTGTAGGTCGGGATGACCCGGATCGGAAAGCCTTCCTGACCCATCGTTGTCAAGGGTTTATGGAGAGATGTCACGCAATTAACTGAATTCCTTCGTTCAGAATCTCATTGCCATCGCGATTCATCGACCCAAATCCCATGAAATCCATAGGGCACCCGCTGGGGGAGTTGCACTCGGGCGATCGGATCGTCGTCGACATGCCGGGCGTCGACGATGACCAGTGCGCTTCGACCGGCGACCTCATCGTGGACGTAGCTCAACAGCCAACCGTCATCCTCGGTCTGGCCGTCAGGGTCGGGAACGAAGAGCGGCTCACCCCCTCGGGTCGACGGGCCATAACTGTGCACGAGTGTGCTTTGATTGGCGAAGTCGTATTTGACCAGATGGGTCATATCGCCACCCATCGCGTAGGCATACCGATGCGGCCTCCCTACGAGCGTTTCATTGATCCGGGGTAATTCGGCGGGTCGGTCGTTGAGGATCGCTCCTGTGACTTCGCCGGTCTTCAAATCGAACGTCCAACGATAGAGATGTGGGGAGACAGCAAAACCAGGCCCGTCACCAGCTTCCGGAGCACCACCCATTCCGAGGTCGGTCGGGAATCCATCGTACCGGATCGCGTCGAGCACGATTGTCGAGCCGGATCCGCGCTCAAAGGCATTGACGGTGTGGAAGACGTAGCATGAGGATGCTTCGAACCAGCGGATTGCCGAGCCGTCGGCCCCCTTGGGCAGAATCCCAAACCGTGAGACCCGATCCCGCTCGTAACTCAGCAACGGCTCACCACGGACCAACCGCGCAAAATCGAAGGTCGCCGGCAAGTCCAGGAAAATCACGTAGTTCTTCGTGATCGCGAAGTCGTGCATCATGACCGCTTCGGGCAGCGCAATCGTCGTCGACTTCCGGATCAGGCCCTCGCGATCCACGATGCTGTGGACCAAGTAGGGGGGGACCGGTGAGTAGCCGAAGAGGTACATCTCGCCCGAGTCAGGATCGATTTTCGGATGTGCCGTGCAGGCATGCTTGAGGGTGCCTCCGAAATCGAAGAGGCCTTCGGTCCCCAGCTCGGGCACGCTGATCAGGTGCGGCGGACCACCCTCCCAGAGCGCCAGCAGGTTGCCATCATGCCAGACGAAGGCGGTGTTCCCGGCATTCTTGTAGGGTGGCTCGCCGGCGAGGACCCGCTTGAAATCGGGTGGATCGTTCAGTCCCCCCCAGAGCACCCGTCCCGCCTCACGCTCTTTGGCGAGTCCGTCGGAGAGCACGAACCGGTTCCGATAGCTGGCCCGGCCGTCACGGAGATAGACCCCGTGCAACATGCCATCGCCGTCGAACCAGTGATAGTTGCCCGTCGGTGCAAACTGCGGATTGGGGCCGTTTCGGACATAGAGGCCCCGCAAGCTCTCGGGAATCACTCCCTCGACCGGGAGATCGTCGGCGGTCACCTCATCGAAGACTGGCGCGTAGTTGCCGCGCAGAAAAGGCGAGTCGGGCCAACCCCCCATCGCCTCCGCGAGGGCTGGGTTCGGCTCGTCTGCTCGAAGACGGATCGATCCACCGAGCAGGCTTGCGCCCGCCCAAGCCCCAGCCGAATGCAAGAAATGACGGCGTGTCAGCCCCATCGCGCGCCCCCTAATCCTTCGAGAGAATTCCACCAAATCGGGCGGAGTCGACGTCGTTGTTGCCAGGCGAACCCTCAAGACGTCATGATCGGAGCCAATGGGGCTGAGCATCATCGATCCTTGAAGAGCGTTCAGCCCATCGATTCACCGACGCGTCGTAGTGTACCGGGATCGCTTCGATCTCGGGAGTCACCCGCGACTCCGAGGAGGAATCCTGGCCTCCTGATCGCGCCGTGCCTCATGGTATCGCGAGAGTGTGCATGCCTGCTTGGGTCTACTGGGATCAAACGGACGCCTCACGATGAGCGGTTCGCTGGAGTCTCTGTTTGCCGAAGTGATGGCCGGGATTGACCTTCAATCCGAGACCGCCGCCGTCGCCTCGGTCGATCGCTTGCTCGTGTTGGGTCGAGATATCGAGGCTAGCGACCTCCACCTGCAGCCGACCCTTGAGGGTTTGCAGATCCGAGGGCGGATCGATGGGGTTCTCCAAGATATAGGCCAGTTCCCGAACATGTTGGCCCCGAAGATCGTGGCGCGATTGAAGGTGATGGCCGGCCTGCTCACGTACAAATCGGATGCTCCCCAGGAGGGACGGATTCCCGATCCGATCGAGCAACGCGAGACACGGCTCAGCACGTTTCCCACCCTCCATGGCGAACGCGCTGTCGTCCGATTCCTTCGCGGGCCTGGCCGTTTCCGTCAACTGGATGACCTCGGGCTGCCGGACGATGTCGTCGACGATCTCCGATGCCAGCTCGGCGAAACCTCCGGGGTCATTCTCTTGACCGGTCCTTCGGGAAGCGGCAAGTCGACGACGATCTACGCTTGCCTCCGCGAGATCCTGGATCGTTCAAGGGGGCGTCGATGCGTAATGACGCTTGAGGATCCGATCGAGATGGACGTCGCCGGTGCCGTCCAGTCCCAGATCAATCCGCAGGCCGGGTTCGACTTAGCCGAGGGCCTGCGGGCGATGCTCCGCCAGGACCCGGAGGTCATCGTCGTTGGGGAGATCCGCGACGAACCGACCGCGTTGGCCGTTTACAACGCCGCGATGACCGGTCATCTGGTCCTGACCACATTCCATGCCGGTCAGGGAGTCGAGGCGATCGGACGACTCGTCGAGATGGCCATCGAGCCCTACGTCCTTCGGAGCGGGACTCGGGCCATTCTCGGTCAGCGCCTGGCTCGTCGACTCTGCTCCACTTGCAAGCAGAGCACTGAGCCACTGGATGCCTCGAGAGTGCTAGGCCTTAAGGTCGATGCGGCCTGGATGGCCGTCGGCTGTCCCAATTGTCGAGGGACCGGTTACGAAGGCCGGATCGTCCTAGCCGAACTCCTGGAGATGGACCGGATCGGGCTCGATGCATCGCGGATGGACCGGGCCGAGACAGAGGGGCTTGCCCAACGGATTGCCGAGGCCGGGGTTGTCGGTCTCCGCCAACGCGCCCGCGACGCGGTTCAACAAGGTCTCACCAGCCCTGCGGAAATCGTCCGCGTCCTCGGGATTTCTCGGCGCCCGCTTGACCCCACCTGACACTTGTCGTAGCCTCGAATCGTGACTCGTGGCCAGGCCGAACCCGTTGGGATTCGGCTCCGATCGCGATACGTCCTCGACAGGTGATGGGTGATGACTTCGACTTCGCAGACTGACTCTGATTCTGACTCGAAGATCCAAACTGTCGGCGGTTCGTCGTTGTCGATCGCCGACCTCATCGCGCTGAACGAGGAGGTCATCGCTCTGGTCCGCTGCGGCGTCCCGCTCGAGCAGGGACTGCCCGCCCTCGGCGCTCGGCTCAGTCGTGACCTCCAACGGCTAACGCAGGAACTGGGCCATGATCTGGAGCAAGGAGTCAGCCTCGATGAAGCCCTCCAACGCAATGCCAACCGGATCCCTCCGATCTACTTGGAGGTCGTCCGGGCCGGATTGCGTTCGGGCCGGATTGCCTCGGCGCTGGAGAACCTCTCGCGGATGACGAGGCATTACCAGGAGCTCCAACGCGACGTCGGGCGCTCTCTGCTCTATCCTTGTCTGATCCTAGTTTTTTTCTATTTTGGGATCCTCGGTTTTTTTTGGTTCTTCGTTCCGACTTATCTCCAGACGTTTCCACTGTTTTCTCCTGTTGAAGACCAACTCCCCTTGGTTCAAGCGTCGATTGCGGTGCTCCGGTGGCCGGCCGAGACAATCGACTACTGGGCTCCGATCCCACCGATCGTGCTCGCCTTGGCCGTCCTCGCCTGGCTCTGGGACGGCAGAGCACGGAGCTTGCGTGCAGGGTGGCCGGGCTTCGGTCTCGGTCTAATCCCCGGGGTCAGGGCCGTCCTCCGAGGGGCCCGACAGGCCCTCTGGGTCGAGTTGATGGCCTTGATGATCTCAGCGCGCATGCCCTTGTCCGAAGCGTTCCGCAAGGCCGGAGCCATCGCTGGCGGTCAAGCCTTGCAGACCGACTCCGAGACGATCGCCGAGGCCCTGGAACGCGGCAACTCAACCCTCGAGGCCGTCTCACTCGTGCGTCGAGAACAGATTCCCTCGCGGGCTCGGATCGCATTGCTCGGGACCGATACCGATCCGAACGCGATCGCTCGATCCCTCCACGACGTCGCTGAACGGCTTCTATTTGAGGTCCGCGACCGGACCGAAGCCCTTCGAATCGGCTTCGCGATCGTGCCGGTCGTCGTCGTCGGCCTGGTCACCACGCTGATTTACGGCCTCCTGTTGTTCGTCCCGTTCCTCGGGATCCTCCAGCAACTGGCGACCCCTTCGTAGTCATCCGATCGCCTCCGAACTGTTCATACCCCGATTCTATCAATTTTCACCATTTGTCGAATTCTTTGGGACGATCTCCATGATCTCGGTGCCCTCCTTCAACCGCCTTTCCCTCCGCGAGTCCGAAGAGGTTGCCGACACCTTGATCGGTGTGATGGGACAGGACGCCCCCCTGGATCAATCCCTTCTCACAATGACCGAATCGTGCGAGTCGCCTCGCGCGCGTCGTGCTCTCAACGCTCTCGCCCAAGCCATACAGCGGGGGAGCAGTGTCTCCGAGGCTCTCGAGTCGGAGTCGTCCCGATTCCCCGATCCGATCCGAGAGGTCGTCACCACGTCGATGAGCCTCAATGATCCTCGAACGGTCCTCACCGCACTCCTGCGGATCCAGAACCGCGGACGGCAGATCACGAACGAGGTCTATCTCCGCATGGTCTACCCGACCTTCCTGGGCATCATGCTCCTGGCGATCTGGATCTTCATCTCCAGCGGATTGGTTCAGGAGTGCATCTCCATGTATCGGGTTTACGGTCTCGAAGTTCCGGTGGCTACCGAGATCCTCTTCTTCACCGTCTCTCGATTCCTCGATATGTCAGCGAGCCTGTGGCCGATCATCATCCCCTTACTCCTCGTGATTGGAAGCATCGCGATCAACACCGCCCAAGGCGGGCACGGCCTGGGATTGCTGATGCCACCAGTCCTGGGTTGGACCAGACGCTGGCTGGCCTGGGCCGAGTTCTGCCTCAGCTTGGCGGTCCTGGTGGAGTCCGCCATCGCGCTCGTCCGGGCTATTCCCATGGCGGCAGGCACGACGGGACGCCCCGAGATCGAATCGTCCTGCCAACGAATCGCCGAGCGGTTGACCCAGGGAATCTCCTTGTCTGAGGCGATCGCCGAGGAGCCTCACTGGCCACCCGGCTTGGCCTACCTCATCACCTCGGGCGAATCGCAACACATCCTTCCCCAGACCCTCCGATTGGCTGGTCGACTCTATCAGACCCGCACGCAAGCCATTGCGGATCTCACCTCCGCACTCCTCCTCGTCTTCGTTGCCTCATTGCTTGTGTTTTCCCTGCCGGCCATGGTAATCACGCTGTTTCTCCCGATATTCCAGTTGATCCAACAACTCATGTAAGGCGTGCAATGTCTCAACCTTCGAAGCCTCTGGACATGGCAACGCCGGCGGCACCCCTTCGCTTGCCGACAACCATCGATCCAGCCTCCAGCCTGCGATTGTTTCGGAACATGGGACGGGGCACGAGTGGTGGTCTCTCATTGCTGAGCTTGATGCTGATCGTCGCTGCGTTGGGCGTTGCGTTGGGATTGGTCTACTCGTTCCGGGCCCCACTGGCTCGGCTCATCGAGGACACATCGGGAGCGTTGGTGGCCCTGATGATCACGGGGCTGTGCATGGTCCTGGGAGCGGGGCTTGTCATCGGCTCGCTGATCGCCGAGGGCCGCGGCGCGAACCGACATTGCCGGGAGCTGCTCGCGGATGATCCGCGACTCCGGGACCGACTGGATCGGGCCCGGACCGATCCGGATATCTTGGCACGAATCGCCCCGGCCTCCTTCCGGCTGAGCCTCGCAGTCCGATTGTTCGGCATGGGGCTGATCGTCCTGGGGATCATCCTGGTACCAACGATCGTCATTCTCTCCACTGCCGGATCGTCCCAGTTCGGATTCGCCACGCCCTTCCAGTTTGTGTTCGGCATCGTCCCGATCCTCATCATGGTCGGCCTGATCCTGACCACGTTGCTCGTCTCCTCGGCAATCTTCCACCGCCGCCGCTCCGGTTCACGCGAGCACGTGCTGCTCGAAGCAATCGCGCTGAGCGTCGAGAATCGCCTTGCAATCGGGCCCGTCCTGATCGCCCTGGCCGCCTCATATCGTCGGCGTCACCGCTATCATCTCGTCCTGATCGCTAAGCTCTATGAAGCAGGGATCCCGCTCAACGACATCCTGATCCGACTTCCCCACCTCGTCTCACGCGAGACCCGATTCCTGATCCGAATCGGCCAGGCGACCGGTCGGCTCAGAACGGCGTTGCAGCACGCCGTCGATACCCGATCGACCGACCTGGAGATGCGACGGCGGATCTCTGGCCAGTTCTTCTACGTGGGTATCGTGGCGACGCTGATCTTTCTCATTGCTAGCATCACTTCCCTTGCTTTTTTGCAAGAAATTCAATTGATCATCCGCGATTTCGATCTCAAACCCCCGCCCATCACCCGATCACTCCAAACCGCATTCGATTTCTTGGGCGCCCAGCCTTTCTTGCTGCTGGCGATTATCTTGGCCCTCTTTTCTGGATTGAGTGCGATGGCGCTTTGGTCAATGGGTCTCTTACATATCCCGGCCTGGCCGATCATCTCCCGGCTCGCGCGTCCATTTCATTCCGGCAGACTGCTTCGTAGCCTCAGCATGGCCGTCGAGGCGGACCAGCCTCTCGAGCCGATCCTGGTCGAGGCGGAAAATCGCTACCCTCGCGTCTGGGTGTGTCGAAAGATCCGTCGCGCCCTGGCACGGTACCGAGCCGGCACAAGCCTTTGGCCTTCGCTGTTCAGCGTCAGCCTGATTAGTCGGCCCGAGTGGGCCTTGCTGGAGGCGGCCGAGCGAACCGGCAACCTCGCCTGGGCACTCCGCGATCGGGCCGAGGCCGGCGAGCGTCGGATCGTCGGCAAGATCACAACCGCCCTGACATTCCTCGTCCCGCTTTGCATCGTTGCGCTAGGCGCTGCGGTCGCAGTGATCGCGGTCGCGTTATTTCTCCCGCTCATCGAAATGATCCTGAACATCAAGACGACGTGAACGGTGCGTTGACATGCCTCCGAACCTGGTTCCTGCTCAATCCGACGATCGGCGCACTTGGCTTCGGCGATCCGGCTTCCAACTCGTCGAGATGACCGCCGGTGTCTTCGTCCTCGGTGTGGCCCTCTTTTTCGTCGCGCAACTCGCTGGCACCGCCATCCGTGAGAACCACGCACGACGCGATCGGGAGGTCGGTCGCATGGAACTGTCTAACCTCATGGAGAGGCTCGTGGCCAAGGAGATCGCGGGACAGGACCTCCAGGAGATCGACCCACCCGCACTCTCCGACTTGGCGCGATCCGAACTCCTGGACCCACGCGTGGAGATCGTCATGAGATCGACGTCCGAAGAGAGTTCGTTCGCGAACTCAGCGAAACGGGTGACGCTCACGCTGAGTTGGGCCGGTCGGCTAGGGACCGGAGAAACCGGTCGACAACGACTGACCCTGACGGCCTGGCTGCCCGGGAACCTCGACCCGCCGATGTCCCCCAAGGACGCGGAGGACGCATCATGATCGACACGTCCAGGTCGCAGCGATTAGCCATTCGGCGCGGTATCTCCTTGGTCGAGACCCTCGTCGTCATGATGATGATGACCGTCTTGATGGGCATTGGCGTCACCGCAATCATCCAACTCCATCGGCTCCTTGAGGCCGGGCGGGCCGACCTCGAACGGGTCTCGACCCTCGGACGGTTCGCCGATGACCTCCGGCGCGACCTCCACGACGCCGAAACAATCGAAACCTCGACCGATCCCAACGCGAACCGCTCGGACCAGTTGGTCCTCCGTTTCCGGGACCGTCCATCGATCACGTACCTGCACGACGAGGACGGCGTCCGTCGATCCGTCGACGCCCTGGATTCCCCGCAGCCACGAATCGAGCGTTACCTCCTCAGTGATGAGTTCGACGGCTTTGAGATCGGGATCGTTCCGGTCGGCGACCGAGTGCTGGTCCGGTTCACCGTCCGATTCCGGGAGCTCAAGCCCGGACGCCGGGAATCACGTCGCGTCATCGAGGCGATACGAGGACTCTGATCGATGTGGATGATGCACACCCGAAACCATGAAACGAATCGCCGAGGACTCGTCCTGATCGTCGCCTTAATCACGCTGGTGCTGGTCACCGCAGTGGGGCTGGCGATCCTCCGCGTCGCTCTGACCGGACGCGCGACCGAAAGGCGGATGGACGATCGTCAACAAGCGCGTTGGCTTGCCGAGTCCGCATGGCTCCGGACATCCGAGGAACTCCGAGACGATCCCGAGTTCGCCTCGACGAACTGGAGCGTTCCGGCCGAATACTTCGGTCCGCGTGGCCGACCCGGCCACGTCGAGATCGTGGTCGAACCGCGCGATGAGGAACGATCCGCCTGGCAGATCACCATCGTGGCCGACTATCCGGCCGAGGGCATTCGACGGACACGATATCGGATCGCCCGCATCCTCGAACGCTCGAATGCCGATCCTTCTACATCGACCGATCCGGATCGCCCGGCCTCACCCGAACCTACCACGGAGACTCCACACCCATGACCAACGTCTCGCACATCACTCGCCCTCGAGGGGACAACACCAAGCGGCGAGGCTTCACACTGATCGAGTTGCTCGTGGTCATCGCGATCATCGCGGTCCTCATTTCGTTGTTGTTGCCAGCCGTCCAATCGGCCCGCGAGGCAGCGCGACGGACTCAGTGCCTAAACAATCTGATGCAACTGGCCCTCGCGTTAAACGAGTACCAGGCGACCCACGAAGTCTTCCCGCCCGGCTCCGTTGACTCGGCGGGACCGATTCTCAATGCACCTCGAGGGTACCACCACTCTTGGATTTCTCAGATACTTCCGTACCTTGAACACCGCAATATCTATCAAAACATCAATTTCAATCTGGGCATTTTCGACGGAGCCAACCAAACAGCTCATGAGGTGCCGATCGGTGTCTTGGTCTGCCCGTCCAACTGGGGGTTCAATGCCCGGGGTGCCTTCAGGGACTTCACTGAGTTCGACTACACGCTCGGAGCAGGGGAGTCGCCGATCTTCTTCGTCCCTGGAGCCGCATCATCCTACGCCGGTTGCCACGATGATCGAGCCAAGTTGGTCGATGCCAACGATCACGGAATTCTTTTCCTGAACAGCGCTGTGGGACGCGAGGATATCGGCGATGGCTCGCCCCAGACGATCCTGGCCGGCGAGATGGTCCTCGACGGACGTTCCTACGGCTGGGGCTCGGGCGATGTGTCGACGCTTCGCAATACCGGCGAGCCGATCAACGCGATCTTCGGTGCCAGCACCGCCGACCTCGCCGCCGTCGCAAGCCCCCAAGAGATCCTCACCGCCCCACCGACGCAATCTTCTGCGTCCAACGCCCCCTTGGTCGTCCCCAGCCCGTTCAGCGGATTCAGCAGCAACCACACCGGTGGATCAAACTTCGCCTTCGCCGACGGGTCCGTCAAGTTTGTCATCGAAACGATCAGCATCAATGTTTATCACGCCTTGGGACATCGAGACGACGGGCAAATCATTCGAGCTGACGCATTCTGAAATTACTACTTAAAAACGTTTCATCGAGAAGAAGGGGAATTCGATGTCGAGAGCACGAAGCAAACTGAGTCGACGCACCGGCTTCTCGATGATCGAGGTCTTGGTGGTCATCTCTCTGATTATCATCCTGATCGCACTGCTCCTCCCGGCGGTCCAGTCGGTCCGCGAAGCCAGTCGTCGCTCGCAATGCCAGTACAACCTCCGCCAATTGGGCGTGGCTCTCAGCGCCTACACGATGAACTATGGTTGCCTCCCACCGGGGATCGTCGACGATCCGATCCCGAAGCCCCAAGGGTCCCCGGGATACCGGATGAGTTGGGTCGCTCAGGTCCTCCCATACATGGATCGCCATCTGCTCTTCGATGGGGTCAATTTCGATCACGGATCGCTGGCCGCCGCCAACCAGACGGTGCGGATGGCGCCGATCGATTGGGCGATCTGTCCGACCTCCAGCAGTATCACAACGCCGTCGTTCCAATCGTTCGGCGGAGGTGTCGACGTCGATCTCGATGACTTCGATTCGGACCCGGTCTACCGGAAGATTGACGGGGCGTTCCCGGCCGGACCACAGAACCATTACGCCGGCTGTCACCATCATCTGGCCCAGGCGATCGCCGAAGACAACACCGGCGTCTTGACGCTCAACAGCGCGATTCGGCCTCGTGACATCCCCGACGGCCTCTCCTACACGCTTTTCGTAGGCGAGAAGACGTCGGACAGCACACCATTGGGATGGTTGGTGGGCGGCTACAACACCCTTCGCAACACCGGCGAAGGGTTCGCGGGAGGAGCCCCGACCCAACAGTTCGGCCAGGTTGCGCCCGGACAAGTGTTCGATGATCTAGGCAATCGGATCACGCATCCGGGCACGTTCTTTAGCGGTCCTCACCCCGGCGGCGGCAACCTCCTCTTCGGCGACGGCGCTGTGGCCTTTCGCATCGCGACGGTCTCCCCAGCTATGTTCCAACTTATCGGACACCGCTATGACGGTGTCCCATTCGATCGTTTATGACAAAGTTTATACCAACTGCTCGACACACAAGGAAACTATAATATCGAGTAGATTCCTGAGAGTTAGCAAATTATCCTTTGTAATGTCGTCGGATGCGGTAAAGAATGAGCCCGCCAAAGCCAAGGCCGAGCAGGATCATAGAACCCGGTTCGGGCACGATCGTGACGAAGGCGACATCGCCCAGCAACTCGTGGTATCGGGCAGTCGGATGGATCGTGTCCCAGAAGGCAGAGGTCGCCACGTCGTCGATCGTGAAGGAGGCGATATCCGCCAAGGCGGCTAGGTCGGCGGGTGGAACGGGATTGGGAATCGGATCGCCATCGGCGTTGAAGAAGGTCAACGCGGGGTTCTCGATGTCGGTGAATCCGAACGCCGCCGGATCGTTCGAGATCGCTTGGCTGAATCCGAAAACGTCGAGGATCTCGATTCGCACTCCGGTCTCGAAGGCGACCTGGGCCAGGGCCACCTCGAGCGCGGCGTTGTACGAGAGGACTTGGAACTGGACGAAATCGAGCACCGGCGATGGAGCCCCAGCTAACGTGGGCAACTGGGTGAGGTCGCTCAGGTTGCCGATCAGGAATGTGGAACCACCCGCCTCGGCAAGCCGGCGTACGTGATCGGCCATGATTCCTGCCAAGGTCGCACCGTCGGTCGGGGGCACGCCGGGCGGTCGGACGCCTAGCACGTCGTTGCCCGCGCCCCAGAGGACGATCAGATCGTCGTCGGTCAGCGTCAGGCCCGCTCCAAGAGCCAAGGGGTTGGCACCGACCAACGCGGAATCGATCTGCTGGCCGAGGTCGAACAGCGAGATCTCGTCGTCGATGTCCTCGATCCGTGCGCCACCGAAGGCATAGTTGGTTCCTCCAAGGCTCGATGAAGTCACCGGGGCCACACCTAACCTCCGGCTGAGTTGCTCCAGCCAGATCGGCCCGTTGCTGAAACGCCCGTCGAAGTAGGGCTCCGGCGGGAGTTCGATCGGCGAACCGGTGAGGAACGGGATCAAATTCAACGTGTTCCCGGTCTCGCTCACGCTGTCCCCGAAGGCGACGATTCGATCGATCCCGAAGGCGGAATGAACCGACGTCGACGTCCACAACAGAGCGCCGATTGCGACCATCGTGAGGGTCCGCATAAAGCTCCTCGCAGTTCTCTTGCAGAATGAAGGAATAGTCGAGTGACTATCCTAAGACGCAGGGGAGGGAGTCGCCAATATAGGGTGTGCCGATTGAATGAGCAAGAGCCTGAGAGGATCGTCGTCGATCTGCTCTCGGGCCGCTCAGTTCAGGCACACACTCATACTTCAGCCAGGGCCGAGTTGATTTCCTGAAGTCCCCGCTTAGCATCGCTGAAGAGCATCAAGCAGTTGTCGGCGGCGAACAGTGGATTGGGGATGCCGGCGAATCCGGGACTGAGACTCCGCTAGATCACGACCACGGTGCGGGCTTGGTCGACATTGAGGATCGGCATCCCGGCAATCGGGCCGTTGTTGGCCTCGCGAGCCAAAGGGTTGACCACATCGTTGGCGCCGATGACCAAGACGACGTCCGTGTTGCGGAACGAGGGATTGATCTCGTCCATTTCTTTGAGTTGATCGTACGGAATGTCAGCTTCAGCTAAGAGCACGTTCATGTGACCGGGCATCCGGCCGGCGACCGGATGGATGCCGAACTCGACCTCGACCCCTTTTCCGTCGAGCATGGAGGTCAGCTCGCGGACGGCGTGCTGTGCCTGTGCAACGGCCAAGCCGTAGCCGGGCACGATGACGACCCGACGCGCCGTGTCGAGGACCAAGGCCAGTTCCTCGGACGAAGTCGACTTGATCCGCCCGGCGTAGACATCGTCCTGCTTCGGGCTATCGTCGTCGTCGTCACCCCCGAGCGTGCCGAACATGACGTTGACCAGCGAGCGGTTCATCGCCTTGCACATGATCTGCGTCAGGATCAAGCCTGAGGACCCGACCAGCGAACCCGAGATGATCAGGACGCTGTTATTGATGACGAACCCGGTCGCCGCGGCGGCCAAGCCCGAGTAGGAGTTCAGCAAGGCGATGACCACTGGCATATCGGCGCCCCCGATCGGGATGACCAACAAGATCCCCATGGCCAATGCCACGGCGATCAAGAGACCGTAGGCCACCAGCGAGCTGGGATCGGTCACCACAAATCCGGCGGCAATGATCATCAACGCGCCCAAGACGATGCTGATCACATGGCGCATCGGCAGCAGGATCGCATTGCCTGAGATGAGCCCCTGCAACTTCCCGAAGGCGACGAGGCTTCCGGTGAAGGTGACCGCCCCGATCAGTCCCGAGGCGGCCGTGGCAACCCCGATGTCCAGCCCGAGTGCGATCAGCTCTCCATCGGGTCCGGCCGCGCGAAATGCCTCGCGAGCCACAGCACCGCCAGCGACCAGCAGCGACGCGATCCCTCCGAAGCCGTTCAACAAGGCCACGAACTGCGGCATGTCCGTCATCTGGATCCGCGTGGCCATGAGGACACCGCCGATCGTGCCGATGAGCAGACCGACCCCGACCAAAATCAGACCGTACTGTCCGAGATCGGCATCGGTCCCACCCCCGAAGGTAAAGATCTTTGCATCAAACAGCGCGGTAACGGTCGCCACCAGCATGCCCAAAGCACCAAGGAAATTGCCTCGGACCGCCGATCGCGGATGGGTCAAGCCTTTCAGGCCGAGGATGAACAGGACGGCCGCCACCAGATAGGCCAGGGGAATCCAGGAGTTCGGTTCGGGGGGCATCGGCTCACCAAAGCTTCGCGGTTGCGGGTCGTGACGTGGGTTGGGAGGTAGGCCG
The DNA here is from genome assembly GCA_964609385.1 of uncultured Planctomycetia bacterium. Classification (GTDB taxonomy): domain Bacteria; phylum Planctomycetota; class Planctomycetia; order Isosphaerales; family Isosphaeraceae; genus CAZSSM01. The sequence goes on from CAZSSM010000010.1 coordinate 44,430, forward strand.
ACCCCGCGCGGTTCGAGTCGCTCCAGAGAAGCTTGGAAGAGTCGGCTCGATCAGCGCGTCGGGGGCAGGGGGGATCATCGAGGAGGACGATAGGAAAACCCGATCGACCTGGACCACAGAGGCATCCGTCGGCTTCGGACAATCGGCAGCGATCGCTCGACGCTCTTCAGTCTTTCTTGCGGAACATGCCGAGCATCCGGTGGGTGACCAGGAACCCACCGACGACATTGGTGGTGGCGAAGGCGACAGCCAGCAGGCCGAGCACGGCGGCGAAGGTTGAGGAGTAGTTGGCCACTGCGATCGCACCAACGATCGTGATCCCGGAGATCGCGTTGGATCCGGACATCAAAGGTGTGTGCAGCGTGGGCGGGATCTTGGTGATGATCTCGAAGCCGACGAAGATCGCCAGGACGAAGATGGTGATGGCGACGACGATGGTCATGAGGGGCTCTCCTGGGCGGCGGGCTGATCGACGGGAAGCGCTTCGAGCCCATAGACATCGCGGACCTTAGGATGGACGACCTGGCCGTCACGGGTCACGAGGGTATCGCGGGCGATCTCGTCCTCGGAGACGTCGACCTCCGAATCGGCGAGAACGCCGACCTTGTCCAGATGCAGGGCGAACGTGCTGATATTTTTGGCGTACATCTGGCTGGCGTGGAACGGGACGGTACCCGGCAGGTTCGCGGGGCCGAGGACTGTGACGCCTTCATGGTGAACGGTCTGGCCCAGTTCGGTCAGCTCGCAGTTACCCCCGGTCTCGGCGGCCAAGTCGATGACGACCGAGCCAGGTCGCATCCGAGAGACGGCCTCGGTAGTAACCAGCAACGGCGCGGGCCGACCCGGGATGGCCGCCGTGGTGATGACCACATCGGACTCAGCAACGTAGTCGGCCAGGAAGGCGCGCTGGCGCTTATTGAACTCCTCGCCCATGACTTTGGCGTAGCCGCCGGCTCCTTCGGCGTCGGTCGTCTCGTCGGGCATGGCGACGAACTTCCCGCCGACGCTCTCGACCTGGTCCCTGGTGGCGGCGCGGATGTCGTAGGCCTGGACGACGGCCCCGAGTCGGCGGGCCGTGGCGATCGCCTGGAGACCTGCCACACCCGCCCCGAGGACGAAGATCCGCGCAGGCGTGATCGTGCCGGCGGCCGTCATCATCATCGGGAAGAACTTCGGCAATCGGTCAGCGGCCATGAGGACCGCCTTGTAGCCGGCGATCGAGGCCATGGCCGAAAGGGCGTCCATGCTCTGGGCGCGGGTGATCCGCGGCATCAGCTCCATCGCGTAGAGCCGGACCCCCCGCGAGGCCACCGCTTCAGTCTGCTCGCGGGCCATGAACGGGTTGGCGAACCCGATCACCGTCTGGCCGGATCGATAACCGTTCAGGTCCGTTTCGGCCAAGTCCGGATTGGTCCCCGGTGTCCGGACCTGGAGGACGATGTCGGCCGACTGGAGCAGCTCGTGGCGATCGGCAACGATTTGTGCGCCCTTGGCCTGATACTCGGCATCGGGATAGCCCGAGGGCACCCCGGCACCCTGCTGGACCCGAACTTCGTGTTCAGCCTTGATCAATCCGGGAATCGCAGCCGGGATCAGGGCGACTCGTGGATCGTCGGGATGGGTTTCTTTCGGGATGGCGATAATCATCGGCACGTCGTTGGGACAGGGGAATCATGATCGGCGGGCACACCCGAACCGGGACCGATCCCCAAGGGCGCGGCCTTGGGGATCGTCCGACAGTTGCGACCCCGAACGGGGGGGCATGAGCCCGCACTCGCGGACCAGCCATACTATAGCGGGCCGTCGAGGTGCGGTCGTCACCGTAGATCGTCGCCGAGCAACAAAGGAGACCCGATGGACGGGCGGATCGGTGGGGAAAACACCTTTCCCGATCGCCCGTCTCGACCGGTTCGTCCGGTTCATTGAGGAGCGTTGGTGGCCAAATCCGCCTTGTTCCAATAGACCCATTCGTATGCGGGAACGGCCTGCTGCACTTCGCGTTCGGTTAGGTCGAACTCGTCACCCCGCATCAGGAAGTCGAGCCGGAGCGTTTTGTATCGGGTTCGATCCTCCAACGGGTCGAATGGGGCAAGTTCCTGGCCTTCAGGGGCGATGTGGAAGTCGGAGAGCCCGGTGATGTAGATCGAGAAATCGTCGGTGTTGGGGTCGACCCCTTCGAAAAGGGCCACGCCGTAGTATGCGCGAAAGCCATTGGCGTTCTCGCTCGGCGGGATCATCCCGACGCTGTAGGCCTGCAACGGTTTCCCAGCGCGGAGCAGGTCGTCCTCGCGACGGTTAATCACGGCAACTGCCTCCGGGATAATCGAATTGCGGAGCACTTGTCCGGTGTCGTTGGTCGCCAGGACGAACTCGGGGACGAACAGACGTGGCTCGCCAGTCTGGTTGATCACGCGGTAGTAGAGATAGAAGATCTCGCGACGCCCGCGACCAGGGACGTTGACGTCGATGATTCGGACCGGCTTGTAGGCGAAGCTGAGGATGAACGAGCCGTCTTGGTCGACGACTTTGGGCTGAGGCGAACCGGTCGGGTCGTAGCAGAAGGTTAGGTTGCGGGTGTAAAAGGGCGAGGCCTTGTTGATCGCCACGGTCGTCAGGGAACGGCCAAAGTCGAAAGCGGGGATCTCGGGCGGTCCACTGAGGTCGACATCAAGGGGTCGGGGGGGTTGCGCTGCCAGTGGACTGGCCATCAGCCCGCTCATCAAGAGAGCTAGCCCGAGGACGCCACGCCCGACAACAAGCGGACGATCCTGCCCGAAGCGTCCATCATTTAGTCGTTGACTCGATCCGCTCATCACGGGTCACTCCCGGAAATCTCTGGAGACGTGTCGGGCGAGTCGCGTCACGTTCGACGGAGCGGATCGCCCTAGCCGTTTGGGCCGGAACGACGTCCTTCGGTCGCGACCGATCGCATCGCTCTGCGCCGATGTGGTATCGCGCAGCGCGTACCTGGTCAATCTTGTCATGGTTTTCCGGTCGAGGCGAGCCGAACGGTTCGGACACCGTTGACGGTTCGACCGAGGCTCCGGCTCGAGGTCGCCTGTCTCCAACGCTCAAATGAGCCCGAGACTCGGGGAGAATGCGGCGACGTCAACGGGCCGATTCCTCGCTTTGTCCCTTGACGTGGTCCGATTGCTCCGGAAAAATCGACCACCAGAGCTGACTTGCCGAAGTGGCGGAATTGGCAGACGCGCTAGGTTCAGGTCCTAGTGGGATTAAGTTCCCGTGGAGGTTCGAGTCCTCTCTTCGGCACTGGTCTGACGACGATCCGGTGCTGGATCTGCCTATTCAGCTCGTCCTTCCGCACAGCGAATCCCCGCGAACTTTCCGCCACCGGTTCGCATCGATCGCTCTTCGGACGGACTACACCGTTTCCCTTCCCCGGTTCCTTACGTATCTCCGCGATTGAGCCGAGATCGCCTCCATCGCGACGACACCGGGATCAATCTTCTCGTTCTCAACCCGCGGTGATCCGTCCCTTGGCAGAGGAGGCCGAGAGATGGCCCGTCATTCGTTCGTCCCCTGGTCGGACCATCTAGAGTCGCGTGAGCTGCTCAGCACGGTCGCGCCACCTGGTCTGGCCCCGCGCACCGCTCAACTCTCGCAGTTGCCCGCGACGCCGGGCTCCCAGCGGGTTTTTCTGCTGACCGAACAACAACAACGTTCCCGGATCGAGAACATCGAGATCTTCCTCCGACAGGTACCGATGGCCCGACAGCTCGACCCCGATGGCGTCGCCCTGATCACCGAGGGGCTCTTCGAGGTCCAAGGCCAGTTGGGACGGCCGGCACCCCGGGCGATCGAGCTGTTCAACGACGTCCTCCGCGATGCTCAACCCTCAGAGAATCTCCTGACCTCTCAGGCCATCGGACTTAATCGCGCCTTCGGACTCACTCTCGAGTCGGCCGGCGCCAGCGTCGAGGCCATCGACAAACTCCAGTCCGGACTGATCCTCCTGGCCCAAGGCAACACCCAAGCTTCATTCAGCGCTCTGGTTACCTCCAACGATTACTCGTTGGTCCTGCAGACCGCCATTGGGGTCGGCAGACAACCACGCTGAGCCCGAAAAATCGGCACGCTCACCTCAACGACACTTGTGCTCGCCCCGATCCAAGAGTACAGTGATTCTTTCGTTTCGGAATCCAACAACTTTTCTGAGTCAGGAGTGACGGGACTTCTATGGCCAGTCGTCGCCGAGGTAAGGGTCGTCGGAAGATCGGACGGAAGAAACGACGAATGCGTGCGAAGATCCGGCACCGCAAGAAGTAAGATGACTCGGACACTGATCCGATCCAGGCCGAGTCAGTTGGCATTTTATGAGCCCGCACTCCTCGGGGCGTTCTCGACAGTTCCGTTCGCATTTGGATCTCCGACGCGTGTCCATGGGTAGCGTCGGTGGATCCATCGCTCGAACAATTCGTTGGATCGTCGCAATTGAGGATGCGGGCGAGTCCTGAACGGGCCTTGGGTCGAAGGTGTCCTCCACTTAGGCATCCCGAACGATTGGCCCTGCCTGCGTCTCTAACGGTTGATGCCTCGACTATTCGGACAACGACCGTCCCCTAATCCCGTTTCCCTTTCATCGTGGCGAGCATCGAGACGGATGACCCAGACCCGGCGCTGCCGCGAGGTGATAGACCTCGATAAGGGGACCGATACCCGCGACGCGATCCATCGCGCTGTCGCATCGCTAGCCGGTGGTGGGCTTGTCGGATTCACCACATCCGAGGCGGTGCTATTGGCCGCCTCCGCGATCCGACCCCAAGCTGTCGCACGTCTCAAGAAGGCCCATCACGAGTCGACCTCACCCCTCGGCCTTTGGCTTCACCATCGCGATGCGTTGGACGATTGGGTCGATCCGAACACGATGGCCGAATCGAGCCGGCGCCTGGTCGCTCGAGGCTGGCCAGCCCCACTGACCTTGACGTTCGCGGTCGACGAAAACGGCCTAAGCGATCGACTCGATCTGAGCGTTCGGACAGCCCTGGCCGTTGAAGCAAATCCGACTCAGCTCTCGTTTCAAGTCAGCCGCGACGGCGTGATCCAGGAGATGGTCGCGCTCCACGCCGGTCCAGTCGTCTTCGGAGAGTTCCCAAGATCCACCACGTGGATCGTCGATCAAGAGGCTCCGATCGATGAGGTGGTCGACCTCGTGCTTCGAGCCTCGATCAGATCCTCGTCCACCTCGACGGAGTCGACCGCTACATCGGCCTTCACGCGGGTCGAAGTGACCGCCGAGGACTATCGAATCGTCGAGTTAGGGCCGATCTCCGAACAGCATCTTCATCAGTTGACCGGACGTATTCTTTTGTTCGTCTGCACGGGAAACACGTGCCGAAGCCCGATGGCGGCGGCTTTGGCACGGACGATGTTGGCGGAGCGATTGGGGTGCAGCGTTGAGGATCTGACCCCAAACGGTTACTCAATCCTTTCGGCGGGCCTCCATGCCGCCGACGGGGCTGCCGCGACCCCCGAGGCCGTCAAGGCGGTCCGGCGTTTTGGGGCCCGACTCGACGACCACCGAAGCACACCGCTGTCCATCGAGATGGCTCAGCAGGCCGACCTAATTCTGACGATGACCAGTCATCACCGCGAGGCCCTGCTGGCCGAATTGCCCGCCTTAGAGGATCGGACCCATCTGCTCGACCCGACCGGTCGAGACATCGACGATCCGATCGGAGGTAGCCAAGCTCTCTATCAAGAAACCGCTGAGGCGATCCGACAGAATCTCAACGATTGGTTCGACCGACTCGGGTTCCCCAATCGAGGTTGAGTCCTTCGTCGGATGTCCCCAGTTGGTTTTTGCGATTGAATCAGGATCCGCCTAGGACGGCTCATGTTCGTCTTAGACCACGGCCCCGCCGCAACTAGATCCCGAGCCGGCCGCGCATCCATAGCAATGGAGGCCCGTCCGGATCCGACGTCCAGCCAGTTCGTCACCCCGAATGTCTCGAATATGTCGTGGGAAGCCCGCTTCCAGCGGCATACGCAACTGTTGGTTGAAGTCGCAGTCCGAAAGCGAACCGTCCCATTCGACCGAGATCATGCTCCGGCACATCAGGCCGTCGATCGCTTTCGGGTTATATGACTCAACGAGCAACCGCATGTAATCATCGAACAGGTCAGCCACGAGCAGACATTCGAGGTATCGGTTGATCGGCATATTGGTAATAACATAAAGACGATCGAAGATGATCCCATAGCGATCACGGAGTTCGTCGCGATAGCGGGCTTCCAACTGGTCCTGGGATGGTGGCAGGAACGCGCCATTCGGGTTGTAGACCAGGTTGAGCTGGAGCCGGGATCCATCCACGCCATAGCCGAGCCGATTCAAAGTTCGAATCGCCTCGATCGAACGCGTGAAGACACCATCTCCTCGCTGCTGATCCGTGTTCTCCTCGGCATAGCACGGCAACGACGCGACGACCTCGACCCCTTGCTCGGCCAAGAATGCGGCCAGCCGTCGATAGCGACCGACGGTCAGGATCGTCAGGTTACAGCGGTCCATAACATGGCGCTGCCGACGACGGATCTCGGTGACGAACCACTCGAAATGAGGGTTCATCTCCGGAGCACCTCCAGTCAGATCGACCGTCTCGATCGTGTCGAGGCGATCGAGCAGATCCAGGCAGGACTGCATGGTCTGGCGATCCATGATCTCGCGACGATCCGGCCCAGCGTCGACGTGGCAATGATGGCAGGTCTGATTGCAGAGCTTGCCCAGATTCACTTGAAGTGTCGTGATCGCGTCGGCTCGGAGCGGCTCATGGCCAGACCTGGACAGAGCTACCTCGAAGGGAGGGAACGGGCCGTCAGGTCGGAGGATCTCCCACTGCCGTTCGATCACGGCGAGACGATGGCCCTGGCCCTGCAGACTTTTCGCCATGTCGCGTTGCGTTCCGGTACGAGGTCGGTCGGCTCGAGCTTGGGCTGGATGGGCTCCCTCCGGGAACGATCATCGAGCGAAAGCCAGCGCGAGCGAGGGATTCAAGAGGTCTCAGGCGAGGATTCGGCTGCCCGACTGGACTCCGCTTCGGTCACCTGATCATCGGGATCCAGTTCGGAGACCTTAGCGCGGTGTCGGATGGTGATCGAGCGGATCCGGGTCGGGTCAGCCTGATCGACCTGGAACTGGTAGTCGCCCTGCCAAACGACATCATCGCTGCGGGCGAGGCGGCCGAGCCGATCGACGATCAACCCGCCGATGGTGTCAGCTTCGGTTTCAGGCGGCTCGAGCCCCAGGGTCCGAAAGAACTCATCGACCGGACAGAGCCCTTGGACACGGTAAACGCCCTCCTCCAAGGTTTCGACCCAAGGCCGTTCCTCCTTATCGAACTCATCGAGGATGGGTCCGACCAACTCCTCGAGCACGTTTTCCAGGGTGACCATGCCCACGACAGTCCCATGCTCGTCGACCAGCATGGCCAGATGTACGTTCTGGCGCTGGAACTCCTTGAGCAGTTTATCGAGCGGGATATGTTCGTGGAGAAACGGAACCTTCCGGGTCAACTTGGTGAGGTCGACCGTCCCATTGGAATGGCTGTGGGCCCAGAAGAGATCCTTGACGTGGATCATGCCCAAAATATTGGTCAGGTCGAGTTCGCAGAGCGGATAGCGGGTGTGACCGTAGCGTTTGGCCAGGCTGAGATTCTCTTTGTATGAACGTTTGAGACTGAGATAGACCACGTCGGGCGCGGGGACCATGATCCGCCGGGCGTCCTTGTTCTCGAGGTTCAGCACGTTTTCGATCAGGTCACGCTCGCCGGCCTTGATCTGACCCGTCTCGACACTCTCTGAGAGGATCGTCCGCAACTCTTCCTCGGTATGTCCGATCTCTTGCTCGGAGACGCGACCAAGGCCCATCAGCCGAAGGACCAGTTCGCTGCAGAGGTTGAGCATGACGATGGCCGGATAGAACACATAGTAAAAGGCCATCAACGGAGGGGCCGTCCATAGGGCTAAGAGACGCGCTGAGCGAATCGCCAGGCTCTTGGGCACCAGTTCGCCGACGACGATATGAAGCGTTGTGACGACCAGGAACGCCAAGGCAGGCGCCAGCGAGATCGAGGCCATACCGGCCAATTGACTGGTCGCCTCCAAGCCGAAGCCCTCGAGCATCCTCTCGAAGACGGGCTTGACCGACTCCTCGATCACATAACCCAGGCCCAGGCTGGCCAGAGTGATCCCCAGTTGCGACGCCGAGATATAGGCGTCCAGGCGGCTTAGGACCTTCTCGGCAATCCGGGCGGCCCAATAGCCCCGGCCGACCAGCTCATCGATCTGGCTGCTCCGGACTTTAACCAGGGCGAACTCGGCAGCCACGAAGAACGCGTTGGCCAGCAACAGCCCACTGACCAGGACGAAATCAAGGAGGCTCATCGACGTGCGTGCCCGGTCCCTTTCGAGAGAAGTCCGGTCCCTTCAAACGGACCGCGCCCAGCATCGGGAACCTGCCCGGCCGCCATGGGCTGCGGCGATCCCCTAGTCTACGACGACCCACGTCCCGACGTCAGACGAATCCCAACGCCGTCCTTGAGAACTTCGACAATCCCGCTCAGACACCCGACGCTCTGGTCGGCCGGTTGTTCTGAATTACGCACTTGGTCTATAGTGCGTCCCTGGACCTTTACCGATCGCCAAGGCTCAATCCTGTTCGTCTCGCCTCGGGGTCGGCCTCCTAAGTCAACCGCCAAGATGTCATTGATTGGCCATTCACCGCGTATCCCAAAAGCGTCCCTGATCTTCAACGGATCGTACTCCATGAGCCAAGACGCCTCGACCACACCGCTTCTGACCCCGTTGGCATCCTGGCACCGCGAACATGGTGCCCGGATGATCGAGTTCGGTGGCTGGTCGATGCCCGTGCTCTATTCATCGATCGTCGAGGAGCATCAGGCCGTCCGGAACCGGATGGGACTCTTTGATATCAGCCACATGGGCCGGCTCCGGTTCCAAGGTGCAGGGGCACAGTCCTGGCTCGATTATCTGACGACCAATCACGTGGCGCGACTCAAACCGGGTCGCGTCCAATACAGCCTCTGTGTCGCCGAGGACGGGGGGATCCTCGACGACCTGCTCGTCTCGCAATTGGCCGTGGACGATTACCTTGTCGTTTGCAATGCGGCCAACCGCGAGACGGTTCTCGCCCAATTCCATGCGGAACGGCCTCCAGAAGCCGAATCGGTCCGGTTTGAAGATCAGACCGAGGCGACCGGCATGATCGCTCTGCAAGGTCCCCGGGCCTCGAAGCACCTGGAGACGCTGCTCGGGCCTGAGCCGACCGCGCTGCATTATTATCGAACGGGGACGTTCAACGTCCCGAGCCTCGAACGGACCTCGACCCTCGTCAGCCGGACCGGATACACCGGTGAGGATGGGTTCGAACTGATCGTGCCACGCGAACAGGCCTTGGCGATCTGGGAGCAGCTACGGGTCGAGGACGGCCACGACGAGCCGGTCATGGCCTGCGGATTAGGCGCCCGTGACACGCTCCGATTCGAGGCGGCCATGCCCCTCTACGGTCACGAGTTGGATCGTCAGACCAACCCCTACGCCGTCGGGCTCGACTGGGTTGTTAAGCTCGATAAAGGACCCTTCATCGGCCGCGAAGCTTTGCTCGGCCATCGAGAGCGACCCGGTCTGCGTCGGATCGGCCTCCGACTCGAAGGACGCCGGATCGCAAGGCAGGGGGCCATCGTGCTCTTGAACGACACGCGGGTTGGGGTGGTTACCTCGGGCACCCTCGCTCCGAGCTTGGGTCTGAACCTGGCCATGGCTCGGATCGATGGCGAGGTCAATCCCGAGCACTCCGGAGATGGGTGGCAGGTTGAGATTCGCGGCCACCGAAGTACGGCTGAAGTCGTCCCGTTACCGTTCTACCAGCGACTCGATCGCATCGCGGCTCGTTCGTGAACAGGCCGCAACGCACTGACCTGCCTTCCCCACCTCAGATGGCTCGGGGCCTCGTCGCGTCTATCGCGAGCGGATCAGTCCTCGTCGCCACGTCGTTGTTCCTCGACCTTCTCGGTCGCCCCGGATTGCGCCGTGATCAGCGCGCCGAATGGAGACCGACGACCACTTGCTTAACGCCCGGGACGTCCCAACTCCCCTCGGAGGAAATCGTTATGGATCCCCAAACGCTTCGCTTCGCCGAGACCCACGAGTGGGTTCACATCGAAGGCGAGATCGCCACGATCGGCATTTCCCAGTTCGCCGTCGATCAGCTCAGCGACCTGACCATGATCGAACTGCCCGAGCCGGGCCAAGCCGTCGCGGCCAGCACGAGCCTTGGAGAGATCGAGAGCGTCAAGAACGTCAGCGACATCTACGCCCCAGTAGCCGGCGAGGTCGTCGAGTCCAACGAGCGGGTCAAAGAGGATCTGATGGTGCTCACCAACGATCCCTATGGCGAGGCCTGGCTGGTCAAGCTCAAGGTCACCGACGCCTCCGCGCTCGAATCCTTGATGAACCACGAGTCTTATCAGAAGGCCGTTGCGGATGAGGCCTGACTCGGGCCGGCCTACCCGATGAACCGATCCCCCCTACAATAGACTCGAGCGCACGCTAAGTCGTTACGGAGATACCTGTTCCGTCCCCCGAACACTCCAACACGTCGCGTATGTCGCTCGATGATCGGATCGGAACCAGCCAACACCATCCACGAAGATCCGACGACGCCCTTAGGACTCCGCCCTCTTTTGCACTCTTCAGAAATCGACTTTCAACGCCCATGACGACTCCCCCCGGCTTCTTTCTCAATACCGAGCGTGACGTTCACGAGATGCTCCAGACCGTCGGAGTCGAGACGCTCGACGACCTCTTCGCCTCGATCCCCGAGGCGCTCCGGCTTGGTCGTTCCCTCGAATTACCCGAGGCCCTCAGCGAACTGGCTCTGACCGAGCATCTGAGTGAGTTGGTCACGCACAATCAGGGCATCACCAGCCGACCCTGTTTCCTCGGTGGCGGCTGCTACGACCACTTCGTCCCGGCCATCATCGACCAACTGGCCGGTCGTGGCGAGTTCTACACCGCCTACACCCCGTATCAGGCCGAGGCGAGCCAGGGCACGCTCCAAGCGATTTTCGAATACCAGACGCTGATCACGCAATTGACCGGCATGGATGTCTCCAACGCCAGCCTCTACGACGGCGGATCGGCCGTTGCCGAGGCGGTCCTGATGGCTCAAACGATCACCAAACGGACCGGCCGGGTCGTCGTGGCCGGTTCTGTGCACCCAGAATATCTGGCCACACTCCGAACTATCATCGCCAACCTTGAGCCCGAAGTGGTCGTTGTGGCGGCTCGCCACGGGGTGGTCGAACCGGACGATCTGGCCGCCGCGCTCGACGATCAGACGGCCGCTGTTGTGCTTCAACATCCCAACGTCTTCGGACGTCTGGAATCGATTGAGGCCCTGGTCGGATTGGCCCGCGCCCGAGGCGCCTTGGCGATCGTCTCGACCGACCCGATCAGCCTCGGACTGCTCAAGCGACCCGCTTCCTACGAGGCCGACATCGTTGTGGCTGAGGGTCAGGGACTCGGCAATCCGCTCCAGTACGGAGGCCCGTACCTCGGCATTCTCGCCTGTCGCGAGGCCTACCTCCGCAAGCTCCCCGGTCGACTCGTCGGGGAAACCGTCGATACCCATGGCCGACGATGCTGGGTGCTCACCTTGCAGACCCGTGAGCAGCACATCCGCCGCGAAAAGGCGACCTCCAACATCTGCACCAACCAGGGCCTCCTGGCACTCCGGGCCAGCATCTATTTGGCCTTGATGGGCCCCCAAGGTCTCCGACAGGTCGCTGAGCTCAGCGTTCGCAAGGCCCACTACGCCGCCGAACGCCTCAGCGAACTTAACGGCCTTGAACTGGCTTTCCCCGGCGCATTCTTCAAAGAGTTCGTCCTCCGGACCTCAGCCGACCCTCAAGCCCTCCTAGATGAGGTCGGTCGCCAAGGCTTCCACGGCGGGATCGCCCTGAAGCGAATGATGCCCGAAGCTGGTCTCGATGACGCCATTCTCGTCGCCGTCACCGAGAAGCGAACCAAGGCTCAGATCGATGGGCTCGTCGAGGCCTATCGCAACGCTCTGCATCGCTGATTGCCGACGCTCGGCCCTGCTCGAAGCGATCCGATTCCGAACACGGATCCAGACCGAAGCCAATTCGACGGCGATGATCCGCCCGATCCTTGGTTCGCCGTCGCTCCCAAAACACACTCGGAACCAAAGGACTACCTGATGGCGACCGAAGAACCACGCTTGCTCTTTGAGAAGTCGAGACCGGGATTGGTCAACTCGATCCTACCGACCAGCGACGTGCCCGAACGCGATCTATGCGATCTCTTGCCCGCCGACCAGTTGGCCGACACACTGCCAGCGCTGCCCGAACTCGGTGAGTCCGATGTCGTCCGACACTATCTCGAGTTGTCGTCGAGAAACATGGCCATCGACCGCAACTTCTATCCGCTCGGCTCGTGCACAATGAAGTACAACCCGAAGCGGAACGAGCGGCTTGCCAACCTGCCAGGAGTCGTCGACCTCCACCCCTATCAAGATGAATCGACCCTACAAGGGATGCTCGGCCTGCTCCATTCCATGCAAGGCTTCCTGGCGGAGATCGCCGGGCTGCACGCTGTTAGTCTTCAACCGGCCGCCGGCGCGCAAGGGGAACTGACCGCTTTGCTGACCGCCGCGGCCTACTTCCGCGATCGCGGGGAGACCGAACGTCGTCGCAAAGTCCTGGTACCCGACAGCGCCCACGGAACCAACCCCGCGTCAGCACTCCTGGCCGGATTCGAGACGGTTACGGTCAAGTCGGGATCTGACGGCCTCGTCGACATGGCCGACTTCCAAGCCAAGCTCGACGATCAGACCGCCGTCTTCATGATCACCAATCCCAACACGGTCGGCCTGTTCGACACCCAGATCGGCCAAATCGCCGAGGCTCTCCATGCACGAGGGGCGCTGCTCTACCTCGATGGAGCCAACATGAACGCGATCCTTGGGATCGTCCGGCCCGGCGACATGGGCGTCGATCTCATGCACTACAATCCGCACAAGACTTTCTCGGGTCCGCACGGTGGCGGTGGACCGGGCGCGGGGCCGATCGCGGTCCGCGACATGCTTGAACCCTATCTGCCTTCACCGATGGTCGTCCGAAACGACGACGGCACCTACCGACTCGACAACGATCGTCCCAAGACGATTGGGCGCGTCCGCAACTTCTTTGGCAACGTCGGCGTGCTCGTCCGCGCTTACTGCTACATCCGGACCTTGGGCCCAGACGGGCTCAAAGCCGTCTCGCAACACGCGGTGCTCAACGCCAACTACCTCAAGAAGTTGGTCGAGGACATCCTCCCGATCCCGCATGACCAGGGCTGCATGCACGAGTTTGTGGCAAGCGCGCGGAGCCTGGCCCGCCAGAAGGGGATCCGCGCCTTCGATGTGGCCAAACGGCTCATCGACTACGGCTTCCACCCGCCAACGGTCTACTTCCCGCTCATCGTGCCGGAGGCTTTGATGATTGAGCCGACCGAGACCGAGAGCCGGTCGACAATCGAAGCGTTTGCCGAGGCGCTCCGCGCAATCGCTGAAGAGGACCCGGAGGTCGTCACCCACGCGCCACAGACGACCCAAATCAGCCGACCCGACGAGGTCCGCGCCGCCCGGCAGCCGGTCGTTAAGTGGAACCCGCCGCAGCCTCAGACCGAACCATCAATCGCCTGATCCGGTCCAGTCCATCGCTCCAGGTCATCTCATTCAACCGCCGACCAAACCAGCGGCTGGCACATCGCAAGTCGGATCCCGTCCGGTCCAGGAGACCGGACGTGAGACCCAAACTGATTCAGTTCGATTGGATCAGAAGCCGAGACCACCGCTGGTCCGGATCGGAGTCATGTTCGATGGCTGGTCAGTGAACCAGAAGCGGCGGAACTCTTCACCGGCCTGACGCAGGTTTTCCGAATCGTAGAGCAATTCGGCGACCCGCTTGGGTCGGTAGGCTGAATAGTGTGGCAACGGGATCGGGGCACAACCCTGTGCGGTTACGAGGGCAGCGGCGGCCAACAGCAACAGGGCAACCCATCGTCGACTCTTCATTGTGGGATCCTCCCAAAATCGGCGACCACGGAACCGGCGTGGGGCCAGCCGAAGGGCCTCTGGCCTAGGGCGGCGTTGCGTCGTCGATGACGGTCGCAGCACCACCCTGACCAAGGGGCCTCCGTCCGGTCGCGGGGCGGGTTGGTTCCGCTCGGCCCGCATCGGCCCAATCCGTGTTTGGTGGCTCGTGCCGTTCGCATTCCTGGGCGAATGGACTCCCGGACTCGCGACGGGACAACCGACCGACGAGGTCACCCCCCGAGTCGCGGCGCTCGAGCGAATCGCTCCAGGCCCCTTCCGACACCCAAGCACCGCCGACGATCCCAACGACCCGCACCGCGATCATCCGATCGAGAGGGTCAGGCCGACGAATCGATGCCGGCCGGAGTGGGCGAAGGTGCGACCTGTGCCGAAGGGGAGGATCCGTTCGAGTTATTTTCTATTTCGGCCGCTTCGTCGTGATTCTCAAAAGGAAGTTCGTTCGGATCGATTTGCCGGACCAATTCCTCCATCTCTTTGCCCGGTTTGAAGGTGACCACATACTTGGGTGGGACGGTGACCTTCTCACTGGTTTTCGGATTCCGTGCCGTCCGCGCGGCGCGGGGCTTGACCTCGAAGACACCGAAATTGCGCAGTTCGATCCGCTTCTCTCGAACCAAGGTCATAATGATCGCGTCCAGCGTCCTCTGGACGATCTCCTTGGTCTTGAGTTGGGTCAGACCCAGCTCTTCGGAGATCTGTTTAACGATTTCTTTCTTGGTCACCCCAAGGTCTCCCTGGGAGCCAGACCGTTCCGTGCCGCGAAGCCGGTGGTCGCGTCTGAAGTGGAATCCCCGTAAAGACTAATATCAAGTCATGCCAGACGAATCAAGCGCGGGCGCGTCGACGAATCAATCATTGATCGACTCGTCAACATCGGGGCCGACCGGTCCGCGACGTGCGTCCAGCAAGGCCCGCAGATGGGCCTGTAGCGGCCGATAATCCCATCGCCAGCCTCGTTGGGCGACCATTGCCTTGAGACGCCTCTGGAACCGCTCAGCCACCTCCGGCATTCGGTCCTGATAGTTCGGATCACAAAAGAAAACCCGACATCCCAAGGGCCGAGCCTCCCGCGCCGTGCAGCGACCCCGCCCATCTTGCCAGGGACAACGACTCCCATCGGTCGCCCATGGGCTGACCGACTTGGGCGCGTCGGCCAGCAACAATTCCATCTCGATCCCGCTCAAGAACAAGGTGTGGTCGTACTCGGCGAACCGACAGCATCGTCCGCTGATCTGACAGACCGGTGCCAACCGCTCCAGTTCGTTCTGTAAGTCGGTGTAAATTCGTTGCAGCTCTTCACGGATCGCGGCCAGCTCGATCGACTCACCCTGTCCCTCGAATCGCCGGTCGGAATCAGTTTCGAGGCGGTCTGGAACGCTCATGGTCGGGTCCTCGAGACGGCCCAACGGATCTCCTCGGCGGAATAAACCGGACCTTGTCCAGCTCCTGGACAGACTGCTTGGGTCTCGCGCCAGTCTTCAGGCGAGGCTACGTTCTCGTCCCAAAACGGCCAGGTTCGACACTGCGTTGGCCGCACCCCATAGACGGTGCACCCGGCCTGGCGATCCCAAAAAACACAATCCCCATTGGGCCGCTCAATCAGGCTGATCCGACCCAAAACCTGCCGCAGGTAGCGGCTCCCGAATTCGTCGACCGTCAGATCGAGGGACCGAGCAAGCCGCTCGATCTCTGGGTGATCGACCCACACGAAGCCCGGTTCGCCCGTGCAGCAAGCGCCACAACGGGTACACTCGAAGGCCAAGCCCGGCGCGTACCAGGCCGAGTCGGACGACTCGCGTTCCGGAACGTTATCGGGGGCGTCGTTTACATGACGCGTCATTTCGACCTCCAAGGGAAAGCGGATTAGCATAGCGGCCGACCTCACACTCAGCAACCCGTTTCGTATCCAACTCGTTTGGGCCACTCGGGTTAAGTCTGTTATGAAGAGCATGAACGATCCGTCTTGGATCCCATCCCTCCGATGACCAAGAGTCCCACGATGAGCCTCGAGACGATTCGGATCCTCGAACACATTTGCGGTGATGGCCCCGATCACATGGCCTGGGACGAAGCGCTCTTGGAACGAGCCGCCGAGACCGGCGAGGCCTGGTTCCGCACCTATCAGTGGGATCCTCCGACACTCAGCCTTGGCTACTTTCAATCGATCGCGGATCTGGAGGCTGATGGTCGATTCGAAGGCGTCGCCAAGGTCCGACGTCCCAGCGGCGGAGGGGCCATCTGGCATCATCACGAGCTGACCTATGCCCTCGCACTCCCACAAGAACACCGCTTAGCACGCGATCCGGTTGGTCTCTATCACGACGTCCATGGAGCGGTCGTTGATTGGTTGGCCAGCTTGGGGATCGCGGCGCGTCGGCGCGGAGGAACGCGGCGGCGAACCGCTCGCGAACGTCCGTTTTTGTGCTTTACCGACCACGACCCGGAAGATATCGTGGTTTCCAATGTTAAGGTGTTGGGTAGTGCCCAGCGTCGGCGTCGTGGAGCCATCATCCAACACGGATCGCTCCTTCTGGCCCAGTCCTCCCGGGTTGCTGACCTTCCCGGCTTGTCCGATCTGGCACCCGTTTCACCGTTAGTCGGATCCTGGGTCGATCCTGTGACCCACCTCATCTCACAACGACTCCGACTACTCGAAACGTCCAGCCCTGTCGATTCTCGCCTGCAAGCCCATCAGGCTCGGCTTCGCGGCCGGTTCGTCGATGCGTCTTGGTGGCATCGACGTTGACAGATCCTTAACACCGAATCTTTTGAAATGTGAACGGTTTTCTTCAAAACCCATTCACATACGGCTTGACAGACCTAGAAGCCGGTTGTCACCCTTGCGGAATCGTGTGGCTTCTTGATCGACCCGATTCGCCCACATCCGATCCGACTTCGTTCGCGTCCCTCATTCCTCGATTTCGTGTGACGAGCCCAAGCTCACCATGTGTGGGACCTCAACCGTCGACAATCCTTGGCGGTCGGCTCGTCCGGGCGATCAAGCTGCTCGTTAATCGATCCGAGTTCAAGGCGGTACCATGAAAGTCGAGTTGGTCGTTGTACGCGGGCGTCCCGAAGGCAAAACGATCCCGGTGACCTCTCCGCGGTTCGTCATCGGACGCAATCCAGAGTGTCACCTCAGGCCCAATAGCGAGGAGGTCAGCCGACGTCATGTCGAGTTCCTTCTCGGCGAGTCGACCGTCCAAGTTCGCGAACTGGGCAGTCGCAACGGGACCCTCGTCAACGGAACGAAACTGGGTAATGAGCCGTTGACCCTGCAAGAGGGAGACCTCGTGCAGATCGGCCAACTGGCCTTCGCGATCAAGATCACCGGGGTCACCCCCGTCGCGCCCCAACCTCAACAAGAGACCGCGCCGGCAGCGGCCCCTGTCGTGGCCGAAGCCGAGCCCGCCGCCGAGCCTTTGGACGGTGTCGAAGACAATCAGATCGAGTCCTGGCTGCTTGGTGATCCTCAGAATCCCGCTCCCGAACGACCCTCAGGCATTTATGACGGTCAGACCATGACCATCGAAACCGCCGCCTTCCTCGAATCCGAAGAGGCGGAGACGCAGACGGAACCGGAGCCTAAGCCAGAACCAGAACCGGCAGCCGAGAGAGCTGAGCCCGACGACGAACCGGTCCACCACGACAACCTGTATGATCCCGACGCCGAGGACGAAGAGGACGACGAGCACGGGGTCTCTTTCGAGGACGAGTCCAACCCCTTCGTCGCCGCACGGAAGAAAGCAGCTCAAGAGACAGAGACCAAGACCAAGGGAGACACCAGCAAGGCGTCTTTCGCTGACACGAGTTCGGCCGCCAGCGACATCCTCAAGCGGATGATGGCCCGACGTCGGAGCGACTGAGTCGCACTCGCGATCGCCCCCCGAACACGCCCCAACCTCAACGTTTGCCAACGCAGCCGTCGCGATGTCCGAATCGCGGCGGCTGTTTGTATTTGCTCAAGCCCCCATCCACCCTGAATCCCGAGGGCCCTCCGGCATGCCCGACGCCGCTCCGTCCATGAGGTCTGGCCCGATGAGCCCGCCGGTCCTGACAACCGTCGAGGACCTGCACGCCCTGATCGCGCGGGTCGAAGATCGCGTCGTTGGGCAAAGACGTCTGATCGAGCAGCTCGTCGTGGCCCTGTTGGCCGAGGGTCATGTCCTGATCGAGGGCGTGCCGGGGCTAGCCAAAACGCGGACCATCACCGCCATGGCCTCGGCACTTAACCTACCGTTCCGGCGGATCTCCTTCACCCCCGACCTGCTCCCAGCCGATTTGACCGGCACCCAAGTCTTTCGGCCCGACTCGGGCACCTTCGACCTCCAACTCGGCCCGATCCACACCAGCATCCTTTTGGCCGACGAGATCAACCGCGCCCCGGCCAAGGTCCAGAGCGCCCTGCTAGAAGCGATGCAGGAACGTCGAGTCACCATCGGTGATCGGATCCTCGAACTGCCCGAGACCTTCTGGGTCCTAGCCACCCAGAACCCGATCGAACAGGAGGGGACCTATCCGCTGCCCGAAGCCCAGCTCGATCGGTTCCTCTTCAAGTTGGTCGTCCGCTACCCCGAACGCGAGAGCGAGCTGGCCATGCTCGCGCTCAACGACCTCCAAGGCCGACCCGCCTCCAAACGCACTGAGCCCTTGCTCAATGCCGAGCGGATTGGCCAGCTCCGTGACCTCGTCCGGCAGGTCCAAATCGTGCCCGCCGTTCGCGAATACCTCGTCGATTTGGTCCGCGCCACCCGCGATCCGACCACCGTCGGTCTGGACCACCTCAAGCCGATGATCGAACTGGGTGCCAGTCCCCGGGCCACCGTCGCCCTGTTCCGCGCCGCTCAGGCCCAGGCCCTCCTGGCCGAGCGCGACTATGTCACGCCCCATGACGTTAAGTCGATCGCCCACAACGTGCTCCGGCATCGGATCCTGCCCAGTTTCGAGGCCGATGCCGAAGGGCTCGATGCCGAGGCGTTGATCAGCTGCTTGCTCGACACGCTGCGCGTTCCTTGAGCGCGGGAGTGATCGGTAGCGACTGTGGCTCGGCCTGCACAGCGGGATCCGTCAGTGCAGGATACTCCAAACGTTCGACGACGCAGTTGGCCTGATCCAAGGCGACGACCTCCGGCTGATGGCCGGCCACCTCATGGGCCTCGAGCATCGCGAAGGCCATCACGATCACACGATCACCCGGAAGCGCCAACCGGGCCATCGCGCCATTGAGTTCGATCTGACCGCGACCCGGCTCACCGGGGATCACATACGTCTCGGCGCGTTGACCGTTGGCCGTGTTTGAGACCGTCACCGCCTCGTAAGGCAGCAGGCCGACCTGACCCATGAGGTCAGGGTCGATCGTGATACTCCCGTGATAGTCAGGACGATTGAGCGTGACGGTGGCCAGGTGCAGTTTGGCTTTGAGCAGTTTGATGTGCATGGTGGAATCTTCCTGAAAAGTTGCTCAAATCAATTCAAACCGTTGGGAGAGGTCGATTATCGATCAGTCGCGCGGGACCGACCCGCGCGGCGATCAACGCCGAGATCGGTTGGCCTGAACGAATCTGATCGGGCCTTCGCATCCTCGCCGGATCGGCCAGGACCGCATAGTCGAGTTCGGCGCGCGGCTCAGACTGGACCACCGCTCGCATCGCCGACTCGATCACGCCGACATCGCTCGTGCCGCGTCGTACTTCTTCGACAGCCGTCTCCAAGGCTCGGAAGAGGACCGTGGCCGCCCGACGGTCTTCGGGACCGAGGTAGCGGTTTCGACTGCTCAAGGCGAGACCATCGGGCTCGCGGACCGTCGGCACCTCAACGATCTCGACGGGCACATCCAATTCGCGGACCAACGCCCGAATCACGGCTAACTGCTGCAGGTCTTTTTGACCGAAGTAGGCCCGGTCGGCACGAACCATCAGCAAGAGCTTCAACACGACCGTCGCGACGCCCCGGAAATGGCCGGGACGCGAGGCACCCTCTAGAACCTCACTGAGACCTGGGACCTCGACGTAAACCCCGAGCCGTTCCGGTGGGTAGACCGCCTCCAACATTGGTCGAAAGATCAATGTTGCACCCGAGCATTCGCAGAGCTTCGTGTCCTCCGATTCGGTCCGGGGATATCGCTCGAAATCTTCACCGGGTCCGAACTGAGTCGGATTGACGAAGATCGAGACGATGACCGCGTCGGTCCCTCGAGACGCCTCGGTGATCAGCCGCCCGTGCCCCGCATGCAATGCGCCCATCGTCGGCACAAATCCCACCCGACGACCCGCGCCTCGTTGCTCATCGACCCAACCCCGGAGTTCTTCGATGCCCGTGACCGTCGTGATCGGCAAACGAATCCTCCTTCCACAATGGTCCATCCCGCGAAACTCTCAAGTATGGTGGACCTGAGCTTCCATCAAGGTCAAGCCGAGCCGGGTCACCATGGCCACCCTGTGGTCCAGGCCGATCGACCGAGATCGGTTCCACAATCATGAGCCGGAGAGGACCGTCCGTTGGCGACACCCGAACCCTCTCAGGATCGCGAGCCGCGTGGGCTCCGCATCCTCAACGATGGTGATCGGACCTTTGGCGTCCTGAGCCATCTTCCGACCGTCGATCGAGCCCTGCTCGCCATGGCCCAGCGCGACGATCCCGCATTCCTCCAACGGCTTACCGAGGGGCTCGGACCGGCCTGGCGCGATCGGATCCCTGAAGTCCGACCGGACGACCCGGAACTCCGAGCCCTAGCCGACACGCTGCCCGACGACCACCGATTGACCGCCCGTCCCGTTCGTTCAGCGATCGATCCGAGTTGGTTTGCCCGCGCCCTCCGAGACGAATCGCCGGCCGTCCGACGCGCTGTCCTCGCGACCCTCGACGAAACCGATCGTGCTCAGATGGCAACCGACGACACCGCCACCCACTTACCCCCCTCGAGTCGTCGCCAACCCCATCCGGAGGTCCTCATCTGGGTCAGTCGCTTTTGGATGGAGCGCCTACTGGGCGGCCCGATCGGCCCGGCTCGGCGCGACCGAACCGTCGTTTGGCTCGTTGAAACGCCGACAGGTCGTCGTGATGAGCGGCTCGGCAAGCTCGGCGCGGCCAAGATGGCACTCGCTGGCGAGGCTACCGATGCCGACAACCAGCTCGCTCAGTTCGAACCCTCCGAGTCGGAGCGGTTCTGGGTCATCCGTAATCTGTCGGACATCGAGGCGATCGCCGATCTCTCTGATGAGGTGGTCATTCAAGCCAGGCTCGATCTCGGACGCACGCTCGCTCGGGTCGGCCCTCGACCGCGACCCAGCGCCCTAGCCTGGCTGACCATCGGACGCCTCTTGGCTCATCTGGAGCCCCACGACCTCCGCGCTGTCCTCCAACGCCATCCCTATTCCGTCGCTTCCCTCATTCGTGACGGCCGAGACAGCCTGACCAATCACCCTGACCCCGAAACGCTCGTCCGCTTCGAAACTGAACTCTTTACGCTCACCGGACGCCCCATCGAGACGTCCGAACAAGCCGACTTACTTACGCCTTGAGGCGTCCGACTGAGTGACTCGTTGGTTATGAGGGCACCGATGTCGATGCATGGGTATCGAGGGCCGATGGACCTTGAGGGTCGGACTTCCAGCCCTGGTCATCCCTTCGACGATCTGCCGCGCGTCTCGAGACGGAGCGGTCTGTTGGAGATGGCCGTGCGTCGTTGGATCGATCGCAGGGATTGGCCCGACCACCTGCCCTGGCTAGCCGAGGCGCTCGGGTCGCGTTTGGAATTCGGCCCGATCGAGGTCCAGGACCGGGCTTCCGGCCTCAGTCGCTCCGCCGCAATCGCCGTTTTGATCCATCCAGGTCGTGCCATCCGGATCGGCCTCGGCCTCGAAACGTCTTTAGCTCATGCCGTCGTCGACGAGTTGCTCGGCCATCAACGACAACCCGGCGAAGAGCGCTATCAGGTGACGCCGGTCGAGTGGGGGATCCTGTCCTACGTCACGCTCCGCAGTTTGGATGACCGGCGACGCGACGACCCGCTCGGACCGATCGGCACCTGGCAGCTCGATCGGGTCTCGTCGCAGCCGTTCCCGGCTGAGGACTACGGCCCGCTGATGACGATCCGGGTCGCGATGCGTCTCGGTGAGACCAATGGAGCGCTCCGAATCTGGATCCCGGTCGCCCTGGCCGCCGAGATCCTGGGGAGCGATGATCGGGTCGGACTTCGATCGAATCGCTCGGGCCGCGATTCCGCCTTCGGACTCGATCTCCACGGGTTGATCGGTGATTGGCGCGCTGAGTCTGGAGCGGTCCGACTCCCGTACGGTCTGAGGGACTTGAGGGCGAGTCGCACGCGGGTTTGGGCGATCGAGGAATCAACGGCCCCTTGGCCCTCAAACGTCAGTCCAGGACGGTTAATGCTCTGCTTGGAGACGAGCCGATGGGCCTGGGCGATCCCGGTTCAATGGGAATCGGGCGGCGACGCGACGGCGCGTTGCGTCCGAGTCGTCGACATCCCGCAACGCATCCCCCACGTCCGAGAGACTCAACCCATGGATCCTACGACTTCCTCCGAGCGTGATCCAGAACGTGACCGAGATCCCGAGCCGAGCGCGGATCCGTCCAATCAGATCTCTCCTCCCGCCCAGTCAACGACAGCCCGCGGTCCGACCCGTGATCTGCCCCTGAGCCTGAACGTCGAGCTGGGCCGGATCAACATGAGCCTCGAACGCCTGGCCGATCTCCAGGTCGGAGACCTTCTGGAGCTGGATCGGCACCCCCATGAGCCGGTTGACCTGACCTGTCAGGGCCGGCTCGTGGCTCGTGGCGACCTGGTCCGACTCGACAACACGATGGGCATCCGGATCCACACGGTTTATCTCGAGACCGAGCGCGAGGGCTGACCGGGTTCACAACACCCGTCTCAGCCGATCGGTGACAGGACGCGGAGCCACGCTTGCAAGCCGATCGTTTGAACTCCCAAGGCGATTAGGGTCAGCACCAACGTCATCCATCCGGCACGTTCGCGGGTCCAAGACGGCCCGGCCGCACACAGGATCAATGGGAAGAACGGGAGCCAGAGCCGGGCAACCTCGCTCAACGCCGAGCCGGTGAGGCTCGACAAAACGATCGAGAACAGACCAGCCCAGGCCGCTCGAGGGACCGAACCGCCGCGCGTGGCGAATCCCCAGAGACCCCAGAGGCTCAGCGGCAAGCCCAAGCCGACGACCAGGTCTGCCAGGTTCAACGGCTGCCAAACCCCAAAGTCGCGACCGTAATCGGCATACAACGCGGCGTGGTTCTGACGATTCGTCCACCAGATTCCGATCGGGTTGGATCGGGTCCCCAACGCGTAGAGCAACACCGGCGCGAGGAAGCCCAGACCGATCCACGTCAGGTGAAGCACCGAGCGTCGAGGACTCAGCGGCCGGGTCCAGACCGCAACGATCCCGACGGCCAACCCGACGGCCAGAAAGACCAAGGAGAACGCCATCCCTAAAGCGAGGACGATCCCCGATCCCAATCCGGCCACAATCCCCCATGCCCCGCGCGCGCGGACTCCAGTGCCCAACGCCAAGGCCGATATGGCTAGGACCGGATAGAGCGTGTCGGAGATCGGTTGGAAGAGGATCGCCGACGGGACAAGGGGCCAACAAGCCGCTAAGGACCAAGCGGTCCAGATCGGCTCTCGACTCCGGATCAGCAGATAGAGCGGGACGACCGTCGCGCCGACGGCCCACGCGCTGAGCAAGGCCCGCAAGACGATCGCGGCCCGGTCGGTCATCGGGATCGCCAGATACTGGTCGTGCATGATGCTGAAGCCCTGCTGGGCCGGGCTGGGCGCCGTCGCGACGATCTCGGCGGCGACGCTCGGATAGGCCGCCATCAAGTCGATCAGGCCGCGCCAGAGCATCAACAGGCCTGGCGGATGGGTCCCGTTGTGCCAATCGTTCTGCGAGGCGACCCAGTGTTGGTAGTTACTGAGGAACGTCGGCAGATCGTCGATCTGGAGCCTTGCCGTCTCGTAGTAGCCGCTGACAGCCGGGTCGATCAGGGCGAACGCCCAACGTGCCTGGTCGTATCCGGTGGGCGCGGCGCCGGGCAGGACCAACGCCAAGATCGTGCCTAGCGCGGCCAGCAAGAGCAAGGCGGCCGCCTCATGGATCCGGGTGCGTCCCTCGGCCCGGAGCCAGAGCCCGACAGCCGTCACCGACATCACATAGACGACCAGCACCACAGCGAGGACCGGGAACCGGCCGGGCTCCACCGCCACGTCGACTCGAGGCCATGTCCACTGGCCGAGGATCCCCAACGGGACTGTCGTGGACGCGACCAGCCCCAAGAGTCCAGCCACCAAAGCCCAGGAACCGAGTGTCAGCATCCCCGCCCGCCTCGACATCAACCCGCTCCTCCCACGCCTCACACGTCATGTTCACCGCGCTGAGCCGTCGACCGATCCGGTCGGGCCGCGAACTTATCGTAGCGACCCGCGCCCACAACCCGCCTCTCGAACCTCAACACGCTGTCCCGACAATCCGACCCGCCTCGGAGGTGGGGTGACGACTCGCCCATCGGGCATTGCTATTCTGAGAGGAATTGCTCGCCGAACCCCGGATGGGGGCCGATGATCCATCCCCTTTGGCCCCGATCATCCACGCTTCCCAACGTCCAACCCGATCGATCCCATCACCGCCTGGAGGTCACGCCCATGGCCGACGAGAGTCCCGAGGAACTCAACGCGCCCCAAGCCAATCCCACCCCCAAGACCGATACCAGCTCGACGACCGAGTCGACGTCGAACGAGGCGGGACTGCCCTGGTATCGGGGCCTGAGCAAATATCAATGGTATGTGCTCTTAGCCGCGTCACTGGGTTGGCTCTTCGACACGATGGACCAGCAGTTCTTCGCCCTAGCACGCACGCCGGCCTTGCTGGACCTGACCGGATTCGAATCCGGCGGTGAAGAGATCAAGCGGTATGGCGGCTATGCGACGGCCATCTTCATCGTCGGCTGGGCCAGCGGCGGCCTGATCTTCGGCGTCCTGGGCGACCGCTTCGGCCGCGTCAAGGTGATGGCCGCGACGATCCTGGTCTACTCGGTGTTCACCGGCCTCAGCGCGATCTCGACCTCGTTCTGGGACTTCGCCGTCTTTCGGTTCCTGACCGGTCTGGGCGTCGGCGGCGAGTTCGCCGTGGGGGTCTCGCTGATCGCCGAGGTCATGCCAGCCCGATCCAGGCCCTTCGCCTTGGGCCTACTCCAGGCCCTCTCGGCAGTCGGCAACGTCACCGCCGCCGGTATCAACTACCTGCTCGGGTATATGCAGCGGGAGGAGTTGGCTCCGGGACTTTTCGAACTGGTCGAACCTTGGCAGATCATGTTCCTGATCGGCGCGCTGCCGGCCCTGCTGGTTGTCTTCATTCTGCTCGGACTCCGCGAGCCCGATGCCTGGAAGAAGGCTGTCTCTCAGGAGGGCGAACTGGGCGACGACAAGCCCAAGAAGGAGGTCGGCTCCTACAAGGCGTTGTTCGGCGAAAGCCCTTGGCGCCGACACGCGATCGTCGGGTTCATGCTGGCCTTCTCCGGGGTGGTCGGCCTCTGGGGGATCGGCTTCTTCTATCCCGAGCTGACCGGCGAGGTCTTCAGTGTCAACCTCGAGCCGGCCGTCCGTGCCGAGTTGACCGAGCAGGGTCTCGTCGGTGATGAGTTGGAGGCGTCCATCGACTCCCAGGTCTCAGCGCGTGTCACCGAACTCCGGGGCATTGCCGGGATTATGTTCAACCTCGGCGCCTTCTTCGGGATCTCGTCGTTCACCTACCTCACGGCCTTTGTGGGGCGTCGACCGGCGTTTCTGATGGCCCTGATCGCCGCCATGCTCTCGACGATGTCGACCTTCTTCTTCCTCGATGAGATCTGGCACATCTACCTGCTCTACCCCTTGATGGGCTTCTGCCAACTCTCGCTCTTCGGCGGCTACGCGATCTATTTCCCCGAGCTGTTCCCGACCCGGCTCCGGAGCACCGGCACCTCGTTCTGCTACAACGTGGGCCGCTACGTCGCTGCGGCGGGGGTCCTCGGCTTCGGCACCATTGCCGCCGGGTTGCAGAGCTCGCTGAGCGACGACTCGCTTTTGAGCACGCGCTATGCGGGAATAATTATGTGTGCTGTGTTCTTGGTCGGGATGTTTGCTCTGCCCTTCGCGCCTGAGACGAAGGATAAGCCGCTTCCCGAGTGATGAGGGGAAGGCCGATCCGATGTCCTCGCTGAGCCCCGCCTCGTCTCAATCACGGGACGGGACGGGGCGGAACGAAGCAGACCGGAGGAGTTCGTCAGGGGTCGCGTTCATGCCCCCAGGTCGAAGCTGGACCGGGCCGAATCGCGATCCAGAAACAACCGGGCCTCCGGATGGCGTCGGAGGATCGACGCGGGGCAACTCACGTCGATCGGTCCGTGGAGCGTGGCCGCGACCGCCTCAGCCTTGCGAGGACCAGGCACCGTGATCGCGAGCTTCGACGCGGCCATCAGTGTCGGAATCGTCAATGTGAAGGCATGCGTCGGCACGTCCTCCAACCGCGCGAAGCAGCCGTCGTTGACCTGCTGGGTCCGGCACTCGTGGTCTAACTCGACCACCTTGATCGGCTTGGGATCGTGGAAGTCGGCCACCGGCGGGTCATTGAACGCTAGGTGCCCGTTCTCGCCGATCCCGCCGCAAACGATGTCCGGCGGATATTGCTCGAGCAGGGCGGCGTAGGCCCGACAGACCGCCTCGGGGTCGTCTGTCCGCTCACCAGAGATCAGGTGAACCTGATCGTCGGGGATGGGCACGCGTTCGAATAGATGCTGTCGAAGGTAGCAACGAAACGATGCGGAGTGATCGGGATCGATTCCCAGATATTCATCCATATGCAAGGCGTGGACGCGGGTCCAATCGATCCGATCGGACATCGAGAGCGCCTCGAGCATCTCATCCTGACTGGGCGCCGCGGCGAAGACGACGTTCGCTTGCCCTCGTTGAGCGATGAGGTCGGCCATTAACGGGATGACGAAGCCGGCGGCCGCGGAGCCCGCCGATCCGCGATCCTGATAGATCTCTACCAACAAACCCTGGCCAAATCGCTGGGTACTTTGAGGCTCCGGCACGATCATGGGTCGGGCTCCTCGTTCCGACATCGACGTCCCGCGCCCGCAGACCCGAACGGACAACACGGGGATAAGTTCGTCGAGGCTACGGGGCGACCCACATTTTGGCAACCGGACGGAACCATCGCCAAGGTCCGACTACACCGTTATCCCTGTGTCATCGTCGCGGTGGATCACCGCCCTCAGGAGGCGACTCCGACCCAAGACTCGGGATCGCGTTGGAGTTTGCGGCGCCGGAACCGTTCGCAGAGTTGACGATACTCTTGCAGGTCCAGCAGGATCGCGTCGGTCAGGAAATCGGTCATGTGCGCCTCGTCCTCGCTCTCGGCGAGCTGTTCCTGACAGCGGCCCAGATGGTCCAGAAGGTCTTGCATCCAGAGGAGTGTGTGCTGCCGTTCGCTCATCGCGTCGATCACCTTGGTGGGATGGAGTGGGGTGGCAACGTTGGACGACCAGCCCTTCACGCAAGCGGCGTTCCACCGCTGACGAATCGGGCATCTCGACGGTCGGTTCCCCGAAGTCGACAAGCCTCGGCGTGATAATCTCGAGCGAGATCGGCCCGCGAACGGCCGCGAAGAGCCGGGCCGAGCGGTTTGTTTTGTAAGGATTGCCGGACTCTCGCGCGTCCGTTTTGGAGGATTTTCCTGGAGTCCCGATCCGGATAGACTGAGTCACCGGGAATCGTTCGGTTCCCTCACCCGGCCGACCGTCACTTCATCCGGGAGTCGCGTCCGACCATGGGATTGTCCACGGGTTCCGAATCGGATCGACCGCTCCAAGCGTTGCCCAACCCGCATCCGTCGACCGGCAGCGACTCGGAGGGGAGCGGCTGGTCCTCGACGCTCATGCGTTGGCTCTTCGGGGTCAACGATCCCGACGAACTGCTGCACGGCAAGGGAGAGCAGGGGCCGGCAATCCGGTTCCGTAACGTCTGCCTCAGCCGCGAGGCCGGCGCCGGCGGCAGCACCGTCGGTCGCCTCCTGGCCGACAAACTGCACTGGTCCTGCTTCGACGATAACCTGGTCCAGACGATCGCCAACCGGATGGAGATCGGCCTGGAAGAAGCGCGTGGTCTGGACGAGTTGGCCCCCAGCCCGATGCAGCGGTGGATCTTGCCGTTGCGCGAGGAGACCTACGCGCCGTTGGAGACCTACCTGGACCACTTGGCCGAGATGCTCGGATCGATCGCTCAGCGCGGGCAATCGGTCATGGTCGGCCGGGGCGCGGGGTTCATGCTCTCTCGACGCGAGACCCTTTCGGTTCGCCTGGTCGCCCCACTCAAGTTCCGAGCCGCGCGGATCGCCGAGCAACAGGGGGTCTCGCCCAGGACTGGACGCCGGATGGCCCGCGACCTGGATAAGCGTCGGAATCGGTTCGTCCGCACGCTCTATGAGACTAGTCCGACCGACGATCGGAACTATGATCTGGTCCTCAATACCTCGACGCTCGGGATCCCGACCGTCGTCCAGATCCTCGAGGACGTCGTTCGACTCGGGATGACCGGCCTCGACCGATCCGATCCTAAATCGCCCTCTTCCACGACCCACCGCGAGGCGACTGCCAAAGAGAGCCCGAAGGCGGAGATCGCGATCCGGCCCGCGAACGAGATCATCGTCGATCCCATCCGGCCCGAAGGTTCGACGGGCTCATCCTAACCACTCAAGCCCTTCGGGCCTCGAAGATCACTTGTGCGATCGTGAATAATGTCGCTTCTGCGGCTTGCCCTTGACCTTCGGCTTGCGCCCTTTGGCAACTGGGGAGGTCCGGGCCTTCTTCTTCCACGCGTAACTCTTCTTATGTCGGGTCTTGTTCTTCATTGTGTTTGTACCATGCCGGGGATCATTAGGCCGGAAAGTCTGAAGTATACGTCCGACAAGCGATCTCCGACAAGCCCACCCCACTTAAAGCATCGAGAGGGGCCGAACCAGAGCGAATTGCTCGGTGTCATCGCTCGCATCGGAACACGAGCGACCGCATGAGTTCGCGATCGATCACGCTTGATCGAGATCGAATCGGGATCAGAACGACATCACGAGACGACTCCACCTTGTCGAAACGCTTTCGATCGGTCCGGGGTGGTCTCCGGTCCTCCTCAACTGGGGAGCGATGGTGCGCCCGACACAACCCTCACGAACGGCCCGCGAAGAACCGATAAGTCCCACCAGAACAGTCGTCGGGTCGGGCCGGATCGGGGGGTCGGGTCGGGTCCGTCGTGGGTCATCAAGCGACCTTGGCATGGCACGGGGGCTCCGCTAAAATCCCGCCCTCTCGTGACTCGGGTGGGCTTCGCGTCGAACGCGGCCAAGGGCATGACCGTTCCTGGATCGTGGTCTTACGATCTCTTCGGTCTCCAGGTCGGCAAGGCCGAATCCACCGTCGCGTTGCATCAGATGCGGGTCAGCGACCCGAAGGCCCGGCGGGTCCAAAGTCGCGGTCGTCCCCGGTCTCCAGGTAAGGAGGATCGATGAGCACGGTCCGGTCGTCCATGGGGTCTCCGCGCGTCCACATCCGCTGGATGATCCGCCGCGACATGCCCGAGGTGGTCGCCATCGAGCAGCAGAGCTTCGACCTGCCCTGGTCGGAGGACGAGTTCCTGCGCGTCCTTCGCCAGCGCAACTGCATCGGCATGGTCGCCGAGCAGGCCGAGCGTGTCGTGGGCTTCATGATCTACGAACTGCACAAGTATCGGCTCGAGATCCTCAATTTCGCGGTGCATCCGGCCCATCGCCACGAGGGCATCGGCGCCCAGATGGTTGAGAAGCTAAAGGGTAAGCTCTCGGCCCACCGGCGGACCCGGATCGTGCTGATGGCCCGCGAGTCCAACCTGACGGCCCAACTCTTCTATCGCGCCGTCGGATTCCGCGCCACCGAGGTCGTCCGCGACTACTACGAAGACACCGCCGAGGACGGCTATCTGTTTCAGTACGCCCTGGAACGTTGCGATCCGGCCGAAACGAGCGATCCGAAGCCCCATCATAACCGAATCGCCCGCCATCTCGGACACGGCGCCTGACGGTCAGAGTTGGGTCCATCCCTCGGAGCCCGCTCAGCCCTGGCCCACCACGTATCGGTCCATCGATCATGCCCTGACAATCGGTTCGCCTCCGGGGAAATCGCCCCGGACGAACCCAATGGCTCGAGATTATTGCAAGATCTCTACGGTCTGGACGGCCGCCTCCAATTCGAACGGCGGCCCGTTGATTGTCTTCTGATAGCCGAAGAACATAACGAGCCTGGAATCGCTTTCGACCAGATAACTGAAGGAATACAATAGAGGACCCTCAAGATCATAGATCGTTGCTCGAATCCGACAGGCCGGATATCGTCCGATCATACCGAACTCTGGTTCCGCGACCGCTTTTTGAAAAGCGACATCGCCGGCCGTCCGCTGCATCTCACTGAAGAATTCGTTGATGATCCTCTTCACACTAGCACTCATTTCGGCTTGCAGCATCGCCGGACTCAATGGTTCGTTCGATTCCAGTCGTGCCACGGCGCCATACCGCAGCAGCTTGTTCGCTCCTTCTTCGATGGAACCTCCGAAGGTCCATGTGGGGAACGCTTCATCGAGCTGATTGGTGCGATCACGTTGGATTTCGTTGGGAAGTCGAAACCGGATTTGGATCTTCGCGCCCGTATTTGGGTTCGTTGAAGTAACCACTGTCGGGACGGGCTGCAGCTTGGCCAATATGTTCGGGGTCGGGGTCCACTCAGGCAGTGCATCTTGACCCAGGGTCGACACCGAAGTGCCAAGCCAAGCAACGAGCAGCATAGGCACGACGAATTCGACTCGAACCGAAGACACAGTCATGGTCGGGACTCCAATAAGATTGAGGACGGCGTCCTTGC
The DNA here is from genome assembly GCA_964609385.1 of uncultured Planctomycetia bacterium. Lineage (GTDB taxonomy): Bacteria > Planctomycetota > Planctomycetia > Isosphaerales > Isosphaeraceae > CAZSSM01. Next base: position 75,541 of record CAZSSM010000010.1, read on the forward strand.
AGTCGGGGGGAGGGTTCTCGACTCTCTTGCCGGTGAGTTGGAGCGGCGGAGATGATCGGAATCTCGTCCGAGTTGACCTCAGAACGACGAGGCGACTTATCGGTTGCCATCGCTCCGAACAGGATCACCATACTCCCTGCGGAGTCCTCATAAAAGAACGAAGGCTAAGCAATTAAGCGAAGTCGCATGAAGAATATGCAAAACTCTCGGGATCGCTCGACCCACTTCGACTGGCTCCGTCCTGGCACGATCGCACTGTCACACCGAGTCGTCGAGCAGGCATTAGTCCTGGGCGACTCAGCGGTCGACGCGACGGTAGGCAACGGTCACGACACAGCGCACTTGGCCCGATGCGTGGGCTCGGAGGGACGGGTCTTGGGCCTGGATATTCAAGACGCAGCCCTGACCGAGACGTATCGACTTCTGGAGGCCGAAGGGCTGTGCGACCAGGTCCGCCTTTTCCTCGAGGATCATCGGGATCTAGCCCGGCTGATCCGAACCCAATTGGGGGTCCGCCAGCCGAGGCTCCGCGCGGTGATGTTCAACCTCGGTTATCTGCCCGGCGGCGACGAATCGGTCACGACCAAGGCCGAGACCACCGTGATCGGACTGGAGGCCGCGTTGGCAGCCCTACCGCGCGATGGGGTCATCACCGTCGTGCTCTACTCGGGGCATGAGCAGGGTCCCGAGGAAGTCGAAACGGTCCTCAACTGGGCCCGAGATGAGGTCCCGCAGCGGATCGCGCGGACTTGGCACTTCTCCCCTTGGAACGCTCAATCGCCGCCATCGCTGTTGGTCATTACGCGCGAGCGGTCAATCGGTGTCGATTCCTTCATCGACGAGCACGCCGACCCCTCATGATCGGTGGTCGAAGACCTGGGATCGACCCGTCGAGCAATAATCAGGATTCGGCCAAGTTCAGCGGATTGGGGACCAGTCTATCGCGTTCACAAACGAGTAAGGATCTCGGGACAAGTAAAGGTCCCGGAGAGAGAACGGATCCATCCGGCCTCACTGGGACCAGGGCGTCCTCCGACATCCAGGGAAAGGTGCTCCCGAGGGGCGAATCTCTCGGGTGTGATAGACCTTGCATCTCACGAGACAGACGCATTCTGAGAGACCAGTCCTCCGCGATCCGACGTGTTCCGGTTGAAAACAAGGTCGCGAATGAACCGGTCATTCGGAACGAACCCGAAACAACTCCATAACCTTGAGGCGAAACGATTATGGAATTCCTGGATTGGATCGAAACGGGCGAGTCTGCCTTACATGGCGGTGAATTGGCCCACGCGATCGACGCGGTCTCTCAAGCTTGGCTCGACCTAATTGGACGGGAAGGAGACGTCTCCATTGAGGAGGTCGACCGCTGGCATACGCTCATGAAATCCACCGTGATGGCCACTTTTGAGGTCTGGCACCCCGTCGACGACAGACCCGCCCTCTGCCAGACCCAGAGCGGTTGGAACTCCGATCTGGAGATCGACGCCGGCCGAGTCGGTTGGTCGGAAACGGTAAATCGTGCCGAATGGGTGAACCATGGTCTTGAGAACGAACGATGACCAGTCGCTGACCCCAGCAGATCGATCAGCTTGTGATCGTCCCTGTCTGGCTTGTCGACCAAATCGTGTGGATCGTTGGGAAATACAGATCCGCAGTGGACGAGCGTTCTCGGATCCTTCCCTGTCGAGGTGATATGCCTCGGATTGAGTGGAGCGGAAGGGATTCGAACCCTCGACCTTCGCATTGCGAACGCGACGCTCTCCCAGCTGAGCTACCGCCCCGATGTTGTGGGTATCGTAGGAGTTTGGACGCGCCGACGCAAGTCGGGGTTCGCGTATCACCAGAGGCGTGAGGGATCGATCGGCTCGGCCTGAGAGTGGAAGGACGCTCCTAGACCGGTCGCGAGGCCACCCTGGTGAACCGCGTCTTGAGCCGGAGGAATCGGCGCTCGAAGTACTGATACGAGACGGCGGCCATTCCGATGGTGCTCCCCAAGCTGATTGTCTCGGCGAGGAGGTCGCGGATCAACGTATCGTTGATGAGCGAGAGCGTCGGTCGGAGCGTTTCGCGGAGCAACAGTCCGACCTCGTGGAACATGTAGAGGCCGTAGCTGATCCGGCCCAGCCAGACGATCCAGCCAATGCTCAGGAGTCGGCTCCAAAGCCCCCGGTGCGCGATCGCCAAGGATACGAGGACCGCTCCGAGCAAGTAGAGATAAACAAAGTCCCAAGTCCGGCGATATGTCGGCCCGTGACCGAGCTCGGACCGGGTCATCACGAAGATCACCAAAGGCCAGATTAGGATTTGGCTCCAGCCGAGCCAGCGCCCCAGGCGGGGGTCAGGCGGACGCCCCCGAAACAGCAACGCCATCAGAACGCCACAGAGCAGCGTGTCCAGCAACGTCAGGCTGTGGAACTGGATCACGATCTGCTCGACCCCGCGTGCGGCCAAGCGGTACCGCCAATAGGTGGAGAAGACCATCAAGGCCACGACCAACGGGATCCGCCAACGCCGACTGACGCCGACCAAGAGGAACGGTACGAGCAGATAGAACTGCTCTTCGACGCAGACGCTCCAGGTGATCCCCACGACCTCCGTGACGATCATCCCGTTCTGAATGATGGCCCAGTTGCCAAGGAACAGTACGAAGGCCGGCCACTGACCCCCTTGCGCGTTGCCCGCCCAGTAGCTGGCCTCGAAAAGCTGTCCGGAAAGGGCCGGCAGCACGATGAAACCGATCAGCAGGGTCAGGTAGAAGAGGGGCCAGATTCGGAGGATCCGCCGGATCCAGAACGATCGCAGATCGATCCGCCCGAAGCGTTCTTCCTCGCGGAGCAAGAGTGTGGTGATCAGGAATCCGCTGAGGATGAAGAATAGGGGGACACCCACCCAACCGTTGGCGGCGAACCGGGTGACGGTCCAACTGGCGAGGCCGACGCGATCCCCCAACAACGCCAGGATTGGGTCGGTGATGAGGACAAAAGCCAGGTTGACCGCGTTGAGGAGCGGTCCGAGCCCGTCGTGGGAGATGTAGACCAGCACGAAGGCGAAGAACCGGAGGCCGTCCAAGGCCGGGTAATAGACTCGAGCCTCGGCCTCGTCGGTCTCGACGCGTTGCGTGGTTGACGAATCGTCCACAAGCGGGGCGTTCGTCGACGATTCGTCTTCGGAATGGGCGTCGCCACCTGACTTGTCCGGAGCGGGATCTGCGGTCGAGGGATTGGAGGTCATCGGTCCTCCGCGAGGGTCGTTCCATTGAGGGACGTCGACGACCCGCGGAGGATCTCTTCCAACCGCGCCACTAAGGGGGCAGCCAGGGGACGCTCGGGCTCAGGGCCGAACGGCTCGACATCCGCATCGGGCCGGATCAGGAGGACCTTGTGACGGCCCTCGCGAACGGTCCGGTCATCGTTGGCGATCGTGGCGTCGGCCCGTTGGCTCACCAGGGCCTCGCGAGCGACCCGTTCGAGGGTGGCCTCGTCGACTCCCGAAAGCAACTTGAATCCGACCAGATACGTCCGAGGCGACCAGTCCTTGACCTGGGCGATCACCTTGGGCGTCCGTTGACAATCGATCCGGAGCCGCGCGCGATCGCTCCGGATCTTGCCGGAGACCGGATCGGGCTCGTAGTCGCTGACGGCCATAGCCAGCATCGCCAAGTCGATCGTCTCCTCACGGAAGACCCGCTCCAGCGCGGCCTGGTACTCCCCGACAGTATCCCGATGGAGGGGGAGATCGACGAGCCGGTCACGGACCGCACGATACCGGTGCCGAAGCTCAAGAAGCCTCGCGACTTCCGTGTCCGTCGTTTCCGCTTCGAGATCGAATCGGGCGTCGCGTCGGAACGGTCGGAGCGCCTCGGAGGTCCTCAGATGCCAGACCCGAGCGCCACGCATCAGCCAGGCCTCGACCAACGCGGCGGCGAACCGACCGGTGGAACGATTGACGATCCGGCGAACCTCGTCGATCGGCGCGACAGTCCCACCCCCAGTGATCAGGATCCGGAGCGTCGGCTCGGACGAGTCAGCTCGGCCGACTTGAAGGGTCATGGTGCTCTCGATAGCCTGAGTCGAGCCGGATGGGCGGTCGATCCTCCACGACCGCCCGGATGGGTCGTCCGACCGCGTGTGGCGGTCCGGCCGCTCAGCGATTGAGCGTTCGGACCATTGACCTGTCGCGGCCCAACACAGCCGAACCTCTCCGCCCGAGGACCGAGCCCAATGACTGAGCCGTTGCGACCGTCTAACCCCTGCGCCCGCGAGCTGTTCGACGTGATCTCGGAGTGGCCGATCTACGACGCCCACTCGCACATCGATCCGGCCTCGCCGGCGGCGCGGACCTTCGACGAGATCCTCGGCTACCATTACTATACCGAATTGGCCCATTCAGCCGGCATGCCCGCCGAACTCGCCAATCCCGAGCGTGACCCGCGCCAACGCGCCATCGACCTGGCCGGCTATCTGGAGCCGATCCGCAACACGATCCAGTATTCCTGGCTCCTGGAGATCGCCCGCGAGTTCCACGGAGTCGAGGGCCATATCGATCCGACAACGATCGAGGCGCTCTACGACACGGCCGACCATCGGGCCGACGGCCCGACCTGGGACGCCCGGGTCTGGGAACATAGCAAGCTTGAAGCGGTCTTCCTGACCAACGACTTCGACGACCCGTTGGAGGGCTTCGACACGTCGAAGTTCGTACCGTGTCTGCGGACCGATGACCTCGTCCTGAAGCTCGATCGACCCGAAACTCGCCATCGCCTTCAGAAGGCGACCGACTCGATGGTCGATTCGCCCCAATCGCTTCGGGCAGCCATCGGGACGCTCTTCGAGCGGTTCGGAGCCAAGGGGGTTCGGGCCTGTGCCATCAGCCTACCGCCGGACTTCGTGCCGGCTCCGCCCGATGCCGCTTCGGAGTCGACCCTCGCCCGCGCTTTGGGCAATGCGCCGTTGAACCCGGTGGAGACCCAAACGGTTCGACGCTGGGTCTTCTGGACCCTCAACGAGTTCTGCGCCGACTTCGGCCTGCCCTTCGACCTGATGATCGGCCCGATCCGCGACATCTACCCGGCCGGAGTGGCCGGCGGCCGCGACCTGTTCGATCGTCGGGTCAGCTTGGCCGACTACCGTGATGTCTTTAATCACTTCCCAAGGGTGCAGTACCCGGTCTCGACGCTCTCGCCCGACGCCGGTCCGGAGCTGGTGGCCTACTCCTGGATCTTTCCGAACGTGCTGCCGCACGGCCACTGGTGGTATTCGAACATCCCGCCATACATCGCCGCCGACCTCCAGGCGAGATTGACAGCCGTCCCGCAAACCAAGGTGCTCGGCTACTATTCGGACGCCTACAAGCTGGAGTTCGTGCGCCCGAAGTTCCAGATGTACCGCCGCGCGCTCTCGGATGTCTTGGCCCGGGACTTCGTCGCGACGGGCCGGCTGGACGTCGAAGGGGCCTTGGCCTTGGCCCGGACGGTCCTTCTAGAGAACCCACGTCGAGTCTTCCGCGCACAGGACGGATCCTGAACCGGGCGATTGCCATGCTCCGAGCGGGAAACTGCGCGGCCAGGCGATTTGACCGGCCCGCGCGGGCGCGTCAGGCTTGCCTCGTGGTAGTGTGAATATCGTCGACGGACCGGCGTTGAGGTCTCGATTCGGGGCCAGCCTCGACGGTCCTTCGCGCACAGATCGAGGCAGCAAGGAGACCGCTTATGGCGACGTCGACCAAGGCGGGGCGATCGCGCGATCGCCTCAGAGTTTCTCCATCGACTCGAATCAGTACCTCTGAGGCCCATGGTCAGGTCCGACGGTTCGTCGAGTTCCTCACCGCCCTCGGCATGGCTTTGATGAGCCTGACATCCCAAGAATTGATGCCGAGAGCCGAGGCGCAGCTCCCTCCGGATTATCGGAGCGACCCGTCAGCTTCGAGCGATCTGTCAAGTCTTGAGGCGGCGGGCCAAATCCCCTCAGCCATTCTCGAAGGTCGGGTCGACGATCCGAGTCCATCGTTCCGAGTCACCGACGAGTTAAACGCCCGGACGCTCCGCCAGGCCCAGGAGATCAGCGACCCGTTCGACCGGACCCTCTCCCTGGCATTGGTGGCTTTGGCACGGATTAACGAAGCCGACTTTCCCCCTGAATCGGCGACGATTCAGGATATCGTTGACGACTTAAAGGTCGCCCGCGAGGCGATGGATCTGTCGCTCGAAGCGGCCCAGGAGATCGACGATCCGCTCGACCGTGATCGGGCCCTGGAGCGGGTCGCCGAAGTCCTCAACGTTCTGGGCGTCAGCTTGGTCCGAACCACCAACACCGTCGATTCGATCGGCTCCAGCACTTTGGGTCTCTTCGAACCGTCCGAGGATCTTCCCGACACCGAACCGGTCATCGAGGAGCTTCTGGCCGGTGCGCAGTCCGTCTTCGAGATGGCCGGTCAGGCCGCTTCAGGACTCCGGGAACCGACCGTCCGCAACGAGATTCTGACCCGCTTGGTCTCCTCTGTCGCCGAGCAGAGCCGGAACCTCGCGCAGAGCTTGGGGACCGTCCGTCGTTCGCTTTATGACGAGTCCGAACTCGATCTCGACGACATCTTCGGCGACAGCGATCTGCAGAGTCCGCCTCCCGAAGCCGATGAAGTCGACGCGGAGGCATCCCAGATCGACCCGCAGCAGCGGGCCGAGGGCTATCGCCGTCAAGCGGATCAGCTTCTGATCCTCGCGGTGGAGCTGACCCAGCAGATGACCCGTCCGGTCTGGCGTGACCAAGCGTTGGTGGAGATCGTGATCCAGGCGGCGCAGTCGGACCAGTTCGCGAGGGCCTACGTCGTGGCGATGGCAATCCCCGAGCCAAGTGTTCGGGCCGATGCGCTGGTCCGGTTGGCCGCAACCTTGGCCCGCGACCTTCGCAACGAGTCGGCCACAGTCACCTATCAGGCCGCCGCCGAAGCGGCTGTTCGGATTACCCAAACGGACAAGCGCGATGTGATCCTCGCAGTGCTCATCGATAGCCTCGTCACGACCGGCCGCTTCGTGGACGCCCGACTCTGTACGCCACTACTGAGCAATGAGACCCGTCGCGTACTCGCCCTGGGTGCCATCGCCGAGGCTCAAGGTCGGAACGGCCTGATCGACTCGGCGCTGGAATGGCTCAACCAGCAGGACCCGAATCTCCAGCCGGAACTCCGACGCCGATTGCTCTTTGGAATCTATCAGGCCATCTCGAACGAGCGGAGTCGCTCAACGCAGGCCCTCGACTCCATCCCCTTGGAAGAGGATGTCCCAAGTTTCGACAACCTCTAATCCTGCATGGGATGTGGTCACCGTCGCGTACGTTCGCGAATCGCTCGCATATTGACGATGATCGTTCGAATCCGAGGGCGTCGGGTCTCCATAGGGAAACCGACGCCCTCGATTCGTTTAAGCGGTCGAGCCCGATCAGGAGAGCCCCAATGCCTCGCGAATCGCCGGGACGAGCTGGGTAAGGTGGCCATCGACGTCGGACCCCAGATCGATCCGCACAGCGCGTCGCCCTCGCGAAACTAGGGATCGGAAATCGCCCAAGGCTTGGGCGCGGGCGAGCGTCCGGAACCCATAGCCGAACTCAGGGATCTCCAAGTCAGGACCGTCCTCGGCGACCAGTTGTAGGAAAACCCCGGTGTCCGGGCCTCCCTTATGCAACTGCCCGGTCGAATGAAGGAATCGCGGACCATAGCCGGTCGTGGTGGCCACGCCACGAATATCACGGAAGGCCAGTCGCGCTTCCTGGAGCGCCTGCTCGCGCGTCGAGGTCTCGTCAAAGAACTGGGTGATCGCCACGTAGTCGTCCGGCTTGACCACATCGGCCAAGACCTTCAAGGCCGCCACGAAGGCGTCCCGACCCGATCCCCCTCCGACGGCCCTGCGGATCGGCTCCTGGAGCGGTGGCTCGGCGGTCAGGCCGATCCCGTCCCAGGTCACCAACGGCTCGGGATCGGCCATCCGACCCGCGTTGCGGAACTCTTGGAGGATCGCCTTGGTGTTGTCCTTGCTCTCCTGGACGTTCGGCTGGTCGAAGGGATTGATCCCCAAGGCCTGACCGATGAGGGCCGTGGCGATCTCCCAACGGAAGAACTCTGCGCCTAGGTCGAGCGGATCGGCCAACACCAATTCGGCCACCGGATGGAGAGCCGACCGGAGCGGACCGAGGTCCGTCGACGGCTCCGAAGCGGTCCGAACAGCCACGAAGACGCGGTCGTCGCCGTACTGTGCGGGCTCGCCCAAGGACTCGCCGGCGACCGGCAGGACGCCCCGACCCCGCTTGCCGGTGCTCTCGGCGATCAACTGCTCGATCCAGAGACCCAAAGCCGACAAGCTCGTGGAGGTGACCAAGGTCAGTTTATCGCGGCCTTGCCGGGCGTGACCGCCGATCAAGGCGGCCAGTTCCAGGCCCGGATTGTCCTCAGGCGCGGAGTCCGGCCGGCACCGCGCGGACATCGCGATCGCCCGGTCCAGGAACGTCACGACGTCCACGCCCATCAGGGCTGCCGGCACTAAGCCGAACAGCGAGAGCGCCGAGTAGCGGCCGCCGATGTCACTGGGGTTCCGGAAGATCCGCCAATATCCTTTCGACGTCGCGTCGGCCTCCAAGGCCGTACCCGGATCGGTGATCGCTACGAACTGGTCGCCGAAGCCATCGCCACGGAGCTGGCGGACGCGCCCTTCAAAGTAATGCTGGAAGGCCAACGGCTCGGTGGTCGTCCCGCTCTTGCTGGCAACCAGGAACAGACTACGGGCCGGATCGATCGTTGATCCGATCCGCTCGACGGTGGCCGGCACGGTACTGTCCAGAACGACCAGACGTGGACGACCGGGTTGATCGCCGAAGGCGGTCCGCAGGACCTCCGAGCAGAGGCTGGAACCGCCCATGCCCATCAGAACAACATGCTGGAACCCGGCGTCGCAAACCTCGTCGGCGAACGCGACGACCTGGTCGATCTGATCGCGCATCGCCTGAGGAACTTCGAGCCAGCCCAACGCGTTGGCGATGATCTTGGCGTCGTCCGGGTCGTCGGACCAAAGCGACGGCTTCTTGGCCCAAAGCTGCGCGACGGCGTCGTCGCGCCCGAAGGCTTGGCGCTGCTGAAGAACCGGGTCGACCATTAGGCGGTCCCCCCGGCGGTCGTGGCGGCCAGGCTCTGCCGCTTCGACGCGATCGAGTCCATCAGCGCGTTGAACGAGTCGGCGAACTTGGCCACGCCCTGCTCCAGGAGCACGTCGGTGGCGTCGTTCAGCGAGATCCCTAAGTTTTGAAGTTGGTTCAAGGTCCGGGTCATCCCCTCCAGGTCCGACTCGATCGTCGGCGTCGAGGTCCCATGGTCCTTGACCGCCTCAAAGGTCTCCGGCGGCATCGTGCTGACCGTCTCGGCGCCGACCAGATCGTCGACGTACAAGGTGTCGCGGTAGTTGGGATTCTTGGTGCTGACCGAGGCCCAGAGGACGCGCTGCACCTTGGCCCCGCGATCGCGGAGGGGCTGGAACTCGTCGCCGTAGAAGATCTTCTTGAAAGTCTGGTAGGCCAGCTTGGCATTGGCGATGGCTACGGTCCCCTTGAGCGCCTCCAGCGCGTTGCGTCGGCCGTCGTCGTCGTTCGTGGCGATCGCTTGGTCGATCCGGTTGTCGACCTCAGTGTCGATCCTCGAGATGAAGAAGCTGGCCACCGAGTTGATCCGATCGACCGGCAGGCCCGCCTCGACCCGCTTCTTCAATGCGCGGACGTAGGCAAGAGCCACTTGCTCGTATTGATCATTACTGAACAAGAGCGTGACGTTGATATTGATCCCGTCGTAGAGCAGTTGCTCAATCGCGGTGATTCCTTCGGGGGTGCCGGGCACCTTGATCATCGCGTTGGGCCGATCGAGCAGTCCCCAGAGCGTCTTGGCCTCGGCGATGGTCGCCTCCGTGTCACGGGCCAGCAGGGGCGAGACCTCCAGGCTGACACACCCGTCCAAGCCCTCGGTGCGTTCGAAGACGGGTCGGAAGACGTCGAGGGCCTCGCGGATATCGTCGACGGTCAGGGCTTGGTAGATCGCCGAGGCGTCGGCCCCCTGCGCGATCAGGTCCTGGATCTGCTCGTCGTACTCGCTCCCTTTGGTGATCGCCTTTTCGAAGATGGTTGGGTTCGACGTGACGCCCAGCAAGCCGTCCTCCTCGATCAGTCGGCGCAGCTCGCCCGAGCGGATCAGGCCACGGCTGATGTTGTCCAGCCAGGCGCTCTGTCCTTGGGCGGCCAGGGCGCGGATTGGGTTGGTCGCTTCGGAGTTGCTCATGCGCGGATGCCTCCCTCAAGAAGAACTGCCATGGTCCGTCGATCGCCGATCGAATCGGACATGCGTCGATGCCGGGGATCGGGCCAGACCCCATGCCGAGGGGCGGGCGATCCGGGTCCGTCACGCCTCCGGATCGAGAGCCCCGGCCATCTCCTCTAACCTAACGCAATCGGGAGACCAAAGTCGAGTTGCCGACCCTATGACCCCGAAAGATCTCGGTGTTTTCATTCTTTGTTCCGAACCATGACGATCTTATCAACCCCTAGGCATGGGCGAGACGATCGACTATGATTTGCCCCGGGCTCACCGCCATCCTTCCATATGTCGCAACCCCCGATGCTCCCAAGGAGGAACGACCGGTGACCTTGCGAATCCCCCGCCCCTGCCGACGCTGTGGTCATCGCACCATCCACGAGTCGCGGATCCGGATGCCAGACCTCTTGGAAATGGCCCTTGCCCTGCTCACCCTGGGCCTCTCCGTGATCGCCTCGCTGCTCGCAACCCTTCTGCTACCCACCCGCTGCCTGGGATGTCGCAAGGAGCGCCCTCCCTTAGTGATCAAGGCCCTCTCCCGACTCCTTCCGTTCGGTCGCGAACGGCGGCCGGCCGATCTCGGACTTGATACCTCCCTCTCCATGATGACTCATGAGGATAAAGTCACGACTCGTTCTGGGCAAATCCCCCCCACATGATGAATTCAAGAAATATTGCAGAACGAAAGGACGACCCTTTTACCACCAACCTTGCATGCATTAGCCATGCGGGCACATGGATCTCGAGCCGGGACTGATCTGATTCAGATCGAAGACAACCGCAAGGGCTGTGGCCCTCGAGTCAGGAATAGCGTGGGCACTCCGGATCGACCAAGCGGGACCACGCGTCGATCCCGCCGTCCAAGTTCACAACCCGCTCGAGCCCAGTCGCTAAGAGCAGCCGGGTCGCCCAGGCTGAACGGATCCCGTGGTGACAATAAACGACCAACGCTCGTGCCCCGACCCGGATCTGAAGAGCCTCTTGATGCTCGGGCACCTGGCCGATCGGTAAAAACAGATCCGATCCTTCGGGAACGACGATCCGACAGAAGCGTCGCTCCTCCGGTTCGCGTACGTCCAGTAAGAGCGGCGGATCCAACGAATCGAGCCAATCTCGAAGCTGGGACGGGCTCACCTGAGGGAGACCGTCGTTCGATTCGTCGATGTGATGAAAGTCCGGGGTATCAGTCATTCCAGGGGAGGCTCATCAAGGATGAAGGGGAAACAAGCCTCACCCGAGGGATCGGTGTTCAGGGCGAGCCATCCCCCGATCTCGGGGTTGGGCGTGTAGGCCCGCCTCATGGGCGGTCACGCAGCTTGAGGACGTGCGTCCCGGCCTGTCGTCATGGGAATCGCTCGCTCGGAATCATCGCGACGCTGTGCGTCCAGGGCGCGCCGCACGAACAGGCTGACCACCCCGAGGAGGACCACACCGAGCCCCACAGCAATCCCCCAGAACCAGAGCGGTTGGCCCGACATGACCCGTTGGTCCGGGTCCAGAATCCGGGCCGTGGTCACCGACGCAATCGACATCGGGAGCATCCCCAGCCAACTCGTCAGCAGGTACCGCGAGGGCCGAATCTGCGTCAGTCCCAGACCGTAATTGAGCACGTGGTAGGGGATCAAGGGACAGATCCGGAGCAAGAGGAGGAACCACGCGCCTCGAATGCAGATCGCGCGGTCAATCGTATGAAACGTCCGACTCCGCTCCAAACGATTCCGAGCGCGTTCGCCGGCGGCGCTCCGCGCGATCAGGAACGAGCCCCAACATCCCAGCGTGTTGCCCGCCGAGACCAGCCCGATGGCCAACCACCACGGTTGGAAGAGGATCCCGGCCAGCATCGCCATCGGCCAAGCCGGAGTCAGCACAATTAATCCCAACGCGAAGCAAAACACATAAACCGGATAGGCCCACAAGCCCATCGCGACCAGGGGCTCTTCCAGGCGGTTCAGCAAGTGGGGCAGGGTCGTCTGACCGATCAGAATTAGCCCGAGCACGATCACTCCGGCGAGAATCAGGACCAGGAGTTTGAGCCGTCGAGGCGATTCCGAACCCGAGGCGGTCCGAACGATCCGATCTGCGGGCTCGGTCCGTCCCTCTCGTCGTGTTAGGTTCGGCATCGATGGGTCCCAAATCATGTCGCGGTGCTCTCGTCTGGTCGTTGCAGATCGGGTTGGCTCGGTGTCGTTCAGACGAATCGATGATCCCTCAGAAGGGTCGACGGGAATCACAGTGGTTCGGCCCACTCAGGCACATGACGCCATAACGTACCTACCCATCATGCGAAGTCTGTGCCGGCTGATTCGCTCGGCCGCCCCGTGTTCTGGCCGGATCGGGACACGAACGCCCAGCCGTCTCCTGTTAGACTGGGTCACGATCGGTCCGGATGCGCGGATGGGTCGTCCAAGTTCGGGATGGGTTGCTCCATCGCGACCCCGAAACCGTGTGACCCGGTTCGTCGACACGCTCGCCGGGACGAATGTTGCGCAGGAGCGCCGCAAATTGTTGCTTTTCTCCGAATCGCCGACGGCGCGACGTCCCAAAGGCTATCGAGTCCGCGCGGGAAGCCAGCACCTAACCCTTTTGGAGGGATCATCCCATGCCCGATCCTGTTTCTCCCTCGTCGTGCCGGATCGGTTGGATTGGGACGGGCGTCATGGGCCGGTCGATGTGTACTCATCTGCTGGCGGCCGGCTACCACGGCGCTGTCTTTAACAGGACAAAGGCGAAGGCCGACTCGCTCTTGGAAGCCGGAGCGACCTGGGCCAACTCGCCGCGCGGCGTGGCCGAGCAGGCCGACGTCGTCTTCACGATCGTGGGCTATCCCAGCGATGTGCGAGAGGTGATCCTGGGAGATCAGGGCGCTCTGGGCGGTTTGAAGGCGGGGGCGATCCTGGTCGACATGACCACCAGCGAGCCCGCCTTGGCCGTTGAGATCGCCGAGCAGGCCCGCCAACGTTCGGTCCAGACGATCGACGCGCCGGTCTCCGGTGGCGACGTCGGTGCGCGGGAGGCTCGGCTCTCGATCATGGTCGGAGGCGACTCGGAGGCCGTCGAGCGCGTCCGACCCTTATTCGAATTGATGGGACGGACGATCGTCCACCAAGGTCCGCCAGGGGCCGGCCAGCACACCAAGATGGTCAACCAGATCCTGATTGCGACCAACATGATCGGAGTCTGCGAGGCACTCGTGTACGGCGCGCGTGCCGGTCTGGACCTGACTACAGTTCTGCAGAGCGTCGGCAGTGGCGCGGCCGGCTCGTGGAGCCTCAACAATCTCGGTCCTCGGATGATCGGCGGGGACTTCGACCCGGGCTTTTACGTCGAGCACTTCTTGAAAGACCTGGGGATCGCGCTGGCGGAGTCGAAGCGGCTCAACCTGGCCTTGCCCGGCTTGGCCCTGGCCGAGCAGCTCTATCGCGCCGTCGCCGCTCAGGGGCATGCACGCGATGGGACTCAAGCCCTCGTGCTCGCCCTGGCGCAACTCTCAGGCTTCGATTGGACCGCCTCGGATCCGGAACGTCCCACGACTTGATGACTTGATCGTTGCAAGTACGTCTTTGAGACGCGGCCAGCCGCTCCCAACGAAGTGGGCACCCTGGAAAGCAGACGCCGATCCGCTAGAATAGACAGGTCTACAAATTCCCGGTGCTCGGTCGAAGCTCGATTCGCTCGCGAGGGGTCGTGGAGCGAGATCGGTTCTCTTCAATCGGGCCGGAGCGGTCTGTATGCGCATCATGGACGCGGTCACACTGGGACTGGAAACGGTCCTCTCACAGGAATTCATGCAGAACGCGTTCGTGGTTTGGCGGCGTGGCACCCGCTCGGCGGTGGTCATCGACCCGGGATTTGCGGTCGATCCGATCCTTGATTTGCTCCGCCGCGAAGGGTTGCAAGTCGAGGCGATCCTCAACACGCATGGCCACCTCGATCACATCGCCGGCAACGCGGCTTTGAAGCAAGCCTTTCCCAATGCCGAGCTGATCATCGGCCGCGCTGATGCCTCGATGCTGACCGATACTCGCGAGAATTTGAGCGATATGTTCGGCTACGCGGTGCTCAGCCCACCGGCCGATCGGATTCTCGAAGGCGGGGAGCGTTTCCGGCTCGCCGGCCTGGAGTTCGTCAGTCGGGCCGTGCCCGGTCACAGCCCTGGCTCGCTCGTCTTCCTGGTCGGCGATGGCCGCGTCCTGGAAGACGACCCGCCGATCCTCTTCGGCGGCGATACCCTCTTCGCCGGATCGATCGGCCGGACCGATCTGCCCCACAGCGCCCCTGACTTGCTCATCGACGGGCTTCGTCGACTCCTCCAGGACCTGCCCGACGAGGTGGAGGTCTATCCCGGACACGGCCCTTCAACCACCATCGGTTTGGAACGCCGACGCAACCCGTTCGTCGGCGAGCCGAGCCGCGATCTGGACCACGACTGAGTCGATCGCAATGTCGGAAAAGCGGTCTTCTATCGGATCGACCGGCAAGCCAGCGTGCACTCGTCGCGTTCCGTCGTTTGCACACATCAAATGCGCAGTGAGTCGCTTCTTGAGATCGGTCGGTTGCTTCGGATTGGGTCGAGTAGTATCTTCGATGGACTGATCGGATGCATGGCATGGGACCGAGTGCATCCCCTCGATTCGCCTTCGATGTTCGCCCACAATGAGCGGCCGGATCACCGGTCACGGATCCTTAATGAGCCTCGCTAGCCCGTCGCGCCCGACGACTCGTGCCGGCATGGTCCTGGACACACAAGTGGAGATGATCACCCCGGAACGGGTGACCTACCGCTACATCGTGGCCGGCCCGTTCCGACGCGCCATCTCATACCTGCTCGACTTGATGCTCTGGCTGGCCTTCATGGCCGCCATCTCTATCTTGTCCTCCTTGACGATGCCGCTGTTGGGGAACTTTTCGATCGGCTTGAGCCTGATCGTCTTGTTCTTCACCCAATGGTTTTACGGCGGGTTCTTCGAAACGATCATGAACGGCCAGACGCCGGGCAAGGTCGCGATGAAGCTGCGGGTCGTCTCGGTTAACGGCGTGCCGATCAGCCCGTCGCAGGCGATCTTGCGTAACCTGATCCTGCCGATTGAGGGGATCTGGGTCGGCCTCGGCACGTTGCCGGCCCTGATCAGCATGGCGCTGACCACCGGCTTTCGACGCTTGGGTGACCTGGCTGCCGGCACGATGGTGATTATGGAGGAGAAGCCGGAACCGCAGCCGATCGTCGTGATCGAGGAACCGGCCGTCATCGAACTGGCCGACTACGTCCGGCCGCAGCAGCACGTCAGCCGCGACCTGGCCCGCACGCTCGCCGACTACGTGCAGGCGCGTCCACGTCTGGGACTTAGCCGTCGTGAAGAGATGGCCCGGCCGTTGGCCAACCGCCTCATCGCCGAGCATCAACTGCCGGTCGACTACCCGGCCGACACGGTGCTCTGCGCGGTCTATCGCGCTGTCTTCATGGAAAGGAGCTGAGACCCGATGGCCATCCGGGTGGTGAAGCGGCTCGCCCAGCGCAAGCCAAGCTGGGACGAACTGGAACAGCTCCTCCGCAAACTCCCCACGACGCATGCGACGCGACGCAAGCCGGACGACCTGCTCCGACTGGCCCACCTCTATCGCGAAGTCTGCGCCGACCTGATGCGCGCCGATGCCTATGACCTGCCCCAAGAGACCGTCGATTACCTCGACCAGTTGGTTGCCCGCGCCCACAACGAACTTTATCGATCCGAGCGGGTCGACCTGGTCGCCTGGCTCCGGGGCGCCTTCCTCAACGTCCCACGCCAACTCCGACGCTCCCCCTGGTTCTACCTCAGCCTTGTCCTCTTTTATGGCGGGATGACCCTCTTCGCCATGGTCGCCTACTTCGACCCCGACTTCGCCCTCGACATCCTCCCCGAAGGCATGGCCGAGCAGGCCGCCGAGTCGTTCGCCAACACCTTGACCCGCGAATCCTTGGACGATGACGCCCTTATGTACGGATTCTACATCTATAACAACGCCGGTATCGGGCTTCGCTGCTATACCTGGGGGTTACTCTTCGGTATTGGCTCAGTTTACATCCTGATCCAGCAGACGGTCTACCTCGGTCTGCTCTTCGGCTACATCTTGGGAACACCGTCGCGCGGGAACTTCCTGGAGTTTGTCACAGCGCACGGCCCGTTCGAACTGACGGCGATCGCCATCAGTGCCACCGCTGGACTCCATCTGGGCCTGGGTCTGATCGCTCCCGGTCGCCAACCCCGGCTGCAAGCCCTTCGCGATTCGGCCTTGCGGTCCCTACCGCTGGCCGGCACAGCGGCGACCCTGTTCATCCTGGCCGCATTCATTGAGGGGTTCATCTCGGCCTCTTCCCTACCCTATGCGGTCAAGTTGGCCGTAGCTTTGGTGACCGCCGCAATGCTTCTGGCCTACATCGGCCTCGGCGGGCTGGAACGGCACAGGGGAGGGCACCGCGTTGGATCCTAACCAGACCCTCGTCCGGATCCGGCCGCGACGGATCTGGGAGATCCTCGACCTGGCGTTGCTCGTGGTCCGTCACTACCCTGTCACGATTGGATTGACGGTCTTGATCGGCATCGCCCCTTGGGCGCTGTTCTCGCTGATCCCCCTCGTCAACGAGCCCACGCAGGCCGATGAGTCGACGTTCGAGGGTTTCCTGTTCATGTACTTCCTCGTCTTCCTGCCCCTCTTCATCGCCATATTCGAACCTTTGGCAACAGCGCCGATGTCGCTCGTGATGGGCGAATTGATGCTCGGTCGACGACCACGGTTCGGATCGATCACGGCCAGCCTCTTTCGCGCGGTCCCCTCGTTCCTGTTGATGATGCTCCTTCGCGCATTCCTGCTGGCGACCGTGGTGGGGTCCCTACTGGTCCCGATCAATCTGTTCTACGCCAACGAGGTGATCCTCCTAGAACGCTCCAAACTGTTCTCGTTCTGGAAGCGGACCGGGATCTTAACGCAGGACGCGCAGTCGTATCACCTCTGGATCGCTTTGGTCGAGTGGGGGTTCCTCTTCGGCTTCGCCTTCCTGTGCTGCGGCTTCGGCCTGGGCTCGCTCTGGGTGACGCTGTTCGGGTCGGGCACACCGCCTTTGTTCGATGAGGAACTGGACCTGCTCGGCGAGGCACCGATGATCGCGATCACGATGGGCATGTGGGTGGCCGTCGGGTTCTTCTCGGTGGCGCGGTTCCTGTTCTACATCGACCGCCGGACCCGCTTGGAGGCCTGGGACCTGAACTTGAAGCTCCAAACGCTGGCGATCGCCTCGGGTGCCGAGCGAGGGACGACCCCATGAACCCGTCGATCGTTCGGCCCCCTGCAATGTTCCCGGGGCCGGGCTCGCGTCGAGGATGGACCTGTTGGGTGCTGCTTGGGCTCGTCTGGCTGGGCATCTCTCTGCAGGCGACCGCCCAGACCGATGTCGAGGAGGCGTTGCGCTCGGCCGACCTCCCCTGGTACGATGAGCAGACTGATGGCTACCGGTCGTTGGTCTCGTCAGACACTCCGAGTTCACAGGACCCCGACAAGCCGTCCTCGTCGCAAGATTCCCGTCTTTGGGACGACCTGGGCGAGCTGCTCCGCAACGGGGTGCTCCTGCTGATCTTCGCGTTGACCGTGGCGGTCCTCATCGCATTGGCGATCCACTTCATCCGACGATACGCCGGTGATGTTGAGGACAAGGTCGAGGCCGGTGACGCAGTTTCTGAGGACGTCGATCGAGTCGAATCGCTCCGAGAGGATTGGGTCCCTGAGGACGCCGATCTTTGGGATCGCGCCGAGCGACTCCGACGCGCCGGGCAACTCGACGAGGCGATCGTCGCATTGTTCGCCTATCTCGGCAGCGAGCTGGTCCGTCGCGGGGAGTTGATCTACAGACCGGGCATGACCCCGCGCCAGATCGTCCGGGCCGTCCACGACCCCACGCGACGCGCCGGCATCGAACCGACCCACCGGCTCTTCGAACTCGTGCTCTACGGCGGCCAGCCGGTCGACCCCGACGCCTTCGACCAGGCGCGTCAAGCCGCCCTGGGACTCCGACAGGACTTCCTCCAGCACGACCCGCGAGGCGACCGTTGAACCCGCTGACCCCGATCCGATCAGCCCAATCGCCCCGGTCCACCAACCTCGAGACCGATCGGGCCTCGGAACGTCCGAGGCTTCGAGGCAACGGTTCGGGTCATGTGATCGGCCAACTCAACCTGAGGTTGCCCGACTGGCGGCTCCGAGTGCTGAGCTTGGCGATCGCCCTGACAGCCTTGATCATCCCCGGCTGTTTCCCGCCCACCCTGGAGACGAGCTACGGCACGCTCCGAGGCGAGAGCATCAACGGGCTCTCGGTTCTGGCCGAGGTGCTCCGCCAGCGCGGGTTCGAGGTCCGGAGCACCGGCCGCCTCAACGACGTGGTCCTCGACGAGGCCGACCTGATCATCCGGTTCGCCCCCTATTCCGGGCTGCCCGACGTGACCGAAACGGCCTACTACGAGAGCTGGCTCAATCGGACCGGCCGGACCCTGATCTACGTGCCCCACGATTACGATGCCGAGGCCGACTACTGGCGGGCCTGTTTGCAAATGGAGAGCCGCCAGCGCCAAGCCACCGAGTCGGAGTCGGAGCGCGACCGGATCACCAATCGGATGGACCGGATCCGGTATCAGCTCGCGACCGGCAGGCTCCTCGAGAACGAACGCGTGTTCCCGGCCGAAGAGCCGAACGAAGACACCCTGGTTTGGTTCCTCTTGGAAGACTCCGCCACGAGTCGGACGCGGTTCGAGAGCTTGGAGGGGCCGTGGGCTGTCGGCGTCGATGGTGAAGAGGCCGCCCTGAGCGTGCTCGATGGGCTGATCGCACGCGAGCCCGAGGAGGAGATCTTCCTTCGGAGCGACCAGACGGCCCTGGCCATCGGTTGGGAGCCTTGGGACGGCTCGGAGGTCTTGATCCTGGCCAACGGGTCGTTCCTGCTCAACGGCGCCTGGGTCAACCCCGCGCGTCGCCAGATTGGGCTCCGCCTGATCGAGCACCTTGGACCGGCCGACGGGCGCCAAGTCGTCTTCATCACCGGCCGCTCCCCGGCGCGCGAACCGGAGAACCCGTCGTCGCTCTGGCTGATCCAACGCCCTCCCTTCTCCTGGATCGCCGCCCAAGCTCTCGCCTTCGCCCTGGGCCTGGCCCTCTTTCTCGGGTTCCGACCTGGTCGGATCCGTCGGTTCGCCTCAACGGCCGATCGCCGGCCGGTCAAGCACGCCGAGGCCTTGGGCGACCAACTGGCCAGGACCGGTCAGGTCTCCGTCGCCCGCGATGTCCTGGACCGATACCGTCGCTGGCGAACGCAGGCGCTCCGCGGCTTTATCCAATCCCTAGACGAGGATCGCGCGAACGGGCCCGAGGCGGCCGTCGACGACGCCGATCCGTCCCGAACCGATCGCGAGGTTCCCAACCCATGAGCACGGGTAGCCCGGAGTCCGGCGGCGACGCGCACGCATTCGGAGGCCCCCCGGACCAGATCTCGAAGCCAAACCCAATCATTCCGCCTTTACCGAAATCAGCCGGGCCCGTCGACGGATCTGTCCAGTCCGCCACCCCCCCACCGCGGATGACCGTGGCCATCTGGTCCTCGAAGATCCTCGACGAACTGGAACACGCCTTCGTGGGCCAGAAGGAGTTGGTCCGTCAGGTCCTCATCGCCCTGCTGGCCGGGGGTCACGTCCTCCTGGAGAGCGCACCAGGTCTGGGCAAGACCCTATTGGTCCGGACCCTGGGCAAGGTCCTCGGCTGCCAGTTCGGCCGGATCCAGTTCACCCCCGACCTGATGCCCGCCGATGTGACCGGCTCGCAGGTCTTCGACCCGCAGTCGGGGCAGTTCAACTTCCGGCCCGGTCCGATCTTCACCCAGTTGCTGCTGGCCGACGAGATCAACCGCGCCCCGGCCAAGACCCAGGCGGCGCTCCTCGAGATCATGCAGGAGGGCCGGGTCACCGTCGACGGCGTCTCGCACCCGATCGATCCGCCCTTCCTGGTCCTGGCCACCCAGAACCCGATCGAGTCGGAAGGCACCTACAACCTGCCTGAGGCCCAGCTCGACCGGTTCCTCTTTAAGCTGGTGATCGATTACCCAAGCCCTAGCGAGGAGGAGGCGATCCTCGCCCTGCACACTCGAGGGGGCAATCCTGACCGCTTGATCAGCGAGCGGGTCAATGTTCAGGCCGATCCGCAGCAGGTGCTCAAGGTGCAACAGGCCTGCGGCTCGGTCCGGGTCGAGCCACCGCTGCTGCACTACATCGCCACGCTGATCCGGACCAGCCGGACGATGCCGTCGGTCTTCAGCCTGGGCGGTTCGCCGAGGGCCGGCGTGGCGGTCCTCAAGGCCTCGCAGGCCGCCGCAGCCTTGGAGGGCCGCGACTTCCTCGTGCCCGACGATGTCCAGTCGGTCTTCCTGCCGGCCCTGAGGCACCGGGTCCAGCTTACGCCCGAGGCCGAGATCGAGGGCCGACAGGTCGACGACCTGCTCCACGAACTGGTCCGCAACGTCAAGGTCCCCCAATCATGAGCGCCGGGCCTCGCCTCGACGCCGATCGTGAGGCCAACTCCGGATCGGGTCGTCGTCGCTTCGGCCTCGGTTGGGGCCTCGCGCCGGGTCGCAACCTCGTGGCGATCCTGATGGTGCCCGCCGCGATCAGCCCGGTCCTGTTTTTCCGCGCCGACCTCCTGCCGGCCCTCCTGACCGTCGACGCGATCATCCTGGCTTGTGCCTTGGGCGACCTGCTCAGTCTGATCGGCATCGGCCGTTCGCGGTTCCGCTTCGAGCGTTCCTGTCAACAGGTCGCTTCCTTAGGCGAACCGCAACAGGTCGAGCTGAGCCTGGAGAACCGGACCCGGCTCCGACGTCGGATGCAGATCCGTGACGACGTCCCGGAGACCTGTCGGGCCACCCCGGAGCAGTTCGCCATCCGGCTGGAGCCAGGCCGTCGGCTGATCCTCCGGTATGAACTGCGCCCTTTGGAGCGCGGAACGGTCCGCTTCGAGCGGGTCGATGCGGTCATCCCGAGCCGCCTGGGGCTCTGGCAGCGCGCGATCCGTTGGGACTTGGAGACGACGCTCCGGGTCTACCCCGACGTTCGCCAGATCGCCCGCTACAGTCTGCTGGCCCGTAAGGACCGCCTTCACGTCTTGGGACTCCGCAAGTCACGACGCGTTGGCACCGACAACGAGTTCGAGCGGCTCCGCGATTACATTCTCGGCGACGAACCGCGACACGTCGACTGGAAGGCCACAGCGCGTCGGACCAAGCTGACCGTCCGGGAATTCCAGGCCAACCAAAGCCAGCGGATTATCTTCCTGATCGACTGCGGCCGAATGATGGTCGGCGACTCCGGCGACGGACTCAGCCTGCTCGACCACGCCTTCAACGCCATGCTCTTGCTGGCCCATGTGGCGCTGGTCAAGGGCGATCAGGTCGGCCTGATCGCCTTCGACGAACAGATCCTGACCGCCCTTCCAATGCGAAGCGGCCCCAGCCGAATCAACAGTCTGGTCCACGCCGTTCACGACATCTTTCCGCGCCTCGTCGAGCCACGCTACGACCGTGCTTTCGCCGAACTGAAGCGACGCTACCGCAAACGATCCCTTGTGATGCTCCTGACCAACGTCTTCGACGAGGTCAACGCCGAGGAGATCCGTCAGCACCTCGGCTCGGTCCTGGGCCATCACGTCGGCCTGGCCGTCTTCCTCCGCGACCGCGAACTCTTCGAACTGGCCGACCAAGGTCTGGGCCGTCACATCGACGGAGCCTCCGGGACTCATCGGGCCCTTGAACAGGATCTCAGGACCTCCGCATTGACTCTTCGGGAACCGTCTTCGGCCATCCGGGTTCCCCACGACACCGAGGAGCGCGGAACCTTCTACCGCGCCGCCGCAGCCGCCTCGATGCTCAACTGGCGCGAGTCGGTCCTCACCAACCTCCGACATCAAGGTGCTTTGACCCTCGATGCCTTCGCCGAGGATTTGACTGCCCGCTTGGTCAACATGTACCTCGACATCAAGGCCAAGCACCTGCTCTGAGCCAGACGCATCGGGAATCGAGCCGACGCCCCGACGATCGCATGGCAAGGTTTCTTGTGTGTTCGCAACAAGTCCCGAACACCATCGGACCGGCGAACACCACCCGCTCTGGGAGTGTCCCTTTGTCGACAGTCCCAACCCTGCTCCCTGGCCCCGCGACCGGTTGTACTAAAGGAGCCGAGCCATGGGCCTCAACGATCCCGAATTCGTCTCGTGGTTGCGCCTGATCCTCTCCGAAGTTGGGCCGGCCAACCGCAAGGAGACCTCCTGGCTTGACCAGCTCCTGATGGCCGCTGATCTCCTCTTCGAGGAGGGCGACCTGTTCGCTAGTCATGTCGTCCGCGCGGTCGCCGAAGGACAGCTTAGCGGCAACGACGTGACACTCAGCGACTCGTCGCGGGGAATCCTGTTCCTCAACCTCGACAAATCGGCCTGGGTCCGACCCCTCGGACATCGACACACGCTCCTCAATGACCCCGACACGCCGGCGGCCATCCGCGTCCGTGCCAGTCGCGATCAGCTCGTCCAGTCGACCAGGCATCTCCGAAGCGCCAAGCACCTGACCAACGTCCGCGCCTTGGACTTCAGCCACGTTCAGCTCCGCGAAGAGGGCATGGTCGCCTTGGCCGATGCCGATCACCTCGATTCCGTCGAAGATCTCAACCTCAGCTACAACGGCCTCAATGGCCCAGCCCTGCAAGCCTTGGCCAACTGGCCGACCCTCCCGCGCCTCGTCCGGCTCGACCTCAGCTACAACTCCCTGGACCGCCAGGCCATCAACGAACTCAAAAAGCAGGTCCTCCCGCGCTGTCCGCGACTGGAGCACCTCCGTCTCAACAGCACCAAGATCGACTCCCACTTCTTCCGCGACCTCGACGCCATCAACGGCCTGACCGCGCTCCGACACCTCGATCTGCGGCTCAACGAGATCGGCACGGCCGGCATCGAACGGCTCGTGGACCTCGAGCACATCGGCCAATGGGAATCGCTCGACCTCCGCTACAACAACCTGAACTCCCAAGCGGTCACTCGGCTCTTTCAAGGTCGGCCCTGGAAGAGCCTGATCACCCTGGACCTCGGCGATAACCGTTTCGGTTCCAATGCCTTCGAAGAACTCGTCGATCTCGATCTGTCCTCGCAGATGCCGGTGCTTCGGGAACTCCGCATCAGCAACATCCGACTCGATTCGAGGAGCTTGGATCATCTGATCGGGCTCCACCTCCTCGGCCAACTGACCCATCTCGACCTCAGCTTCAATGCGCTAGAGATTGCGGATCTCCGACGAATCGCCCATGAGATGCCGCTCGACGGTCTGAAGCACCTGCGTCTGGGTGGCCACTTCGATCGCGCAGGCCTTGCCATCGTCTTCAAGGCAACGCGTTGGTCCAACCTAACCCATCTTGAGTTGACGTTCAGCTCGACGCAACGTCGCTGGCACCAGCCCGATCAAAACGCCCCGATCGCCCGGCTCGGCGAGGCGACAACCGAGGAGCCTGATCCACGGGTCCTCGGCGACGCACTGAAAGCGGCCGAGGGACTCAGCAATCTGACCCATCTCGACCTCTCGAGGGTCCACCTGACCAGCGAGGACATTGTCGCGCTGGCCAACTGCCCCCACTTGGCGCGATTGACCTCACTGAATCTTTCTGGTCATACAGGTCTGAGCACAAAGGCCCTTCAAGCGCTGTCCCGAGCGCCGTTCATCGAGGGACTCCAAACCCTTAACCTCCGAGGACGGGTCACCCCGTCGGAGATCCGATCCGACCAGAAGCATGGCGCGATCCTCCGACGGATCCCTTTCCTGAAGATCTGATCCGAGGAGGTCGAAGGGGTCCGTCAGACTTCGACCGCCGACCTCATTCCCATCATCATGCCGACGAAGGCTGGGGTCACGATGAGGACGACGCGGGATCGGGCTCCTGGGCGTCGATCGCGGTCTCGAGCGTCGTCAGCTCGGCCAAGGCCTGCACGACCGAATCGTGGGCCCAATCGGCTTCGCCGACCGCATAGGCGGCGACCCGCCCATCCTCGGTGATCAGGAACGTTGAGGGGAACGCGCCGGTCTCGAGGATCGCAGGCAGGGTGTCGGCGGTATAGCAGGTCTGGTTGACCGCAAGTTGTCCCATCGTGGCCCGGATCGTCTTCGGGTCGGCCGGCTCGGGCATCACCAGGACGATCGCGACCTCTTCAGGAAGATCCTCGCGATTGGCCAAGGCTTGGAACGTCGGCAGTTCGCGACGACAGGGCGGGCACCAGGTGGCCCAGACGTTCAGCAGGACCGGCCGCCCCTGGAATTGACCGAACGAGACCGCCTCACCATCGAGATCGCGGAGCGTCCAGTCAGGGTCGACCGAACCGACCGGCGATGGTTGAAGGAACGGCGGCTGGAGGTCGAGCGGGCCGCTTCCCGATTGCCCGATTCCGTACAGAGCCAGGGCGATCGCGACGACCGAGACCAGCACCAGGATCGTTTGCCGCGTCGAGGAGTCTGACGACGGTTTGGGAGGAGCGTTGGTCTCAGGCCCCAGATTCGGTTCAGACATCGGACCGGTCTCGGTGGGTTGTAAGGTTCGAAATCGAAACGTGATGGATGTACAGGGGCCATCGTCGGAGCCAGTCTAAATACAGATTAGGCGCCGAGGCAAACGGGGGCGTCGGGCCGCTCACAGTTCGGACCGGCTCCGCGCGACTGGGGCGAGCAGGTTGTCCACCGGCGCGTAGTCGTCGGTCAGGATGATCCCCCGGGAACGGACCCGTAACTGCTCCATTAAGGCCGGAGAATAGGGGTCTTGTAGGGTCACCTGGGCGTTCTCGCGCATCAGCTCGAACTGGGGGTCACCCTCGCGTCGACCGAGGTCTTCCAGATCCAAGGGGGCCTTGGCCGCGATGACCACGAAGGTCTCGCGGATCCCCGAGCCCGGCTTGGAGGCCGAGCCGAAGACGTAGACGTGCGGGAACGTCTGACGCGCCGTGGCCACCCATGCGCCAAGGAACCCGCCTCGACTCCGCGCGTTGTTCAACGCTCGACGCTCGACGCTCGCCAAATCGCTCGGATCGACCTCCGCCTCGTCCGACGCCTCGTCCAGTTCGGCCGGGGTCGCTTCGGCGTTTTCAGCTAAGAGGGCCTCGCGAGCCTCGGCCTCGACCCGCTCGCGGAGGTCGAGATAGGAACGCGCCTGAGCCTCCTCATCGGAGAGGAAGATGTCGATAATGTTGATGATGTAGAGGCCGTCGTCGTCGAGGATCTCGAAGACCGCCTCGTTGAACTCGCGGGTCGTCAGATGCCAGGGAACCGAGAAGTCGTTAAAGGCATCCCCATAAACGATATGGAAGGGCTCCGCATCGGAATCGCGACGGGTCCGGAAGACGTGCTGCCGCGCGTCGCCGACAATCGTCCGGATCCCCGTCTCATCGTCCAGGCCCAGATAATCTTGGTTGATCCGAAGCACCGCCGGGTCGATCTCGGCGACCTCCGACTCGACCCCGTCGTAGACGTGCCGGAGATACCGGGGGAATGTGTAGGAGCCGCCACCCAAGAACATTGCCCGGAACGGTCCGTCCTCGCCTCGACGCGCCAGGTATCGGGACGTTGCTTGCGCGTAGAGATGTTCGTATTCGTACTCAAGGTGCTCCGGGTGACCGCTGATCACATAGCCGTGGATCAGGTTATCCAGGATCAGTTGGCGGAGTTCGCCCAGCTTGACCAGGGACCGATCGACCTTGAGGTAGAAATAGTTGCTCTCCTCTTGATAGACAGGCCCCTCCGCACCTTCGGCCAGCGCCTCGTCGTCGAGTGGCCGGGTAACGTCGGCCAACCCCCAATAATCCGCACGGCGATTCGCCCACTCGATCGGCAGAAACGCGATCAAGCTGAGGCTGACCATCACCCCGGCCCAGAGCGCCTGGGCCAAGCCGCCCGAAACGACCGCGCAGAGCGCCAGGAGCGTCGCCAAGGCGATCAGGACCCCCTTGGTTCCCAGCAGGCCGATCAGGACGAAGCCGGTCAGGAACGTCCCGACCAGGCTGCCGACCATCCCGCAGGCGTAGACCAAGCCCAAGGCGGAGCCGGTCCGTCCACTCTTCAAACGACGGTCCACGGCCAGCTTCGAGGCGACCGGGCTGACCAGGCCCAGCGTCACCGACGGCAGGAAGAACACCAGACCCACCAGCTTCGCCACCCGCCAAGGCCACGGCAATGAATCATCGGTCGTCAAGGCCGTGTCGAACAGCGACTCGCGTGGGAAGTATTGGTTGATGTGCTCGAACAACGGGACTCCGCCGAGGATCGGCTGCTTCTCGACCAGCAGGACGCTGGCGATCCCGATTGAGGCGACCAGCAAGAGCCAACTGATCGCCTTCTCGTCGCGGATCCGGTCGGCCAACTGACCCCCGAACCAATTGCCCACGCTCAGGCCCGCCAACAGCACACCGATGACGCTGGTCCAACCGTAAATGCTCGCGCCCAGATGCCTTGTGACCAACCGGCCCGCAACCATCTCGAAGCTCATGAAGGCCAGGCTGATCACCAACGAGTATAGGGCCAGGTCCCAGAGCCCCCGAGGCGTCGAAGTAGTCGGCTTGGACGGCTCAGCCGGGGCCGGTTCGTCCGTGGGAACCTCAGCAATCCCTTCGAGTTCGACCAAAGGCGTCGCATTTGTTTGGGAATCGGAACCGTTCCCGTCCTCGACGGTTCCCGCGTCCGATCTGGTGACTCCGGCAATGGCCTCCGACGTCCCGGCCGGATCGTCCACGGCCCCACGGGTCTCCGTTACCAGAGTCTCGGCTTCGAGATCGGCCTGGGCTATTCGCGCTGCACGGAGCAATTGGACCACACCCAAGCCGGCCAGGGCCCAAGCCATCGCGTGGCCGATCAGCTCCCAGGGATCTAAACGGAGACCCGAGACCATCGGGATCTCGGGGGGCTTGGGCAGGCCCATGGCCAGGATCCCCCGGTCCAACGCGCCGACGGTCAGACTCAACGCACAGATCAGGCCGACCGCCTGAGTCAAGCGTCCCATCAGCATCGTCGAGGCCAAGGCGGCCAAGCCTGCCGCGACCAACGTGACGATCTCGCTGGTCGGCGCCATGGGAATCAGCACGAAACCGGCCAGGAACGTTCCCACGATCGAGCCGACAGCGCCCCAGAAGTAGACGTTGCCGATCGCCGTGCCCGAACGCGACGAACGCATCACCGCCAGCTTGGCCACCACCGGCGAGATCATCCCCAGGATCGTCGAGGGGATCAGGAACTCCGCCCCCACGATCAGGACCGTTCGCAAGCTCCAAGGGAGCGACTCCTGGCCGGGAATGGCGGCGACCATCGCGTTGATCCAGAGACTCAGCAACGTCAACATCGAAGCTAGAGCCAATAACGGGCCGATCACGAGGCGTGGCTTGATCCGGTCGGCCAACCGACCGCCTAGCGCATTGCCCAGGCAGATCCCGAACAGCACGATCCCGATCACGCTCGTCCAGACCGTCAAGGACGAGCCCACATGACGAGCCACCAGGCGGCTGGCCATCAGTTCCAGGATCATCAGGCAGACGCTGGCGAAGAACGCCAATGCGTTGGGCACTAAACGCCCGAGACTCAGGCTCGTCATCGATTCAAAGCTCCACGATTGCGATCACGCGTCCGCGATCTGTCCCGCCCGCCCGGCGGTCGGAGGGCATTCCGGGACGAACTCCCTACACCCTACGACGGGGACGGCCCTGGGGCTTTCGTCACGCCACACGCCAACCGAAGACGGAACTCGTTAGCCTAATCCCGGCCCACCCGACCCACAACCGACGGCGGACTTTCTCGACCGTAATCGCGATCAATTAGGCGGTGGTTGTGGCATTCTCCCCGACGATCAGGACGTGCCCCCATGATCCTCTGCGTAACCCTCAATCCCTGCCTGGATAAGACCCTGGATGTGCCAAGTTGGTCGCCTGGCGATTCGGTCCGTGGGCGAGATGTCTCAGGGGTCGTCGGCGGCAAAGGGAACAACGTCGCCCGCGCTCTAACTCGTCTGGGCCGGCACGCGCAGCCCCTGACCTTCCTCGGCGGCGAGGTCGGTATCCTCTGTCGACGACTCCTAGTCGAGCAAGACCGGTTCGACCCGATCATCGTCTTGACCCCCGCGCCGACCCGAATCATCCTGACCGTCCGCGATCGCGACGGCCGCGTGCCGTCCACCGCCTTCTTCGATCCCAACCCCGAGATCAGGCCCGAAGAGGCCGCCCAGCTCCTCAACGAAGCTGAGCGTGCCCTCCAATCAGGCGACGTCGAGGCGCTGACCCTCTCCGGCTCCTCGCCGGGGCCGAGCTGCCACGATCTCTATGCCGACCTGATCGCTTTGGCCAACCGATTCCGCGTCCCAAGCCTGCTCGACAGCTATGGACCCGCCCTGGCCTCAGTGCTCGATGATAGCCGCGCGGCCCGGCCGACGGTCCTCCAACTCAACCGCGACGAGGCCGCCGGGCACCTCGGCCAGACCGCCCCCGACGACGAGGCGATCGGCGCCCTCCTCCGAAGCTGGTTCGACTCCGGAATCCGCCTGGCCCTCGTCACCGACGGATCCCGACCCGCCCTGGCAATCGCCGACGGGCAGGCCTATCGGTTCGAGCCGCCCGCGATCCAAGCGGTCAATCCGGTCGGCTCGGGCGACAGCACGCTTGCCGGACTGACCGATGCCTGGCTCGACCGCCGCGACCCGCCCGAAATCCTCCGATGCGGCTTCGCATGCGGGATCGCCAACGCTCTGGTCTGGGAACCCGCCGCCATCGACCCGGTCCAGGTCGAACGCCTCGAGGGTACGATTTCTATTAGCACCCTATAAGAAACGACCGTCTACCAAAGAATCTCCCGGAATGTCCAGGAGGTCAAATTCGAACAAGTGGACGGCGAATTGCATAAGATCAGGACCTGAGCCGATCCGCATCCTCCTCTCCATCGATGACCAATAGGTCAAACTTAACGTGTTGCTGATCCATAACCTCAACTAAACTATATAGGTTCAACAGATCACTCAGAGACTTCGACTCCATGCCCGCGTCTGCATCGGACGACCTTGACCGGAACGAAGTGGATGCGCCACTCGCGCCCTTCGCCTCAGACTCTCCTTCCGACAAGACCGATGCCACCACGTCGATCGAACCGTCCACCGGATCATCCCAACCGTTCGTCGGGGCGGGGATCAAAATCAACGTCCCACCGTTCAGACCCGTCGCAAGCGTCCCGTGATATGTTGCCACGTCCGAGCGAAGGTTCAGACCCACACGATCCCCCGCCTCCAACGAGGCCGACACCTCCAGCTCAAGCCAACCCAAAACGCCACCATCACCCGGACTCAGCTCCAGAGGAATCGCACGAGAGCCCACCACGAACAACAAGCCCGAAGACGCGTCCGCATGCCAGAGAAGCCCGTATTCTTCACCCAACGAACCCGCGCTCAAGCCCGCAATGCTCACCTGCGTCGGGTCGTACTCGATCACCTCCTGGATCGTCTCGACACCGACCGTCACTACGTCCGTGTTGGTTAACGACAACGGAACACGAACGGTCTCGCCCGAGATGGCAGTGACCCGACCGACCTCCAGCAAGGGGTCCAGCCCCGAGGTAATCGGTGGCGTCACCGAGGGACGCGACGGAAGCGACGGAACCAACTGGCCCAACGATGCCGAGATTAGTAGCGAAGCGTCTTCAATATCCAGTACCCCGTTGCCGTTGACGTCCGCGACCAACACCGGATCCGCATTTGGGTATTCGGTCAGCGGATTCCCGAAGCTCGCCGTCACCAACTCCGAGGCATCTTGGATCGAGTAGCTCTGATCGGCCACGAACACATCGCCGAGGTACGTTGCAAGATGGATCGCATCCCGGCCCCGAGACGCCCGGGGCGTACCACTGACCTCCACGATCAGGTCATCGAACGACAAGGCCTGTTTCTCAGTCAGCGGTGCGGTCGAGGGAACCGACGCCTCCAAGCGAATCAACTCTAGGCTCCCAGCCGGAAGGCCACCAGGAGTCGTCACTTCCACGGAGACTTGACCCGAATCGACCACGCTGAAGAGGACCGTCGAACCGCTGGGCGCGTCGGCACCGAGGCTCGCACCCGTCACATCCAACAGGGTCGCGTCGAAGTTGAGCACGAACGAGACACGATCGACCCCCGCCGCTCCTTCGATGGTGATCGGCAGGCCCGACGTCCCCACTGGCAGATCGATCTCTTGACCGGCACCACGGGTGAAGTCGGGCAAGCTCAGCGTGGCCCCCAGGAACGACGCGACCGTGAAGCGCGTCGTGAAGTCACTGCCGGCCACCCCATCAGCATCCCCGTCGAGCAGGTCGCCGTCGATGTTTTGGAACGCATCGGAAGCGCTGCGGAGGGTCAGAGTGTAGGTCCCCGCCTCGAGGATGGCCCCGGTCGTCACGAACTGGATCGTGTCGGAATCCTGGGTCGTCACCAGGCTACCGACTAGGACCGAGCCGTCGGGACCGAGGAAGGTCAGGTCGGCCGTATCGGTACCATAGATGTTGATGGGCTCCTTAGCGAAGTCCTCACTGAACTGGACGATGAATCCGCTGGTTGTGGGGATGACCTCTTCGACACGGAAGGTGGTGGGTTGGAACTCGACGGCGCCGATGTCGACGGTGCCGTCGACGATCCGTTCAAACTCCTCGCCGCGTTGATCGAATTCGAGGGCGGCTCCATCCCGATCGAGAGCCAGATCGTTGATTGCGGCATCGATGACGGGGCTACCGCTGAGCGGTTCGTGGGTGAATGTGGGTCCGCCATTATCCTGAAGCGGCCCCAGCAGGGGATCGTCGATGCCGACGAGGTTCTTGGTGCTGTCGAGGGTTTGTCCCTCGTCGAGGTCGGGTGAGGATCCGAAGAGGTTGGCCTCACTTTCCGCCTCGGGGGCATTGCCGCCTAAGTTGTCGGCGTTGCCGCTTCCGTCGGTATTGTTGGAGACGATCGAGTTGTGAATTGTCGTAAACGCTTGATCGTCCGTGTTGGTCCAGATGCCGCCACCGGTGGCGCCGTCTTCATTGCCCTGAGCCACGTTCTCGACCACAGTGACGTTGGTGAGGACTAAGCTTCTGTAATCATTGTAGATCCCGCCGCCGTTTTCGAAAGAAGTGTTGCCGCTGATCGTCGAGTTGGCCAGGGTGACCGAACGGTTCAAGAAGCCTACGGAGTAGAGTCCGCCACCTCCTTCGGCGGCCGTGTTGTTGCTGACCGTCGAACTGATCAGAGTGACGTTCCCAGCCGCATAGATTCCACCCGCTCTCCCACTGGACACGTTGCCTTCGATTGTCAGATTGACGAGTTCAAACAAGTCGTCGGAATCGTCACCCGCACTGCTCTCAACAAAAACGCCTCCACCGTTGTATAAGGCGGAGTTGCCGCTGATCTCCACGTCGGAAACTTGGGTTGTTCTTCCGACCAGATAGAGGCCTCCACCGAAGTCGGCCGTGTTTCCGCTGAGACGCTCCCGGTCATGGTCAGGAAGCCAATGCTGCGGATTCCACCCCCGTTTATGGAAGACGAGTTCGATCGGACCTCGACGTCGACCAATACCACTTGGGATTCACCATCTCTGGTGAAAATCCCACCACCGGATCTCATGCTGGTATTTTCTACGATTTGAGTATTTTCGACTTTCAAATAATCTCCATAATTGAATAGAGCACCCCCTTGTCCCTCGCTCGTGTTTCCGCTGATGATCGAGTTGACGATTGTGAGCGTGGCGTCGGCTGAGATGGCACCCCCTGGACCCCCGGAACGGTTTCCTGTGATGGTCACGTTATCGAGGAGGACCTGAGCGCCTTGGGCGATGATATTCAACGAGCCGCCTGTAAAGCGAGCGTAGCCATTGGTCAGTGTGAGGTCTTTGAGTGTCACGGACGTCTCGTAAAATCCCCCGCCGTCGATATGAAAATGGCGGGTGATGCCTTGTCCATCCAGGGTGATCCGATCATCTCCTAGGATTGTAAAGACACGATTATCAAAATCAAAGAACTCATTATTATTAATGGAAATTTCTTGGTCAAGCAAAATACTTCCTTCGAGTCCGTCCTCGAAGATGATATCCTCATCTCCTTCCAGAGCGACCGCGTAGTTGATCGCTTCACGAAGACTGGTCTCGTTGTCGCCGGAATCGACGACATCGTCGAGCGTCGTGACGACGAGGCTGGGTTCCTCGAGGAATTCGAAAGCACCAATGTCGACGGTGTCACCACCGATCCGTTGAAAACCTGGGCCACGTTGATCGAACAGGAGCGGGACAAAGAACCCGATCCGGGCGAGGTCGTCGATGCCGGCGTCGAAGGCGGGGCTGGTTTCGAGGATCGCGTGGGTGAAGGTGGGTCCGCCGTTGTCGGCCAGATCTCCGAGGCCCGGATCATTGATCCCCAGGAGATTGTTGTCGGCATCGGTGAGAGTGACTGGACCGGTGCCGATCAGGTTGCCTTGGCTGTCGTCCTTGGGAACTACCCCGGCGAGGTTGTCGTTCGCGCCGCCGGTCCCCATGTTTTCCGAGACGATCGAGTTGGCGAGGGTGACCGTGACGGAGCTGGTGAAGATTCCTCCTCCCACGTATCCGGAGTCACTGAGATCAGCTCGGTTGCGAACGATCGTGGAATTAACAATGCCAAGCTGACCGGAGAACGATGCGATCCCACCGCCTTCGGCGTTGGCTGTATTGCCACTGATTGTCGAGTTGATGATATCGACCGACCCCGAATTGGCCAGGCCACCTCCCAATTTCGCCGATACATTATTATTAATTGTTGTATCACGAATGACGAAACCAGAGCTAAGACTGGTGATACCGCCGCCGAAGGAACTTTGGTTCCCACGTATCGTGGAACTGGTAATGACGGCTGTTGAGGTTGAACCACCTCCGTAGTAGATCCCGCCACCGCCTCCCGACGCGGTGTTGTCCTCGATCGTCGAGTTGGACACCGTGAAGGTGATGTTGTCGCCTGCGAAGATCCCCCCAGCGCGTCCGTTTACCGCTACATTTCCGCTGACGGTCGTCTCGTTGAGGTCGACAGTCCCCTGAGAACTCGAGAGTCCACCCTCCCCGAACTGCGACGTGTTGTCTTGGATCGTTGCGGACTCGAACGCGACCGATCCCCCCAACGTCCTGAGGCCGCCCCCAACCAAGCCCGCCGAGTTCTGCTGGACCACGGTGTTGGTCAGGGTCATCGTCGTGTTCGAGGAGTTGATGCCGCCTCCTAAGCCGACCCCGAAAGCGCCAATGGACATGCCGGCAGTGTTCCCGGTGACGAAGGAGTCGGTCAGTTCGACGACCCCCCCGGAGGACCAGAGCCCACCGCCGTTAAAGGACGCGATGTTCGATTCGATCGTGGAGTCGTTCAGGATCAAGGTGCCACCCACGTTGGCGATGGCCCCGCCATTCAGACCCGAGGTGCTGTTGGTGAGGCTCGATTGCTCGATCGTCAAGGTGCCGCGATTCTCCATAGCACCACCGTTGTCGGCGGCGACCGAGCCCCCAGTGAGGGTCAGGTTGCGGATCGTCGCGACTGCACCCGAGTCGACCGATAAGACCCTCGACAGTTGGTTGGCGTCGACGGTCAGGGTCGTCGCGTCGATTCCGTCGATGATCGTCTCGTCCGAATCGGTCAGCTCCAACTGGTCGCCGTTGAGCGCGATCGTGCCATTGGCCAGGTCGGAATGGAAGGTGATTGTGTTGGATCCCGCGGTTGCGTTGGCCAGCAGAACCGCCTCGCGGAGGCTGGTCTGGAAATCGAACGTGTCGACGAGGAAGCGGGCCGGCTCGGCTTGAACTTCGAAGGCGCCCGCGTCGACAGTCGCGCCGCCCCGTCTGAGGAAGCCTCCACTGCGCTGGTCGGTGACCAACTCGTTGCCCGAGGGATCCAGGGCTCGGGCATTGACACCGGCATTCAAGGCCGGACTGGCCAGCGTGATGGCGTGGGTGAAGGTCGGCCCCTCATTGTCCTGAAGCGGTCCCAGTAGGGGATCGTCCTCATCGACGAGGTTGGTCGAGGAATCAAGGGTGACGCCGTCAGTCGAATTGGCCGATCCGATCAGGTTGCCTTCGCTCTCGGACTGGGGGGCGAGCCCTGCGAGGTTGTCGGCCGTTCCGCCCGCACCTTGGGTGTTGGTCGAGACGATCGAGTTGAACAGGGTCAGGGAACCATCTCGAGTGATCGAGACTCCGCCGCCAGAGCCCGATCCGTCTCCATCGCTGTCCGCCACGTTGAAGGCGATCGTCGAATGCGTGAGGGTGACCAGCGATCCGAGATCGACGCCAATCCCGCCTCCGTCCTGCTTGGAGACGTTGCCGCTGACGGTTGAGTTGATCAGGTTCATGCTGGAGCTTGTGCGCTGACTATGAATGCCCCCTCCCGAAATCTCGGCGGTGTTGGAGGTGATCGTCGAATTGAGGACGTTCAACGAGTTCAGGTTGTAGATGCCGCCGCCGCGCCTCGTCGTTGTGGTGTTGCCGCTGATCGTCGAACCGACTATCTCAGCCACTCCAAGATTGATGAGGCCACCCCCCGCAAGGGTCGACTCGTTCCCACGGATCTGGGAATAGAGGAGCGAGAGTGTGCCTTGATTGGAGATGCCGCCTCCGAACTCCGCCGTCGTGTTTCCCGTGATGACTGACCTGGCGATCGTTAAGTCACCGAGGTTGTCGATCCCGGCTCCAAAGGAATCGCTGTTCGTCGTTCCGCCAGTCCCCCCTGTGATGGTGAGGTCGGAGATCGTCACCAGAGCGTTTTGAGCGACGGTAATCCCTTGGGACTGGCCATTGGCATCCAAAGTCAAATTGTCCTGACCAGATCCCGCGATCGTGATCCGATCCGAGTCAGTCAGCTCGATCGGAGAACCGCTGAGGGTGATCGTGCTGTCGTCGGGCAGGTCGAAGGTGACCGCATTCTCGCCGGGCAAGAGTTCGGCGAAAACGATCGCTTCGCGGAGGCTGGTCTGGAGGTCGGTTCCACTCACGACGTCGTCGACGGTATCAACGACCAGGCTCGGCCCCTCGAGAGGGGACTCAAAGGCACCGATGTCGACGATCCCGTTGAGGATCCGGTCAAAACCGGTGCCACGCTGGTCGTTCGTTAAGGGGTTCCCATCCGAATCGACGGCCAAGTTATTACGTCCGCCATTGATGGCGGGGCTTCCCACCAGCAAGGCATGGGTCGAGGTGGTCCCACCGTTGTCGGCCAGTGGTTCGAGGACGCCGTCGTCGACGCCAAGGACATTGTTGTTGGCGTCGCTGAGGGTGACCCCGCCGCTGCCGACCAAGTTGCCCTGACTGGAGGCCAACGGCGCGTTGTTGGCCACGTTGTCTGCGGTCCCTTGGGCCCCCTCGGTATTCCCGGTCACAATCGAGTTGAAGAGGAACCAGGACGCCAACGGCCGTGCCCAAACTCCGCCCCCTGCGCCAGTTCCGTTCCCATCGGAATCGGCCTGATTGAAGGCAACGGTGGTGTTGGTCATCCGAGCGGTTGTGGCGTCATTGAAATAGACTCCGCCGCCGCGATCTTGGGCCGAATTGCCGCTGATGGTGGAGTTGGTCAAACTCATCGATCCCAGGGCCATGCTGAGGCCGCCACCATTGTCCAAGGCGGTGTTTCCCGCAATCGTCGAGTTCGAAACCTCTACGGTATTGCCGTTGGCGACCTGAATTCCTCCACCATTCGACGTGGCCAGGTTGTTCGCGATCGTCGAGCTGTTGAGTTCCAACCGGCCGTTAAAAAGGACACCGATCCCCCCGCCAGAAGATGCCGTGTTTCCTGTGACTCTGGCATCGTCGAGCGTCAGTGTCCCAGCGATGGAGATCCCCCCGCCCGATGAGCTCGAGGAGCCACCTTGAATGGTCAGACCACTGATGGTGGCGACCGAGTCGATCGCGCTAGGACCAAACTCGCCGATCTGAAAGACACGGGAACTGCCGTCGGCGTCGATGGTCAGCAGGTCTTGACCGGGACCTTGGATGGTGGTGCGATCCTCGTCGTTGAGGGTGAGGGGCGTTCCACTGAGCGTGATCGTGCTGTTGTTGAGCGAACTCGCGAAGGTGATGGTGTCCTCACCGACGGTCTCGTCAGCCAGACGGACCGCCTCACGGAGCGAGAGATCTCCTGGATCCGTGTTACCGTTGTCGTCGTCGGAGATGACGTCGACGACGAAGGTGGTCATCAGGCAACGCGGTTCCAACGGCTCCAGCCCCCAAGAAGGGCGCGGTGATCGACGGACCGACGCTTCGAGATCGCGACCGAACCAACGACCCAGGGATCGGCGAATCGAACGGCTCATGTGTTCTTGACTCCAGGCACGAGGCGGTCCAGGAAGCACAGACTGCCCTGAAGTGATGAAGCGGGATGGACCCTCGGATTCCCTCACGGAGGAAGGAACCGCAATTCGTGCCTTAGTGCGAGATTCGTCGCCGGAGAGGCTCACCAAAAATGTCGACTTTTCGATTTCTTCGGGAGGGGGAAACGGGCTCGTCGCTCGAAGCCTTCGACTCCGTCGCCTTGAGATCGAGCCGGAGAGTCGAAGGGCCGATGCCGATCGACGATCACAAGGAAGTCGCCTGACCGCTCTCATGAATCAGACTTCGAGATCGACAATCGCACCAAACCGCACCCGGAATGGTCCCGCCCCGATCGTTGGATTTCTGTTAAGATCCGCTTATTCCACACCGGGACATCCTCATGACCCGTCCCGTGGCCTGCGATTTTTATAAAGAGCACTTCGATGAGAAACACATCGATCATCTTCGTTGTCGCGTGCGGGCTCGCCTGCCGAGGTGTCGACGCTCAGCGATTCGCGGCGGACGTCGCTCCGTTGATTGAGGAATCATGTCTCCACTGCCACGACGCGACGACGTCGACCGTGCTCAACTTCGATGTCCTCGGCCACGACTTGGACGAACCGGACACATTCGACCGGTGGGAACAGGTTTACGACCGGATCCGGAACGGCGAGATGCCGCCCGAGCCGGAACCGCGACCCGATCCGGAGGTCCTGGAGACCGCGATGGCCTCACTGAAAGGCGCGTTGGTCGATGCCAACATCCGGGCCCGAGGCGGACCGAGCGGCC
The DNA here is from genome assembly GCA_964609385.1 of uncultured Planctomycetia bacterium. GTDB lineage: Bacteria > Planctomycetota > Planctomycetia > Isosphaerales > Isosphaeraceae > CAZSSM01. Next base: position 113,020 of record CAZSSM010000010.1, read on the forward strand.
CCCGCGCATCGCTCCGTCGGTTGACCCGGCTCGAGTACGCCCACACCATTCAGGACCTCTTGGGGATCGACGAGGCGATCGCCAAGGACCTGGCCCTTGCGCTGCCGGCCGAGGCCGACTCGGGGGGGTTCGACACCGTGGCGGCCAACCAGAGCATCTCTCCGCTCCACGTTCGGAGCTATCTCCAAGCGGCCGACCGCGCGCTCGACGCGGCCATCCAACAGGGTCCCCAGCCCAGACGTGTCACGTTCCGCGCTGACTATGCGCAGTCCCTCTACCTTAGGTTCATCGCCGACGGGAAGGGGCTCGGCCTAGGGATCGTCAAGAAGCTGGACGACGCCTACGTGGCCTTCTTCGACTTCGGCGCGACCTACACCTTCCACAGCGACAGCGAAGGCTTCCGGGTACCCGCGCCGGGGCGGTATCGGGTCGCCTTGGAGGCCTATCCGTATCAGGCCGACACCCCGGTCGTGCTGAGCGTCTATCGAGGGCGCAAACAGGGTATCGTCGCGTCGTTGGATGAGCTGATCGGGACGTTCGACCTGGTCGGGGACGAGCCGCGGACCGTCGAGATGACGCCCTTCCTGCAACCCGGTGATCTCATCGGTCCGTCGGTGGCTGATCTCGACGGGAACCCGTTCATCGCGCAACGCAATGGCAATCCCGACGACGGCTACGACATGACCAACTACCGGGGCGAGGGGCTCGCGCTGAAATCCTTGACGATCGAGGGGCCGCTCCATGACACCTGGCCGCCAACGAGCACGCGGGAGTTGCTCCGCGACGTCGCGTTTGACGAGCGTGGTCGGATCCAAGAGGTGAACGACCCATATCAGACGATCGTCGAGATCGTGGCCGAGTTCGCCCCGCGCGCCTTTCGACGCCCGCTGGTGGACGGGGAGTTGGAGGCCTACGCCGGCCTGGCCAAACCGGTTTTGGCTGAAGGTCGGCCGTTCATCGAGGCGGTCCGTATTCCGCTCCGCGCGATCCTGAACGCTCCCGACTTCCTTTATCTTCCCGGCGAATCCCGGTCGCTCGACGACTTCGCCTTGGCCTCGCGACTCTCGTACTTCCTCTGGCGTAGCATGCCCGACGAAACGCTCTTCGATCTGGCCCGTGCGGGCCGACTGTCCGATCCAGAGATCCTGGCCGAGCAGGTCGATCGGATGCTCGACGATCCGAAGAGCCAACGGTTCGTCAAGGACTTCGCCGGACAGGCGTTTCGGCTCGACGAGCTGAAGGCCACCGCGCCTGACCCCGGGCTCTATCCCGAATACGACGACCGGCTCGGTCAGGCGATGGCCGCCGAGACCGAACTGTTCCTGACCGAGCTGATCGCGGGGAACTACGGGGCGGGGACCCTGATCGATGCCGACTTCACGTTCGTCAACCGCCGGCTGGCCGAACACTACGGGATCCCTGGCGTCGAGTGGCAGGTGATGCGCAAGGTCGGACTACCGGCCGACAGCCCTCGTGGCGGCCTGCTGGGTCAGGCGAGCATCCACAAGATCACGGCCAATGGGACGGTCACCTCGCCGATTCCTCGCGGCAACTACGTGCTGACGAACCTGCTGGGCACTCCGACCCCGCCGCCCATCCCGGGAGCGGGCAGCCTCGAACCGGACACCCGGGGCGCCTCGACAATCCGCGAGCAGTTGGTCGCCCACCGCGCCAGTCCGCAGTGTGCCCGCTGCCACCGCCAGATCGATCCACCCGGCTTCGCCCTCGAGGAGTTCGATCCTATCGGTGGTTACCGAACGCGTTACCGGCTTTCCAGCGGTGAAATGCAACTCGGTGACTACACCGTGCCCTTGCCCTATCGCCAAGGCAAGCCGGTCGACGCCAGCGGCGTCACGCCCGACGGGGTCGCCTTCGAAGGAATCGAGACGTACAAGCGGAACCTGCTCAAGAATCAGCTTGATCAGGTCGCCCGCCATCTGGCCTCCCAGCTCTTGGTCTTCTCCACCGGCGCTGAGATCGAGTTCGCCGACCGTGATGCCGTCGAGGACCTCCTCGACGCCACCCGTGCCGACGGCTTCGGCATCCGCGAGATCATTCACCAAGTCGTCCGCAGCGACCTCTTCCGGAATCGATAGGACGCATCCTCATGTTCAATCCACTCGATCGACGCACGTTTCTCAAGGCGACTGGGGTGTCCTTGGCGTTGCCGATTTTGGAGTGCATGCGGCCGGCGATGGCCCGGTCGGCTCCGGAATCGCCCCGACGAATGGTCACCATCTGTAGCACCCTGGGGCTCTACGCGCCGTCCTGGTTCCCCGCGACCGCTGGGGACGGCTACGAGACGACCGAGTACCTGAAGCGGATCGATGCGCACCGGGCACACTACACCTTGTTCTCGGGGCTCTCGCATGCCGATCAGACCGGCCGCCAGCCGCATAACTCGGAGATCACCTGGCTGACCTCTGCCAGGCGCCCGGGCCTCGACGGGTTTCGCAACACGATCTCGGTCGACCAGGTCGCCGCGAACCACTTCGGCTACGTGACGCGGTTCCCGTCGATCGTGCTGGGCACGGCCTCGACGCAGAGCCAGTCCTACACCGCCGGCGGCGCGATGATCCCCGCCGAGACGAGCCCGGCCAACCTCTTCCGGAGGCTCTTCCTCCAAGGCACCGCCGAGGAGGTCGCGCGTCAGGAACGAAGCCTGAGCGACGGCGGCAGCATCCTCGATCGGGTCCGGACACAGACGGCGTCGCTCCGTCGACGCGTCGGCCCAGCCGATCGACAGACGCTGGACGCCTACCTCGAGGCCGTACGCGCCGCCGAGCGGGAGCTGGCCGAGGTCCAGGCCTGGCAACGCAAGCCCAAGCCGGTCGTCGACGAGGAGCCACCCACCGACATCCCCAGCCGCGCGGATCTCATCGGCCGGATCCAGGCTTTGTTCCGCCTGATCCCATTGATTCTCGAGACCGATTCGTCACGTGTCGTGAGCATAATGATCCAGGACCACGGGGTGGTCCCCGAGGTCCAGGGAGTTCGCTCCGATCAACACAGCCTCTCGCATCATGGGCGAGACGCTGCCAAGATCGCCCAGCTTCAGGCGATCGAGCGGTCGATCGTCGAGGCCTTCGGCGGCTTGCTCAGCGATCTGACCGAGCGGAACGATTCCGACGGGCCGCTCATCGACCGGACGACAATCCTGTTCGGCAGCAATCTCGGCAACGCCAACGCGCACACCACCGAGGACTTGCCGATCCTCGTCGCCGGTGGAGGATTCCGGCACGGCCGACACATCGTCCATGACGGCGACCAGAACGCGCCGCTCTCAAACCTGTTCGTGACCCTGCTCCAGTCGTTGGGAGTGGAGACCGACGCGTTCGGCCAAAGCACCGGAACCTTGAGCTGGTAGGTCGCTCCGCGCGAGACCATCGGATTCCCTGAGGCTGCTCCATCCGGAAGCAGCCCTCATGGTCTGATGAGCATCGCAGACAGACGATCGACGAGCCTTTCCCGAGCTTGAACCGTTGATGTGATCGTCGGAACCGCCTCGGCACGCTCGGGCGTGCCGTACATGTTGGATTTCAAGCCACCCCCGGGACGCGCACTAGTCGACGGCCCATGTCGAGCGACCGAGTTCTCGCTCACGGACTCCGAGCGAACGGCGTCTCCGGGAAGATTCGGTCGAACATCCCGCCCAGCAGGACGCGGAAGTCTTCGCGGTCGCGGACCGGGTCGAGGTCCGAATCGTGTGCCGTCAAAACGGCATCATCCCAGCCCGATTCGATCGCCGCATTCAGGGTCGATACCGCGTCGGCGGACACCCCGTCGGCGGCCTGCACCGTCTCCAACTCTTCCAAAAACGGAACGCATAGCGAGAGATAACAAGATCCATTATAGAGCATCCTTGCATTGCCAGGCCACAACGCGATATGCTCGCGTGCCGCGTCTACCGCCTCATTACTGCAACCAAGAATCAGCAGAGATCGACTCAGAACCGCGTATTGGTTGCCGAGATTCTGCCGGAACCGAACGTAACCAGGATAAGTCTGGACCAACGGACGTTGGAAGCCAATCGCCTCGCGGAAGCAGTCCACCGCCTCCTCGTGCCGGTCTTGAGAGGCTAGGGCCAGACCGAGATTGTAGAACGCGCCTCCCAATCCACTCTGGTAATCGGGACGATCCGGTTGGTCTTGAACCAGCCACTCCCGAACCGAGACCGAACGTCGCCAGGACGCGATCGCCGAATCAAGATCACCCTGGGATTTCTGCGCAACACCCAGGTTCATCAGGCCGTCGGCCAAGCCATCACGATACTCGGGGTCATCCGGGAATTCTTCAATCAGACACTCCCAGAGCGACAACGAACGGGCATGCGACGCGACCGCCGAGGCTGAATCGCCGTGGGATTCCTGAGCTATGGCCAGGTTCATCAGGCTGTTGGCCAAGTTCTTGCGGTGTTTGGGAACATCCGGGAACTCCTCGACGAGCCACTCGCCGTGCGAAACCGAACGGGAGTGTGACACGACCCCTGAAGCGAAATCGCCTTGGGAGGCCTGCCCAATGCCCAGGTTCATCAGGCTCAAGGCCAAGACCTCGCGATGTTTGGGGACACTGGGGTATTCTTCAACCAGCCACTCACTAGACGAAACCGAACGTGTCCAGAACACGATCGCTGCTTCAAGATTGCCCTGGGATGCCTCGGCGATGCCGAGGCCAGTGAGGCTCCTCACAAGACCATCGCGATACTCAGGGACATCCGGAAACTCCCCAACCAACTTCTCCCAAAGTGAGACCGAACGACTGTAGGACGCGACCCCCGAAACAAGCTGGCCCTGAGATGCCTGAGTTTGGCCAAGGTTGATCAGGCTTCCCGCCAGACCCTTCCGATACTCAGCATCCTCGGGGAACTCCCCGACAAGTGACGCGCGAAGCATGACCGAACGGTCGTAAGACGCGACCGCCGAACCGAAATCGCCTTGAGAGGCCTGGACCAGGCCGAGGTTGCTGAGACTCCCGGCGAGACTATTCCCAAACGAGGAATCACCTGGATACTCGCTGACTAACACATCCAGAAGCGCGACCGAACGACGATGGGACCTCAGCGCTGAGTCCAGCTGGCCCCGGAGATACTGTGTGAGACCGAGGTTGGTCAGACTCTGGGCCAAGCTTTCACGATGCTCGGGATTCCTCGGCTCCTCCGAGATGAGCGACGCGTAGCCAGAGACGGCTGCCTCCGATTGCTGAATCGACTCCGCGCTACGACCGAGGATCGCGAGGACCCGACCAAGCATGTAATGCCCTCGGGCCAGCATCTCCCGTTCACGCTCGCTCGGATTTGCCTTCGACGATAGATCCGTCGTTAGTTGCTCGTAGAACTCTCGGGGCTTGGCCAACAGCCGATCGCGGAGATCGTCCGAGAGTTGGTTTCCTCGAAGAGCCTCCTCGCTAACCCCCGTGAAGTAGTCCTCGATTGAGGTCATGGCCAAGTCCAATCGTCCCTCGGCCAGTTGCCGGGCCTCGTCGATCGTGGCGTTGGCGTCGACCAACTCCGCGTTCTTCGAGGTCACCACACCGGCAATCACCGCCAGGCTCAACGCACCCAGAACGCACGTCGCCGCCGCCGTCGAGGCCATCGTCCGATGGGTGCGAACCCAACGACACAACCGGGCCGATAACGGGTCGCGGTGGGCCATAACGGGTTCGTCGGCGAGGAAACGCTGCACATCCTCGGCCAACGCCTGGGCCGAGGCGTAACGGTCCTCCGGGCGCAGTGACAACGCCTTCATCGCGATTGACGACAACGCTGACGGAACACGATTACAAACTATACGCGGCGGCAACATTCTAACTCGCTTCACATATTCCAGCGTCGAATCTAAGGTCGACCCCTGGACTGGAGGACGCCCCGTCAGCAACGCATAAAGTGTCGCACCCAAAGAGTAAATATCGGTGGCCGGACTCAGATCATCCAGCCGGCCCGAGGCCTGCTCCGGGCTCATGTATGACGGCGTCCCCAACACCCCCTGGGTCAAGACCTGGTCGCTGCTCGAGGGCGGAACCAACGCCGCCTCGGGAGCTCTCGAGCGATCTGAGGGCCGTTGACCGGTCGCCTTGGCCAAGCCCCAGTCGATGATCAATGTCTCTCCATATTTCCCCAGCATCACATTGTCGGGCTTCAGGTCGCGGTGCAACACACCGCGGGAGTGGGCATAGGCGATGGCATTGCAGACGTCGATGAACCGCCGCAGCAGGTCGCGAAGCTCTAGGTTGTAGGCCGTCGCGTCGAGCCTCGGCAACTTCTCGCGGAATTGCTCGATGGCCTGCTTGAGCGAATCCCCCTGGACGAACCGCATGGCGTAGAACGGTCGGCCGTCATCGTGGCAGCCCAAGCCGTAGACCGGGACGATTCCCGGGTGCTCCAGGTTCCCGGTGATCTCCGCCTCCAGAACGAACCGCGAACGCACCAATTGATGATCACTCTTGTCCGCTCGAATCTCCTTCAGCGCCACCTGGCGACCCAGTTCCTCGTCGTGGGCAACAAAGACTTCACCCAATCCCCCCCGGGCATGCGGGCGCAGAACGCGGAACCGGCCTGCCGATGTACCCCCAGACCCGTTTGAGGTGGCAAAGTCCAACGGCTCGACCCACATCTCATTGTCGGGCCAAGGTTGAACCGGATCACGAGACTGGGGGATGATTGGCCCGAGATCGGAACTACCGTTGAGTTGGGTCGGTGCACAATTCAAATGCTCCAGACTAGTTTGAATGTCTGGATCGGCAATCGTCGAGACCGCCTTGTGGACCGACGCCACCGAATACATCTTGTCCAGACATCGAGTCGCGTTGCCGTTGTGCTTGGCCAGGTGACGCGCGACCATCGGAGCCAACAACGCGTGGTCTTCGGGATCCAACGCCTCCTGGTCGAGCAAGATCTGGTCCAACGGCCGAGATTTGTCCAGGATCCAGGAGTTCATCGCCGCAACAAGTTGGTCGCGGTCGATGCAGTCCATCTGCAACGCCAGGATTCCGAACAGCAAGTTGCGATCGGCTTGCGAAGCGCTCATGTTCAGCCTTCCCAAAGGCACGGTCCCTGCTGAGGTCCCGAACGCTGGCGGCCCTCACCATGCGTGCCGTCGTTTCTCGCGACGTCTGCTCATCACAACACGAAAGACGATGAATTTCGAGTCAGAGAATGCTGAGAGATGAAACAAGTCCCGTAGCGTGATTCGTTCGAGCATCGCGCCGAGCAGAGTGTCGGGACTTGAGTCGTGGTCGGTGAGATATGGGCGGGACGGGGTGGAGGTCGAGGAGGTCGGTTGGAACCAACGGCCCCTGTCAACTCCCTCGTTGTACTGGCCTGGAGACCTCAAGGCAACTCTATGTTTATGAAATGTATCTTCTAAGACTTTCCGAAAATCAATCTGATTTGCATATTCTTGAACCAATAACTCCCAAAACGAACCTGGACGACCGAAAGACACGATCGTCAAAGCAAGATCGCCTCGGGATTCCCGGACCCTCGATTGGAGACAGCGATTGCTCCTGTCTCGGGCGAATCAAACTAGCCCCCAAAGGAAACACCCGGATCCGATCGTCAGGAGCTTGACGGTCAGGCCGATCGAATCGAGGAAAAAGCGGTCTCGATCGCGGATCTGCGCGTCAATTTCGGCCCGATCCCTCGACCTTATCGGTGGGGGTCGTTCCCGGGCGTGGGCTCGTTGAGAACGGCCCTCAGACCGGGTTCGAGGTTGAGGATCGGATGGATCGCGCGGCCGACTTGGAAGCGAGGATCGAGTCGCTCTGCACGTTCCTACGCGCGGGGTGGTCGATCGAGCAGGCGTGTCCGTACAGCGGGCTCGCCCCCGAGACCGTCGCGCGCTGGCTCGAACGCGGCCGAGCGGCCGATCGAGCCGGCTACCGGAACGATCCCCACCTCGAGATCGCCCTTCGGATCGAGCGCGCCCAGCGCCTCGGTCGCGTGGCCATCGATGATCGGGAGGTCGCATCGAATCGGTTCCCCTCCGAATCGATCGACCGGTCCGTCACCTGGACGCCGCCCGAGCCGCCCTACGCCTTCGACGTCGGCCACCTCGACGGCTGGCTCAAGATCCCGAGCCCACGAGCCGTCCCTCGAACGTCGGGGCGTCAGGTCGCCGAGCCTCCGAGGCCGAACGCCCCCCGAGAGCCCGACGATCCGATCACCCGAACTCGGGACGAACCCGAGCCGACGCCGACCGACGCGATCCTCAACGAGGATCACGAAGGGCCCGACCCGAGAGATGCACTGTCCGCGCTAACGGTGGCGATCCTCTGGATCCTAATCGCCTTGCGGGTCGCCCGCATCGTTGGAGCGATCACCCTGCGCATCGTTCTCGGGCCGTTCCGGCTGGCCTTTGGAATCGTCCGGTACCTCGGGACTCGCTGGGCTCGCGGCCTCCGGGCGCTCCGAGGCGGATCGGCCGCCATGCTCGGCCTCGATCGACTCGGAGCTGACCGGGTCGACCTGGCATTGAGCCACGCGTTGGGCTCGGGGTCGATCGGTCGCGATCGGCAACGGATCGGCTCGTTCGGCTTCGAAGGGCGTCTGCGCCCCCAGCGCGAATGATCGGCCCAGCGCCCGGGAATCCCGCCGTCTCGTCGGCTCCCGAAGCCCGCGCAGGCTCCGGCCCCCGATCCGTGGGGCTGAACGCCGAGAAGCCTCGGCAGTCGCGACGGGTGTTCGGTCGAGATCGACGACCGCGGCGAAACCGGGCGCCGGAGCGGGTCCCAGATCGTGGCCCGTCGTCGACGATGAACGCGCGCTCTTTGACAATCCAACATCCACGGATCGACACATCGACCGATTCGAACACGATCGGCCGTTCCGAAGATGTATGCGCTGATCCGACGAGAGGGTTCGGGTTATGCCGACGGCGACCCTGCATCGAGTGGCTCAAATGGCCGGAAAGTCGGGGCAAGAACCTCTGAACCGAACAACATCACGCTGGCACACCTCTAATTGACCGAGGTTCATCCGATCTTCCTATGGGCTTTGAACCGCGAATGCCCGGGACTCTCCAAGAGAAAACATCGTTCAATAAAGCATGTTATTACAAAGGAAGGCTTGTCTCACCGGCACCGATCTGGTTCTGGGCGACGTCAATGGCGGCCAGGAGGCCGCGGGCCTTGTTGACGGTCTCCTCGTACTCGCTGGCCGGGACGCTGTCGTAGACGACGCCGCAGCCGGCCTGGAGGTAAGCGGTCGAGCCTTTGACGACGATGGTCCGAAGCGCCAAGCAGGTGTCCATATTGCCGGTGAAGTCGATGTAGCCGACGGCGCCCCCGTACGGCCCACGCTTGGTCGGCTCGACTTCGTCGATAATCTCCATCGCGCGGATCTTCGGCGCCCCCGAGACGGTGCCAGCGGGTAGGCCGGCGCGGAGGGCATCCAAGGCTGTCTTGCCCGGAAGCATCGTGCCGTGGATGTTCGAGGAGATATGCATCACGTGGCTGTATCGTTCGACCGTCATGATCTCGGAGATCACGACCGTGCTGGGCCGGCTAACAGTCCCGACGTCGTTGCGGGCCAGGTCGACCAGCATGATGTGCTCAGCGCGTTCCTTGGGGTCGGCCAGCAAGTCCTCGGCCAGGGCCAGGTCCTCGACCTCGTTGGCCCCCCGTTTACGCGTGCCGGCGAGCGGGCGGATGGTCACTTCGCCGTCCTCGACCCGGACGAGGATCTCCGGTGAGCTGCCGATCAAGTGGTAGTCGCCGTAGGGCAGGTAGAAGAGGAACGGGCTCGGGTTGACGATCCGCAACGCACGATAGATGTCGAAGGGTCGCGCGGTGGTCTCGACCTCGAACCGCTGGCTGGGTACGACCTGAAAGATATCGCCGGCCCGGATGTACTCCTTGCAACGCTCGACGACGCCTTCGAAGTCGGCCCTCGAGAAGTTGGATCGCGTCTCGACCGACCCGATCGCCTTCGGGTCGACGTCGCGGATCGGCAGGTCGGCCGAGCGGTCCCCTAAACGCGTCACCAACTCATCGATCCGACCGCAGGCGTCCCGGTAGGCCCGATCGATCGCCTCGTCGTCGCGAGGCGGCTCGTCCAGATGGGCCATGGCCACGACGGTGACCGTCTTCCGAATGTGGTCGAAGAGGACCATGCGGTCGTAGAAGTCGAAGACGAGGTCGGGCAGGCCGCGATCGTCCTCCGGTGTCCCCGGCAGGTGCTCGGTGTAGCGGACCGAGTCATAAGCGGCATAGCCGACGGCGCCACCGAGGAACCGCGGCAGTCCGGGCAGGGTCTCGGCCCGATAGCGGTCGACCCACCTTTGCAGTTCGGCCAGGGGATCTTCACATGAGCGGTCTTCGATTTGCTGGCCATTCCCATCGCGGACCGTCACCCGATCGCCCCGCGCCTCGAAGCGGAGGAACGGCTCGGCCCCTAAGAAACTGAACCGACCGACAATCTCGCCGCCGACGACGCTCTCAAAGAGAAACGCCGGGTCGGACCGGACGACCCGCGCGAAGGCCAGGACCGGGGTCAGCTCGTCGCTGGTCAAACAGCGGAAGACCGGCAAGCAACGGGCCGAAGTGACTCGGGCACGGTCGAGAAAGGAGTCGAAGGCGGGTCGGTGGGGGGGCGTGGCCATGGTGGGGACTCGGGGAGATCGGGGTCGGATCGGAAAGCCGAAGCGCACAGCGACGGTACGGCAGCCTGAGGCGACACCCCGAGGCGGATCCCAGGTTCGCTCGACCGTACCAGCGGGTCGGCGATCGGCTCAAGTCCACCGGGATGCCCCCCGGATCTGTGCGTCACCCGGATTGCTTGACGGTCCCGAACGGCGGACTAGAATGCTCGCGAACTCCGCAAGTGTCGGCGGGAACTTGCGTTGGCACGAGGCAGGTGATGTTGTGGGCGAGATCGGCCTGGACCTCGTCGATCCACCCATCCGATAGTCTGGGTGTCTGGCACACGTTCATCACACACCGATTCGGAGGCTTCCCCATGCGTTGCGAGCATCCAGGTTGCATGGAGCAAGCGACCATACACATCACCGATATCGTTAAGGGGAAGGTGATCCCGCATCACTTCTGCGAGAAGCACGCCAGTCAGTTCCTGAAAGAGACGCCGGACGAGGCGCCGAGCATGGCTGGTGCCGGAGCGGGCTCCGCAGAGAAGAGCAACGGCCTCTCCTCCAAGGAGGTCGACAAGGAAT
>CAZSSM010000011.1:0-115187 GCA_964609385.1 uncultured Planctomycetia bacterium
GTGTGGCGGTTGGTTGGGTGGCGGTGGCCTCGTGGGCGGTGGCGGTGGGTGCGGCGGTGGTGGCTTCGGTGGCGGTGGCGGTTTTCGTTCAATCCCACCATCCAGTTCGCCAATGGCAACTGTTGAACCCGGTCAGACCCGTGCTTTGCGAACCCGACTGGTCAGTCTCAATACCCCGTCGCGATCGGGCGCTCCGCGCACTGCTGTCAAGGGCGAAGTGCTTCGACTAAGCACGATCGATCGAATGGCCGAAAACCAAGACGTCCGCTCGGCTCTGAAAATGCTCGCCTCCAAGAAAGCGTCGCAGACCGTCTCTCAGCTTGTCCTCTGGCACCTGGCGGCCAAGCTCGATTGGGAGACGATCGCTCAGTTATCCTCTCGTTGGGCATCGCCGCAGCAACTGACCATGGCTCGCGAGTTCGTCCGGGATCTTCAGTCGGCCCCTCTTGGAGCCAAACCAGATCCTTTGAGCGATTCGGGGGTGCTCTACCTAGATATTCGGGCTCGTGAGTCGTCCTACAACGAATCAGTTCAGGCGTTACGCGGCTTGGCTGAGCGGGCCACCTTCCTCGGTCTTCGTGCTGAGCCGAACCTCGCCCCGTCACGCCCAGATCGTCCAGCAATCGCTTGTGAGGTCGAACTCACCGGCGTTGATGATGAGTCTCAGGCTGAAGTTCGGGTCTATGTTTCCGACGAGCGAGCCGAGGCCTGGAAGCCAATGGGTCGGTTCACCCTGCCCATGATCGATGAGTCGACCGGTGAACTCCGGGAGATGCCGGATCTGGCCGACTCCATGGCTGAAGGGCTTCTCTCACGATTGGTTCGCGCGAAGCTCTCCAAGGGTCGCAAGGTTAAGGGCAAGATGCGATACGTCTTGACAGTGGCTAATGCCTCGCCGCTGATGCTGGACAGCCTGGCGTTGACGGGTACCACCGATGAGGTCCGCAACGAAGATCCGGCCGTACTCGTCGCATTGGGCCTGGAACCACGGAGCACGATGAAGATGGGTGCCTCGGCCGAAAGCGTTGAGCGTCTAGCCTTGACCAAAGGCCTCCGTATTTTGGCCGCTGATCTGAGTGGCCTTTGATTTGAACCTCCTTTTAGATTTAGATCGATCGATTCTCGCGATGTTTTTCTCCGTTCTTGAGCTGTTCGACACTCTAAGTGAGATTTAAGCTCGCGGGTTATCTTTCACGATCGACAGAAACGCCAATCGGTGCCATTGCTCCGATTGGCGTTTCACGTTATTTCCCTCAGACTATTTTTATCACCAAAGAATAGATGTTATCGACGATTAAGTTTGGGTTTTCGTAGTATCTGTTTACCATGTAGGTTATGGGAATTGGCGAAATGCCTCGTAGCTTGCGATCGCCACGGCACATGAGAGGTTGAGGCTCCGAGCCTCAGATCGCATTGGGATTCGGAGGGTGCGTTGGAAGTCCTGTTCCAAAAGCGATCTCGGCAAGCCACGAGTTTCAGAGCCAAAGACGAGAGCGTCTCCAGGTCGGAACAGAGCCTGGGTGTAACAGGTTTGTCCCTTTGTTGAAAAGAACCAAAATCGTGCCGGGTCGATGTGTTTCGTGATTGTGTCGAAGTCGTTGACGACGGTCCACTCGAGATGGTCCCAGTAATCAAGACCGGCGCGTCGACGTGACCGATCGCCGATCCGAAATCCAAGCGGGCGAACGAGCCAGAGCGCGGCTCCAAGCGCGACGCAAGTCCGTCCGATCGCACCGGTATTGGCAGCGATCTCCGGATGAACCAAGACGATATGCATCGAGCCCTTCAATGGAGCTTGGTATGGGCCGAGGTTTGGCGAATCGCTCACGTCTGATCGGCCGGATCGGCCTCGAAGCTCGCCAACAGGGCATGCGCTTCGATGATTGACTCGGCCAAGATCGCCATCTTGACCTTCCGGCGTTGGCTAGCTTGTTGAATTTGACGGTACGCCTCATCTTCGCTGATATGATTGTACTTGGTGAGGATTCCTTTAGCGCGTTCGATCTTCTTGCGGTCTTCAAGCAATCGCAACGAATCTTGAAGCTGGCGTTCACGTTCTTGAAGCTGACGTTCGCGTTCTAAGGTGACTGAGATGATCGCGTGAAGCGATTCGCTGGTAATCGGTTTGATGATGTAATTCGCCACGCCAATCTGGACGGCCTGTTCGATCATCGCGTCCTTGCCATAAGCGGTGAGAATGATGACCGGAATCTTTAGGTTATGTACGATGTCTTGGGAGGCTGAGAGTCCGTCCAGACCTGGCAGCTCAATGTCCATGAGCACGAGATCGGGCTCATGGAGTCGACAGGCTTCAACAGCCTCCAGCCCGTCATGCACCACGGCAGCAACATCGTAGCCGAGATGGCGGAGCTGGCCTTGGAGACTGCGGGTCAACTCATGATCGTCATCGACTACCAACACGCGCGTTGTTGCCGACATGTCGTTTCCCCAACTCAGGTCACGCGACGGACCTTGTCCGGTCTCATCGCCCCAGTCTGTTGCGACAACGCAACAACGTCCCGATTCCGGGGATGTTGAGGTTCGTCTGCTCCATTGCGACTTACCCGAGACTGGGTTGCCGGTTTCGATTCGGCCATTATGGTGCATCGAGCGACCATCTTGTAGCCGACTTCTCAGGGGTTTTACGAGCGTCGACCGATTTCGTGTCGACCAACAGCCTGTGTCCCGAGCATGCCCTCGATTTCGAGGAGTGGTTCGGGCCCATCAAGGGGTGCGGGCTTGACTCGTTGATCTCAAGCTTGCCGATCTGGGCGTCCACATCGTTCGGTGAGACCTGCGGACGTGCGAAAAACCTGGCTAGATCCCGGTTTTCGGTCGAGACGAGATCGTTGGTCGCTTACCTTAAGGGCGTCACCAAAGATCCACTTCTCGCACAACTCATTTCCACCAACGCCCAATTTCGGGCCTCTCCGGGAAATGGCTGTCATGCCCGATTCAAACGCCACGCCTACTCCCACCGTCGCTCCTGAGACGAGCCTTGTCCGTTTGGGGCTGCTCCGAGAGGACCAACTCCAAGCAGCTCTTGCCCACAGCGAGCAGCACGGGTGCCCGCTTGTTCAAGCGATTTTCCAACGCGGGGATATCGCTACCGATCGTCTTCAAGCTTTGGCCTTTGATCACCTCTTGAGGCTCGTCGAGAGCGCGTCGGACGCACAAGAGACTACTTCATCCGATGAGTCTGAGCCACCGCAAGGCAGTGATGCCGATGACACCGCAGAATTGCCGGTATACCCAGGCCGTTTGACGAAAGAGGATCGACTCAGCCAATATCTTGTGGCTCATCAATTACTCACTGAAGGGCAGCTCTCCTCGGTCCAACACTACATGAAGGACCACAACACCGGGCTCCGCCAAGCGATCCTTGAGATCGGGATCATTTCCCGTGAACGACTGGAGGACTTGGCTCGAGAACAATTGGAGTGGCTGATCCAGCAGCCGATCACTAACGGTGGCGGAACCATACCGCTGGTCGAGCCCCCCTCATCAATCCTGCCCAACCACGAACAGCGTGAACGTGACATCCGGCTCGAACTGAATCAGATCAGCAAGTCGGCCACATTCTCCGACCTGTTCCAAGAGATGGTGGAGCGGGCATTCGATACCCGGACGACCGATATCCACATTGATCCCCAGTCCGAATTCTATCGCGTCCGATTTCGGATCGACGGTTACTTGCACGACGTCTTGCGACTCGAACGCGAGTCTGGACATGCCTTGACCAGTCGAATCAAAGTGGCGGGAAACCTGAACATTGTCGAACGCAGGTTGCCGCAGGATGGACAGATTCAGGTCCGCCACGCCGATGAGGACCGTACGCTCCGCCTCGCGTCGTTACCGACGGTCTACGGCGAGAAGGTGGTGCTCCGGATTAACGAGACCCTCTCGGTCTCTCGTGACTTTGCGCGACTTGGCCTTACGGAGGCCCAACAGCTCCAGCTCGATGCGCTCGTGTCCAAGCCCTATGGTGCTGTGCTTGTGGCCGGACCAGTCGGTTCAGGCAAGACCACCACACTCTACAGTTGTTTGAGCAAGGTCAACGTACCCGGTCGGAACCTAATGACGATCGAAGACCCGATCGAGTATCGCCTGCCGGGCAGCAATCAAGTCCAGATCGATCCACGTGCCGGATTGACTTTTGGATCGGGACTGCGAGCGATCCTCCGACAAGACCCCAACGTCTTGATGATCGGCGAAATCCGCGACGATGAGACCGCTCAGATCGGCATCCGCGCGGCACTGACGGGCGTACTGGTCTTCAGCACGATTCACGCGGGCGATGCGGCCAGCACGGTCTCGGCCCTCTATAATTTCGGAATCCCCGGCTACACCCTTGCCTCTGGCCTGATTGGCGTTGTTTCCCAGCGACTAGTCCGGCGGATCTGTCCTTACTGCAGTGTCACCCAGCCTCTCAGTGAAACCGACATTCAGGGGCTCAAAACGCTGGGTCTCCAAAGCCTTGACTCGAGCCTCTCGGAAATCACCCTTTATCGCGGTCGCGGGTGTGAGGCCTGCTTTGAAACCGGCTACCTCGGTCGGGTCGGGATCTTTGAGATCTTCGAGATCACCGACACAATTCGCGAACTAGTCCTGGCCCAGACGACCAAGGATGTGCTTCGGCAGGTGGCGATCGACGAGGGAATGATTCCGCTCCGTCGCGTCGCCTTGGACCGGGTCCTCGACGGCTCGACGACACTCGACGAGATCTTTCGCGCGATCAACTGATCCGATTAAGCCTGGAAAGGCCGGAACACCTGTCCCTCGTCTCAACTCTTTATCGCCACGGGGTCGGCTCGTTCGGCCTGATTTGAGGATGGATCGGTTCCCGTGGCCGTACCATTCTCGCCCAAGGGAATTAATACAAACGGACGATCCATCGGGTTAGGCGCGAGAAGGGCCAGTTGGGAAAGGACTCGTGCTTGTCCTGCCATCCCCAGGATAAGGACGAAGCTGATCGAGGCAGTCAACAGCGCACGATACACCCGATCCATGGTCGGGTTGATCCGGCTCGAGAAGGAAGCCAGGTTGATCCTCGGCCTATCCGGATCAGGCAAGCTGGCTGGCACGGAAAGACTAACCGGATAACCGCGGCCGATTCCCTGGCCGTAGCACCAAAGAGCCCAATCGTGTGAGATCGGGACAATATCGCGCAGCGGCACGGAGTGCTCGTCGTAGGTGACGAGATTGAATCGGATCGCGACTCCATCCGGTTCCGGAAGCCGATTCCAAACAATGGCCGGGAGCCATGAAGTCGCCCAGAGCACCCCAACGACCAAGGTCTCGAGGCAAATCAACAGGAGCGGGATGCGAACTATTGCCCAGATCGCCCGAAAAGGGGATCGAGCAATGATGATCCAGGCCCGACGAAGCCCAAGCATCTGGTTGCCCCGACGCGCAACCAGGAGAAACAGGGCCAGTGGAGTGCCGATCCAGGCTACTAAACCGATGAGTCCAAAGATTACCCCCTCCCAAGGAATCGCCGACTCCGAACTCGTGGGGGTCAGGCCACGGAGCAGGATCGGAAGCAGCCAGCCCACTGTAGCCAATCCGGTGGCCAACACGCGGATGCTCCATTCGCGATTGACGGTTCGAGCTCGTTGGACGTGGTCCGCATCGCTATCGGATCCGTCTAGGATCGGTGGAGGCATTTCACCACGGAGCACTCCGATGTAAAGCCAGGTCCCGACGGCCGCCAGAACCCCGGCCAGGCCCCAACCCCAGACTGGTAGGCAAAGAGCGATCGTCCAGACCAGCGTCATGAGGATCAGTCCGGCGATCAGTTCGGTACCGGGGCCTTCCAGGTCGAGCGCTGTCGTCGGCTCGCTTGTGCTCTTCATTCGAGGAATCCGTGTCATCTCATGGCATGACCAGCAGCGAATCATGCCGCCGCTATCTTCCTGAGAGGCGCGAAGGGTGCGTTTGCAGTGGGTACATGGGAAATAGGTGAACATGAGAAGAGCCCATTGAGAGCACGGAGATTAAAGATCGAACGACGAGGCGATCTGGGAGCCCTTGAGTCCACATCCTCGCATCGATCTACTAACAACTCAAGCACCGATTGTCGATGAGTGCTCGCAGACCCTTGGAGTTTGAACGAACCCGATCATAATGGTGTCGAGTCCACAGAAAACTCCATGATGATCTAAAAACCACGTCGTTCCAGGACCCCGACGGATCAGTTGCAAAGGAACGGGATTGAACTCGAGTCAGCGTCGACTTGAGAACGCTTGTGAGTGTAAAGGAGGGTGGATGACGGGATTCGAACCCGCGATCTCCTGAACCACAATCAGGCGCCTTAGCCGCTAGGCCACACCCACCATTATGATAGACAACGCGGTAATTATTAAAGTTCGCGGCTGACGCGGTCAAGCCGAGCTGTGCAGGATCCCATTCCCTCCGGTCTTCGCGGATCGGTCAATCTCGATGGCGAGTTGGAAGAATCGGAGCGTCGTGGCGATCCCTGGATCGTTCCGGATCGGGTAGGATGAGGATACATTCAGAAGGATCTATCCTTGGGACCGAGGCTGTCTTGACACCGATGGTGGCGCGGACTACCCCTTTAGATCTTTCCCATTGTTTTACGAGACCACGCCTGCGTCGATGCGTCGCGGAATGATCCTAGGATCAGACGCGGCTCGTGTCGAGTCTCCCCTCTTGCGCCCTCTTGGATTCTTTGCGAGTCAAACGGAACAGATCGTCCCGGGTCTTCGAGGTCGGACCTCGCCGCATAGGACTGGTCTTGTCGACCGACGAGGCATCGAGTGATTCGCCTCGCCCTTCTCCAGTTCGATCGCGGCGGCTGTCGTTGCGATTGGCTATCTCTTCAACGAATCGGTTTTTCAGCCCTTGGACCGAGGACCACGCTCATGTGGAACAACCCCGCCCATCCCCGCCTGTCGTCCGAAGCGTTGCTCAGGCCGCGCGGGGCCACCATCCAACATCGTCCCATCTCCTTTCTCATTCTTCGGGGACTAGAGGTCCGTCATCCCGAGGACGATGACCTGCTCGACGACGACCTCGTGGCCGAAGACGAAGAGGAGGATCTCGATGAAGATCTCGACGATGACTTCGATGACGACGATGATGACTTCGGCGACGACGACTATGAAGACGACGATATCGAAGTGATTGATGACGAACTCGACGACGACTTCGATGACGAACTCGACGACGACTTCGATGATGACCTTGACGACGAGGAGGAAGACGAGGAGGGCGACTGATCACCGTACGCTTAGCAGAGGCCTACCTCTGTTGCTCTAGGTTGCCGCAGCGCGTTTCCTGCCTTCACAGTCTAAGGGTGAATCAAAAAACGCAGTTGCCCTGAGTCGGACTCTCGCGGAATAATCTTGATACCCATCCTCTCGATGGCGTGGTCAACGCGACCCATGGTGATGATGGGTTTTCGAGGATCCGCGTCGTTCCCGATCGGCTTGCCAGCCCTGCGAACCCCGCCTGCTGGGCATCGCCGTGTTCCAGGTCCGTAACCCTTACCTTCCAATCCCATTCGACACGTTAGATCTGAAGCGTATCGCAGTGGGGTTCTTTGATCAGACAGCTCGTCTGATTGAAGTGATTTGCAGGTTCGGATCGAGTCGTTGTGCTTAGCTCCATCTCGTTTGTTTCGGTCGCGCATCGTGCTGCGAAGCCGTTCCAGGGAGTGATTCGACGATGGCCTCGGCCCACAATCGACACACCGACCCGCCACGCCAGGACGTCTTGGCTCGACCGACGCCCGCCTCTCTTCACGTTGCGCTCAATCAACGTGATTTCGAACTCGAGTTTCTCGCCGGTGTCCTGGAACGCAACCCTTACTATCTCGACGTCTTAACGGCTCATGCCCACAACCTGGCTGCACGCCGCCGTTATCACCATGCTTTGACTTGTGATCGGCGGATCGTCAGGCTGCGGCCCGATTGGCCGATCGGCTGGTACAACCTCGCCTGTGATTATGCGATGTTAGGTCGGATCGATCAGGCGTTCCAGAGTCTCGGCGAGGCGTTGGAGCGAGGATACCGTCACCTCAACTACCTTCAACGAGATCCCGACCTCAAACCGCTCCACCAAGATCCCCGTTTCCGTCGGCTCGTCCTTCGCTACAGCTAATCATCGGATTCGGTCCGGCCCCCGCCTCCTCCCCATCATCGACTAGAGGAGGGCTGCCTTTGCAAGCCCATGACGGCAATCAGGTTCAGGAATCAGTCGCGGCTCTCCGACGCCAATGGTCGGGTCGGGCCGACGTCGGAATCATTCTGGGTACTGGACTGGGTGCGCTTGCTAAGGATATTCAGGCCGAAGCCAGCTTGGCGTATCCCGAGGTTCCTCACTTCCCCGTTTCAACCGTCGAAGGACACCGGGGTCAGTTGATCTGCGGTCGATTAGCCGATCGCCCGATCGTCGCCATGGACGGCCGCTTCCATCTTTACGAAGGGTACACTGCCGCTCAGGTTACCTTCCCGATCCGCGTCCTCAAGGAACTGGGTTGTCGCGTGTTGATCGTCTCCAATGCTTGCGGGGGAATGAACCCGTTCTATGCCAAGGGAGACCTTGTAATCCTGGACGACCACATCAATTTGATGGGGGTCAATCCCTTGGTCGGTCCCAATGATGATCGGCTCGGGCCCCGGTTCCCCGATATGATCGAGCCCTATGATCAAGCTCTGCAGAAGTTGGCGTTGGATGCGGCACGTGCCGAGTCGATCGTTGCGCATCGTGGTGTCTACGTGGGTGTGCTCGGTCCTAATCTGGAGACCCGTGCCGAATATCGCTTCCTCCGGACCATCGGGGCCGACGTGGTTGGCATGTCGACTGTCCCTGAAGTTATCGTGGCAGTCCACGCGGGGTTGAAGGTGCTTGGCTTTTCGATCGTCACCGACATGTGCCTGCCTGACGCCCTAGAGCCTGTCAACATTCAGGAGATCTTGGCCGTCGCGGGACAAGCCGAGGGACGTCTTCGCGTTGTCGTCAAACGTGTCCTGACCGATCCGCGGTTCCAGGCCCACTTGGCCTGAGCAATTCTAAAAACCGTATGCCTTTGTTAGTTTAGCAATGTGCCGATGGGAAACCTCGCCCCTCCCACCGAGTCACCAGGAGCACGCGTTGACGATGTCGACCAACGCCGCGGAGTCTCCTCGACCGTTGCGCCTAGCTGTTTGCGTCTCGGGTCAAGGTTCCACGCTCCAAAACCTGGTTGATCGGATCGAACAGGGGGATCTAGACGCACAAATCGTGCTGGTTGTAGCTAGTCGGGCGGGGATCGGTGCCATCCCGCGTGCCGAACAGGCAAGGTTACCGATTCATGTTCTTTGTCGCGATCAAATGCGCTGCGCGCGACCTTCGGAAGAAGCGCTCTTCGATCCGATTCGCGATGCCGATGCCGATCTGGTTGTACTCGCCGGTTTTCTGGCCCTCGTGCCAGTCCCTGAGGATTACCGGGGACGGATCATCAACGTTCATCCTTCGCTGATCCCAGCCTTTGCCGGCCAGGGAGCGTATGGCATGCGAGTGCATGAGGCTGTGCTGATGCGAGGCGTGAAGCTAACCGGCTGCACGGTTCACTTTGTCGATGCAGCGTATGACAATGGTCCGATCATCATCCAACGCGCTGTCGAGGTGCTGGACAACGATGATGCGCCGACCCTTGCCCACCGCGTCTTCCTGGCCGAATCGGAGGCGTTGCCTGAAGCGATTCGGCTTTATGCCCAACGACGACTCCGGATTGAAGGCCGACGTGTTCGGATCCTTCCCGAGACAAGTTCGTCGCGCTGAGTAGTCGCTCGCATTCCATTGATCTTGACAATTTCTACTTCAATTAGAAGGGTGCTTATTCACTCAGTCGGGATGATGATAGGAGATTCGTTGCCAGTCATTCGGCTTCGTAATCTTTCCAGGCCAAGCGGAGCGTCTCAGGCAGTCGAACTCCAGCACTCCAGTACGCATGAAAGCCGTGGTCGCGAAGGAAGTCGACCCGGTAGCCTTCCTCTTGCAAAGCGCGATACATCGCGTTGTTGGCCTCCCACCAATCACCGAAGCGATTGATCAGGTCGTTGGTGCCATCGCTCATCACGATTCGGATCGGCTTTCGGTCGGTTTGACGGACCAACTCGGGGTAGACGTGTCCTCCTCGGATGTTGACGAAGCTGCCGATATGCGAGACGACCCGTCCGAAAAGATCGGGTCGCTCCCACGCGACGGTGAAGGCACAAATGCCGCCCGAACTGGCACCACAGATCCCTCTTGCTGAGGGGTCGTCGCGGAGTCGAAAGCGAGCCGCGGCGCGTGGCAAAACCTCCTGCTCAAGAAAGCGGGCATAGCGGTCGCTTAGCGTGTCGTACTCCACGCCCCGATTCCGTGAGCCATCGTCGTTGACGCCTGGATTGAGGAGCACAAGAACTGTCAGCGGCATCGCCCCCTCGGTGATCAAGTTATCGACAACCGTACCGACATGCTCGCCTTTGTAGGCGTCTCCATCCTGAAAGACCATGAGGGCAGCCGGATCGTTACTCTCAGGATCGTAGACGGCTGGGATGTAGTACCAGCCGGTCCGGTCGTTACCGAAGATCTCGCTGCGGAACGCCAGAGGTTCATAACGACCGTACTCGCGTTCGACTTGGGTCTTGGATTCGGGCGGATAGGACCAGTCAGGCATCTCCACCGTCTTTCGCGCGATCGTTCGGTGCGCAATTTCGTACGTATAGGCAAACTTAGTGTCGGTCTCGATTTCCTCGACCCATGCCCAGAGCCCAGTCTGGCCAATGGGCTTCATGGCGACCCCTCGGTTGTGGTTGATCATCCCAACAACACGTGGTGTGGAGTCGGGCAGGCCATCAATCTTGAGCACGAATGCGACCAAGTTACGCTCGATCAGGACGTCGTGCCGACCGAGGGTCAGATCGGTTCCCTCTGGGTAGGCCGAACGAATTCGATCGGCTAACTCTCGGGCCGATTCGCTGCTCGGCGATTGGCCAAATGCCTCAAGGAGTTGCGAGGGAGTGATCGGCTCGGCCGCGCGGATCCCTTGGACGACTGTGAGCATTCCGAAGATTACATGGATGAGTGTCATGGCCATAACGATCCTCTTTAGCGTCGTGACGCGTTTCGTTCGGTTCGAGTCCGATCAATTTCGGTGTAATGGTTCGGTTCAACAGAGTCGAGTCGTGTTGCTTCGGGGTACCTTGACGCCTGCTGGATCGACGTCTACTGAAGATCAGGCGATTTGCAATCGAGGCCGATCGGCCGATGTTCCGTCCCGACCTGGTGATGCTTCCTGGGTCCAGTTCGAGATCTGCCTCTTGGGGAGAACGTCCCTTCATGGTGAGTCAATCCAGCGCTCCAGTCCAGAGGTATGATCTGGCGGTCATCGGAGGTGGTCTCGGCGGCCTCGCAACTGCAGCCTTAGCTCAGCGATGTGGACTGCGGACGGTTCTTCTGGAGGCTCACACGAAGCTCGGTGGGTGTGCTGGACACTACCCTCGCGGACCCTATTGCTTCGACGTCGGGGCCACCGCTTTGATGGGCGTCGAGCCTGGCGAGCCTTTGGGCGAGCTTCTGGCGCTAGTAGGTTCGAACTTCGATTCCGAAGCGACGCCCAGCTACCGAGTGCATATGCCTGACCGACGGATCGACATTGTTCCCGATCCGCAGATCTTCGAAGCGCATTGCAGCTTCGCGATTCCCGAGAAACCGGATGCCCAACGTCGATTCTGGAGACTCCAGCAAGCGATCGGGTCACGACTCTTTCAGGCTGCTGGTCGGATTCCCCGACTATCCGCACGCGAGATCGGGGACCTGATCCACGACCTGAGGATTCTTGGGGTCGATGGAACCTTGGCCGCCTCGACCTGGTTGCTGACGGTCGATCACGTTCTCACGATCCTTGGTTTGAAACAGGTCGAACCATTTCGTACGTTGATCGCGATGCTATTGCAAGACACCGCTCAGGCTGGTCCCGAGCAGGTGCCGATGGCCAACGCCTCGGCATGCTTGGAGGCATATCGGATTGGGATGCGACGTCCCCGAGGGGGAATGCGTGCTCTAGCCGAGGCGTTCGGCGAAGGGTTGTGTCGCTGGGGCGGCGATCTCCGGACAGCCAGCCTCGTCGATCGTGTCGAGCCGCTTGATCAGGGCGGCTTCCGTATCGTCACCCGCCGAAAGAGCCACCGGATCGAGGCAAGCCAGGTTGCTTTCAACTTACCCCTCGATCGCGCCTTGGCGTTGTTAGACAAAGCCTGGGACCGTGATCGACGACTTGCTGCACGTGAGCGACAAAGCCGTGCTGCCTGGAGCGCCTTCACCGCCTATCTGGTTATTGATCGCGATGCGATTCCCGATTACGGGCCGCTTTTTCATCAAGTATTGCAGAGCTACGGGGATCAGATTCATGACGGGAACAACGCCTTGATCTCGCTCTCGACAGTCGACGATCCCGGCTACGGGCCGTCTGATGTTCGGGTCGCGACCATCTCGACCCACGTCCGGCCTTCGGAGTGGTTCGGGCTCGATCGCGAGGTGTATAGGATCAAAAAACAATCTTACGCTGAGCGTTTACTCCAGGCACTTGGCCAGGCACTTCCCGATGCACCTTTAATGATTCGACATGCGGAATTTGGTACGCCCCGGAGCTTTCTCCGCTACACGAGACGAACCGAAGGCGCAGTTGGTGGGCCCCCCGTGCGGTTTGGCAACAGCAATTTCTTGGCAGTAGGAAATGACGTTCTCGGCAAAGGGCTTTGGGTTGTCGGCGATTCCGTCTTCCCCGGCCAGGGAACTCTCGCCACCGCCCTGTCTGGGATCCGTGTTGTGGAGCGGATCACAGGCCAAACCTGGTCGCGAATTCGATCCAACTTCCAACAAAGGCCCGAGCATGAGCCTCGGGCTGAGTCCAACTACCAACCTGGATATGCCTGATCAAGCTCAACTCAAGGCAACGCATCACCTTGAAGTTCGGCCAACAGTTCTGGGATTTGCCAAGCAGCAGGAAGCACGGCAATCGTTAACGGGATTGCCAATAACAACAAAGCGAAACATACTCCTGGAAATTTTGTCTTAAATCTGACCGGAAATACCAGGGTGAGAAACAGAGTCAACGGAGCAAGCGTAATGACCAAATAGCTCCACACCGGCACGAAGTCCAAAGAGTATGACCAGAGGGGTGGTGTCTCTCCCTCGGCTGTCGTTGGGTAAGCGTTGACGTAGCCGCAATATGCGAGCCCGACCAGTAGAACTGAAACGATTGGCACCGCGCCTCGGAAAGTCGATCGTCCTGCCTCGATCGCCGCCAATGAAATGATTCCTGGCATTGCCGCAGCGGCCAAGAAAGCAAACTCGCCTAGTTTATTATTGCCACCGGTGGCCAGGATGACACCTTCTGAGACCAAGCAAAACATCAGGAAGGTTGGCAACGCAAATCCCGGCCGAAGCGCCGCCCAAATATCGAGCAGCACCATCACGATGAAGGTCAGCGCCAATAAGAGGAGGAAAGAACGCGACGAGTCGACGAGCAAGGTTTGATCCGCCGGATCTTCGATCGGAGGAAGCCAATCTGGGGTTAGAAACCAGGCCGTCGCAGCGGCGAGTAGGAGTCGGAGTCCAATCCATTCGGTGTTTGGAACCGAGTCGTACAAGCAAGCCGGTCCGATAATCATCGCCGAAGCGATCAGGTAGTAGATCCAAGTCCAATGCTCACCCACCTCCCAGGATGTCCAGCCGTACAATGGGTAGGAGAAGAGCATGGCACAGCCGAGCCCAACAGCCCCGGCGCGTAGACTCCGGCAACTGCTCCGGTCGACCGTCAGAACGAGCCAGCCTAAAACGAATGAGCTAAAGAAGCTCACGATATAGGGCAAGATCAAGTCCCAAGGAATCGTCGACACTGGGTCGGCCCCAGCCGTCGCATCCAACTCGTTCATCGACGCGGATCTCCAAGGTGCCAGAGTTTGTCTCGCAACGTTTGGAAGCGAGAAGCAACTCAAAAAGTTTACTTGGAAGACATAGCCGTAGTAAAAGTTCCATCAACCCTGCCGAGCCGACGCGCTGTGCTCGGCGAGGATTGATGGAGATTCGAGTGATTCGATATCGTCCAGTGATCTGATTTCGGGGATCAGCGGGCGTAGGTGAATGCGAAGGTGACCGGAACCTCTGCATTGATGACACCCTTACCGTAGGCGATCCCGAAGTCGAACCGATCCATTGTATAAACTCCCGTGATCTTCACGGTCGAATCGCTAATCTCGACGGTGACCGGGATCTCGACCTCTTGCGACTGACCGCAAATGCTCATCTCTCCGCGAATGATATGAGTGGCGTCAACGTCTTCGCCGGCCTTGACGATCTCGGTCGACTTGAAGGTCGCTTTGGGATAGCGGCGGACGTTAAAAAAGTCGGTGCCCTTGAGGTGACCAGTCAACCGGCCGTTATCTGAGAACATCGAGCTGGTTTGGATGTCCATCTCCAACCGGCTCGACTCGGGAGCATGAGGTTCGAAGCTCAGCACGGAGGTGAACGTTTTGAAGCCGCCGTCGTGCTTCTCACCGGAGGGCTTGCTACCAACAAAGGTGATCGTCGAGGCGTCGGTCTTCACCTTAAGCATCTCGGCGGCATCAGTGGTCGGGATCATCAAAGCAAAGGCGAAGCTGGCGAGCAGTAGACGCATCGCGAGGGGTCCTTAATCATCGATGGGGTGAGGTCCGGGACTGCCGTCGCATTTCGACGAATCCCGACGGGGGAGGACGAACATGTCCTGCACAGGTTTTAGCGCACCACCCCGCCATCGTCCAACCACCACGGATCGACCGTTCCTTGAGAGTATGACTGCCAGGTGAAACGTGCGTCTTGGTGAGGCAATTCTCGCTGTAACAAAAAACGGATGGTTGGTCCGCCCCGAGGCCCGATTGGACCGAGGACCGGTAAGGCGATCTCCAAACTTCGGACCGCGTCAGTCGACAAGTCGGCCACAAGGCGGAACCGAGTTGGGCCGGGGTCCGCATCAAGCCATCGACGACCTGAGACGATCAAGATTGGGCGTCCTTCAGCGTCGATGTCCTCTCGCGGCGGATCCAACTGGTAGTCCCTTGCGAGTGCATTGAGCCGCTCGTGTAGGTTTAGCTCTTGCAACTCCAGGTTGAGGTTGGATAAGACTCGTGACAAGAGACGGGGGTCTGGCTCGTACCGGACTCCGCCCCGAGCTGTAACGAGCCAACGCTCGCCGGCCACTAGGCCAAGCGTCACGCGTCGTTCTTGCAAGGCCGGGATCGACAAGACTGCACTGTCCGGTCCATGAACGAGCAGCGGAATCGCGAACACCAACCGGGCCTCGTCTCGAAGACGGATCTCGACTCGATAGACTCGATCGACCGACTCGCGATGTGCAGTATCTACCAGTCGGTTCAATGCGTCAGAAGCGACGAGGGTTGGCGGTTCCGGGACAGGCCCCGGGCGTAGGCCGGCCCAAAGCCCGAGCGTGATCAGAATGGCAGCAACCATCGCCACAAGGCCGCCCCGGAACCTCCAGCCGGACAGAAATGATCGGCCCCCTTCTTCCGAGATTGCCGCCATGACACGACGAATTCGACGCTCCCGCCCCGTCTGGTCAGGCGTAAGGATATAGCAGAGCAGGCCGTGGATCCAAAGGCGATCGGCCAACGAGCAAGCATCCTTAACCTCTTGATAGCCAGGCACATCGGACCGTTTGTTCAATCGTTCGACAAAGGCATCATCGAGGGGCCAGCCGTCGTCCAATCCATCATCCGGAATTTCTTGGCGATCAGGTCCCGGAGAATCCGAATTTCCGTGGGATATCCGATTTTGGGGGTCGCTCATGAGGGGGCCTCCGCATGGGCCAGCTTCCGTTGGATGCAGTCGATGAGTCGAGCCCGGAGTCGCTGGAGCCGCTTCTTGAGCGCTTCGTGTGAGATTTTCAAAATTTGGGCTAGATCACGTACGGGAATGTCGTCTCGGTATCGTCCTTGGATGACAACTCGGTCCGGTGGCGCTAAGCTGTCCAGACAGCGCCTCAGTCCATTAAGCTTCTCGTCAAAGGTATCGCCCGCCTGGCGTTCCAGTTGGGCGAAGCGAGTGTCCAGACATTCCAACAACTCGACCTCACCGGTCAGTTGGACGCGGCCGACCTTCCGCCGATGCGACATCACCAATCGGGCGGCGATTCCACGGAGCCAGGGGCCAAAGGGGCGCGAACGATCGTAATCGCCGATCCGTCGCCAGGCCGTCAGCATCGTTTCTTGAAACAGATCATCGATCGTGCCAGGGTCTCGGATCAGGCTCCGTAGATACGCCGTCAGCATGTCGGCGTGTTCCCGAACCAAGATCTCGAACAAGACCCGACCATCCATCACTCGCTCCCTTCGGCCCGATCTCAAGATCTGACTCGTCGCGACGTCCGGAGCCACAACCCAGCCTGGACCCGCATGATCGTCGACCAAACAGCCTCTCATGACCCCAAACGTAGTTGCTTCATGAAGGTGGATTGGGGACACTCAGAACCAATGATTCATGCCAGCCGCCCCGGCATCGGTGGTCGCATCAGCCGGCAACGCTGTTCTGGTCCGACGATGTCCCGGTTGGAGCACCGTTCGGCAAATTCCTCGTAACAACGACTGACTGGTTGTCGCTTGTCTCTCGTGAACCATTCCGCTAATGTCGGTCATCGATTGTCACGACGGTCTCCATTCTCGACCCGCTTCCTTCGGAGCTTCCGAACCATGACCCTTCCGATTCGCCTTGCCCTGATCGCTCTGTGTGTGGCAATGCTGGGAACCCTCACCCATGCTGGGATCGCCCAGTCGGGTGACGTGACCGGCAAGTGGCTCTGGACCCTTGAGCGACCTGATGGTCAAACCGCTGAGGTCAAGATGTCCTTCGAAGCCGACGGCGAGACCGTGACTGGAACCCTCGAAGGAGGGATGCAACGCGGCGAGCCGGTCGAGATCGAGGAGGGCCTCTTCGTTGACGGCGTCCTGACCTTCCGGGTCACACGGACCGTCCGTGACCGCGAAATAGTTCAGAAGTTCGAGGCCGTCCTCAATGATGACGGCGACGAGTTGGAAGGGACGTGCACCATCACCTTCGGCGACCGGAACTTCGAACTAGAGTTCCTCGCCGAACGCTCCGAGTGATCCCGACCCAAAGCACACTTCATCGCCCTTTCTTCCGGGCACTTTCTTGCGGCAGGTCGAGTTATCGATCACCGAAACGTTCGACGGATCGACCTGCTGAGTCCAATTGGCATCTTTCACATTTTGTTTGAATATTGGTTTGCACCGAACTGTCCGCTGATAGCTTGAGGAGCGATTCTGTGCCGCGTCCCAGCCTGCGTTTGATCCCCGTCTCACTGACCTTAGCGATCTTTCTCGTCTGCCAATTCGTAAGGGCCCAGGGGCAAGAGCCAGATGGTGTCTCGATTCCTCAATCGGGAGTGGTCACCTTCGCCGAACACATTGCTCCGATCATTTACAACAACTGCACGAGCTGCCATCGGCCAGATGAAGCTGCGCCGTTCGTTTTGACAAGCTATCGCGACGTCGCCAAACGTGGACGGATGATTGCCGAGGTCGTTGGGTCGGGATATATGCCTCCCTGGCACCCTGCTTCCGAGACCGGCCCGTATATGGACGACCGCAGTCTCAGCGAGTCCGAAATCGACCTGATCACCCAGTGGGTTGACCAGGACATGCCTGAAGGTGATCCAGCCCGAACACCCTCCTTGCCCGAGTTTCCCGAGGGTTGGCAATTGGGTGAGCCCGACTTGGTTGTCTCGATGGCCGAAGCCTTCGAGGTCAACGCCGATGGCCCCGACGTCTTCCGCAACCTTGTCGTCCCGATCAACCTGCCGGCCGATAAGTGGGTCACGGCGCTCGAACTGCGACCCTCAGCGCCTGAGGTCGTTCACCACGTCCTCTACTTCCTTGGCGAGTCTGAAAGCGTCCGTGCTCTCGATGGCCAAGACGGGTCACCCGGTTTCGACGGGATGCGGTTCCGCTTCACCGGCAGCTTGGGCGGTTGGGCCGTCGGAGCCACGCCACGCAAGTTGCCCTACGACCTGGCCGTCAAGCTACCCGCCGGCAGTGACCTGGTTCTTCAGTGCCACTTTCATCCGACCGGAAAGATCGAGCGCGAACAGACGACCATCGGCCTCTACTTCGCCGATTCTCCGCCCGAGCAACGCCTCGGAGGGTTCATGGTCCCATCGGCCTTCGGCGCCTTCGCACGAATCGATATCCCGCCCGGGGACAACGACTATACGATCCGCGAGTCGATCACCGTCCCGCATGACATCGACCTAATCGGCGTCGGTGGACACGCCCACTACATTTGCACGCAATTGGAAGCCTTGGCCACGTTGCCCGACGGCGAGCGTCGCGAACTGTTCCGGATCGACGATTGGGACTTCAACTGGCAAGGTCGCTACTACTATCAAGAGCCGATCCGGATCCCCGCCGGTACGGTTATCGATGCGACGATCACCTACGACAACTCCGAAGCCAATCCGCGGAATCCGAATGTCCCGCCTGTCCGAGTGACCTTCGGCGAGCAGTCCAACGATGAAATGGGGACCGTCTTGTTCCAGTATGTCAATGTGAACGAATCGGAGTCCGATGCGACCCGGGACGATTTTCGACAACAGACCGCGCGGGTCGCCCGTCAGGCTTTTCAGCGTCGACGAGCGAGACGACAAGGCGAGGTCTTCGTGCCTGGCCGCGCAGGACGTCAGGTCGTTCGCGACGATGCTCGGGCAATTCTGAAACGGGCATTGATGCGTGCTGATTCCAATGATGACGGCATCCTTCAAGCTGACGAGCTGCCGGCCCGACTTCGTCGAGAACTATCGCGTTTCGATCTCGACGGCTCCAAGACGCTGGATGCAGACGAGATTCGAGCTGCCGTCACAAGCATGACTCGGCCATCCGCCTCAACGAATCCCGACACTGATGGGCAGAATTAAGAACACGATCTGGTCATACGCGAACCGCGACAGCCTTACAGGAGAGACGTTATGAGCCCGATCTGGTCGTCGCTCATTGCCATGACGATGATCCCGAGTCCCATCGGTGGTCTGGAGATTCTCGAGATCTCCGACATTTCCGCCGAGAATGCCGGAATCGTCCTGACCGACCTGGATGGCAAGGAGGTTCGACCGCTGGACGTCCCCGATTCGCTCTCCGGCCATGTCTTGATTTTCGTGACCCACGACTGCCCAGTCGCCAACCAATATTCGCCCTTGATCCGCAAGGTGGAGCGGACATACGAACCGAAAGGGTTTCGGTTCTTCCTCATCCACGTGGACCCGGATTTAACCGAAGAGGACGCGGAGGCACACGCGAAGGAGTTCGGCCTCACCGGCTTGCCGATCCTCTTCGATGGAGATCACGAAGCTGTGGAGGCCGTCGGCGCGACGATGACGCCTGAGGCGGCCATCGTTCGGCCCGACGGCAACCTCGCCTACCGTGGTCGGATCGACAACTGGTACGCCCGCTTGGGACGCAAGCGGAATATAGCCACGACCCGTGATCTCCTTGACGCTCTCGATGCGATCCTCGACGGACGGCCGGTCGACCCAACTCGCACTACGCCGGTCGGTTGCTACATCGCCGACCTCAAACGCGACTGAGCAGACCTGTTCATTAGAATAGGCTCAAAGGAGTGGGCGGTCGCCTCAACGCGTTCCCAACGACGCGTCGATCGCCTTCATCCGAAGTCGCTCGGCATTGCGATACACATATAAAATCACTGGGCTGTTGGCCCCGATGACCATCAGGCCGATAATTCCCGCTAACCCGAGCCCATACCAGATCGGGTACGGTTGCCCAACAAGAAACGCAAACAGACCTGCGATAAATAAAGCAGACGCGACGGCCAAGAACAGTCCGGTAATTGTGAGGACCAGCGTCTTGGCCTGGCCGCGTCGTGCCAAGAAACCGACCGAGGCCCCCCAGATTCCGCAGGTGACCCCGAAGAGCGTGCCTGGAACCCAAGAGTAGCTCGGCTCAAACCAGAGTTCGTTCATCAGACTTCTTCCTTTGCGTCGATCGTCTCACGATGGGCGTTCAAGAGTTCGCGCGCCAGAGTCGGGCTCAGTTTGCCGTCGATGACCATGGCCCGGAGCCGCAGCTCGAACCGATCGAGCGACTCTGATTCCTCGGTGATCCGTACCTTGGCGATCAAACGGTCGAGCCGAGCCCGGACCGTCGGGTATGAGACACCGTACTCTTGGGCAACCGCCTTCAAGGAACCTGAACCAAGCAGAAATCGACGGAGGAATCCGAAGTCCTCGTCGTCCAAAGCCAACAGCCAACTCGGGACAGTCCGCTGCTCGGTATCGGTGCTCATTGCGATCCACCCGTCACGAACTCAGCGAAATTGAATTCCCACTGAAGATTATTGAGTTCAATGAAATTGAAGTCAAGCTCAATTTTCTTGAGGTTCCGAATCGGTGCGGCTCAGGTTCTTTTGATCGGAACAGGACTCGAATCGGAATTCGGTCGTATGAGAAAACACAACTTGACTGTGCTGCTCCGATTTGAGGCTCAACGGGAATGTGAAGGAACGTCCCAGAACGGTCCTTCATCTCGGACCGCTTGGTCGATTTGCTCGAGGCGTTCGGCGAGGCGTTGAAGCCGCTCGGGATGCGATGTGGCCAGATCGCGGGTTTCGCCGATGTCGACTCGAAGGTTGTACAGCTCAAACCGTGTCAGTTGGGCAGATTTGATCATCTGCATATCGCCCGGCCTCAGGCTGCTTCCCGGATTTTCACCATCGACGTTCCAATGGGCGACCACCTTCCAATCACCGTCACGGATCGCGACCTTGGCCGGGCCAATCGCATCGTAGTAGTTCCAGTAAAGGGGCTGGTGGCGATTGATCGGGCCATCACCGTCGAGAAAAGCTGCGATGCTTGTCCCATCGATCGTCCGGTCATCGGGTGCGGGCACGCCAGCCAATTCACAGATCGTCGGCAAGAGGTCGACGCTTGAGACTGGTTCGTTGACGACCCGACTCGGCGCGATTCGCCCGGTCCATCGGAGGATCCCCGGCACGCGGATGCCGCCTTCATAGATATGAAGCTTCATCCCGCGTAAGGGTCCAGGAGATCCGTGTGAACGCCAAGCGTTCCGGTATCGGTTGAGGGTCTCTGGTCCGTTATCCGAAGTGAAGATCACTAGGGTCTGCTCTTCGAGGTCGAGAGCGTCGAGCGATTCCATTAAGGATCCGACGGCGCGGTCCATGTTGGTGACATTGGCATAATACAACGCCTCTCCGCGTTCGATTGCATTGGGGTAGAGCGCCGTGAGTTCCTCGGGCGAGTTGACTGGCTCGTGGGGCTCGTGAAAGCAGACGAACATGAAAAAGGGTGCGTCCGGGGCACGCTCCTCGCGGAGCCAACGGTCGGCCTCGTCGGCGACGATCCCGCAAGAGTAACCTGTCAGAGAGCCGGTCTTCTTGCCGTTGCGGACATAGTTCTTCGGATCGGCATGGGATGGGAACGCATTGTTCTGTGTGCTGAACCAGTAGTCGAACCCGTGATCGTCGGGTTGAGGCTGCTCGTCGGAGTTGAACCGTCCGTTGAGATGCCATTTACCTAAATGAGCGGTTTGATAGCCGTCCTGCTTAAGCAGAGTGGCGATCGTCAACTCGTTGGATCGCAGATGCATCGGATGTGGCTCGGGAATCCAATCGTAAACCCCGACCCGATTCGGAGTCCGACCAGTGAGCAGGCCGGCACGCGAAGGGGAACAGACCGGTGCGGCCGCGTAAGCAGAGGTCAGTCGAATTCCCTCGGCGGCAAGTCGGTCGAGGTTAGGCGTTTGAATCGTCGGATTGCCGTAGCTGGCCAGGTCGCCGTAGCCCAGATCATCGCAAAGGATCACGAGGAAGTTCGGACGCTCTGGCGCCGAAGGCTCGACCTCAGCACAGAGCGGTTGTGGAAAGCATGTCCACAGAACGAAGACAGCGATTAAAGAAATGCTTCTCACAATTTCAGTCCTGTATTTCTCGTTCCGTGGGTGATGATTCCGTTATGGGCAGATCGATCGATGCTGGCTGCGGTTGATCGCTGGTCAAGGACAGAGTGTCTCTCATCTCGTCCTGGAGCGTCATCAGCCATGCGGTCATCCGTTCGACGATCCGAGGTCGACGATGGGCAAGGTCGCGTAGTTCGAGTGGATCGTCGCGGAGATCGAACAGTTGAGTCTTGTTGATTTGAGGATAGCGGATCAACTTCCAACGCCCGTCAAAGGCGGCGCGCTGGACATCCTTGTAAGCGGTCATGATCGCATCGCGACCTGAGGCTTGCGTCTCGGAGTCGCCTCGGACTACGCCAGCCATGCTCTGTGCAGAGACCGTTTCGGGTGGCTCAACCCCAGTCAAGTCGAACAGCGTTGGGGCAATGTCCATCAGGTAGCACAGCGAGTCGATGCGACGATCGGCCGGGATCCCGGGACCTCGAAAGATCACTGGCGAACGCATGCTGTGATCGTACATGTTTTGTTTGCCGAGCAGGCCGTGACTCCCAATCGACAGTCCGTGATCGCTGAGGAAAACGATGATGGTCTCGTCCCATGCGTCGGTCGTCTCGAGAGCCTCGAAGATCCGACCGATCTGAGCGTCCATATGGGTGATCATTCCGTAGTACAGGGCCAGTTCGCGGCGAATGGCTTCCGGAGTTCGAGGCCATGGAAGGAGTTTTTCGTCGCGCAGGGTCATATCACCGTTGTCGAAAGGATGGCGAGGCACGTAGTTGCCCGGCAACGGGATCCCGCTCGGGTCATAGAACGTGTCGAAGGGAGGCGGTGGTGTCCTTGGATCATGGGGCGCGGTGTAGGAGACATAAAGCAGGAACGGCGTGTTTCGATCGCGCGACTCGAGAAACGCGACCGCCTGATCGGTGAACAGAACAGACGAGAATGTATCCGTCGATCGGACCCGATCACGATGGTATCGACCATCCCCAGCGAAGGGCTGAATCGGGACTTGGTCGTGGTCGCTCATGCCGCCAAAGAAGATCGCGCTGCCACCTTGAAAGCTTCGCGCGAATGAGGGGCCGCCATTGTGCCACTTGCCTGTTCCGAAGGTTTGGTAGCCAGCCGCACCGAAGGCTTCCGGGAAAGTCGTAAAACCTTCCAAGTTGTTCGGCGTGTTGAAATAAGGCCGGCCCGAGAGGAGCATGGCGCGACTAGGCAGACACACCGCTCCGCTGTTCGAGCCCAAGCAGTAGGCGCGGGTCATCGTGGTCCCCTCGCGGACGAGCCGGTCGAGGTTCGGCGTCGCGATGTAGGGTTGGCCGAGTGCGTGAATCGTGTCGAACCGCTGGTCGTCGCTAACCATAACGACGACATTTGACGGATTGGAGGCCTTCGTTGACTTGACGCTAAGCATCGCCCCGATCACCAGAATCATCAGGGACAGTCGCCAACAACTTCCGACACGCATCGCAGAGACTCCCAATTGACGGACGTGAGGTGGAACTTGATCCCGTTCGAACGGATGTGAACAGCCCATCCTATCAGCCCAAATTGGCCAGTCCATCGTTGACTCGAATCGCCGAAAAAACGGGCGATTCGATTGAGGATTCCATCATCTGTGATGAGATATCAGCCGTTTTTCTGAATAACAGAGACATGGGTTGTGAGGATCACCCCAGCGCCTACTGCGATCGTCGTCGCGATGAGCACCAAGGTGACTCCAGCCAAATACGATTCCACCCCGGTGTGGAGCAGACTCCAGGTTCGGCCAGCGAGCGTCGGAATACCTGGGGGACGGACAAGGTTCGACGCAGGCAATTCACCTAGGGCGAGCACAAATGAGGTGCCCCAGGCGAGACGTGTCGTCAACCGGGTTGAGGGTCGAGCGATCCACCAAGCCTGGCCCCAAGGACGGTGACCCTCCAGCGCGGTCGTGTCGAGCCAGGCTTGCGGGATCGATTGCATCGAAGGCCAGAGAACCAGGAGCGCATACGGAAGCGTGCGGACGACGTACGCCAGGATCATGATGGTCGGGCCATCGGAAACATTCAGCACGAGCCAGTCCAACGCGTGGGCGATAAGCCCATCCTCCGGACCCGGCGCCGGTCCGGGCTGGTATGCGAGCTTGATGGCCATTCCGATGATCGGACCCGGCGTGGCGAGCGTCAATGCGACGACCGTCAAGGTGACCCAACGCCAGGGCCCTGCCTTCCTAGCTAACCATGCTAGCGGCCAGGCGAGGGCTAATGTGGCGGTCGCTCCCAAAGCGGCTAGTAATAGGGTCCAAGGCAGCGGTGCCCGATCGATCGGCCAGGCTAGATCGACCGATGCCGAGCCGAGCGTTCCTGCCAGTCCAGTCCACGACCAACTCGGAGCGAAGCCTTCCGAGGCCGACCCTCCCACACGACCGGCCCGCCAGAGCAGGCTGACCACGGGTACTCCCAACACAAGCAAGGCTGACATCCAAGTCAATCCACCGATTGGAATCGTCCAGACTCCAAGCCGAAACGGAACCGAATTCCGTCGCGACTCGGCTAAGCGTTTTGGATCGACTCGGAGAAGGAGTCGAGCTGTCAACGCAATCAAAGGGCCGAGGATCATCAACGGCGGGATTGCAACATGAGCGGCCGATCCGGGGCCATTGCCCAATTGATATTGCAGATAGGCCTCTTCCGCATAGGTCCGGATCCGAAGAAGATCGGTGATGGTCATCTCCCCGGCGGTCAGGACGGCGACCGTCAAGGCGGCGGCCACGATCGCGCTGAGGCTCCGCCTCATGGTCACTGTGCGGAGAACATCGGGGGCTGATCGCTCCAACAGAGTAGCCTCTTCCAGTTCGCGCTCGACGAGCCGGAGGCTGAATCCGACGATCAGGATCACCCAAGGAAGCCCGGCCAGGGCGTGGACCACTGATGCCCCCAGCCGACCGACCAGCAACGGTTCGTCGAATAAACCAAGCGCTTGGAGTCGGCCCATGTTGCCGAAAGCTCCAAGCCACGACGAGGCCAGCAACGGGAGCGGGATGAACAGACCCACAACAGCCAGGCCGATGAGGATGTGTCGACCGGGCAGGTTGGTCCGGAACAGCAGAACGGCTCCGAGGATCCCGATCGGCATGACCCAAACCAGAGTCAGGCCAACCAAAAGGACCGATTCGCCGAGAAGGCGGAGCGGGCGCGCGAGGCGATCAAGTGCTCGATCGATCATCTCGTCCCATTCGCCCGCTCCAGGCGATGGTCCGATCGCCGTGGCCGGATCGCTGAGCCCACCTGGACCCGAGGGTACGACGGAGCGATCCGACTTCCAGGCCGCGACCCCCAGCGACCAGGCAGGCCAACCGACCGTGACGGTCAGCCCGAGCAAGACGAGCAGCGGGATCGCAATGCGGGCAACCACGACCGATTAGGCCCGAAGGCCCGCGTCACGCATCAAGGAGGCTGTCGCGTCGAACGCCTCGCGGACCCAGTCGACGATCTTGTCCGGCTCTGGCGAGTACTCCAACTCCAACGAGATCGTCGTCTCATCGCTCAGGCCGAGACCGGCGATCGCTTTGAGGTAGTCGGGGAACGGGACAACACCCCGGCCCGGCGGTAAGTCGCCGTGGACCTTGCCGTCGCAGTCGGAGATATGAATATGTGCCACGCGGCCCTGGAGCGAATCGAGGGAATCCGGTGCCTGCTTGGCTAAGACCATGTGTGAGATATCGATATTCGCCTTGACCGTCGGATGACCGACGTCGTCTAAGAAGCAGGCCATGCTTGGCACATCTTTGAGCAACGCCATGTGGAACGGCTCCATCTCCAGAGCGATCTCCAGGCCAAGGTCGGCCGCATAGTCGCCGATCCGCTTCATCTGCGCCACCCCGGTCGACCATTGCTCGCTGGGCGGGATGACCTCGTGGTTCCAGATATATTCGCCGATGACCAGTAACAGGTTGCGCGCCTCGAAGTCGTAGCACATGTCGAGGTAGGCCTTGACCCGATCGAGGTGAAACCGCGAGACCGACGGGTTGAAGTCGATGAGGCCGACGGCGACACAGGCGACGCTGACGATTGGTAACTCGACGCGTTGGCATTCGTCGCGGATTTTCTTGCGTTCCTTGACGTCGGTATCGAGCGGGTCGGCGAAGATATCGATCGTGTCGAAGCCCAGTTCTTTAGTCGTGCGGATCCCAAATGCGGTTTCGCGTCCGCTTTGGGCCCAGGCCGAGTTGATCAGGCCGAGGTTCATGATCGCCCCCCTCGATCAGAGAAAAACAGTGGAGAGGAGGTTTGGACGCCGACGGATGATTGCGACCAGACCCCGTCCTGTTCAGAGATCCCGAATGTTGTTTTTGAAGTCGACAACGCGATGGTCATGCGCGGCTTCGACAACGGCTTCGCAGAGCGCCAGGGTCTTCAAGTTGTCGAGGCCCGAGACAGTCGGCTCGTGGCCGTTCTGGATGGCGTGAAAGAGGTCCTCCATCGGGCCGGAGAAGGCATCGGGAAACCAGGCGACTGGCCATCGAGGCGATTCCCAAGTCGTGCCGAGGTCGCAGGTCGTGTAATTGATCGTGCTCGGGACGCGCTCGGGCCAACCGGGCCAGCCGATTGTTCCGTAAGCCATACCGTGCGTGCCTTCGACCCGCCAGCGAATCCCGATCTCCGAAGCGGACCCCTCGCGGCACGGTCCGGCCCAGACGTCATCCCAGGCCGAGGCCCTTGCCCCGCTTTCATACTCGAAGATGTAGAGGTTGATCCCATCGGTATGGGGAAAGGATGTCCTCGGATCGGGCCGGCTGCTGGCCAGGACGCGGGCAGGATCGCCGAGCCAGTAACGAAGTGTATCAATGTGGTGAATGCTCATGATGAACGTCGACAGGGACGTCTCAGCGCAGGGCTCGGCCCAGGGCATCCAGTGGGGGATCGCCCGCATCTCAATGGTCGCCAAGACAACCTCTCCCAAAGCGTCGTCATCTAATAACGCTTTGAGTGCACGGACCGAGTGATCGTACCGCATGTTTTGATTGACCTGGAGCGTCACGCTGTGTTCTCGACAGAGATCGACCAGCGTACGGGCCTCGTTGAGCGACATCGCCAGGGGCTTCTGAGCCAAGATGCCGCGGAGGCGTTGCGGTCGGGGATGACTCAGCGAGCGTCGAACGACTTCGAGTTGATCTTGCGGCGGAACGGCGATGTCGAGCACCTCGACATCGGGGTCATCGAGCAGCGCCTCGACCGAGTCATACACGTTGGGCACGCCCCGGAGTCTAGCCACTTCGGCAGCGCTTTGACCGGACTTCGAAGTGATTCCGACAACGCGGAATCCGGCGTCGGCGTATGCCGTCAGATGGCAATCACGCACGATGAAGCCGGCGCCTACGACGCCGATGCCCAAGTCACGACGTGCGGCCCGCACGGGTTGGATTCGTAACTGCTCGAGCGTGTACGGCGTGGCCATCGAAGCACTCCCGTTCGATCTCGCTCGCAACGCGATGCATCCAGGTTGATCGAGGGACCGACCGATTCCAGATGGAAATCCATCCTACCGCGCCCACCAGTAACCGACCACGCTCCAAAACGCTGACTCCCGAAGAGATCGGAACTGAATCCCCGGCAAGATTCTCTCACGAGCGGCGAACCTTCTATTGGACGTCGCGTCCAGCGACGCTTCTCACGATCACACCAATGCACTCCCGCTTCCTGGGATACAATCGCATCGAGGACCGCACGATGACTCGGCTTGGAACCGCTTCCCGCCTCTTCGCGTCCGTCTTGCTCTGGACGATCGCTCTGTCCGCCTCAGCTCAAGAGAAGGTCGACGAAGTCGTCGGCGATTGGACGAGTCTCCTCAAAGTGAACGACCAACGAACGCTCGAACTGGTCTTCCATATCAAATCGAGTGACAACGGGCTTATCGCCACGATGGACAGTCCCGATGAGGGTATCCGGGGGATCCCCTTCAATGAGGTCGAATGGGACGACGGGCGATTGCTTTTGGTCGCCTCGAGGATCGGAGCACGTTACGAAGGAACATTCGTCGATCAGAACTCTCGTATTGAGGGCACCTGGAGCCAGGCACAGCAGTCGTATCCGCTTGATCTCGAGCGGAGTGCCTCCGAAGTGATCGACGAGCGTCCTGAACAAGTCTGGGAAGGGGCGATCCAGATCAGCGATGCGCTCCAGATTCGGGTTTTGGTCCGGGTCCAACCGGCTACGGAGGGTCTGGCAGCCTCGGCGACGCTCGATGTCCCCGACCAAGGTGCTCGGGGCCTGAAGATTCAGGAATTCAAACTCGCTGAAGACGCGTTCTCGGGAAGCCTGACGGGAATCAACACCAAGATTTCTGGCACATTCAACGACGATCGAACGGGTTGGGATGGGACCTGGACCCAAAACGGGAGGACGTTTCCTCTGACCCTGGAGCGCGTTGAGTCCGAGACCCCTACTCGACGACCCCAAACGCCCAAGCCTCCGTTTCCCTACGATATCGAGGAGGTCAGCTACCGGAACGACGATGCTGATATCACAATCGCCGGTACCTTGACACTACCCAAGCCTCGAACGGCTCGCGTCCCCGCGGCACTTTTGGTGACCGGCTCGGGGCCGCAGGACCGCGACGAGACTCTCTTCAATCACAAGATCTTCTGGGTCATCGCCGATGCTTTGACTCGACGAGGGATCGCCGTCCTTCGAGTCGATGATCGAGGGGTCGGAGGAACTGGGGGTGACCCATCGAGCGCGACAAGTTTCGATTATGTAGATGACGCTCTAGCTGGGATCACCTACCTCAAAGGTCGACCCGAGGTCGATCCTGGGGCGATTGGCCTCATTGGCCACAGCGAAGGCGGTCTCATCGGCCCAATCGCCGCAGCACGTTCCGAAGACATCGGTTACCTCGTCCTGCTGGCTGGGCCCGGGATCCCCGGTGATCAAACCATTCGGTTGCAAACGCGGAAGGGAATGTCGGTCACCGCGATGGATCCGGAAAATGTGGAGGACATTGGTCGGGCCATCGACCGC
Source organism: uncultured Planctomycetia bacterium (assembly GCA_964609385.1). Classification (GTDB taxonomy): domain Bacteria; phylum Planctomycetota; class Planctomycetia; order Isosphaerales; family Isosphaeraceae; genus CAZSSM01. Next base: position 28,991 of record CAZSSM010000011.1, read on the forward strand.
GCGATCGAGTTGACCATGCAGGGCGAGTCGACCCAAGAGATCGTCGAGCAACTCAAATCGATGGAGCTTGACGAGGGTATCCAATCCCTGATCTCTGGCCTGGCCGAACAGTTCGATACGCCCTGGTTCAAGACTTTCTTGAAGCTCGATCCTCGAGACTATCTGACCCAGGTCCGTTGCCCGGTCTTGGCGATCAACGGGGCCAAAGATGTGCAAGTCCTGCCCGAGGAGAATATCGAAGAGATCGCCAAGGCACTCGCGATCGCGCCAACTGAAGATGTCACGACTCGGATCTTGCCCGGACTCAATCATCTCTTTCAGAACTGCGAGACCGGATCGGCGATCGAATACGGTCAGATTGAGGAGACGTTTGCCCCAGACGTCCTCGACTTAATGGCCGAGTGGATCAATCAGAGGTTTGGTGTCGACGGCTCAAAAAAGCGTTGATTGCAAATCATGCCGGGTGCTCAGGCTCGGTAACTCGTGACCCCTGTCTGATCCCGTCCCGGGGCGGGATTCTCGCCCCGGTTAGGTCGTCACGAGTTCAACGATTCGCGCTTCGAGCCGACCGCCCTCGATGGTCATTTGAGCCAAACTGATCGGCAAATCGAAGCGTCGAGGGCCCGCGCTACCGGGATTAATGTGCAGGACTGAACCTCGAAGTTCGATGAGCGGCTGGTGCGTGTGGCCGGTGATGACCGCGTCGATGCCGGCTGATTCGGGGTCGAGGTCAATTTCCTCCTTGATGTGGATCAGATAAAGGGTTTTCCCTCCGACCGCGACGGCCTCCGTCATTGGAAGATCACAGACACCCGGTCCGTGGTCGACATTTCCACGAACAGCGTGGACCGGCGCGATCTTCTTGAGCTGATCCAGGATGGTCGAGCGCCCCACATCCCCAGCATGAAGAATCAGATCCGAGTCGTTCAGAGCCGACAACGCCTCGGGCCGGAGCAGGCCGTGCGTGTCCGAAATCAAGCCGATCCGGATCACTCCACGCGATTCATCACCCTGATCGTCGGAAGACTCGGGATGGGGATGTTGCTTGGTCATGGCTCGGTCCTCGCAATCATAGTCACCGAAGAGGGCGTTCCCCCGATGGAGGCGGTCTGCTTCTCTAGCAAGCTTGGCGATCGATCAGCAGATAATCGGTGGAGAGCTGCCAGGCAGATCTCGGTTTTCCTCTTCGACGCGTTCCCATTCCTCGCGGACTCTTGAGAGGCCGAAAGCGTAGAGTTCGAACTCGGTGCTGAGCTGGCGAAGGACCACCGCCTGATCGCTTTGAAAGGTGCTAGCCAGATAGTACGAACGCTTGCCCTGCGACTGCAATCCAACCCAAGGGTCGACCTGTCGCTTCTTCTGGAGATACGGGACCGCTTCGGGGAAAACACCAGTCCAGAACAACGTCACGTCGCCGACGTGCTGGTGCACGGTCCGCTGCCGGTCTTCGTCCTCATCTTCTTGGGCCTGATCGAGGATCGCGACGAGGTCGGTCATTGGTCGGCCCTGCACGTCCCGCAAGGCAGTGAGGTTGGAACTGTGACTGAACCGGACCAACAGGTCGGCCAAGTAGCCGAGCAGGTCGGGATCCGCGATTCCTAATTCGGTCTGAAAGGTGAACTCAGTCAGCCCACGAAAGAAGCGATTGAGTGGATGAGACGTTGGGATGTCGCGAGAATAGGAGTCCATGAGGTGTGTTCTCCTCACGAAGAAACTCGGCCGACCTCGGTCGCCGAACATGGCTGCCGTTCGAAACGCCAACCGGGACCGATTACGCGGGTTATCCGGTGGGCTAAACTGTTGGTTGCTTTGCGGTCGGGCGGATAGGCAACCCTCGACTGGGCCGATCCGTGACGACACAACCGTGCAGATCGATTTCCAACTCATTCCTCCGATAAGCCATCCGAGGGATCTGGGCAAGGTTGACAGGAGCGAAACTGAAATTCGACCAGGCACATTGGCGAAGACTGGATCCGCTTCGCCTTTAACGTAGGTTCCCGTAGAATAATGGAGTGTGATGAAGCCGCTGGGGAGGGCTGATCTTGCCGGGTTGTGTCGACGTTGGCAACATAGAGCATGAAGAAATTGAGGAGACACACCAGGCGCGCGAGTGCCAATTCCGGCCCAGTCACACGAGGCACGACGCGGCTTCGATGTCGATGGTAAACCGCGACACGTCGCCCGAACGTAGCGACTGTGACACCGTCCCCAGGTCACTGGGACCTCAAGTTGGGGTTGAATTGGATCGCGCCGGGACCGGACGTCTCGGCATCGAAACGTCCGCGAGCCATTGATGGGAGTTTGACTGGACTTGCGCATCACATTTCAGGGGGCAACCCGGCAGGTGACGGGGAGTGCCCACCTGCTCGAGATTGGACCTCACCGGATCCTTCTGGACTGCGGTCTGTTCGATTCCGATCGTATGGGTCCGGACAGCCCGAATCGCCATTTCGACTTCGATCCGACGACCCTCGACGCGGTCATCGTCTCGCATGCCCACAACGACCACATCGGCCGGCTCCCCTTGTTGGTCCGTCGTGGATATCGTGGGCCGATCTACATGACGCCGCCGACGGCCGACATCACGGGAATCATGCTTCGCGATAGTGCGAGGATTCAGCGCGAGGATGCCCGTCAGCTCGCCCAGCGTCACGATGCGACCGGAGCAAACGGCTCGACCTCGACCTCCGGACTCGAGACCTCCGCCTCACCGTTGTTCGACCTGATGGACGTCGAGTGGGTCATCGAGAGCCTGCATCGACTCCGTTACAATTCACCGATCGAGATCCTCGATGGGATCGAACTGACCCTCCATAACGCTGGCCACATTCTAGGCTCGGCAATGATCCAGCTTGATTTCCGCGAAGAGGGTCGTCGACGACGCTTCCTCTTCACCGGAGACCTTGGCCGGCTTGGTATGGGGCTGCTTCCCGACCCTTCAGCAATCTCCGATGTCGATATCCTCGTCTCCGAGTCGACCTACGGGAACCGCGAACTCGACAGCTACCAGACATTGATCCGCCAACTCCATGCAATCACGCTCCGAGCCATTCGAAACCAGAGCAAGATCGTCATCCCGGCCTTTAGCCTGGGGCGGACGCAGCGGATGATCTACTGCTTCAAGGAACTCTTCACCCGCCATAAAGTCAAAGAGATCCCACTTTATGTCGATAGCCCACTCTCGCTTCGCCTGACCGAAGTCCATCGCGATCACCCGGACTACTACACGGATGATGCCAAGCGGCTGATGGATAATGATCCGGACTACTTCTGGCCCAACTTCGTGGAGTTCACCGCCAGTAACGGCGACTCACGGCGGCTCAATTATCGACCTGGTCCTTGCGTGATCGTGGCCAGTTCGGGGATGTGCGAGGCTGGTCGGGTTCGGCACCACCTACGCCACGTGGTCGAGGATGAGAAGAACGCTGTGGTGATCGTCAGCTACCAAGCCGAAGGGACCCTGGGTCGGAAAATCGCTGATGGCAATGAGCAGATCCCGATCATGGACAATTGGTACGATTTAAATTGTGCGGTTTACGTGCTCGATGGCTTCTCTGGCCATGCCGATCGGGCTGACTTGGCGACTTGGTATGCTCAAACCGGAGGCGATATCGAACACGCCTTCCTAGTTCATGGAGAGCCGGAAGGGATGGACAGCCTTCTCCCTGTGCTTCAGCCCCACGTGAAGAACCGTGTCATCATTCCCGAACGGTTGAATAGTTTCGAGGTTTGATCGGCTTTCAGCTCGGCAGTGGCCTCAAGCTCTAGGTTCTGCGGTTCGCAAGGAAGGGATTCCGAAACGTTTTTTTATCTCCAGGTTCACGTTCCGACTCTCGTCGAAGCCGTCTCGCTCGCTGAGGATACGCCGGAGCGTGCCTCGGAGAGTTCGTTGACGAACGCCTCGATCTCATCGAGCACCTCGTCGCGACGTCGACTGGCAATCGCACCGAGTCGGCGGACGATCGCGCTGCCGACAATGAAACCGTCCGCCACTGGAGCCAGTCGGCGGATCGCTTCAGGTCCACTGATTCCGAAACCGATACAGATCGGCAAATCGGTCTGATGACGGAGCCAGCCGACATTCTCATTGAGGTCCGGCGGCAACTCTTTACGCTCACCAGTTAAGCCAACGACCGAGACATAGTAGAGGAAGCCGGTCGTGGTCTTCGCGATTTCCACAGCGCGGTCGCGAGGGGTCGTCGGGGTGACCAACTGAATCAATCGAAGGTTACGAGCGGTCGTCTGATCGGCCAGGTCACGCGATTCCTCGACGGGGAGGTCGGGTACGATCAAGCCATCGATCCCAACCCGAACTGCCTGGTCGAGATAGGCCTCAATGCCCACTCGGTGCACGATAGCGAATGAGACCATCGTGACCATGGGCGTCGAGGCCACCTGTGGCTCGTCGTGTTCACGGAGCCGTCCCACCATGGAGAAGATTTGTTCGGTCGTAATCCGATTGCGAAGCGCACGGTCGTAACTGGCGGAGATCACAGGACCATCAGCGATCGGATCAGAGTATGGAATTCCCAACTCGATCAGATCAGCCCCCGACGCAACGAGCCGGGGGATCAGATCCTCAGTGGTCTTCAGGTCGGGGTCGCCTGCGGTTAAGAAAGGCATCAGGGCACGTCGACCCTGGTTACGGTCCCGATCGAAGAGGGCGTCGATGCGGTTCATCTCGGATCACTTTCCAGAGCGTCGTAGGCTGTCCCGGTGATCGGGGCTACGAGACCCCGGAAGTCGAAACACGGTGGGTGCGATCACGGACAGAGCGAGACCTGATTCAGGAGCTTGTCCCCTCCGTGATGACCAGAGTCGGATCATTGCGATCAGGTGATCGGCTCACCTCGAAGCCGAGCGACCTCGTACGCGTCTTTGTCTCCGCGTCCCGAGAGACAAATGACGACCGACTTACCCGGTCCGAGCCGTTGTGCTTCTCGGACGGCCTGAGCCAAGGCGTGACTGGTCTCCAAGGCGGCCAAAATTCCCTCGCAGCGTGCGGTGGTCTGATAGGCCTCCATCGCCTCGGTATCGGTGATCGCCTCGTAACGGACCCGACCAATCTCTTTCCAGTAGCTGTGCTCGGGTCCGACGCCGGGATAGTCCAGGCCGGCAGAGATCGAGTGGACGTCACTTGTTTGACCTTCAGTATCTTGAAGCACGTAGCTAAGACTGCCATGAAGCACGCCAGGCCGCCCTTGAGTCAGGCTGGAAGCGTGGTCTCCCAGACGCCCGCTTAGGCCACCCGCCTCCGCGCCGACTAACTCGACCTCCGTGTCATTTAGAAACGCGAAGAAGATGCCTGCGGCGTTGGAACCCCCACCCACGCAGGCAACAACCGCCTCAGGCAGCTCGCCGATCTGGTCCAAGCACTGCTGACGACATTCACGACCGATGACCGACTGGAAATCGCGAACGATTTTCGGGAACGGGTGCGGTCCAACGACACTGCCAATGCTGTAGTGGGTCGTCTTCGAAGATCCCATCCAATCGCGCATAGCCTCGTTGGTCGCATCGCGGAGCGTACGCGACCCGGTCGTCACCGTAACCAGCTCGGCGCCCATCGTCTTCATGTTGAAGACATTCAGGCGTTGACGACGGATATCTTCCTCGCCCATATAGATCGTGCACGGGACACCGAAGCGGGCACAGGCGGTCGCGGTCGCCACACCATGCTGGCCCGCACCGGTCTCGGCGATGATCCGCGACTTACTCATCCGGATCGCCAGCATCGCCTGGCCCAACGCATTGTTGATCTTGTGTGCGCCCGTATGGTTCAAATCTTCCCGCTTGAAGTAGATCGAAGCCCCACCGACTTCGCTTGTCAACCGCTCCGCCAAGTACAGCGGTGTGGGCCGTCCGACATAGTGACCCAGGTAGCCATCAAGCTCCGTCCAGAAGTTCGGATCCTGCTGGGCCGCCCGATATTCCCGATCCAACTGATCGAGGGCATGAATTAAGGTTTCAGGAACGAAGCGACCGCCGAAGGTACCAAACCGACCCAGCGAATCGGGCAACTGAGTGATTGAAGTCAGATCGGGTGAAGCCGTGGACATAATCGTCTCTTCCAGACAGGTCCATCTCGGTTCGGGTGGGCGTGCCGAACGACAGATTCTAGTCTGGCAAGCTGATAACGAGGCGGTCAAGGTCACCAGGAATGACCCTGAATGGCCGTGAACAAGAAACCGGAGCGATTCAACGAATCGTGGTGTTCGGATCAATGGGACTTTGCGTTGCCTTTCGCCTTGGACTTCGATTTCGCTGCAGGACGGCTGCGGGATTGTGGTTTGGACGTACCGCTCGGGTCGATCGTTCCAGCGATCGCCGGACCTGACGCGTGACCCAAAGTCAGATCATCTTCCTCGTCATCACCGGTGTAGAAGGCGAAGAACTGCTGACCAGCGAAGTAGTCGGCCATCGCACGGCGGACAGAACGAAGCTGTTCTTGAAACTTGACGTATTGGCGAATCAACCGACGACGAGCTTCCGGGGCCATCTTGGCCAAGTCATAGTAATAGCGTCGCCCTGTTTCCGGATCGCGGAAGCTCCAGAGCCGTTTGACTTTGAGCCCGCTTTCTTCGTCCTCGTACATCAGAAGTCGAGCATACTGCCGAGCCTTCATGCGCTTCGCGTAGGCAACCAATTCGTCACGCGACTCAAATCCCTGGTGCTTGTCGATCCATGCCGTGATCTGGTCCGTGGTCAAGCGAGGGCCTGATTCAATACAGAGTTCCTTGAGACTGGCCACGACCTCAGCCGGACCCATCTGAGGAAGATATCCCTGGACGTATGCGGGCATGGATGGGTCCTCTAGCGTGTCGTCGAATGCAGCGAAGTCGCGGATCGATTTTGAGTTATCATAGCGTTAGACCGAGTGACCGAGCGGCGCAATCGAGCCGGTCGGCGACCTAGCCGGCGTTGCGATCGATATGACAAGGCCAGTCAGCCCATCCCGCAAACGAAATTTGATCCCAGCGGCCGATTGACAACCGGGAGCAGCATGGAGTAACTGGGTCCCCTAAGGATGGTCCGAACAATCGGTCGCGATCCAATCGTGTGTTGACCGTCCGGTTCGGACTTCGGTCCAAGGTCTTCTATTCCCTCTCACCGAGGACGCTTCCCGATGATGCCTCTAACCTCGATCACGATTGGCCTGTTGGGTTGGGCCTTAGTCAATCCTTCGCTTAATCATCCTGCGCAGGGCGTTGATGATCCGATCGTGCTGTTCGACGGCGGTGATCTCTCGGCCTGGATCGTTCCCGAGGGCGACAACGGCCACTGGAAGGTCGTCGACGGGACCATCGACTACGACGCCCGAAGCGAGGCAACTGGACCGAAGCACCTCGTGACTCGCCAGGAATTCGGCGACTTTCGGCTCGAGTTGGAATGGATGATTAAGGAAACGCCCTATGTCAACCCACGCGTCAAGTATGTCTTACCGGACGGAACCAACGCGCGTGGGATCGATGGTCAAGAGCTGAACCTGGCCTTGCCGGACAGCGATTCGGGCGTCTACCTTCGCGATTCTCGTGGCAAGAGCCAGATCAACATTTGGTGCTGGCCGATCGGCTCGGGTGAGGTTTACGGCTACCGGAACGATTCCTCGATGTCTCCTGAGGTCCGAGCCGGAGTCACTCCGCGTCATCAAGCCGATAACCCGGTTGGCCAGTGGAACCGGTTCGTGATCACCCTGATTGGTGATCGCCTCACCGTCGTGCTGAACGACGTCACGGTCATTGAAGACGCCCAACTGCCAGGAATTCCTGAGCGAGGACCGATCTCGCTTCAGCACCACGGTCGCTACGTTGATGGTCGCTATACCAGCCCGCCCAGCTTGGTCCGATTCCGCAGTATTCGGATTACACCGCTCGACTAAACGGGCAGATCGTACTCGCTCTCTTGAGGGTGCCGGGCCGAACGCGGCATGAGTCAGGTGGTCTAGGCCGTCCTGGGTTGCCCCTGGGGCGGCATCGGACCAAGCTATTGCATAATAGTCAACCGCCCCTCTCGATCCGAACACGAGTCCTCGATGATCACGCGATCGCCAACCCGTCGTTCCTTGATGTTCGTGCTCCCGATGGCCGGACTGCTTTCGGTGATTCTCTTCTTGATCATGGCTGAAGTCCCTGTCGAGGCCAGCGAGCCCGAAACGCTGCCGGCCGCTGTCGAGATGCTCGGTTCTGCCGAACGCGGACGCGACCTCCTCACACGATTCCCGTTCAACGAAAGCGATGTGGCTTGGGGGCCGGACGCGTTTCGAAACATTGTCCGGGTCTGGGAGCGAACCGACTCCGTTCCCTTGGATGTCTCGATGGACGACCCTAACACCATCGTCGGGGCGTTCCGACGTCGTTACGGGTTGCACGAGGCTCCCTTCGACAACGACAACCTGCCGATGGGACTCCGCGCAATCAAGGACCGCGAAGATCAAGCCCAAACCATTGGGATCTCGCTAGACTGCATGGTTTGTCACGGAGGCTCGATCGGCGACATTCGTCATCCCGGACTCGGCAACACGACGCTTGACCTCCGCGCCCTGCTCAATGACATGACTGAGTCCGACGGCGGATCGCTTCCGCTCCTCACCTTCCGCCTCAACAGCACCCGAGGCCTGGTCAACGCCTCGCAATTGGCCGCCATCCTGATCGGGCTCCGCAACGCCGATCTCTCGCGACGGTACTTCCCGCTCCCGCTCGGCGCGGACCTTCCCGAGACCGACGTGCCCGCCTGGTGGCTCCTCAAGTACAAGGACACTCAGTATTACGATGGACGAACCGACACCCGGTCGGTCCGTGCCAACATGCAGTTCTTCCTTGGCGACTACGCGTTGGAGGATTTCCAACGCAACGAAGCGGCCTTCCGCGATGTCATGGCGTACATCAAAAGTCTGGAAGCACCCCAGTACCCGTTTGCAGTCGATCGAGAGCTGGCCGAGACCGGCCGGACCGTCTTTCGTCGAGACTGTGCCCAGTGCCACGGCACCTACGGGCCTGCCAGAGTCGACTATCCCAACGAAATCATCCCGCTGAACCGAATCGGCACCGACCCGGTCCGCGCCCACGGGCTCAGCGACGCTCTCGTGGCTCACTACAACAAGACCTGGTTTGCTGAACACTATCAGGCCGACGAAGAGATGGTCGGCTATCAGGCCCCTCCCCTGGTTGGTGTCTGGGCAACTGCACCTTATCTGCACAACGGCTCGGTGCCGACTCTCTGGAACCTGCTCGATTCCTCGACCAGGCCCGACCTGTTTCGCAAGCCTGCCGATACTGGCTTCGATCATTACGACACGGAACGTGTCGGTTGGAAGGTTGAGGTCCTCGAGGACGTTCCGGCCGATCAGTCAAGCCTACCGAGGGCCGAAGCCTACCGGCTCTTTGATACCTCCACGAGGGGCTTGAGCAACCAGGGCCATTACTTCGGTGACCACCTCGACGACGACGAGCGACGCGCTGTCATTGAATACCTTAAGACGCTGTGATGGACCACCTTCTCGAATTGACTCGAATCGCCGACATCGACGACGCGCTTCTGACCCCGAAATCCGATACCGGACCCGCGATCGTGGGACTATATTGGATCGAGATTTCTGTGTTCCCGTATGATAGGAGTGACCGCCTCGATCGCGTATCGCGGCGAATACCCAATTGTTTCTCCTCCGCCCGTTGAACGATCCAGCCATCGGATAGGCCATGAGCACAACGACCGATCCCAAAGCGATCCCGACGTCCGAAGCCTTGATCGCTGAAGCGGAGGCCCGTGAGAACGAGTCGACCTCCGGTCAGCCTCTGAGTGACCCGCACGAATACCTCCATGAGGTTCATGAGCTTCATGAACCGATTGTTCGCGAGCAGAACGAGCCCAAGGATGGCTATGAGCCAATCCCGGTCTGGTTGGCCGGAGCCTTCGGTGTACTCCTTTTCTTTGGCGGGTGGTACACGCAGAAATACTCGCTCGGTTTCGACTCCAACTACCTGGAAGGCGAGCCGATCGTCTTGGGTGGTGCTGCCGCCGATGACTCGGGACCGGCTTTCGGGACCCCTGAGTACGACGAGGCCTTAGTCGAATTGGGCAAGCGGAACTACTCGAAGTGCCAAGCCTGTCATCAAGCCAATGGCCTCGGAGTTGAAGGCCAATATCCTCCCTTGGCCGGCAGCGAATGGGTCGTCGGTCGGAGCGGCGAAGACCCGGGTGTGACCGAAGCGCGGCTGACCCGGATCCTTCTGCATGGCATCCAGGGTCCGCTCGAAGTCAACGGGGCCACCTACAACGCCAATATGCCTGCCTGGAATCAGCTCTCGGACAAGCAAATTGCCGGGGTCCTCAGCTACATCCGGACCGCCTGGGACAACAACGCTTCGCTGATCTATCCGCAGGCTGTCGAGGCCGCGCGACAGGAAACGGCTGAACGAGCCGACTACTACAGCGAATCAGAACTGTTGGCCGTCCTGGAACCCGACGAATACGAACTGCCCACTCCGCAAGCGACCGTCGAACTGGCCGGTGGTCAGTCGATTGTCGAGCCGTCGCAATACAGCGAGAAGGCTTGGGAAGACTATGCTGTCGCTCTGGTCAGTAACAACGCGGCCGACCCGTCTGCTGGCCAGCAGGTCTTCGGCATCGACAACCTTCAGTGCAAGAACTGCCATAAGGTCGCCGGCACCGAGTACAACGGCAATGTTGGCCCCGAACTGACCCAGATCGGGAACACCTTCCCGCCAGCCGAACTGGCGAAGCACATTCTCTACCCGTCGGTTCGGATCCACCCTGACTACAAGCCGGTTCTGGTGGCTACTTGGGACGGTGAAACGATTTCGGGTGTTTTGAAGCAGGAGACTGCTGAGAACATCGTTGTCCAGAATGCCGACGGCGATTCCCGAACCATTCTCAAGGACGATATCGACGAACGACTCGACTCCGATGTCTCGATCATGCCGGCTGAGCTGGTCAAGAACATCACGGCCAAGGAATTCGCCGACCTGATCGCCTATCTCCACGAACTCAAGTGATCTCGGCGTACCGAGACTTTCATCCTTGAAGTTGACTGCTGGAAACTATTCCTGGTGAGCCGGTCCGAAGTATTCCGGATCGGCTCACTTCTTTGGGGCGTGCAGCCCCGTCGAATCAGGTCAGCTTGGGGTCGATGGCGAACTCGAGGACTTCGCCCCGCGCGATCGTACTAACTTGACCGGCCACGCCAATTCGGGCGGGTCGATCGGGGACCAGTTCGCAACGGACTAAGAGCCGATCCTTTTGGAGTTGGAGGGCCATATGGAACCCTCGGCATCGAAAGGACATCTGGAAAGTCTTGATCGGCCCGGGCAATCGCGGCTCGAACCACATCACCCCCCGATGGATTCGGAGGCCGGTGAAGTCGCGCTGAATGAGATCGAGGATTCCGGACATCGAGCCAGTGGCCAAGCCCGAGCCGGTGATCCCACCGAGGCGATCGTCCCGATCCATCCGGAGCCAGTCTTGAACGACCCTCCATGCAGCGTCGGGACGAAGTCCGCTAAGCGCGCGGGCCTGCCGCACCTGCTCGGCGATCCCGGTCCGCGACTCTGGGTCGTTGGCACGGGCGCGATCGAGCGTCGCATCGAGTCCGGCTTCGTCAAAGCGATATCCTAAGTCGCCGATGAGGCTCAAAAGCGTCTTGCGACGGAACAAGGCGAGAGGAGCCAGGACATCGCGAGGATCCAACGTGCGTTCGAGAGAGGCGTTGTCGACGGCGGCGTCTTGAGAGATCGCCCCTTCATTGATAGCGAATGAGCCCCCACCTGATGTCGCCTCAGGCTCCATCGCTCGGTCCGTGACTGGGCGATCGTTGATGTAGGGGGCGAGGCTCCCGTCCTTATTCAAGGGCACAACGAGTCGATGAGCCAGGTCTTCCCAGTGGGACAATTCATCGGGCGTGAGGTTCAGCTCTTCGAGCAGCTCTCGCGATCGCTCCTCGGTGAGCATGGTCAACGCTTCCCGGGTGTTTTGCAGTAACCAGGCCAGAGCCAAATTGACGAGGGCTGAATCATGGATCGGTCCGAAGTTGGGACCGCCATCGGAATCCCTGGCATTTTCGGATTCGGTCTGACTCGCGTCAGAGGTTCCCGTAAGTCTCGAGTCGATCGTCGTGTTGCTCAACGGTGTTGAATAGCGTTGCCGCTCCGAATCGAAGACGGCCAGCCCAGCGCCGAAACGGGTGACCTCGACGAGCAACTCCGCCCCATGCGCGTCCAGGAACGCCATGTCGCTGGTCGTAAGGACGTAATCGATCAGTCCGTAACAGATTCCGAATCCGACGAGGAACGATTGGATGGCCTGCTCAAAACCCATCGCCTCTTCGTCATTTGCCAAATCGGTCCCGTCTCGACCAGCACGGATTGGAAATGCGGCACCGGCCCGTCCGATCCGTCTGGCGCGGTCTCGTGCTGTGTCGAGACGACCGACTCGAGCCCGGAGCAGATCGCGGCTGAGGTCGGGTTGACGGAGGTTGAAGAATGGGATGACGAAGACATCGTCGTCCCCTTGGCACGCACGACCGTTGGGATGATGAAGGCCGAAAGCGGGTAGTCCGGTTTCCCGGATCTCGGTGGATGCCGAAATGCTCTGAAGAAGATGGAACGCCTGGAGCCGAAGGGCCAACTGCGTGGAAGTCCCGTCGATCAGACTGAGGTCGTAGCGTCGCCAGCGTCGAGTCCAGGCGCGTTCGTGGGTCATAGCCATCGCTTGGAAGTTGGCCCAAGGGTCCAAGTCGCGCCGGGCCGTCGTCCAAGGGTCCCCTGTCGCGAGATCCCGGTTGCTCCGCATGGCGACACGCTTCTCGATTCGGATCGGTTGTGGTCCCTCGACCTGAATCCGGCAGCGATGGCCGACCCGGGCTCCCTCGGCTTGTCGAACCCAATCATGTTGGTCGGGATCGATTCGGGTTCTCGAGACCATCGCCAAGCGGGTCGGGTGCGAACTGTGTCGAACCAGCAGCGCGGCGTGTTCGCGACTCAGCGACTCGGAGAGCAATATGATCAGGTTTGGATCGCCCGCGTCGAGCCAGGAACAGACGTCGATAGGACCAGTCCAGTTCAATGGCGTGAGGGTCCACTGCATGGCCGCCAGGTGTGGCCGACTCATGTGGACGAGGCGCTGGGTCTGAATCTCTGTCTCCCGGCCGACCGGGTCGCGGAATCGGAGTTTCCGACGGAGAGCACCGCGTCGAAGATCCAGCTCGATCCGCGTACTTTGGATCTCGAGGCCAGGATGTTGAATGTCGAACCACTCTTCGCCCTCGTGGCGAAAGTTCAGACCTGTCCAATCGGGCCAGGTCAGCAATGCTTCGGTCTCGGCCACGGCGAGCGTAGCGGCAGGATCTGAGCTCGAATCGGCCGCAAGCCGACGTTCGCAGAGCGTTCCGCAGAGCACGCCCGATGGACGATTCTGATCGACAACGACCTCATCACTGTACCCGTGATGAGTAAACAGGCCGTTGCCGAGCGTACACAAGACGCGTACCAGTGCCTCGCGTTCCGGTCGCCACTGGTTGAGGATGACCGTCCAATCTTCCAGCCGAATCAAATCCATGACAACGCCCGAGCCTTCCCAAGCGAATCCTCGAACAGGTTCGAACCTTTGTATCCGATTCGCGCTCGGAGGGCAAAGTCGATGGTCTCTAATTAGGCGCTTACGCCCAAGTTTGTCGCCAAAACAAGCTGCTTGTGACGATTTATCATCAATTTTATTCACGAACCACGCGGTTCGAGCCGATCGGCGACCCGGCTCAGCTCATGAACAGCGCGATGGAACTGGCGGCGGACTGACTGGTCAGCTTGGAAGTAGGCCGCATCGAAGCCGTCGGTCTGGGTCCAGGCGATGACTTCGTTGATCTGACGAGCCATGAGATCGACCATCTCCTCGATCGTTGGTGCTGCCGGCGTCGGTGGATCGGCCAGGGCTAAGGCTTTGTGGTCAGCCGAGCCGTCGAAAGCCGGTTGATTCGGAGGGCGTTCGCCCCGTGGCGGTTCGTCGTCGCGGGTTTCCGAATCGTCCCAGGGCGGGTCGTCTCGATTGATGGTCGCCGACCCAGCCGGATCCATCTGCGCGATTGCCGGTCCGTCAGCCGGCTGTTCCAGTGTCGGGTCGCGAGGCAGTCCGACATACGCGGGATATTCTTTACCGTCGCTGCCGATCCGGGTGGCCGCATCAGGGATCTGGTTGGCTTCAACGAGGGCCCTACGCAGCTTGGCAACGGTCTCTCGGCCGACCCCGAGCGACTCGGCGAGTCTTCGATCGGACCAATCCGGATGAAGCTTGAGCCGGATCTCAATGGCGCGTCGGCGTTCCTCGCGACTTAACGCCAGCCCGTGGAACATGTTTGCTCCGGCAGCGTAGTCGAGCGCTTCGTGGTAGGTCCCAGAGAGGATCCAGGCTGGCAGCGTGGTCTTCCCCAGGATCTGAGCAGCGCCATGGCGATGAAATCCATCGACCATCAAGTATTGGCCCTCGACGTCGAAGACCGTCACCGGAGGGAGATAGGTCCACGACTCGGCATACCTCTGAAGAATCTCGTCGTTGAGCCGATCGCGAAGGTTGAGGTCCGGTTCGATCACCAAATCGTCGACGAGGATCTCGACCGGCTCGATGTCCGTTGGGGCTTGGAGGGTCGTTGTCACGAGAGCCGTCCTCTCTGGAAAAGCCGAATCGACTCAGATCCACTAATCCCCGGATCGGGTTGAGGGGACGATTTGCGATCGGCCTGGAAACGGAGCGTCAGATGACTTGACGCCTGCTGAGGAAGGGGCCGGAAATCCGTTCCTCGACCCGTGCATCGATCTCCATTCCGACGGCCCTCAACGATGTGACTGCCCCATCGGTGTCCTGGCCGTCAGTCCGGACCCTGGCGTAATATCGACCCATTCGGGCATCGAATCGGGATTTCTTCGTGAGGTCGACTATGCGAGTCCTACTGACAGGCGCCAGCGGCCAACTCGGCGCTTACCTCCTGAACCCTCTAATCAGTCGAGGCCACGACCTGGTGGCTTGGAGCGGTCGGTGTCGTGACCGTCGTTCCGGGGTCAATCTGGAGTCAGTGGACCTAACCCGAATCGATCGGCTCGAGGATGCCCTCACGCACGTCGATCCAGCCGTCGTTCTTCATGCGGCAGCGGTGAGCAATCCCAAGGCCGTTCTCGAAGCACCCGATCGCGCCGAGCAGGTCAATGTCGAGGCGACTCGGCAGATCGCAGACTGGTGCGCTCGACGGGATCGTCGGTTGATCTTCACCTCCACCGATATGGTTTTCGATGGATGTGACGCACCCTACGGTGAGGATGATCCGACTCACCCCCTCTCCCAGTACGGGCATACGAAGGTCAAGGGCGAACGGATTGTCCGAGCTATCCCCGGAGGGCTAGTTGCGCGGATCACGCTCCAGTATGGCCCGACTCGGATCGGTCGTCCCGGGTTTTTCGACGGGATCGTCCGAGGTCTCCACAGAAATGAGCCGCAGACCCTCTTCATCGATGAGTACCGAACCCCGTTGGATTACTTGAGCACGGCCGAGATCTTGGCCGAGTTGGCTGACCGCGAAGACATCTTCGGAACCCTCAACGTTGCTGGGCCCGATCGTCTGAGCCGACTCGACCTCTTCGAGCGGGTTTGTCGACATCTGAAGATCGACGTCGGATTGCTTCTAGGCAATCGGATGACCGACCTCCGGTTCAGCGAACCGAGGCCGGTCGACACCTCGATGCGGATCGACCGACTACTCGGTCTCGAACTCGTTGCCCAAGCTCGAACGGTTGAACAGGCGGTCGATGCCTGGCGCGACGAGATCAAATTGACCCCGATCGAGTGATACGAATGATCACTCGAGATCTGGGTCGCTGCCGATGCCCGCTGATTCCAGCAACCACTGATAGAGTTCTTCGTTGATGATGCCCGAAGGACCGTGCTCGGGGTGGAAGAGGAGGTGATGGGCATTGTACTCAAAGGAGTCAGAGGAAATGACTCCCTCGGAGTCGACGGTGTAACAGCCGACAACATTGGAAGCGTCGGGTTCGGGGCCATCCTCGTCGTCGGGATCGAACGCATCGACGGGGACTCGGGGATCGAGCAGATAGAGGTGGCTGTTGGGCTGATCTTTGGCGTGCTCGTGGATCTCGGGGATCTCGGCAAGCCGACGGTTCATCATCTCGACGTAGGCGATGACGAAGTTATCGTTTCGTTCGAAGGAGTCGGGGACAAACTCTCCCTGTTCGTCGGGAACGTAGTCACCGAGGATGCAGATCTCGGGAATACCATGGCGATCAGCCAATTCTTCGCTGATCATGGCCACGCAAGTACGGGTTCGGCCCTCGTCCTCGAACTCGAAGACGTTCAGCGGGGGCGGCTGGTTGTCGAACTGGTCGGTGTCGCCGGACCGCGCGTTCGAGTCGTCCATGGCGGCATCCTTGGGCTTGGCGGGGTCGATTCGGATGACCGTGGGTAAGGGACAGGGCATCGTCGGGCTCACGCCATCAGAGGATGAACATGCTGGCGTCCTGATCCTCGGCCAAGGATTCGAGTCGCTGGCGGACCTCGTCGACGTCGATGACGTGTCGCGTGGTCTTCGACTCGGGGGCCTCGAAACTGATCGGCTCGACAACCCGTTCCAGGAGGGTGTGGAGCCGACGGGCGCCGATGTTTTGGGTCTGGCGATTGACGCGAAAGGCGAGATCGGCCAAGGCATCGATGGCGGCTTCAGTGAATTCCAGGGTCACCCCCTCAGTAGCCATCAACGCTTGATACTGGCGGATCAGCGAAGCACGGGGTTCACGGAGGATCCGTGCGAAGTCGTCGCGGTTGAGATCTTGTAGCTCCACACGGATGGGAAACCGACCTTGAAGCTCAGGCATGAGGTCGGAGGGCTTGGACTTGTGGAACGCCCCAGCGGCGATGAACAGGATGAAATCCGTCTTGACCATACCATACTTGGTTTGAATGGTTGTCCCCTCGACGATCGGCAGCAGATCGCGTTGCACCCCCTGTCGGGAAACGTCAGGACCCTTGCCGGAACCGTCGCCGACGGCAATCTTGTCGATCTCGTCGAGGAAAATGAAACCTGATTCCTCGGCCAAGGTCACAGCCTGTTGCTGGATCTTTTCGGTGTCTAAACGCGCCTCGATCTCCTGGTTGAGCAGGATCGGGCGGGCCTCAGCGACGCTCAAGGATCGCGACTGGGGGCTCTTCGGCATGATCTTTTCGAACATGCCCTGAAGATCCATCTCGAGCTGTTCCATGTTGCCGGCGCCCAAGATCGAGACTGGAGCGACGTTCTTCCCCGGGAGGGTGATCTCGATCTGGGCGTCCTCAAGCTGGCCATCGCGATACTGCTGGGCGATCTTCTCGCGGGTCCGTCGGGCTCGCTCACGCTGTTGCTCGGCCTGCTCCGGATCGGAGGCTGACAAACCGGACGCAGAGGTCGGGGTCGGAGCAAGTAGATCAATCATTCGTTGATCGACTCGCTCGCGAGCCTCAGGCTCGATCCGCTCGCGTTCGGCGTTGCGGATCAGAGTGATGGATGCTTCGACGAGATCGCGGACCATGCTCTCGACGTCGCGGCCGTAATAACCAACCTCAGTGTACTTGGTCGCCTCGATCTTAACGAAGGGTGCCTGAACCAGTTGGGCCAATCGTCGGGCGATCTCGGTCTTGCCGACGCCGGTCGGACCGATCAGCAAGATGTTTTTGGGCGTGACTTGGCCACGCATCTCATCGTCGAGCTGTTGTCGGCGCCAGCGGTCGCGGAGCGCCAGGGCAACGGCCCGTTTGGCCTCGGCCTGACCGACGATATCGCGGTCCAACTCGGCCACGATCTGTCGGGGTGTCAGGTCGCGCATGGCAACTCCTCGATGCTTAGGTGTCGTCCGTCTGTGTAAATGTCGATCTGACCGGCGATCTCCAAGGCTTGGCGGACGATCTGGCTGGCCTTCAAGTCAGTCTGGGCCATCAAGGCACGCGCGGCGGCCAAGGCGTATCCGCCCCCGCTGCCGGTAGCCAGGATTCCGTCGGAGGGCTGGATCACATCTCCGGAACCGCTGATCAGGAAGCTGTAGCGGGAATCGACAGCCAAGAGGACCGCTTCGAGCCGACGAAGCATCCGATCGGTTCGCCAGAGCTTGGCCAACTCGGTGGCGGCTTTGGGGAGGTTCTCAGGGTACTCCTTGACGGTCCCTTCGAACCGCTCCAGAAGCGCCAGGCTATCGGCGGCGCCACCGGCGAAACCGACGATCACCTGACCCTCGCCTAGCCTTCGGATCTTGTTGGCGTCGGCCTTCATGATCGTCGAGCCGAGGCTGATTTGGCCATCGCCACCCAGGGCGACCGTCGGGCCTCGGCGGACCGAAACGATCGTCGTTCCATGCAGGGCCGGGTTCGGCTCCGAACTTGAAGGGGAAGGGTAGCCCATCGATCTCATGACGCTTGACCGATCATGTCAGAGTGTTCTCGCCAACGCCTGGATCACGGCTCGGATCACGGTGGGCCGGTTGAGGTCATCGTAGAAGCCGATCCACAGGCCGACAATCGCGCGACTCAGCGGAATCGTTTCAGGTGGACCTCGCCAAGGGCCGATGCCCATTTCGAGGCGATGGATTCTCGGGACGCTCGGAAACGTCTTGAGGTCCGGGGAAATGCGAACATCGCGGTGCCAGTGAGGAAGGATGGGGCGATGCGCGGGATGCAGCGATTGGGCACGATCGGGCTCCTCGGAATCGTGTTGGGTGTGGTCGGTCCCGGGACTTCGGCCGAGGCGGCTCGCTGGGCCGATCAGCTTTTTGAAGACCGCGCCATCGACTACGGGCTGGTTCCGCGTGGGGCGGTCATGTCGCATCGTTTCGTCTTGACCAATCGGACATCGGGCCCAATCCAAATCGTCGGGATTCGCGCCTCCTGTGGTTGCACCAGCGGCCAGGCCGGGACTCAAGTCGTCGAGGCCGGAGCACAAGGGGTCGTCGAGGCAACAATGGATACGACGCAAGTGGTCGGTCGCCGCGACTCGAGACTCTATGTCCAGATCCAGGATGTTCGGGGCCGTCGGGCTGAGGTGGCTCTGGGCGTCTCGGCCACGGTCCATCAAGGGGCTGTCGTCACGCCGGGCGTGGTCGACTTCGGCGCTTTCGGTTCGGAGACTCCCGCGCCTCGGGCGGTCGACCTGGTTTATCAGGCCAAGCCTGATTGGCAAGTCACCCAGATCGTCGCCGCCGACCCGCGTGTCCAAGCGACCTTGAGACCGACTCGTCGCGACGACGTGGCGGTCGGATACCAGGTCGAGGTCCAGTTGAAGCCGGACGGACGTGCGGGTTGGATCCGCGATACGATCCGGGTCCTGACCAACGACCCGACCATGCCTGTCATCCCGGTTGAGGTCCGTGGGTACGCTCAGCCCTCGGTGACGATCAGTCCATCGCGGCTGACCTTGCGGGCTGGATCCGAAGGTGAGCCCGCCCAGGGACGGTTCCTCGTCCGTAGTGAGCGGCCTTTCCTGATCACTGGGGTCGAGGGGCTCGGCGAGGAGTTCGAAGTGACCTCACCCACAGCGGGCCAGTCCGCTGCGAGTCATGTCCTGATGGTCGTCTATCGTCCGAATGATCAGTCCGTCGATGCGCCTGGGATCGACGCGCGATCGCTCCGGATCCGGACCGACTTGCCTGGAGACACTGGGGCGGTCCTCCAGGTCGCGATCCGCCGTCGCTGATCGAATCTGGACGAACCGTCGGCTCCGACCTCGAGCTTGGGCATCGATCGTCTCGACGGGCTCAATGGCCGTCTATAATGTCGACAGCAAGACCGTCGACCTGAATCTGGGCTGTCTGGAGCAGGTCGACTGTCCTCTAGAGCCCGATATTGGGAGCCACAAGCAAGATGAGGCGTTCATGACACGGGGGCCGTCGACGACTCAAGATCGATCGGATCGTCGGCCCTTCCAGGTGACCGTCGCCCAGATCTCGCCAACGCTTGGGGACTTGGACGTCAATATGGATCTCCACTTTCAAGCGCTTGATGAGTCGATCGCTTCGGGATCCGATCTGACCGTTTTTCCCGAGCTCTCGATGACCGGCTACTACCTTCGCGATCAAGTCCCGGAGGTGGCCGAGCCGGCATGGGGCCCCCGGATCTCTGCATTGGCCGAGCGGACTTCGACGTCAAGTGGTCATTGTGCGGCCGTTGGGTTCGTCGAAGAAGATCCCGCCACGCTCTATTACAACGCCGCAGCCTGGATCGAGTCGGGTCGCCTGACAGCGCTTCATCGCAAGGTCTATCTCCCGACTTACGGTATGTTCGATGAGCAGCGATACTTCGCCGCGGGTGACCGGGTCCGCGCGATCCCGACGAGGCTCGGTCGGCTTGGAATTCTGATCTGTGAGGACGCCTGGCACCTTTCGTGCGGTGTGATTCTGCAGGCTGACCGAATCGACCTCCTGTTAATCCTCTGCAACTCGCCGGGCCGGGGCGTCGATGGCTCCCAGTTGGGCAGCCGTCAGACCTGGGAACTGAACGTGCGGACCTACGCGACGTTCCTGGGCGTCCCGGTGATCTTTGCCAACCGGACCGGCTACGAGGACGGCGTCTGCTTCTGGGGCGGCAGCCTGATCATCGATGCGAACGGACAGGTCCTCGCCCGAGGTCCCGAACTCGAATCCGCCCTGGTTACGGCCACGATCGATCCGCGCGTCAAGCGACGCCAGCGGATCCTGGCTCCCCTGCACCGCGATGAGCGGACCGAGCTCGTCTTGAATGAGCTGGAGCGTATCCGCCGTGAGCGGCTCACAACACCCCTCGACCCGCTGGAGCGTATCCGCCGTGAGCGCCTCGCAACGCCCCTCGACCCAACTCCTTGATCCATTCGATCTGGCAGACGACCGACGTTTCGAAGCCAGTGAGGCCGACCCGCTATTCATCAATCCCGAGCTGACCACAAAGATTCTGACCGGCTTCATTGCGAACGAGGTTCGACGCGTCGGTTTCGAACGGGTTGTGCTCGGCCTCTCCGGGGGCATCGACTCGGCGCTCTCG
Organism: uncultured Planctomycetia bacterium; assembly: GCA_964609385.1. GTDB lineage: Bacteria > Planctomycetota > Planctomycetia > Isosphaerales > Isosphaeraceae > CAZSSM01. The sequence goes on from CAZSSM010000011.1 coordinate 50,030, forward strand.
GCTTACCTAGCAGCCCGCGCGTTGGGCCCGGAGAACGTTTGTGGCGTCCGGATGCCCTACAAGACCAGTTCGCCGGAGAGCATGGACCATGCCCGGTTGGTGGCTGACGACCTGGGGATCCAGACCCTCGACATCGAGATCACCGGTCAGGTCGATGCCTACTTCGCTCAGATTCCCGAGGCCGATCGGCTCCGACGCGCCAACATGATGTCGCGACAACGGATGACGGTCCTTTACGACCAGTCGGCCGCTCAAAAGGCTCTGGTCCTTGGGACGAGCAACAAGACGGAGTTGCTGATCGGCTACGGCACGATCTTCGGTGACATGGCCTCGGCGATCAACCCGATCGGCGACCTCTACAAGACCCAGGTCTGGGCCCTCTCGCGACACCTCGGTGTGCCGTCGGTGATCATCGAAAAGAACCCGACGGCCGATCTCTGGGCCGGCCAGTCCGACGAGGAAGAACTGGGTTTCGCCTACCGCGACGTCGACCGCCTGCTGGTCGAACTAGTCGACAACCGGGCCAAGCCCGAGGACCTCATCGCCCGAGACTTCGACGAGGCGTTCGTCCAACGGATCGCGCGGATGATCCAGCGAAGCCATTACAAGCGTCGGCTGCCGGTCATCGCCAAACTGACTCATCGGACCATCGATCGCGACTTCCGTTACGCTCGCGATTGGGGGACCTGAGACCGATCCGGATCGCTCCTGACAGACGATCGCTCGGGAGCACGGTGCTTGTCTTGGCGAGGAGGAAGAAACGATGTCCGAGTCCGCGCCCGAATCCGGAACGGCCTCGACCTCATCCTGGTCAACGAAGGGGGTGACCGAGGAGATCGAGGTCCGCGGCCACATCATCGACTCGTTGCTCCTGCCCAAGATCCTTGACCGGATCCTAGCTCAAGGAGGGCGGTTCGAGATCCAGACTTGTGAGATCGGCGCGCACCGAAACGATCCAAGCTATGCGCGCATCGCCGTTCAGGCCGACGACGCGTCGCGGCTCCGCGAAATCCTCGATGACATCGTCGACCACGGAGCTGTGCCGGTACACGGCCATGATGTCCGAACTGAGCCGGCCGACATCGAAGGAACCTTCCCCGAAGGCTTCTTCAGCACGACCAATCAGCCGACTCAGGTCCGCCTCGACGGCCACTGGATCGAGGTCGACCCGATCGAGATGGACTGCGCGATCGTCGTCGATCAAGAGGCCCGGACGGCTCGGACCATCTCGATGGACCGCGTCGAGCGTGGCATGCCGATCGTCGTGGGCTCCGACGGCGTCCGTGTTCAACCCTTGGCGCGGAACCGTGAACTCGACCCGTTCTCGTTTATGAGTTCGGCCGTCTCGAGCGAGAAGCCCAAGGCGGTCAGCATCCAAGGCGTCGCTGACAGCATCCGCTCGGCGCGTCGAGGAGGTCGAAAGGTCCTGCTCGTCGGTGGTCCAGCGATCGTTCACACTGGCTCGGCCGTCCATGTGGCTCGGCTGATCCGTCATGGCTGGATCCAAGTCCTCTTCGCCGGCAATGCTCTGGCGGCACATGACATCGAGCAAGCCTTCTTCCAGACCAGCTTGGGCGTCTCGCTGGAGCGTGGTGAGGCCGCCGAGCATGGGCACGAGCACCACCTCCGAGCGATCAACCGGATCCGACGGGCCGGAGGAATCGCTCCCGCAGTCGAGTCGGGACTACTCACCTCGGGAATCATGTACGAGTGCGTCCGGAACGACGTCCCGTTCGTGCTCGGCGGTTCGGTCCGCGACGACGGGCCTCTGCCCGACGTGATCACTGACATACTTCAAGCTCAAGCCGCGATGCGGGTAGCGATCCCTGATGTTGGCTTCGCCCTGATGATCGCCACAGCGCTTCACGCGATCGCCACCGGGAACTTGCTCCCGGCTGCCGTGCCGGTCGTATGCGTCGACATCAATCCGGCGACCGTCACCAAGCTCAACGACCGCGGCTCGCTCCAGACCGTCGGCTTGGTCACCGACGTCGAGCCGTTTCTCCGAACCTTGGCCGAAATGCTCATCGATTCGCCTGATCCGAAGGGAGGCCAAACGCCATGACCGTCAGCGCTTCGTCCAGCGCGGAGGGCTCGGTGATCGGGTCGGGGCCTCCTCGGATCCTGATGTGTCCACCAGACTATTATCGGATCGCGTACGAGATTAATCCTTGGATGGATCGCAACCGTGAAGCTGATCCGTTGCGGGCACGTCAGCAGTGGGACGCCTTGGTGACGACCCTTGATAGACTCGGCGTCGTCATCGAGCGACTCGAGCCACAACCCAACTTGCCCGACCTGGTCTTCACCGCCAATGCCGGACTCGTCTATGGCGATCAGTTTGTCAGTTCCCGCTTCCGCCACGCCGTCCGGCAAGGGGAGACGCCGATCTTCGACGCCTGGTTTGCCACAAACGGCTATCGGGTCGAGCGTTTGGGAACGCCCGGCGAGGCTCGTGATTTCGAAGGGGCTGGCGACGCCCTGTTCTGCGGTGAAACCCTATTTGCCGGCTACCGAATCCGATCCGATGCGCGAGGCATGCAGATACTCGGCGACCTACTTGGTGTCCACGTTCTTCCTTTGGAACTGGTCGACGAACGGTATTACCACCTCGATACCTGTTTCTGTCCGCTCTCTGAGAGTGAGGCCCTCTATTTCCCTGGCGCATTCGACGAATACGGTCACAAGGTCCTCCGAGAGCATGTGCCGACATTGATCGAAGCGACCGCTGAGGAGGCGTCGAGCTTCAGTTGCAACGCCGTGGTGGTCGGCCGCGACATCGTGCTGAACCGAACCGCGTCGGACTTGATTGCCAAGCTGGAGCTGCACGGGTTTCAGACTCACCCGCTCGACTTGACCGAATTCATCAAGAGCGGCGGGAGCGCCAAGTGTTTGACGCTCCGCCTCGATGGCGAGGAAGCCGCTGCCTGGAGACATCGGCTCAATGTTCCCGTGGTCTAATGGGCTCCCTCAAATGACCAGGGTGTTCCGCTCGTAATCAGCGACGATCCCCGATGCGTCGGAGCACAAACTTGTTTTGAGGTTCGAGTTCGGTTTCGAAATCTGTGGGGAAGCGATCCGGGTCCGCTTCGAAGTCGTAGACGATCGTGATCTCGTCGCCGTTGAACTTCAGGAGGCCAGGCGCGGTTGACGGCATTTCCTGTTCGGCAGTCGGGTCACTGCTCCGAACCGCCGTCATCCGCAGTCGATACGGTTCCTTGACACCAATGACCCGATATTCCACGGCGTACGATTCGTTCTTGTTGGCATCGAGCACACTCATCAGCTGGGGAGAGATCACGACCCGACCCTCGATCTCGATGTCGCTAAGCCGACGCCCCCGGCTAACTCCTTCGACGATCCGATAGACGCCGTCGAGCCGTGAAACGACCGATTCCTCCAGGACGAAGCGGTTCTGAGTTCGTGTGGCCGTTTCGAAGCCGTCTGGGTAGCCACCCTCGAAGTCGTAAATGAACGCGAGAGTTTCACCACGACGCTCCAAAAGCCCTCGAGCCTCGCTGCCGATCACCGCCTCATCGGTCGCTTCGACGACCCGCATCGATAATCGATACGGAGACTGGTTGTTCTTGATCGTATACTTGATGACGTAGAACGGTTCATCGCGTTGATAGAGCGTGATCCGAAACCCGTCGATCAGCATCCGATCACCGACCAATTTCTCTGGAGGAATGGCCTGACCGTAGCTCTGGCCCGAGAGATACCGATAGACGCCCGATATTTCCTGAGCCAACGCACGGTCTTCTTTGCTCGGCTCATTGGGTTCTTCCGCCATCGCAACTGGGGAGACCAGGCTGAGCGTAATCAGAATTGTCGTCAGGCTGCTTCGCAAGAAATTCATGCTCGTACTCCTTGACATTTGTCATGCTGCTTTTCGTCGAGTCCCTATCAGGCCGAAAGCCGCAAGTGATTGCCGCAACGTCGGTGCCAAGACTGCGGAGATCCTTTGCGATCGACCCTTCCGAGCCTCGACAAGAGGCCCTCCCAATTATCAAGATCAAAGCGTTTGATTTGAAGATATCTAGTTTTGACAGCCTTGCTCGTCCATCGAGCCATCGGAGACTCTGGTACCAGAATCGCCAATTGGTCGGCCCTGGCAGCGATCCGAGTCCCACTGATTCCGAAGAACGCAGGGCCAATGACATGAGATGCATTGAGAAAATTCGATGACGGATGGGTCTCCGACAGCGAAGTCTGTCCCACAGACAGCTTCGCGAGGACCCAGCCACGCGTTTCCGGCCTTTTGAGCCACTCGATGCAGGGTTCCAGCCCGCACAATCGGACCAAGTCTCCGCTCAGTGCGCATGCAAGCGCAGTTCAGCCGATCAAATCAAAATCGGCCGATCCTTCGATCCGTAGCGTTCCCGATTGTCAAAGAGTTCCCGCTCCTTCGCGATTATGCGAACCGCCTCGGCAGGCTGGATCCGCTCCGACACCCCGTCACGCTCAAGGGCCAACGATCGACGGGGCGACGCTTCGACGAGATCGTGCCAAAACCCAGCCCTACGGATGGGAGGCTGGAAGCAACATCTGGTCGGTCGCGCAGTCGATCGCCCGGCGTTTCTCCGGGGCGCCGGGCTTCTCATTCCCGCTGAGGCCGCAATCGATCGCTCCACGCGACCGATCCAGGAGTCCGATCTAGGCTGATTTCTCCGAGGAAACGCGGAGACCTCCCGCTCGTGAGTTGACTGACCGAACTGGCAAGCGCGAGTCCAGGGTGCCCCCCGCCTCGGAGGGCGATCAGGCCGGTCCGCCAACGGTAGGCCAAGCTTAAGGTTGAGCAGGTCAACCTGATCGTCGCGGCTCCCACCAGGATGATGGGAATCGTCGAGAGAATCAGCAGGGCCGTCACTGCGAGGATGCCCAAGAAGACCAACCCAACTGCGATGACCGCGAGGTCCTTCCTGAATGACAGATCGCGGCGATTTGCTTCGGGTTCGATCCAGGCCGGCTCGGGCGGCGTGTGACTTATCGGGGCGTCGTTGCCCTCGGACGGTTGCGGTTGCTCCGGCGCTTGAGTTGGAGGACGTTCTGGAGGGGTCTCATAGACCCAGGGTGGTCGCGATCCGATCACGATCTCGATTGGCGCCTCCTCCACAACCAACCAGACCAGTGGAGGGCTGTTCGAAGATCGGTCGCCTTGGGGGCGTCGCAGTTCGGCTTGAGGTCGTAGCGGTGGCTGATGTTCTGGTTCGGTCGGTTTCCGTCGGTCCGTCTCATTGGCTTGATTAGCGGATTCCAAGGCCATACCGAAAGCTTCGAAGAAGCGGCAGCGCGGGTCCTCCCGCTCGCACTCGAGATAGGCCTCCTCGCCACGGGTCAGCCAATTCTTCAGGGTCGGGGCATCGACGCCGACGGCGTTGCAAGCCGAATCGATCGGCTGGCCGGCGCGGATCGCTGCACAGATACGGTAGGTGATGACCCGATTCGGAGCCGCAATGCCCATCCGAAATGACCCCGACGACCGATGCGACCCCTTCGCGTGCCCGACCTCGTCGTCACGCTCCGAGACCTCGCCCCAAGGTAAGATCAAGCGATCGGGGCCGAGCGTTCATGGAATTTTCTCGGAGTGTCGGACGATCCGGTCAATCGGGCCTTTTCTTGGGAACAATCGGTGCGATCCGTTACCGGCCGGGAGCCCGGCCATTCAGTCGACTCGGAATCCTCCAAGGCGTTGCGAGCCAACTGATGAGTCGTGACCTATCGAGCTCAACTCCCCAAACGGTTTTGTTGTTTCGTCACGGGATCGCCGAGCCGTCCGGACCGAACTGGCCCGATGATGCGCTTCGTCCCTTGACCGAGAAGGGTCGTCGACGCGTCGTCGAGGTCGCTTCTGGTATCGCCACTCTGGGGATCGAACCGGTTCGGATCGTGACCAGCCCGGCTGTCCGGGCTCGAACGACTGCCGAACTGTTGGTTAGTACGCTCGGATGGGACGACCGACTCGAGGTCTCCGAGCAGCTCGCTCCGAATCGTCAGGCGACTGCCATGTCCGCATGGGTCCGCCTACAGCCCGATCGAATATTGATGCTAGTCGGCCACAACGATGCTTTGTCCGACCTGATCATGCACCTGACCTGCCCACCAGACGAGCCACCAAACCTTCCCGAACTCGCCATCAAGATCGGTAAGGCGGGGTTGGCGATGCTCAAGAGGATCCCGGAATCGACCGAACGCTACCGGCTCTACTGGTTGATTTCGCCGAGGCAACTTTCTCGGATGTCGCGTTGACCTGCTGTGCCATGACAAGCAGATCAGACCGATTTCATTCAGAACAAACTCTTTTGAAAATCTTTACCTGTCTTCACAAATTTCTAAGAAGACCGTGGTCCACGACGTCCCTGAGTCTTCCCAGCGTTGCCAGTGAAATCGGCTTGAAGATGGGGCTACGAGCGAACGCGGATCGGTTCGACGCTCTCCATTTGTTGTTGATAATGAAGCGTGGGCGACGAACAACGGATCGTTGCAGGCCCGGCTAAGCGCTGTCGTTGGCCGCTTAACGATCATCGGGACGATGGGAAAGCGGGAATCATCGGGGAGCGGCCAGACGATGATTGAGATTACGACGCGAATCACGATCGACGAGTCGGAGCTGCAGTGGTCGTTTGTGCGCTCGTCGGGGCCGGGTGGTCAGAACGTTAACAAGGTCAACTCGGCCGCGCAGCTCCGGTTCGACGTTCAGGGCTCGCCATCGCTGCCCGAGGACGTCCGGATGCGTTTGATGACTTTAGCCCGAGGGCGGATCGACTCCGAGGGTGTTCTACAGATTCAAGCTCACTCGGAGCGGACCCAGGAAGCCAATCGCCGCGATGCCTTGGACCGGCTGATCGCATTGATCCGCCAGGCCAGCATCCGCCCCAAAGTCCGACGCCCGACCCGACCGACGCTCGGTTCGAAGCGTCGACGGCTCGATCAGAAACGTCGACGCTCCGAGACCAAGAAGGGCCGTCGCGACGTGAAGTTCGGTGATGGCGATTGAGCCGCTGGGATCGACGTTCCGATTGCCGAGGAAACGAACCGGATCGATGACTCGGATCAAGGCGTGTCCGGTTCGGGCTGAACTCGAACCATTTCGATGATATGGATGCCCGATCCACGCTCCGACTCGAAGGTGGTGGGTCGAGCTGATTCCTCATCCATGGTGGGATGATAGCAGTAGACCAGGCGGTTGCCGTGGATGGCGAAGATCCCAAGCTTGCGCTGGGTGATCCCGTCGATCGTGGTCCGGTGGACGTCGATTCGAGCGGGTTGGACGGTCGTATCGAGGATCACATCGAAGAGGATCCGATGCTCGCCCATCGAGGAGATCAGGGTGTCGCCTTGGAAGGTGAAATGACTGTTCCGGATGAGTTGATCGGGAAGGGCGCGACCATCGATGATGACCCGTTGGATGGCCCAGTCACCATCGAGCCGCTGGGCGAGGGCTTGGCCGAGAGCGGGCGGGACGGGCGTCGTGATGGCTTTAGGGGCAGCGGTGGGGTCGATGACTAAGCAAAGGATGACGACCAGGCTCATCATGAGGAACTCCTTCTCCTCGAGATCGGGGCGAGACGATCAGGAGCGCTTGGGATTCGGGGGATCCTCCCCGGGCTTGACGGAGGCGCGGGCCTGTCGGCCGGTTCGGTTCGACGTCGACACGCCTGCCTTCGGTTGACGTTTCCTGGTGGGTCTTGCGGATCGTGACGTCGTCGATCGCGTTCCTGATGGTGTTGGGCGATGACTTGAGGTCCCGTTGGACTTGGATGAGGACGACGACACCAAGCTCCGGAGCGTTCTCAGGTTGATGGCATCGAGATCCTCGCCGTCTTCCTGGCCTTTGGGAGTTTCCAAGATCATCGGTCGGCCGACAAACCGGGGATCGTTGAGCAGGGGCACGAAGCCGTCGAGACCGATCTGTCCATGTCCGATCCGGGCGTGACGATCGACCCGACTGCCGAGTTCTCTAACGCTGTCATTGAGGTGGAAGGCGACCACCTTGTCCAGGCCAACCGTCTCGTCGAGTTGGTCGATGGTCTCTCGATAGCCCTTCTCGGTTCGAATGTCGTACCCAGCCGCAAAGATATGACAGGTGTCCAGGCAGACGGCCAACCGGTCTGGCCGTCCGAGCCGATCCAAGAGGGTCGCGAGATGCTCGAAGCGATGGCCGAGGCTGGTTCCCTGTCCTGCGGTCGTTTCCAAAAGCAGAGGGAGCCCTCCGGCGATCGGTTCGGTCCGCTCGAGGATGATTTCCAAGGCCTCCGCGATCCGGTCTAATCCGACCTCTTCTCCATCGTCTTTCGGGGCTCCTGGATGCATAACGAGACCGGCCAAGCCGAGTCGGGCCGCACGTTCGACCTCGACGACCATCGCCTCGATCGAGCGTTCGCGAAGTGACAGATCCCCGCTGGCTAAGTTGATCAAATACGAATTGTGGGCGATGGGTCGGTCCAGCCCGACCTCCCGAACAGCATTCCGAAAGGTTTCTACGGCTCGATCACTCAGGACTGCAGCTTTCCATTGATGATTGCTCTTGGTGAAGACCTGAAGGGTCTGGCAGTTGAACGTGACAGCCGCCTCGACCGCCCGATGCGCTCCACCGGCGATCGAGAAATGAGCGCCGAGGTTCAGCATCGCTCCTTCCCCCCCGACCTTGCTTTGGTCTGTGACAAAAATCGCGATTGTCGATCCGGTTTTTTAGCGTTTCGTCGGCTCAGGGCCTTGCACTTGCACGACGGTAACCCGTAGACTACTTCCACTCTTCATGCCTTTCTCATGCCAGGACCGTGCCACATCTGGCCTTCGGGGGTCACCTGGTACACATAGGGGTCGAAATGATGCCCACCGTCGCGTTCTTGGTGTGCGCGGGCTTGCTCACCAGCATGCTCGGGCTGTGGTTGATTTCAGAGTTTCGGGCCTGGCAGCAGAGTCGGTTCTATCGCCGGGCCGGCCAGCAGTTTCGCTGGCAACGTGAGGGACTGGAACTGCGGTTCCTCAGACGCGTGGCTCTCGAGGATTCCGATGCCCTGCCCTATTGGGAAGCTGCTCGCTGGCTCGATGAGGTCATTTGGGCCCGCGATCGACACACGGGTGATCTGCTGGCGATGGTCGGGGTCGAAGTAGTCGAGCCGAACGATTCGGAGTGGGGGCTTGAGACCCTCTACGATCAGCAATCCGAGGTCTTGGTCCATCGGGCCACGGTCATCTTCATCTATCGCCATGGCTACTGGCAGACCGATGGACTCTGGGTCGATGACATCCATCCGGCCGAAGCCTGCCGGAACCGTCGACGCTTCGAAATCCTTATGGCGCTGACTCGGTATTGAGCCGATCCCAAGCGTCCCGTCAACACGAATCGGACGTCGCCTCATCCTGGAAAGTCGAGACCGATTCCTGTTCCGATCCATCGCTCATCGCGGCCTCACGACGGGAGACCTTAGGCATAGCAGCGAACTGTTCGGGCGTGAGGTATTGGCACGCCCCGCCACCGAGCAGGACGAATCCGCCCGACTCCGGGACCTGCTCCTCGAAGCCGAGCACGTAGCGGTCGTTGGTCTGGCCGTCATCGTAGAGGAAGGCGTCCCAGATCAGGACGAACTGGCCCTGCTCGATTTCAGAGAACAGGTTGGGGAACTGGTCGGCTTGAGGCCGGAGGTCGTCGAGATCTTTAGGCGCGCGACCTGTGACGTTATGATAGGTGTGATACGCCAGGCCCAACCGTCGGATTTCGGAGGAACGCCGCATCCGGTCCAACGATTGATCGCAACCGGTGATCAAGGATCCAGCGAGGCCGATCAGCGTCCAAACGACGAGTCGAGAATACTGGGGACTGACCATCGGTATCGTGTGAGGTGGGGTCATCGGGTCGGAGTCCTCAAACGGGTCTGGTGACGCTCGGCTTGATGGGTCGTGGTTGGATCATGGTTCTTCGGTGGGGAAAATCAGTCGAAGAGCGTCGTTGGAGGCCGTTCTGGCGGGATGGGCGCGGGGATCCCGAGCATCTCGCGAAGCATGGCCACGGTGCTTGGCGAGTGGCCCGCATAATGGTTACTTGCAAAGACGTAGACCGGCACCTGGGCGGCGAGATCCTGAATCACCGATGTGGACCGAGCCAGTGATTCGCGTCGGTCCAAGACGATCCGGTCCCAGGTCGTTGTGATTTGCTCGATCTCTTCGCGGTGTCCCAGCAAGCGGACCAACCCCAATGGCCCGGTGACGACGTCGATCTGGTCGGCGACTTCTGCGGGGTGGGGCATCCAATCCTGTTCGGCCAAGGTCAGACTGGTCTGATGAGTCCGGAGGACCTCGGTGAACTCGGGGACGAGCCAGCGCGGATTGCGGATTTCAAGGGCCAGCGGAACGCGATCGGTCGGCCAATCGGCTAGGAACGGGTCGAGCCGATCGAGGAACGCAGTGAGTCCGTCGAAGGCATCGCGGTTGAAGTAACCGCACTGGAGCAGGACGATGTGGAGCTTTGGGCCGAGTTCCTCAAGGACGCGGAGGAACGCGTCGACCTCTTCCTCGCATTCGACGAACCGTTTCTCGTGGGTGATCGCTCGTGGAGCCTTCAAGGCGAAGGCGAAGTCGGGTGGGGTCAGTTCGGCCCAGCTTCGAACGGTGTTCCGGTTCGGGATTCGATAGAAGGTACTGTCGATCTCGAGGGCGGGGAAGCGATCGGCATAGTAGGTGAGCGTTTCGGCCGAGTTTAGGCCGTTCGGGTAGAAGACGCCGTCCCAGTCGGGATACCGCCAACCATCACAGCCGATCCGGATCGGATGCATCGTCGCGTTCCTCAAACCCTGTGCGGTCCGCAAGGACCAGATGTCGAGGATCTTCCCGGCGGAAATCGTAGTCGATGTGGAGTCGATTGCCCAAAGGCTCAGCCGGCTCCATGGTGCGTCTCGTCGGCGACCACTTTGAGCCGACGGACCAGTTGGAGGGCTTCGTCGGGGCTTAATCGATCCGGATCCACCTGTCGAAGCTCGTCGAGAACCGGGTCGGGTAGGTCGGCGAAAAGGCTGAGTCCACGCAGGGCACGACCGGTCTTGACCCTCCCCGGGGCTGGCATCGGTTTTTTGGGGGGCGTCACCTCGGTCGTGTTGGTATCCGAGGTTTCCTCGACCGAGGCCACTGACGTTAGCGGTTCGACCGGGTCGTCCTGCGAGTGCTCTGCCGACGGGTGCGTCACGACAGGTTCGTCGGATTGATTCGGGTATTCCTCGAGGGGGCGGTCTCCAGCGTGCTGTCGTTCGAGGAAGGCGAGGATTTCCCGAGCGCGGTCGAGCACAGGGTTCGGAACGCCGGCGATCCGCGCGACGTGGATTCCGTAGCTCTGGTCCGCGCCTCCGGGGCCAATCTGGTGGAGGAAGAGGATCTGACCGTCACGCTCACGGACCAAGACGTTGGCGTTTCGGAGCCGAGGCTTGGATTGGGCGAGGTCGACCAGCTCGTGGTAGTGGGTGGCGAACAGGGTTCGGCAACCGATCTGATCGTGGAGGTGTTCGGTAATGGCCCATGCCAGCGAGATCCCGTCGAAGGTGCTGGTTCCGCGCCCGATCTCGTCGAGGATGACCAGGCTTCTCGTTGTCGCGTTGTTGAGGATGTTGGCCGTCTCGGTCATCTCGACCATGAAGGTGCTCTGGCCACGACCCAGTTCATCGGTGGCGCCGACGCGTGCGAAGAGCCGATCGACGATCCCGAGTCGTGCCGATCGGGCCGGCACGAACGAGCCGATCTGGGCCAGCAAGCAGATCAAGGCCACCTGGCGGATGTAGGTGCTCTTGCCGGCCATGTTCGGTCCGGTGATCAGCAGGATCGCCGCGCCGGGTTCGGCCGCTAAGGCGGTGTCGTTGGGCACGAAAGCCCCATGGGGCATCAGGACGTCAAGCACCGGATGTCGACCCGCCTCGACCTGCAATTCCGGTTCCTCGACCATCGTTGGCCGACAATACCCTTGCCGGGTAGCCAACTCGGCCAGGGAGGCCAGTACGTCGAGTTCGGCCAGGATCGCACCAGCCTGGATCAACCGGGGAGCCTCGGCGGCGACACGATCCCGGACATGCAGAAACAGCTCGTACTCCAGTTCCTTGGCGCGATCCTCCGCCTTGAGGACCTTGTCCTCGTACTCCTCCAACTCGGCCGTCTTATACCGCTCAGCGTTCTTCACCGTCTGCTTGCGGATGTAGTGATCGGGGACGCGCGATTCGTGTGAGCGACCCACCTCGATGAAATAGCCGAAGACCTTGTTGTATTTGATCTTGAGGCTGGTAATTCCGGTCTCGCGGATCTGCTCGTTCTGGTAGCGGGCGATCCAGGTCTTCCCCCCTTTGGCAGCCTCGCGAAGCTCATCGAGGGTCGGATGATAGCCAGGTCGGATCAGGCCGCCCTCGCGAACAGCCATGGGCGGCTCATCGACCAAGGTGTCTCGAATGGCGTTCCGGATCTCGGGACAGAGTTCGAGGGCCTCTTCCAACTGGTTGAGCCGTGCCGACTCTCGGGAGGTGATCCGCGCTTTGAGAGGGGGCAAGAGCGCCAGGGTCCGAGCCAGGGCGACCAAGTCGCGGGGGCTGGCCCGGCCGGTCCCGACCCGTGCGGCCAGGCGTTCCAGGTCGGCGGCCGACTCGAGGTGTTCACGAAGCCCGACTCGAAGTTCGGTGTCACCGACGAGCTCGGCGACCGACTCGTGTCGCGCGTGGATGGTCTCTAAGTCGGTCCGAGGCGCCATCAGCCATTCAGCCAGCAGCCGCGCACCCATCGACGTGGTGGTCCGGTCAATCGCGTGGAGCAAGGATCCGTCGCGTCGGCCCTCACGGAGCGTCCGAACCAGTTCAAGGCTCCGTCGCGTCGTCTCGTCGAGCGAGAGGATGTGCTCGCGACGATAAGCAGAGAGCTTGTGGAGGTGGTTCAGCGCGGCCTTTTGCGTTTCGTAGAGGTAGGCCAATAAGGCGCCGGCGGCGGTGACCTCAGGTGTGTCGTCGACCAGTCCGAAGCCCGAGACGGTCGTCACGCGAAAGTGTTTGTAGAGGCCTTGAGTGGCTTGCTCGGGCTGAAAGTCCCAACTGGGTCGAGGCGTGACGTTCAGGCCGATCTGTTCGCGAAGGGTCCGGACCCAAGGGGATGACTCGGCGGTTTCGCTGATAAGGATCTCGGCCGGTTGGAGCCGGGCCAGTTCCTCGGCCAAGTCATTGCGTCGGAGTTGCGCGACCTGGAACCGGCCGGTCGACAGGTCGACCCAAGCCAGGCCGAGCTTTGCTCGGAGTTCGACTACGGCGGCCAGGTAGTTGGCCGCGCGTGGGTCCAAGAGCGCCTCATCGGTGAGGGTTCCGGGTGTAACGACCCGAACGATCTCGCGACGGACCAAACCTTTGGCCTGTTTGGGGTCCTCGACCTGGTCACAAACGGCTGCGCGGACCCCCTGTTCAACAAGCTTGGCCAAATAGGATTCCAATTGATGGTGGGGGAATCCGGCCATCGGGACGGCATCGTCGCCCTTGTCCTTGTCGCGACTCGTGAGGGTCAGGTTGAGCAGTTCAGCGCCCCGTTGAGCGTCTTCGCCAAAGAGTTCGTAGAAGTCTCCCATCCGGAAGAGCAGCAGAGCGCTGGGGTCGTGCGCCTTCATCTGCTGATACTGCCGCATCATCGGCGTGTTGGTCGCAGATCCGGTCATCCCTACGGTCCGTCGGGGTCATATGGGATCGGAGCCTCATCGTCCCGAATCGCTGGCGTTTGCAGCGGATTGGGGTGGGGTGACTTCGTGTTGAATCACCCGGCGAAATGTACCCCGAGCTTGGACGGGCCGTCGAGCCGGACGGCAACTTCTCCGACAACTCAGGCTGACAGACCGCTGGAGGCGTTGTGATCGTTTGGGTCGTCGTTATCGATGGGCACGAGTCGGTCCAGACTGATGATCCGAAAGACGTCGCGTAGGTTCGTCGAGACGTGACGGAATCGGAGCTTCGAGCCGATCGCCAGGAGTCGACGGTGCAGCAGAAAGAGATAGCCGGCCACCGGGCTGCTGATGAACGGCATCTGGGAAAAATCGATGATCACCAGGCGACCCCGTGCCGAGTCGACGACCTGATCCAACTGGCTAGGCAGTTCCTCGAGCAGCAGCGGATCATAGGCGGGCAGGTCCCGGAAACGCAAAACCATCGCGTCCGGGTCGGGTATGAATTCCAAGGGTTGCCGAGGCGTCGACATGGTCGAGAGGCTCTCCAAGACCGGCACGGCACGGCGATGAATGATCTACAGCATCGAGGCGACGAAGAGGTATCCGGAGTCGATTGCGGTTCGCTACTCGGACCGAAGGGAGCAGGAAGCACTCGATGGGATTCCCCCTCTCGAGCTTAGGACGAGGCGGGATTGGAAGTCAGATGATCGCGGGCCTGCTCCAGCGTTTCGAAGATTTCCAAAGCGCGTTTGAGACTGGTGAGCGAGAACGCCTTAGCCAGACTCCCGCGAACGTGGCAGATAGCCAACTGACCTCCCACCTTTTGAATATTGCGGTTGAGCGTGATCAGCTTGCCGAGCATGTAGCTCATCGCCATGTCGACGTGGGCGAAGTCAAAGATCAATCGGCGTTGTCCGTCCTGTTCGACAAGCTCGAGGACTCGCTGACCGAACGCTTCGACCAACTCCTGATCATCGATCCGTTCCTGTGTGATTCGGACGATCGCCAGGTTGTCAACGATCTCGACCTGAAACGGGGGTTCGGCTGGCGGGGCCATGGGCCCACCTCCGGGAATCGGATGGCTCCGCGCCGGCACATAATTCACGACGGCCGGTCGGATGGGTGGGTGTACGTGTCCAGAGCGTGATCGTGGCCGATCGCAAGGAAGGTCATTAGAGACAAAGGCGAAATGGTCCAGACGGTGAGGCGATCAGGATCCCTCAGCGCAATCTGTACCCCAGCCATAGGACCTGAGTGTCCTCGAAAGCGAACGGACTGGTGACGGGCCGTCCCAAGGACAGACCGTCACGGCTCCGAGATTTCCTCAGAAGCTTTCCAAAGCCTTCTCTTCTTCTTTGTAGATGTCGAAGACCCGATCGAGCTTGGTGAGCTTGAAAACTTCGAAGAGATCGGGCTGAATGCTGCACAGCTTGAGCTGCCCGTTGGCGTTGATGACCTTCTTGCGTAAGTTAATGAGCTTACCCAACGCGGCACTGGAAAGGAATTGGACGTTGGAGAAGTTGAGCAGGAGTCGGTTGAGGTTTTGGTCGTCAACGAGACTAAAGAGCTGCTCGGCGACCTCCTGGATCCCCTCCTCGGTCACGATCTTGTTATCGACGAAGCTGACCACAGTAACGCCGTCGATCTGCTCGGTGCGGAGGTGGCGCGGGCCTTGGGACATCGCGAATGCACTCCTTCAGGTACTCGGTCCGATCGATGCGGGGCCTGAGTTAGCGATCGTCGGGATCGATCCCGGCCCGGAGGATCTCGGGGAACTCGACGAAGTCGATCACGCCGTTTCGGATCGGCCGGGCGAGAACAGCCCGAGGATCGAATTCGGATCGGTTCGATTGGACGCCCCGGTTTAGCCTAGAACAAGACGATTCGTTCCAGACTAGCATCGGCCGGTGTTGAATCAAGGGAGCATCGTGGAGCCCTCGGGTCGGAGACCCAACAACTCGGTGACGACTCTCGTATCTTACCAATCGCGGCTAGTTTGATCCCAGAGCGACCCGACTCAATTGTCAGGGACCTTGCTCCGGTCGGTCCGATCCTCACTCCTTAACAGTCGCGATGTTCCGAAGCCGATCCCGCAGGGTTGCGGTCCAGGAGCTTCGGGCCATGTTGACACTCTCAGAGCCACGATCCTACGATCGACCTCCAACGACCTCGGGAGTTCGGGCGTAGGATCGAACTTCACAATACTGCACGAAGACAAGACCAAGCTCCCGTGCAATTTCGACCGGAAGCTTGCACACATCACGAGAATTCCCCAAAGGACGATGCCACGATGTCCAGTTCTTGGCTTATTAAGCCGCTCGTTTGGTCTTTCACTCTCATGTTGCTTTTGGGAGCAGGCCGACTCAATGGACAGGAAGCGGAGTCGGAGCCGAAGACACCGGAACCGTCGAAGGTAGCCGTGATTCGGCTCGCCGGTTCGCTGCCCGAATCGCCGGTGGCCACGAACTTCGATGGTGCCCCGATCCGAACGACCCTCAAGGTTCTCCTCGAGCGGATCGAAGGTGCGGCGAAGGATGAGGAGATCGAGGCGGTGATCCTCGACTTCGATGGGCTCAATGTCGGCCCGAGCACGGTGACCGAGCTTCGGGAGGTCATCGCGACGATCCGATCCGAAGAGAAGCCGGTCTTTGCCAGGCTCCGTCGAGCCAGCACGCGGGAGTACCTGGTTGCCTCGGCGGCTGACGAGATCGTGATGCCCGAAAGCGGTACGCTGAACCTCCGGGGCCTTGCCGCCGAGGTCATTTTCTACAAGGGGCTCTTCGACAAGCTTGGGATCCAGGCCGACATCCAGCAGGCTGGCGAATCGAAGGGGACCGGCGAGCCTTATACACGGACCTCCATGAGTCCTGCCTTCCGTGAGGACTTGGAGTCGATGCTCGGCGACGTATACGACTGGACTGCCGAGCTGATCGCGGAGCGGCTCGGGATCACCATTGAGAGCGCTGAGGGGCTCATCGACGGTGGTCCTTATGATGTGCCCGAGGCTTCGAAACTTGGGCTGGTCAACTCCGTCGCCTACGACGATCAACTCGATGCCATCGTCGCCGGCAAACTCGGTGTCGAAGCGATCGAGCGGGTCGACGACTACGGACAAGTCGAGCGCGACACCGATTTCAGTGGATTCGCCGGTCTCTTCAAGATGCTCCAGGCCATGTCGGGTCAGGATGGTGCGTCGCGACGCGATGGTGAGGCGACCCAGATCGCTGTGGTCTACGCCGAAGGGACGATCATTGACGGGAAGTCGCGAGCCGCTTCGCTGCTGGGCGGCGCGTCGGTCGGGTCACGGACCATGATCGAAGCGCTCCGGAAGGCAGACGAAGACGACTCGGTCCGCGCCATCGTGCTCCGGATCGACTCGCCCGGCGGCGACGCCATGGCCAGCGACTTGATCTGGCGTGAGCTGGTCCGGATCGAAAAGCCGATCGTCGCCAGCATGGCCAACACCGCCGCCTCGGGTGGTTACTACATCGCGATGGCCTGCGACGAGATCTTCGCCGAGCCCGGTACGGTCACGGGCTCGATCGGAGTGGTCGGCGGCAAGGTCTCCGCCAACGGACTTTTGGACAAGGTTGGCCTGAATGTCGAGACCGTTCGGGTCGGTCGCAACGGGGCTCTCGAATCGCCTTTCCAGCCCTTCGACGACCAGCAACGTCAACGTTTCCGTGAGCAGATGGAAGCGACCTATCGGATGTTTGTCGAGAAGGCTGCCGACGGTCGAGGGATGGCTGTTGAGGAGGTCCTCACGTTGGCCGGTGGTCGCGTCTACACCGGTCGGCAAGCCCTGCGTAACGGCCTGATCGACCAGCTCGGCACGCTCGACGAGGCGATCGATCACGCCTTGGAGCTGGCCGATATCGAGCCCGATACCGACGTTCAGCGCGTCGAACTGCCCGAACCACCGAGCCTCTTCGAATCGCTCTTCGGTTCGCTCGACGAGACCCCCTCGCTGCCCGGACTCGGCCTTGAGGTCCTGACCCCCGCACAGATCGAACGCCTGCCCGATTCGGTTCGACACGCGATCCGCCGCCTCGGCACGATGATCGAGCTGTTCGACGGAACCAGGGTTCTGGCAACCACGCCGTACGAACTCCGGATTCATTGAGGTGAATTCCTCAAAGGCCCACCCGCTCGGTCATGATCCCTCGATGGGGATCAAGACGGAGGATCCCCTTCGATGAGTTCATTGATCGAAACGCCATCGGAGCCCGATCGGACCAACGATGGGGTCCGATCCAGCCCAGCGGACCTCTGGGCCGAGCGGAAGCGGGAATGGGAGCGTCGGCTCCGTCGGCTCGACCTCGACGCGGGTCCCGGCGACGAACCGTTGGAGAAGTTTCGAACCCTGACGATCGTGCTCTCGATGACCCCATGCCTGATCGGGTTGATCGGGCTGGGTCTCTTCATCGCCTTTGGCCGTCCGTTTGTCGGACTCTTACTGGCCGGTGGTTTCACGGGTGGGCTGCTCACCTTGATCTGGCTCGAGTTCCGACGCGTCGCCGTTACGTTCTCTGCCTATTTGCAGGAGCGCGAGGCGATTCTCGGAGAGTCGGTTGACCCGTCGTCTCAGTCGTTTGGATCTCAGTAGTTCAGCTAGACGATCAAGCGAATTCGCGCCATCCCGCGAAGAACATCAAGGATCCAGACCAGATTCATTACTCAGCCAACACGTCCTCGAAATAGATCACTCCCAGGCAGACGGTCGTCCAGACGGCTCCGATCACGAGACATACTAAGCTCAGGATTCTCGGCCAGCCTCGGACTTTTCGATTGAAGAACCACGCAGGGAATGCGACTCCAAGATTCACAATCGGCGCCCAGCAAACCAGCAGAGCCAGGATCGACAACGATTGTCTCAACGCTAGACGTTCCGATTGGGGTTCCTCTTTGGTGATGCCGGACCCGGGCAATGACTCTCGTTTCGGCCGACGATCGACCAACATGATGATCACGCCGGCGACTAGCCCGATCCCAGCGAAAATGGAAAACATCTCCCAACGGAACTCATCATTACTACGCCTTAGGCCAATCATATACGTAAAAATGCCAGCAACCCAACCGATGAACGGGGCCGACCAAGCTGGTAGGTTTTTCGGAAGGAGTCGGTACATAGGCACAGGCAGACAATCCTCGTCATGAGTCCGCTGGTTTTGATTCGGGCCACATGATACCGCGTTTCCATCGCATCGCCGAGTCGAGCGTTCTAAGAAAAAACGGCCCGCCGACGGGGATGTCGGCGGGCCGTTTGAGCTTATTGCGATTGAGCAAGGGCTCGGGGTTTTTAGGGTGACGTGGGGGCCGCGTCGTTGGACCGGGGTCAGGAGGACTTGGATGGTTCATCAGACGCCCGCCCCGGCCAGCACAGGCTCGGAGTAGGGGTCTTCGGAGGGATCGGACCATTCGTCATGGTCATGGACCGAATCCTCCAAGGTCTCCTTGAGCATCTTCCGCGCGGTGTGGAGCCGACGCTTGACGGTCCCGACGGGCACGTCGAGTTCCTCGGCGATCTCGACCAGCGAGAGTTCACGGATGTAGAAGGCGACCAACGCGTCGCGGTAGATCGGCTTGAGCTGGGCCAAGGCCTCGCGGAGCCGATCGGCCCGTTCGCGGGTGATCATCTCATCCAAAGGTGCCGGCCGACCCTGAGTGGCGGTCTGAAGGATCTCCTGGTCGATGCTCGGCAAGGGGGCTCGCCGAGTCGCCCGGTTGATCGCCATCCGGTCGGTCATCTGTCGGATCCAGCCAGCGAACCGCTCGGGCTCACGGAGCTGATCGATCCGCCGGAGCACATGGAGGAAGACCTCCTGAGTCAACTCGGCGGCCTCGCTCGGGTTGCCGAGCCGGTTCAAGGCCACGTTGTAGACGGTGCGCTCGAACTGGGTGGCGAGCCGGCCGAAGGCCTCACGGTCGCCCTCCTGAGCCAATCGAACCAAGTGGGCCACGTCGGTCCAGGACCGCGTGTTGGGAGTCTGAGCGTTCGGGATCGTCCGCGTCCAAGTTGCCGTGTTCACGTGAATCGACCCGGCATGGGGCCGGGTTCCTGTGCTTCCCGCTCGAGGCGCGGTCGCCCGCCGTCAACGTTGGCGGTGACCGGGGTTCGGGAGTCGACGGGGCGCCGCGTGGTCCTCAAAGGCGCGGAGCCGCATTGCGTCGAAGGCCGAACCGACTCGGCGGTGACCGTGACGAAGCAGAAGGCGACGGACCAGCCGAGCGGCTCTGAGATTCGGCGACGCGTGGCCATTCGGAGCGTCTCGACGATTCGGCGGCGAGCCCCATGGCGCGCAGACACGAATCGTGACGGGCCGAGGCGGCGTCGCCGGAACAGGGCCGGCGAGGCGGTCGGTCGCATCGACAGAAGACGGCGGGGTGCGAAGTGGCGGGTCGTCGACGAGCCGGGGTTCGATCGGCTCGAGATGTCGCGACCGCCCTACGCGCCGCCGGTCATCCGAAGTTGGGTTCCCGGGGCCTTATGGCGGCCCCGCCTTCAGATGCCCGGCACGCTCGCCCGTCGGCGAGCCAGACCACGTCGGACCGAGATCGAATCCCAGGTCGAGACGACGAGGGGGGCGTGAATCGGGATCACTCCAGCGAGCGATTCCGCGATTCGGCCGATCCCGTCATCCAGTCGGGTCCTGGCCGAACGGGCCAGGGTTCCTAACCGGGCGAACTGCGGGATCAGCAAGGCGAGGCTCCGCGCTATCAAGCCACGTTGTCGTTGGCCTGGTTGCGGTTTCGGTAGCCTGCCGGCCCATGCGCTTGAGAATGCGGGCATGAGCCACCCTCTCGACATCCCGGCCCGGACCGCACGGTCATCGCGATCAGGGTCCGGCCAACGTGGACAGGCGAGGGATCCGGAATCGGGCGAGGCGAGTGAGGGATCCTCTGGCGTATGGCAGAAGACCTCGCTGCCTCGACTCGGTTCCGTCTCCGGGCGCCCTGTCGGCTCGTGCAAATAGGTCGTCACGGATGGGCGATTGGTGGGACCATTCAGGGTGCGGCCTGCAAAGTCCGTGCGACCCATACCGTTGGCGACCTGTCCGAAGAGCCGATCATTGGCATCCCGGAGAACCGTGGCCGTCAGCGTCAGGTTGGTGCGGAGTTGCATGGCATCACCCTCACTTCCGCCTCGATTGGCGGAGAAAAAAAGAACGGGACAGCGTCCCGGTGCGGTCCCTCCAACCGCAAAAAATCAGAACGCTACGGCGTCCGTCGCCGCAGCGCGAACTTACGAAGGATCATGGCAACAAAAGGGGAATGTGAAGAGACCCGACGGGATGTCGGTTCAACGCGAGATGGGAGGATCCGAGCGGTGCCAACGACCGGACGATCCCGACGCATCGCCTCCATGACACGAAGTACTAGTCGTAGGTTCGCAGGATCGGGACGATCTTTTCGGTTTTTTTTCCGAGAGCCGAATCGAACGGCCTCACGAAGATCCTCAACGATCCCTGATTAGGATACGATCTCTCTGATAGATAAGCAAGGGTTGTTGCGGATTATTCTCAATCGGCTTGCCCCGGCATGAGGCATGTCGGTTGTGAGGTCGGAAGATCGCGGCTTCAATCACTGTCAGTGTCATCACGATCGTCTTGCGTTTCTCGCGTTCCCTCGGGTAGCCAGCGACCAGCGAAGCCTTCGGAACCGACTCCAACGCGGCCGGGCAGGTATCGTCGGGCCACCTCGACGATCCGATCGCGATAGGACAGTTCGAGGGTTTCGGGGTCGATCGCGCGAAGCGCTTCAGGTAGCCGGGTTCTTCGAGTCCGCGCACCGTCCCGGGAGCCGTCACCTTCGATGAAGTGATCGATGACGACCGCGTCGGCCACCCCAGCGATCGCTTCGAAAAACCGCGACGGGTCGTCGATGGGCAACAACGGCGCGACGGTCACGACGGTAAAGAGCCCCGAGGCCCGGCAGGCCCCAGCCGCCTCCAAACGTCGGGTGACCGTCGAGGCCGGTCGCGGGAGGCCTGGCAACATGTCGCGGTCGGTCTCAATACTGAGGTGGACCCGGACCCGACACCGATCGGCCAGTGGGACGAGCAGGTCGAGCGCAGAGGTCACCCAAGGCGTGTGGGTCTGGACAATCAGGCCGTCTGGAGGATCGTCGAGCATCGCCGAGAGGACCTTGCGCGTCGCACCCAGGCGACGCTCCTGGGGTGGGAACGGCTCGGTCGCGCTCGAGAGAAAGATGACGAAGGGCTGACCGTTCCGATGGGCCCAGGCCTGCTCGCGTCGATGCTCGGTCCGATAGCGTTCCGCAACGTTTGTGCGGACCTCCAGGAACTCGCCCCAAGTCTGTCCACGAGCGACCCACGGGTTGTACTGAACATAACAGCCGACCCCACAGAGCGAGCGTCCCAAGGGACAGCCCCGATAAGGCTGGAGGGTGTGCGAGCAGACTCCGGAGAGGTATCCGCTGGTCCTCGTCAGAGCCGAACGGACCTCGACCTGTTCAATAAGCACCGGATTTGCCATTTTCCTCCGCTCCGACTCGGACTCCAGAGGACGTCGTTGACATCATAGGGTCGGAAGCGACACCTCAAAGCCCAGGTGATTCCGGAACGTTCAGGACGGGATCAGACGATTGCTCGTCGCGAAACACGCGGCAACGATGGATCGATGTGCCGCTCGTGGTTCGAACGGCTCGAAGATCATCGACATTGGCGCGGATCGAGACATCTGCCATGCAGACCTTAAAGTTCTTGCTTGCAACGGGCCGCCCGGTCCATGTCGCGGCCTTGGGTCCGTTACTGACCCCCAAGTTGGTCGAGCTGGTCGGTCGCTCGGGGGCCTTCGATGCGCTCTGGTTCGATCAAGAGCACGCGGCGATCACGCAGTCGCAGATCGAGACGGCCGCCCTGGCCGCTGAGGCATGTGGGCTCGACTGCTTCGTCCGGCTCCCAGCGACCGGCTACGCGTCATTGATGCGTCCCTTGGAAGCGGGTGCCGGCGGGGTTCTGGTGAGCATGGTCCGGACGCTTGAGGATGTCCGTGAAGCCATACGTTGGACGCGTTTTCACCCGCTCGGAACGCGCGGGATCTTTCCGTTGAACCGTGAAGCTCGGTTTGGAGCGACCCCCCTGCCCGCCTATCTCGCCGAGGCCAACGAACGAACCATGCTGGGCATCCAGATCGAAACCCTCGAGGCGCTCGAGGGCGTTGAGGCCATTGCGAGCGAGCCGGGCGTCGACCTGGTCTTCCTCGGGCCGGTCGATCTCAGCCAGGCCCTCGGAGCGCCCGGGGACTTCGAGTCGCCACGTTTTGTGGAGGCTGTCGATCGGGTCGCCGAGGCCTGTCGAGCCGCCGAAACGCCTTGGGGCGCGTTCGTGCCGACCTCTGAAATAGCCACTGCCTTCCGCCAACGAGGGTGCCGACTCTTTGCAGTCGCATTCGACGTCCAACTGATTGCGCGAGGCATCGAGGCGACCCGTCAACTCTTCGACGCTCTCGAATCGTCCGGAGAATAGGCTATCGATCCAAAAAAGCCTACAATCGACAAATTCTTTATAATTGATTAATCGATAACTAATTTAGAAAGGTATCGTTCTGCTAGCAAACCAGAAATGTTTCATTTGAACGATCCATCCTTCGATCGGAGCGGCCTTCCCTCGGGGTTGGGGATCAGTTTAACTGGGTGCTTCGATCCGCAGCCCAGGGATTGGGGCTGTCGAGGCATCGGGTCCGGGAAGGACGACGCTCTGGGATCACGAGGGATCCGGTATCGCTCATGGGTGCTCAGTACATCTTCACGATCGAGGGCTTGACCAAAAACTATGGCAAGCGCGAGGTTCTCAAAAACATTTATCTGTCGTTCTATCCCGGGGCCAAGATCGGGGTAATCGGCGGTAATGGGGCGGGCAAGAGCACGCTCCTGAAGATCATGGCCGGTGTGGACAAGGACTTCACCGGCACAGCGCGGGCGGCGTCCGGGACCCGGATCGGCTACGTCCCGCAGGAGCCGACCTTGGACGACTCTAAGGACGTCCTGGGCAACGTCATGGACGCGGTCCGGTCGGTCAAGGACGCCCTGGACCGGTTCAATGAGATCAGCATGAAGTTGGCCGAGCCGATGGAGCCCGAGGAGATGGAGGCCCTCCTCGAGCAACAGGCTCAGGCACAGGACGTCATCGACGCGGCCGACGGCTGGAACCTCGAGCTGAACCTCGAGATCGCAATGGATGCGATGCGGCTTCCGCCCGGCGACGCCGACGTGACCAAGCTCTCCGGCGGCGAGCGTCGCCGGGTCGCCCTCTGTAAGGCTCTTCTGGAAAAGCCAGACATGCTCCTGCTCGATGAGCCGACCAACCACCTCGACGCCGAGAGCGTCGCCTGGCTGGAGCGACACCTCCAGGAGTTCCCCGGCACCGTCGTGGTGATCACCCACGACCGGTACTTCTTAGACAATGTAACCGGTTGGATCCTCGAATTGGATCGTGGACATGGAATCCCTTGGGAGGGAAATTACTCCTCCTGGCTGGAGCAGAAACAGGCTCGGCTTGTCCAAGAGGAGAAGAAGCAGTCGGACCGTCAGAAGGCTCTCGCACGCGAACTGGAATGGGTCCGCAGCTCACCCAAAGCGCGGGCAGCCAAGAACAAGGCACGGCTGGCGCGCTACGAACAGTTGCTGGCCGAGGAGAACGAGCGTCGCGACGAATCGGTGGTGCTCCGGATCCCGCCGGGTCCGCATCTGGGTACCTTGGTTGTGGAGGCCCAGGGGCTCCGCAAGGGATTTGGCGAGCGACTCCTGTTCGAAGACCTCCACTTCCGGCTGCCGCCAGGCGGGATCGTCGGGATCGTCGGGGCCAACGGCGCCGGCAAGACTACGCTCTTCCGGATGATCGTTGGCGAGCAGGAGCCCGACGGCGGAGAACTCCGGATCGGCGACTCGGTCGTCTTCTCCTATGTCGATCAAAGCCGCGACGCCTTGCAGCCCGACAACACCGTCTTCCAAGAGATCACCGACGGGCTCGACACCGTCGAATTGGGCAAGAAGGCTGTGCCGTCGCGCGCCTACGTCTCCTGGTTCAACTTCCGAGGCCCCGACCAGGAGAAGAAGGTTGGGAAGCTCTCCGGCGGCGAGCGGAACCGGGTCCATCTGGCCAAGCTGCTCAAGACCGGCGGGAACCTCCTGTTGCTCGACGAGCCGACCAACGACCTCGACGTCGAGATGCTCCGCTCGCTCGAGGAGGCCTTGATCAACTTCCCCGGCTGTGCAGTGGTGATCACCCACGATCGGTGGTTCCTCGACCGAATCGCCACCCACATCCTCGCCTTCGAAGGGGACAGCCGGGTCGTCTGGTGTGAGGGGACTTACCAGACCTACGAGGAACAGCGCCGAGAGCGCCTGGGGCTCGAGGCCGATCAACCGCATCGGATCCGCTACCGATCCTTGACCCGTTGACGGCAGGACCTGCGAATGGCCCAACAGTTGAGCCGTTCGTTTTCCTTGCCCTTTTTTCCAATCGTATGTCGTCCGGTCCGCTGGCGTTGATCCGCTCCGGCACCCCAATGCCAAAAAGCCAGCCATCCCCTCTCTCTGGCCTTTGAGGAGTGCTCCAATGTCTGCCTCGACCGAGCCGTCGATCCTGGCCGAAGCGAATCCGCTCCGCGAGCATTTGCCACGGACGCGCGTGCCCGAGCCGTGTGCGATCGTCCTGTTCGGGGCCACCGGCGACCTGGCCCAGCGCAAGCTCATGCCCGCGCTCTATCGCTTGGCCGTCGATGGGCAGCTTCCATCCAACTACGCCATCGTCGGGTTCTCTCGACGCGACTGGGACGACGACCGGTACCGGAGCGAGGTTGAAGGCCAACTCCGCGAGAACCTCGGCGACGAGTTCGACGACTCGCGTTGGACCGACTTCGCGCGGCACATCGCCTTCGCCCCCGGCAACTTCGACGAGGCCGAGGCCTACGCCAAGCTCCATCGGCGTTTGACCGAACTCGACCGTTCGCACGACACCCAAGGCAATCGGCTTTACTACCTTGCCTCTGCGCCCTCGTTCTTCCCCGACATCGTTGGGCGTTTGGGCGAGGCCGGCGGTATCTATCCCCCCAACCAGGATCAGCCTTGGAGCCGGGTCGTTGTCGAGAAACCCTTCGGCCACGATTTGGCCAGCGCCGTCGAACTGAACCGGAACCTCTCCGACGTGCTGGCCGAGCCACAGATCTACCGGATCGACCACTATCTCGGCAAAGAGACGGTGCAAAATATCATGGCGATCCGGTTCGGCAACGCCATCTTTGAGCCGATCTGGAACCGTCGGCACGTTTCGTCAATCCAGATCACCGTGGCCGAGTCGGTCGGCATGCCCGGCAACCGCGGCCAATACTATGACACCTCAGGCGCGATTCGGGACATGGTCCAGAACCACATGATGCAGTTGCTCTGCCTGGTCGCCATGGAGCCGCCGGTCAATCTCTCGGCCGACGCGGTCCGCAGCGAGAAGGTCAAGGTGCTCCAGGCCCTCCCTGATTGGGATGCCGAGGCGGTCCTCCGCAACAGCGTCCGCGCCCGCTACCGTCAGGGGTCGCAGCACGGTCAAGAGGTCCCTGGATACCTCGAGGAGAATGGGGTTGCCTCCGAATCGCGGACCGAGACCTACGTCGCGCTCCGGCTGACCCTCGACACCTGGCGATGGGCCGGCGTCCCGTTCTACCTCCGGACCGGCAAGCGGCTCCCCAAGCGTGCCACCGAGATCGCCATCCAGTTTCATGACCCGCCGACGAACCTCTTCGCCGTGGAGGACGTTCGCCAGGCCAACCAACTGATCCTCCAGATCCAGCCCGACGAGGGGGCCAGTCTGGCCATCCGGGCCAAGATCCCTGGCTCCAGGCGACGGCTCCAGGATGTTCGGATGGACTTTCGCTATGGGACCAGCTTCGCCGTGCCGGCCCCCGAGGCCTACGAACGTCTCCTCCAGGATGTCATGGTTGGCGATCCGACCCTCTTCACCCGGACCGATGAGGTCGAATCGGCCTGGGCCTTCATCACCCGAATCCTCGAGACCTGGGAAGAGCGCCAAGTCGTCCCGGTCGAATACCCGGCCGGATCCTGGGGGCCGACCGAGGCCGACGCCCTCCTGGAACGCGATGGGGCAGTCTGGAGGCGACTCTGACATGTTGACTCAAGAAGACAAATCGAGTCATCATATGTTCGCATGATCTTGTCTTGGCTGACCAAAAGATCGCTCGGCCGATCCATCCCCCATGGCTCCGAGGATTTCCCGATGACGACACAGACGTCCGACCCGTTCTACGGCGGCCAAGGGGTCTCGGTCGACCTCAGCGCGATTGAGACTGAGTTAACCAGACTCTGGGGACCGGCGGCGCGTCGGGCCGGCGGTCCGGAAGTCGAGCAGCCGGCGGTCACCCGCGTGGCCTTGGCGAACCTGGTCGTCGTCCCTGCCTCGGCCGAGTTTTCCGAGCGGATCGATCGGGTTCTTGAGGCGGTCGTCCAACACCGGCCCTGCCGGACGATCGTCCTGACCCGGGATCCGAATGCCCCGAACGACCGAATCACCGCGGAGGTTTCGGCCACGTGTCATCTTCCCACACCGGGTCGACCCCAGGTCTGTAGCGAACGGATCCTGCTCCACTCGAGGGATCAGACCGATTCGCTTTTGCCCAGCGCTGTTCGGTCCGTCCTGGAGCCGAACTTGCCGGTGATCGTCTGGTGGGTCGGCGATCCGCGCCCGCGATCAGCCCTCTATCACGCACTGGTCGCCTTGGGAGACAAGATCCTCATCGACCTGCCGCGCGACGTCGATGACGGTATCGAGGCGCTCCGGTCGGCCATCGACGGCCTGGACTTGGAGGACGTTCGCGACCTCGCCTGGTTCGGCATCACGCGCTGGCGGATGCTGGTCGCCCAGTTCTTCGATCGGCCCGACACCTCAGCGATGCTCGAGGCGATCCGCTCAGTCCGGATCGTCGCAGCGGCAAAGAACCGCGAACGTCCGCCCCGCTCGGCCATTTGGCTGGCCTCCTGGCTGGCCGGCCAACTTGGTTGGACCCCGGACGGCTGTCACCGCGAGGCGAGCGCCGGCGATGTCCAGGCCACGTTCCATCGTTCGCGCCTGCAAGGAAATCTCCATGGGTCTGACAACCCAGTCGAACCGATCCAGGTCGAGCTGTTGACACGGACTAATCCAGAGATCGTCTTTTCGAGGATCCGCCACGTCGAGATCACTATCGAGCGCGACGGCGTCCAGCACGTCCTCAGTCTCCGACGCCCCGACGACGAGACCCAGGACGTCATCGTCGAAGAGTCGGGACCAGACCACGATGCGCTGCCGCAACGGATCCGAGTCCCCGAGATGGATCCGTCCTGTCGTGTGGCCGCTGCGCTCGAGTCTTCGCGCGACGATCCCCCCTTCCACCGCGCCAAGCCGCACGCCCTCTGGCTCTTTGGGGTTCTCGACGCACCATGCTGACACCCCTCGGGGGTCGTGATATCCTCCAAAGTGACCTGAGACCCGCGACCGGATCCTGGATCCTTTGGAGGAATCTCTAATGAACATGCATGCCAACGTGATGGGCGGTCGAGCGATCAGCCTCATCGCCCTGCTCTCTGGATCCTTTTTTGGAACCGGCGTCGGGCCGCTCCGAGCCCAAGTGTCGGCCATCGAGGCGACTTCCGGTACTTCGGCTGTTGTCATTGATCTGAACGACGATGTCGATCCGGGCCGCTACCGATTGGTTGTTGGGGATGAGCAGTGCGGGACAGTCGTAGTCTTCCGTGACGGGGACCGCACCCGTCTCGCAGGCCTCCTCGATGATCGAGCCAAGACGAGCCGACGCGTTTCGCTGGTACCCCAGAGCGAACCGGACACAAAGACCGTTCGCTTCAACAAGGTCGGCTATGACGTCGAGGTCCGCATCGGAGACCAGTTGTTCACGCGTTACATTGCTTCCGACACCGAGTCGGCCAAGCCGTATCTCTTTCCGATCCTCGGTCCCGACGGGTTGGCGATGACCCG
The DNA here is from genome assembly GCA_964609385.1 of uncultured Planctomycetia bacterium. GTDB lineage: Bacteria > Planctomycetota > Planctomycetia > Isosphaerales > Isosphaeraceae > CAZSSM01. The sequence goes on from CAZSSM010000011.1 coordinate 78,691, forward strand.
CGCCTATCCGATGCAAGACGTCGACGACGAACGAAAAGACCATCCTCACCACCGCTCCTTCTGGTTCACACATGGAGAGGTCAACGGCGTCGACTTCTGGAGCGAGCGGCCGGGACGACACGGGACGATCGTTGAGGATGCCAAGCTCAATCAGATCGATGGCGCTTCGGCCGCCGTCTTGCAGACCCGCAACCTCTGGAAGGGGCTCGATGGATCGACCATCGCCGAGGACCAACGGACCTACATCTTCTATGGCGCTCTGAGCCCGCGGATCATCGACTTCCATGTCAACGTCCGTGCCCTCGATGAGCCGTTGACCTTTGGTAGCACCAAGGAAGGCGCCTTTGGGATCCGTGTCGCTTCGTCGATGGACGTCGACCGCGACGAGGGCGGCATGATCATCAACGCCAATGGCCTGACCGATCGCGAAGCTTGGGGCAAGCCGGCCCCCTGGGTCGACTACGTTGGTCCCGTTGACGGCCGGACCATCGGCGCGGCCATCTTCAATCACCCCGAAAGCTTCCGGTTCCCGACCACTTGGCACGTCCGGACGTATGGCCTCTTCGCCGCCAATCCGTTCGGCTACGAGGACTTCGGCGCTCCGGGCACTGGCGAACACACCATCCCAGCCGGCGGCTCGATGACCCTCCGCTATCGAGTCCTGCTCCACGAGGGCGACTCGGAACAGGCACAGATCGCCCAGCGCTTCGAGGTCTACGCCCATCCCCCCACGATCGAAGTCACCCTGCCCTGACGGTTCTCGACCGCGATCACGAGTCGTGAAACCCTCGGAGGTGATCGACCAGCTCAGGCAGGAGGACGCCGGCGGGGCCTTCAAGGCAAACGTCGGCGAACTCGCTGAGTGGAGTGAGCTCGATATTGACCTCAACGACCGTGGTGCGTTGACTATCGGCAAACCGGACCAGACCGGCCGCCGGATAGACGACACCACCGGTCCCGATGATCATAAGAAGATCCGACTTCTCAATCGCCAGCGCCGCGTTGGCCAAGGCCTCTTCGGGAAGCATCTCACCGAACCAAACGACGCATGGCCGCAACCAAGCGCCACAGTCGTCGCAGGTCGGCCGATCGGGCAACGATTCGCTAGAGCGATCAATTGTTTGCCCGCAGCCTGTACAACGAACCTCTTCCAGGTTGCCGTGCAGCTCGATAACGTTCCGACTGCCAGCACGCTGATGGAGTCGGTCGACGTTCTGCGTGACGACCTGGCAATGGGCGACAAGTCCATCGAGTTCGACCAGGGCGCGGTGCCCCGGGTTAGGATCGGCTCGATGAACGATCGATCGCCGATCGTTGTAGAACTTCCAGACGAGCGCCGGGTCGGCGGCGAACGCCTCGGGACTCGCTAGTTGCGTCGCGTCGCGCCCTTGCCAGAGCCCCCCCGCGCCTCGGAACGTCGGAATCCCGCTCTCGGCCGAAATCCCCGAACCGGTGAACGCCACCACGTGGCGCTCCGACCAGGGCTTCTCCGCATGATGCTCGGCAATCCAGTCGAACATCAGATGTCCTCCGAGCCGCCCGGATCGACAGGCCCCGCTTCGGTCATCACGATTCTGGAGAAAAGAATCTAGGGATCACGATCGACCCGGATCAGAGTTCGGGGATCGAGCCGTTCTTGACAGCCCGGATGACGAAGGTCACTCCGGAACCGAGTAACAGGAACGGGACGGTGACCATGAACAAGACACTGTAGGAGAACGCGTACTGGGTCGATGCCGAAGCCTCGCCCTCGGCGCCAGTCTGTTCGGCAAGACCGTCCTTGCAGTTCGGGCAGGCCGCGGCGATGTCGGGGCCGAGTAGCAAACAAACCAAAAGGGCCAACAGGGCGAGGACGAGGAGATTTCGAGCCGGCATCCCAGGAGCCTCCAGTGAGCGTTAGGCGGTGATGGACGTGGCGGAGACGTCGAGTTGGTAGAGCAGCAGGTAAACGATGACGCCCGTCACTGACACGTAGATCCAGATAGGGAACGTGATCCTCGAGTACTTCTTGTGGACGTCGAATCGGCCTCGGGCCGCTTGGTAAACCGTTAACGCGATCAACGGAAGCATCCCAGCGGCTAAGACCACATGTGAGAGCAGGATCGTGTAGTAGATCGGGCGGATCCAACCGGTCCCCTCGAACGGGACGCTTCCCACATAGTAGTGGTACACCAGATAACAGCTAAGGAAGACCGCTGAGAGGGTTAGTGAAGCGATCATCAAAGCCGCATGGAGTCGTCGGCGTCGGCTAAGGATCAGGACCCAACCGGCCATCAGCGTGAGTGTGCAACTTCCGTTGAGACCAGCGTTGATGGCTGGTAGGGACCAGACCCAGTCGGGCGGATCGCGCTCGGCCAGTTGTGCGAGCCGTTCGGCTCGGGCAATCAACGTCTCGACCTGTTGGGGATCGCTGGAGTCGAAGTAGCCGACAATCTGTCCCCTCACATCAACAAGCGCCAACCGACCGCTGTGCGAGATCTGCTCAGCACCTTGCGCTTGAGCTTCCGCATCGGTCTCGATCGCCGGCAATTTGAAACCACCGGTGACCAGGCCGCGAGCGGCCTCCTCGTTTCCGGTCAGGAACCACCAGCGTTCCGGGTCGGCTTCGAACCGCTCGGCGTATCGCGTGAGGACTTCGGGCGAATCGTACGCGGGATCGACCGAGATGCTGACCAGGTGGATCGCTTCGGAATCGAGAGCATCTTGGATCTGAGCCATGACCGCCGAGATCTTCGGGCATGAGGCCGGACATCGCGTGAAGATGAATGAGGCGATCCAGACCGACTCGTCGAGGTCGGACCGCTCGACAACGCGACCAGATCGCTCCACCAAGGAGAACTCCGGAACCTCCAGGGGGTTCTCCGAGAGGTCGCTGGCGACGCGGAACAGGTCCGGATCGGTCGAGATCCGACCGAAGCAGAAGGCCCCGGCCAGGACGATCGAGACGACGACGCTCCCCAGGCCGATCCGATAGGAGGTGCTCACGATCACCCTCGACTGGTCAATTCGACCGATGATGCTCGTGAACCGACCGGACCAGCCATCACCAAGGTCCGGTCGTCACGAAGATGCGGTAATGAACGGATCACAGGGTAGGCGCTTCGGGACCGATGGTCGTCCACTCGTGATGGAAGATCATGTCGGGGACCAGGAACGCCAGCAGGAAGAGCAGGAGGAAGATGGTCGGCCCCAAGACATACAGGAACCAACGCCCTTCGGTTTTGACCCGCATCAAGTAAAAGCTGATCAAAAAGACGTAGACACCAACCAAGCTGACCAGGGCTAGAGTGGTCAAATTCTTGAGGGCATCGCCTCCGAGGAAGTTCCAGAGGCCGATCAGGAGGAACTCGCTAACCAGGACGACCAGCATCAAGGCCCAGAGCCAGAGGATCGAAGGTCCCCCGGCCGTGACGTCGTTGTAAGTCGCGGTCTGGGTCTCGGCGCCGGTCGTGGTCACATTCGACTCGTTGGACTGGGTCTCGCTCATGGATCCAGGACCTTTCGTTGTTCCTTGTGATAGGACGAGATCGACACGAGGCGGTCCCATTCGCATCGGGGGAACCGCTGTGGGACGATCGGGACGATGTCGGGGCCGATCAGATGAGGTAGACGACGGTGAACAGGAGGATCCAGACGAGATCGACGAAGTGCCAATAGAGCCCAGCGTTTTCGACCGAGGCGTGGCGTTCTCGGGTGTAGTAGTTCGGTCGGAGCGATTGGAGCCAGACAATGAACAGGCAGACGACACCGCCGGCGACGTGGGCGCCGTGGAAACCGGTCATCACATAAAAGCAGGAGGCGAAGAGACTCACATCGGGAGTGAAGTGGCCTGTTGGTGTGATGGTCGCGGGGTACCCATGGAGGAAGAGCAACGAGGCGTACTCGTAGACTTGCACACCGAGGAAGACGGATCCTAAGAACGCGGAGATGAGTAGCCAGCGACTGAGACCGGCCTTGTCCCCTCGGCGGATTCGTGCGATCCCGATGCTGAGGGTGACTGAGGAGGTCATCAGGATGATCGTGTTGACGGCCGTCAGCGGGATGTTGAGCGGGTTGGTCGCCTCATCGAAGGGGCGTGGCCACTGATAAAACTTGGGATAGATCCCTTCGCGGGCCAGGTCAGCGCTCACCAACTCGATCTGAGCCTGGGGCGTGTTGGGCGGGAAGGTGTCGCTGTAGGCGGCATTCGAGCTGCCACCGCGAAGCACGAGATATCCGCCGATCAGCCCTGTGAAGAACATGACCTCAGTGCCGAGGAACAACCACATGGCCAACTTGGCCGGCGTCAGCGCTTCGCGGCCGGCCATCGGCCCGGGGGCCAGAGAGTATTCCGGCACACCATGGCCGGAGGCGGCGTGGGCGGTCAATGCGGCAGCGTCAGCCATAACGGAAATTCCTTCAGAGGAGGGTTGGACGTGGGCGTCAACCTTTGGACTCAGGCCGGCAACAGATCGAACAAGAGGAAACCGAGGACGCAAGGCAGGTAGAGGAAGGAGCTACCCAGCAGAGCACGGGCAGTGCTGTCGTCGGGCTCGAGGGCGAACCGCCAGGCGCGGTGGAGGTAGTACAGGCCGCCCAAGGTTGATCCCAAGGCGAACCAAGGACCAGCCAACCCGACCAAGCATGGCAGGAGCCCGACCGGCACCAGGACCAGGGCATGGAGCGCCGCCTGTCGACCGCTAGCCCGCCCGTCGGAGTCGTACCGTGAGAGCATCCGGTAACCAGCGCGGGTGTAGTCGCGCCGGTAGATCCAAGCGATGGCCAAGAAGTGCGGGAACTGCCAGAGCCAGAGGATCAGGAACAGCGACCAGGCTTCAGGACCCATCCGTCCGGTGGCGGCAGCCCAGCCGATGACCGGCGGCAGGGCGCCTGGGATCGCACCGACGGCGGTGTTTAATGTCGTTCGCGTTTTTAGTGGGGTGTAGAGCCCGACGTAAGCCAGGAACGTCAAGGCAGCTAGAAGCGCGGCGAGGGCGTTGGCGGTCGTCCATAGGAGGGCCAAGCCGAGTAACAGCAGGATCGTTGCGAAGACGGCGGCCTCGATCGGTCGGACCCGCTCGGCCGGGAGCGGTCGGTTGGCGGTCCGGTTCATCAAGGAGTCACGATCGCGCTCGAGGATCTGGTTCCAGGCGCTTGCCGCTCCTGCGACCAACCCCGTGGCCAGGACCGTGGTTAAGAGGGCCAGCGGGTGCGAGCCTCCGTGAGCCCCAGCCACATAGCCGACGGCCACGGTGACGAGGACCATCACAGTCAAGCGTGGCTTGGTCAGCCGGCTCAGGTCGACTAACCAGGCAGCGGTCCAGGTCGTAGGTGCTGACGTGGGGGCGGCCAAGGACGAGAGTGGTCGCGTGGTCGTATCGAGTGAGGACGCGGACATCTCAGACATGTCCTTCCGATGTGACGTGGAGACGAGGTCCGGTCCCGGGTAGCCATCCGGTCGAGTCGAGCCAGGAGCCTTGACTCAACAAGTTGGTTTGGAGTCCGTCGGCCCCCGAGCCATGGAGGAATCGCCCGGCCTGCATGGCCAGTACAGTGGCTGAGGCCAGCAACAAAGCGCCGTTGGCTTGATGGCCGGTCCGAATGACTGCTTCGATCGCGTCGACGGTCCGAGGGATGCCGTCGAAGGGTCGAAGGACCCACCACGATGCGACGCCGAGGCTGATTTGAATCACCAAACCCAGCCCCAACCAACGGGCTGGCCAGGCGACTGCCGACGAGTTCAAGCGTTGACCTTGGATGACCATCCAAGCACCTAGGCCGAGCACCACCAGACTGAACCCGGCGTGCATCATCAGAGCCCCTAGCGAGCCGAAATGGCGGAGCCAAGCGCCGAGGACGATCTGCGATTCCACCGCGAACAGTAGAAACACCGACAATAATCGGACTTGACCACGATCGGGTCGACCCACCGGACGATCAAGCCCGGGCGACCATCGACGGCTGGTCAAGACGCAGAGCGCGACCATGAGGCTGAAGAAGATCTGGCCAGTGATCCCGTGGACCATCGCCAACTCGGTCGAATTGAGCCGGACCCGGTAGCCACCCAAGACACCTTGAGAGATGACACCGACCAACACCGCGAGGGCTAGCAGCTTCATCCACTTCCGCGGATCGGCGATCATCAAGTAAACGCTCAGGCCCAGAACGACCAAGCCAACACCGGCACCCAGCAGACGATGACCGTGTTCGACGAAGACGCCCCAGGAGGCGTTGATGAAGTCGTACAGGAACATGTTGACCCCGAAGGTGGTTGGCCAATCGGGGACGGCCATGCCCACGCGATAAGTCGTGACCATTCCCCCAACGAACAGCAGGGGCCAGGTCAGGATAGTCGCCAGGAGGGTCAGCCGGAACGGCCAGCGACCGAGCCCTGGGGTCAAAGCCTGGTCGGGTCGTGGGGCACATTCGGTAGCGGTTTGAGGCGACGAGACGGAGGTCGGTTCCGTGACGAGCGTCATGAGCGCGTGACCACCATGAAGAGGGGTCGGGGACAGGGCGGTACGATCGGTCCTTCTCCCAATGACAGAGAGAAGGACCTTAAGGAATCGGATTGGCACTGAACATCTTGAGATGACGTGGGCACGAAGACAATGAGACCGATCAAAGAACCGTCGCGACTAAGGAACGTTGAGCAGAACTTCCGATCACCGACTTGAAGGAAGAGGCGGTGATCGGGAAGGGTTCGTTCGATCAAGAAATCGAATCGAAATCAAATTCAATTCTGATCAGATCGACTCTTGACTTCAATGCCCGTGCTCACCGGCATTGATGGGCGTCGGGTCGGTCTGCATGACGAAGTCACGATCCATCTGCGGGACGCTGTACTCGTAGGCCCCGTGGTGGACGACGGGCGTCTCGGGGAAGTTGTGGTGCGGCGGCGGCGATTCGGTCGACCACTCCAGCGTGTTGGCGTTCCAGGGGTTCGCCCCGGCCTTCTTGCCCGCCACGAGGCTGTAGAAGAAGTTGCCGGCGAAGGGCAACTGGGCCAGACCCAGCAGGATCGCGTTGACGGTCATGAACTGGTTCATGCCGATGACGCCGCTGGCGTTCAGGAACTCGTAGACGGTCGGGTCGGCGATCCGTCGCGGGTGGCCGTGCAGCCCGATGATGTGCATCAGGAAGAACGTCCCATTGAAGAACAGGAACGAGAGGACGAAGTGGATCTTGCCCACCGTCTCGTTCATCATCCGACCGAACATCTTGGGGAACCAGTAATAGATCGCCGCGAAGATGCCGAAGGTGCTGCCGCCGAAGAGCACGTAGTGGATGTGGGCGACGATGAAATAGGTGTCGTGAATGTGCATGTCGACTGGGGTGGCCGCCATGTAGATCCCCGACAGACCGCCGATGACGAACATCGAGACGAAGGCCATGGCGTTGAGCATCGCGGTGGTGAACTGGATCCGGCCACCCCACATGGTGCCGAGCCAGTTGAAAACCTTCACCGCCGAGGGCAAGGCAATCATCATCGTCGAGAGCATGAACGTCGCGCCCAGGTAGGGGTTCATGCCCGACTGGAACATGTGGTGGCCCCAGACGATGAAGCCGAGACCGGCGATCCCGCCGATGGCCAGCACCATCGGCTTATAGCCGAAGAGTGGTTTGCGTGAGAAGGTCGCGATGATGTCCGAGACGATCCCCATGGCCGGCAGGATCATGATGTAAACGGCCGGGTGCGAGTAGAACCAGAAGAGGTGCTGCCAAAGCAGCGTCGCGCCTCCACCAACGGCTGTCGTGGCGTTGGCCACCTGCCAGTTCGCCGGCTGAAAGAAGTTGGTGTCGAGCATCCGGTCCATCAACTGCATGCAGAGCGCTGAGGTCAGGACCGGGAGGGCAAAGGCCTGGAGGATCGCGGTGATGAACATGGACCAGACGGTCATGGGCATCCGGAACAGTTTCATGCCCGGGGCCCGGAGCATCAGGATGGTCGTCGTGTAGTTGACCGAACCCATCATCGAGCTGACACCGGCGAAGAGCAGACCGATCAGCCACCAGTCTTGACCATTCCATGAACCCGGCGTGGACCACTTACTGTTGGCCAAGGTTGGGTAGGCCGTCCAACCCGCCTCGGGGGCACCCCCTTCGACATGGAACGAGTAGATGATGCAGACGATGGCCGGCCACATGAACCAGTAGCTGAGCATGTTCAGCTTGGGGAAAGCCATGTCTTTGGCGCCGATCATCAGCGGGATCAGGAAGTTCCCGAACGCCCCGGTGAGGATCGGGATGATCACGAAGAAGATCATCACCGTGCCGTGCATGGTGAAGAGCTTGTTGTAATATTCCGGCGGCATCTGATAGCCGTACTGCTGCCAGAGCATCTGGCTGATGATCGGGACCGGCTCCCAAGGCCAAGCCAGTTGCCAGCGGATGACGAGGGCCAGCAGGCCGCCAAGGACGAAGAGGATCAAGCCGGTGAAGAGGAACTGAATCCCGATCACCTTGTGGTCTTCACTGAAGATGTAGCGGCGGATGAAGCCCATCTCGCCGTGCTCATGATCGTGGGCGTGGGCGGCGGCGCCGTGATCATGGCCGTTACCGGCCTGGGCGGACGCGGTCGTCTCAGCGCTCATGGGTCAGGAGAACCTCCGAACCGTCGTGGGATGGATGGAACGAGATGGGGCGGTTGCTGTTTGCCGAAGGAAATTATGGGGTCGACGCGGTGGCGACGGCCATGGCTGATCCTGGAGATGTGGTCCCGGTCACCTGTGGGGCAGTTGCGGGTATCTGAGAGGACTCGTCGAAGCCGTCTTCGGCTTGTTCCTGGATCGCCTGGTTCATCCAGCTTTCGAAGTCCTCGCGGGTTTCGTGGACGATGATCTCGGCCCGCATCTTGTAGTGGCCCCACCCGCAAAGCTCAGCGCAGACCAGTTCGTGTGTGCCGGAAGTGTCTGCGTCGAACCAGACCGGGATCTTCAATCCCGGCACCGCGTCCTGCTTGATCCGCATCGCCGGCACGAAGAAGGCGTGCAGCACGTCCTCGGCGGTCAGGTGGATCAGCGTGTCCTCGTCCTTGACCATGTGCAGCTCGTTGACCAGGAACAGGTCATCGTGGGTGTGCATTTCTTGGTCAGGACCGGGATAGCGGATTTTCCATTGGAACTGGCGACCGGTCACTTCAGCCAGGACGGGCACGTCAGGCTGCTGGCTCTGGAACTTGATCTTGGCCCACGCATCCATCTGGTAGACGGCCAAGAAGAAGAGGATAACTGCCGGGATCGCCGACCAAATCACCTCGAGCTTCACGTTGCCGTGTGAGTACCAGGCCGGGCGCTGATCGTCGGGTCGCTCGGCGTACTTGTAGGTGGCGTAAACGAAGAAGGCCATGTAGCCGACGAAAACCACCCCGGTCAGGCCCAGGATGATCAAGAACAGTTCGTCGACGCTCTCGCCCAAGGTGGCGATGTTGTCGAGAAACCAGTACCCGCCCTCAGGATTGAAGGGGGCGTAAATGAAGACCGCCGTGCTGAAGACAGCCGAGGCGGCGAACAAGATGGTCCAGAACAATCGCACCGGAGGGCTCTCCCCTTCGTCGACGACAGCGGATGATGAGGGCGTTTCACGTACGCGTTGGCATTGCGAGACGAATGATTCGGAGTGGCGGCTCAGGACTCGTCGCGTTGCGTTGCGTTGCGGATCCGATTCGAGGCCAAACAAGGAACCCCGACTAAGTGCCGGGGAAGGATATGACCGGATCGGAACGACAGTCGGGAAGGAGATGCGTTTCGCAACGGATCGAGCCGAAAAGCCGTTCGCTCAATTGGCTCGGGCCATGCTCGGAGCGGTCGTCGACTCAGGCGTGGGCGGGTTGTGGAGCAGGGTCGGGTCGTTCGGGAGTTCCAGGACGAAGTTGACGATGTCCCAGATCTCTGCGTGGGCGGCCCGCAGCTTCTCCTCTTCGGTCCCCTCCCGGGGCATCAGCGAGTTGACATACGACGGCATGCCAACCCCATTGATTCCGTTATGGATCCGCCAGAACAAATCGACCGGCCGTCGGCCGCCTCGGTAGACACCCTTGTTCAGGTTGTTCGACCGTCGCGGGTTACCCCACTCGTCCAGCGAGTCGTACCACTGCTTCTTGAACTTGGCCAGTTCGGCGACCTGTTCCGCGTCGAGACCGTGCTGGGCGACGATCTCGGCCTCGACCTCGTTGAGGTTGAATTGGACCAACAGTTGGGCCTGGTCGGAGGTCAGTCCCAATCGACTCGCTAAGGCCTGTTGTTCGTCGTTCAGTTCGAGCGATCCGGCCGGCTCAGCCGAGTCGGTTTCCTCGATCGCAGCGACCTCAGTCTCGACAGCGGTCTCGTTCTCGTCGTGGCCAGCCTCGCCATGCTCACCGTGATGGACATGATGGTCGAGAAAGTCTTGGGTTCGGAGGTAGTCGACGATGCTCTCTAAGACAACGCGCTCGCGCTGTTGGTCGTCCTCAATGAGGGGGTAGCCCTTCCGGAAGTAGGCATCCTCAAAGATCGGTTGCGCGATGAAGGTCTCACCATTCCCGTCGGCCTTAACCCCGTGGCAGCCGACACAACCGAGGGCGAGGAAGTGCTGACGTCCTCGACGAATGCTGGACGGGCTACGTGGGGTTCTGGGAACGAGCGGCTCGACGGTCTGCTGGTTGGCGAGGATCCAGGCATCGAAGACACCGGGCACGCCATCGTCTTGGCCCTCGAGGTCGTCTCCGTAGAGGATCATGTCGCGCGACTCGTTGAGCGAGTTGACCGGATCCTCGGGATCGGCGAAGGCGGCCTCTTCGATGAACCGACGCTCCGTCTCACCACGCATGCTTAGGAAGATCATGTAGTCGATGACCTGCTCGATCTCATGTGGTTCCATGAGGGCGTCGAAGGAGGGCATCGAAGAGCCGTGAAGGCCGTGCTTGAGGGTTCGTCGGAGGTCGTCACGAGACGGCTTGTTGCCGTTGCCGGTGGAGACGAACTTGTAGAGGCCGGGCCGGAAATCGCGAGGCTTGGGGAAGAGGAACGGAGCGGTCGGACCGTTTCCATCGCCGCTGACGCCGTGGCAATGCAGGCAGTGGCGGCGATAGAGGGCATATCCCCCCTCGATCCGACCCTGTGCGGAAGCCGAATCCGGCACGAGGGTGCCCCAGTCGACATCGACATGGTTGAAATCGTCTTGGCTGGCGGAGTCGAGCGAATTGGCCGTGAAGTTGGCCAACAGGATCCCTTCCAAGACGCGGCCATCGGGCGTTCGGCCGGAGGTGAGACCTGAACGTGGCGGAACGACGATGCGGTTGGGCGTTGGGCCGTAAATATCACTCAGGATCTCGAGGACCCCTTCCCGAATCGGCACCGGGATGTCGTCCGATTCGTCGGCCGACGCCTCCTCCGAGCCCATCGGGTCGGTGGCCTCAGATGTGCGCACTTGAAGACGGGGATCGACCGAGTAGGACATCCCCGATGGATCGAACGGGTACCAAAGCGAGGAGGATCCGGATGGACCACATCCCGAGCTGAGCAGCGACGCGGCGAGCACCGCCAAGACCAGTCTTCGAGACCACTTACTCACGCGAGTCGCCTCCTGTCCGTGGTCGCTGGATCGCGCACCTCATCAGATCGTCCCACGCAACCGCGATCCATGGCGAGGTCGGACGGCACTCTCAACCGAGGATCTGTCGGGAAATGAGGACGCTGGCACGCGGATCAGCGTTGTCGGAACCGCTATGAGATCGGGGGAACACGGATGGCTTCGAAGTGGGCAGGGGTCCATTGCATAGACCCAGGGCGGATCCTGCCAGCCATCACCAGAGATATCTTAGAGAACAGCCCGAAAATCCACAACTAGATCATCGGCCTAACGGATCAGGATAGAATTTGATGAGCGAATTTCCGATGGTTAAGAAGAGGTCGTTGCATCCGAATTTTCGCGGTGGATTTGCGTTTCCTTCGCCCATAATCCAGTTGGAAATTCCCAATACCGAGAATTCCAAGGGTTTCTATCGTAACACATGGGAGGGTTTTCCCGGCAACAGTTTCTTCCGATCTTCGGTTCGAGTTTGGGGATCGTTCGTTTCGGACCGATGAGTGGGGCATGCGAATATCAGCCCCCCCTTCCCCTCATCCGCAAGGACCGCTTACCTCCGCTGCGGAGACTGCTCCAGCCTTAGTGACGAGGCCCGTTCGGGTTCGCGACGGGTCGAATCCGGAGTGGACTGGCGAACAACCGCCTCGATCGACCGAGGATTACTGGGTCGGCTCGAGGCGTCCGATCCAGTGCTTCTTGTTCCTCGCGCCTTTCCTGTTGGCCTATGAATGGGGAGTTCACGTCTCGGCGCCCCACGAGACGGTCTCCCGTAGCGGCGTCGACTCAGCGATCACCGGATTCCTCGATGCGGCGGGGTTAGACGGTTGGGGGACGTTTTTGATCCCCAGTAGCTTGCTCGTGGCGATCGCATCCTGGCAATTGATCGCGAAGGAGTCGCTGCGACCAGACCCTCGATTCCTTCCAGCAATGGGGCTCGAGTGTGTCGTCTTCGCCTTCGGGCTCCTGGGTGTCAGCGAACTGATCGATTCGGGATTGGCGAGGCTCGATACTTGGGACATTGGTTCGACCTCGACGTCGATCCCGGTACCGGAAACTGTTCAAGAAACGTCCAGGTGGTGGTTAGGCTGCCTGGGTCTTCTTGGCGCTGGGATTTATGAAGAAGCGGTCTTTCGCGCGTTGTTAATCCCAGCCCTGTATTGGCCTGCACGTCGGGTCGGCCTTCCGGGCTGGATCGCGGGCACCATGGCGGTGACTGGCTCGGCCTTAGCGTTCGCACTAGCTCACCATCTCGGTCAGTATGGCGAGGGTTTCACCTGGTTCGCCTTTCTGTTCCGCTGGGCAGCGGGGATCTATTTCGCCTGGATCTTCGTCGTCCGAGGCTTCGCGATCGTGGTTGGCACACACATCGCATACAACGTAATGGTCGTTGGGCTCGAGTGGGCTGGATAGACCATTCCCCACTCCGTTCCGACTCATATAGCTCCACTGTTACCCGACCAATTGACCGGCTGGCGAAGGTGAACTTGTTCGTCTGTTTGGGTCGATAGCCACCGAGATTGTCGAGTCCAATGCGTCTGCTCCACCTTTCCGACGTCCACGTCTGGCGAATCCCTCTGCTTCCTTGGCGATACCTGGGTAAACGTGTGGTCTCGACGACCGAACTGTTGACCGGTCGGGCATCGCGGTTCCGCCAAGATCTGCTTCCTGATGTCGTGGACTACGCTGGATCACTCGAATGGGATCACCTCGTGATCTCTGGCGATCTGACGACCTCGTCGTTACGGAGTGAGTTTGAGGCTAGCTTGCGGGTCCTCGAGCCATTGCTCAACGATCCGGACCGCGTGACGATTGTGCCGGGCAATCACGATCGCTATACGTACGTGGCAGCGCGAAATCGTCGGTTCGAACGGTGGTTCGGAGCTTATGCACCATCCCCATCGTATCCATGGCTTCGATGGCTGGATTTGGATACCGCGATCCTCGGCTTGGACCCCAACAGGCCCTACCTCAATGCCCGTGGCTTCTTACCCGATCGACAGCTCGACGATGCACGTGAACTGGTCGCTCAGCATCGCGACTCGATCCGACGACTCCTCGTGCTCTGCCATTATCCGGTCTTCGCGCCCGAGGAGCACCGCAACGATCTTCGGAGCAAGCGGTTACTGAACACCAACGTCTTGGTCGATTGGCTCCGAGAGCTTGGCCCACACCTTTATCTGTGTGGGCACGTGCATGCGGCTTGGGCCTACCGGCCTGACGAACTGCCCGCCCAGGTCGGCATCAACCCGGGGGCGACGGTCTTCTCGACGAAACGTTCGCCGTGGGGTCCTGGATTCGCCATGATCGAGCTGGACGGATCCCAGCTTCGAGTCACCCGTCACTCCTTCAATCTCCAAGGAACCTGGAGTGAGGAGACCCTCTGGGATTGGTCGAATGTCTTTGACACCCCCAAGATCGCAACGGTGCCTTGAACCCTCGCGATTTGGGAGTTTCGATCGAGAATTACTCGATCAGGCTGAGCGTTCGGCAGCGTCGCGTACGCCGTTCAGCTCGGCGAGCTTGAGCAAAGTGCGGGCTCGTTGGATTCGTCGCTGCCGGCTCTCGAGTTCCTCGGTTGAGGTGTTTCCGATTCCCTCAGCCGCCTTGAGGTCTTTGGTCACTGCGTCCACATCGACGTCGGTAATGGCCGACCCAGTGAGAATTGTGACTTGGTTGCTCAAGATTTGGACAAATCCGTCCTCGACATAGAAGTGATGGACGCGATCATCCTGCAATCGGATCTTAAGTAATCCCTCACCCAGGCGAGCAACCATCGGCGCGTGCCCGGGCATAACCCCATAGAGCCCGTCAATTAAAGGGGCAACGACCTCGTATGAAGCGGCCTCGAAGACGACGCGCTCGGGCGTAACGACCGAGGTCTGGATCATACCCCCAGATTGATGGCTGGCGGCTTCAATGAGGTTGGGGCTAGTGGGTGTGGGGGCCGTGGACATCGGCCGAAAGCTCCTCGGATCTGGGTTCTCGAAGGGTCGGCGGACCGACAACAGGCCCCCGCCATTTGGTGTCTCACCGGCCAACGCCCTCGAGGCCGAGGTCGAGTCAAAAAGACGAGAAAGACCGGTCGACCCGGCAGTCGATCAAAGATGACAAACCGGAATCAACGAGCGGTGGTGCTCAGGAGCCCAACTTCTCGGCTTGCTCGGCAGCCTCTTCGATCCCGCCGACGTAGAGGAAAGCGTTCTCGGGGAGGTGGTCCCACTTGCCTTCGCAGAGTTCCTTGAAGCTCTGGATCGTCTCAGCTCGCGGAGTGTACTTGCCCGGCTTGTTGATGAAGACTTCGGCAACGAAGAAGGGCTGCGAGAGGAACTTCTCGATCCGGCGGGCGCGGTGGACCACAATCTTGTCCTCCTCGCTGAGTTCGTCGACGCCGAGGATCGAGATGATATCACGGAGTTCGCGGTAGCGTTGGAGGATCGACTGGACCTGGCGTGCGACGGCGTAGTGTTCCTCACCGACGAACTGCGGGTCGAGGATCCGTGAAGTTGAGCCCAGCGGGTCGACGGCCGGGTAGATCCCCTTCTCGGCGATCGAGCGTTCCAAGACGATGAAGGCGTCGAGGAAGCCGAAGGTCGTAGCCGGCGCGGGGTCGGTCAGATCGTCGGCCGGGACATAGACGGCCTGCACCGAGGTAATGGCCCCCTTCTTGGTCGAGGTGATCCGTTCCTGCAGGGCGCCCATCTCGGTGGCGAGTGTCGGCTGGTAACCGACGTTCGAGGGCATCCGACCCAACAGCGCGGAGACCTCTGAGCCGGCTTGGCTGAACCGGAAGATGTTGTCGATGAACAGCAAGGTGTCGGCTCCGGTCGAGTCCCGGAACCACTCGGCGTTGGTCAGCGCCGAGAGTGCCACGCGGAGCCGAGCGCCCGGCGGCTCGTTCATCTGGCCGAAGAACATCACCGTGCTGTCGATGACGCTCTTGCCCCCTTGACCGATCTTGGTCTCTTGCATTTCGAGCCAGAGATCGTTGCCTTCGCGGGTCCTTTCGCCAACGCCGCCGAAGACCGAGTAGCCGTTGTGGACCTTAGCGATCCGCGCGATCAGCTCCTGGAGAATGACGGTCTTGCCCAGGCCAGCCCCGCCAAACAGGCCGATCTTGCCGCCACGCACGAATGGTGTGAGCAGGTCGATCACCTTGATGCCGGTCTCGAAGACTTCGGTCTTGGGTGAGAGGGCTTCGAAGTCGGGTGCCTTGCGATGAATCGGCCAATTCTCTTCGGTCTGGACCTCGCCCCGGCCGTCGATCGGCTGACCGAGCAGGTTGAAGACGCGGCCAAGCGTGTCCAGGCCGACCGGCACCGAAACCGGTTCACCGGTATCGACCGCCTCCATCCCACGGACCAGGCCTTCGGTCGAGCCCAAAGCGACGCAGCGGACCCGGTTATTCCCCAGGTGTTGCTGGACCTCGCCCGTCAAGTTGATCGCGTTCCGGCCCTCATCGTTGACGATGCGAACCGCGTTAAAGATGTCTGGCAGGTTCTCGCCCTCGAACTCGACGTCGAAAGTGGAGCCGATCACTTGCGAGATCCGACCGACCAATGACTGGGTGGCAGTGGCCATGATAGAGCGATCCTCGGGGACTGTAGTTGACGTCGAATGTGGGGATCGAGGGTTTATGGTAGCGTTCGCGCACGAGCGGAACCTGAGTCGAATTCCGCCAGTGCTATGGAGACTATCGCCTCTCGGGTCAGCCGGAGAGGGCGTCGGAGGCGCTGATGACTTCGGAGAGTTCTCGGGTGATCTGAGTTTGACGTGCTTTGTTGTAAGAGCGTGTCAACGACTTAACCATGTCTTCAGCATTCTGGGTGGCGCCGCGCATTGCGATCATCCGCGCGATTTGCTCACTGACGGCCGCGTCGAGAAAGCACTTGAACAGCCGGGCCTTCAGGGCGGCCGGCACCAACTCCTCGAGAATGCTCTCGGGGTTGGGTCGGAACTCGAACTGTGGACGTAGGGACCCGTTCGCATTGGAATTCGTGGTCGTCGTTGACTCAGCCGGGCCGGCCAGATCAGTCAGAGGCAGCAAAGTGGCCACCTCCGCCTCTTGTCGAGACGAACTGACAAACCGGGTATAGACCACGAGCAACTGATCGATTTCGCCATCGCGATACATCTGGATGAAGCGCTCGGCGATCGGCTCGACCTCGGAGAATTGCGGCTTGTCTTCAAACTGGGTGTAGGTGCGATCGACGTGGATGTTCCGGAACCGGCAGTAGCTGATTCCGCGTTTGCCAGAGACCTCCGTCCGGATCGCTCGACCATCGACCTGAGCGTCGATATGTGCCTTGGTCGCCACCCGAATCACATTGGCGTTGTAGCCACCGGCCAAGCCGCGATTGCTGCTCAGGACCAGAAGTGCTGTGGTCCGGATCGGGTCGCGGACCTCAAGTAAGGGGTGGGAGACATCCAGATCGGTCTGTCCCAGATCGGCGACCAATTCGGCCAGTTTTCGCGTGTAAGCCGTGGCCGCCTGCGCGCGGTCCATCGCCTTTTTGAAACGCGCCGTGGCGATCAGCTCCATTGTGCGCGTGATCTTCTTAATGTTTCGGATCGCCTTACGGCGCTTGACGATCGCACGGGCCTTAGC
Organism: uncultured Planctomycetia bacterium; assembly: GCA_964609385.1. Lineage (GTDB taxonomy): Bacteria > Planctomycetota > Planctomycetia > Isosphaerales > Isosphaeraceae > CAZSSM01. Next base: position 95,840 of record CAZSSM010000011.1, read on the forward strand.
CATGGAAGGACTCGATCGGTCTCGGACAAAGGATCGGGCCGGGAGAGAGAAAGTCGGACGAAGTCCGGTATCTGGTCGACCTAGGTACCCTCAGATCGGTCAATCGAAGGGGAGTACGGAACAGAGCGATCGAGTGTCGAATTCGCTCCAAACACCGTTTCCCCCGAAACCGTGGGGGCGGGCCCTAAGCCGGAAAAGACAATCAGGCGGTCGCGGCGGACTCGGTGGCAACGGCCTGATCCGAAGTCGACGCTCCGTTCTGGGGCCGAGGACTCTGGTAGTAGGTCTCCGAGAATTCCTTGAGACAACGGTGGAGCATCTCGCGAACCTCATCGGTCAGCTTTCGGGCTGACTCGAGGATCTTGCGGTCATCCCCACGCTGTTCCCGCATGAAGCGACAGAACTGCTCGTCGAAGGCAGGAACCTCCGAGACCGGAATCGGATCCAGATATCCTTGAGTTCCCGCGAAGATGGCCATGACTTGGTCGATGACGTCGACGGGCTGGTATTGCGGCTGCTTGAGCAGCTCGACCATCCGGTTCCCGCGGTCGAGCTGTTGTTGGGTGGCCTTATCTAATTCGGTGCCGAGCTGGGCGAAGGCTTCCAGGGCGCGGAAGGCAGCAAGGTCGAGACGGAGGCCGCCAGCGACCTTCTTCATGGCGGGGATTTGGGCCTTACCGCCGACCCTCGAGACGCTGATCCCCACGTCGATGGCCGGCCGGACGCCGGCGAAAAACAGGTCGGGCTGGAGATAAATTTGTCCGTCGGTGATCGAGATCACGTTGGTCGGGATGTAGGCTGAGACTTCACCCTCGAGGGTTTCGATGATCGGCAGCGCAGTCATCGATCCGCCCGACTTGGCCGTCTTAACCAGCTTGAGGTCGTCACTGGGACGTTGCTGACGGAGGGCTTCTAGATCGGCTTCAGCCCGTTCCTTGTCCTGTTCGCCGACATAGACCTTGTCGTTAACGCCCCAGTGCTCGCCGACCGGATCGCTGAGATCGTCCTCCGGGGCGCTGCCGGGCACGATGACATAGCGGTTGGCGAGTTTGGCGGCCCGTTCCAGCAATCGGCTGTGGGCGTAGAAGACGTCCCCAGGGAAAGCTTCGCGACCTGGCGGGCGGCGGAGCAGCAGGGAGACCTCTCGATAAGCGACGGCCTGCTTGGACAGGTCGTCGTAGATGATCAAGGTGTGCTTGCCCTCATTCATGAAATGCTCGGCCATCGCGCAGCCGGCGTAGGGGGCAATGTACTGGAGCGGCGCGGGATCGCTGGCACCGGCCGAGACGACGATCGTGTAGTCCATCGCGCCGGCATTGCGGAGCACCTCGACCAAGCCAGCGGTCGTCGACTCCTTCTGGGCGATCGCCACATACACACAGATGACGTCGCCGCCCTTCTGATTGAGGATCGCGTCGATGGCGACGGCAGTCTTTCCGGTCTTGCGGTCACCGATGATCAACTCGCGTTGGCCGCGACCGATCGGAATCATAGCGTCGATCGCCTTGATACCAGTCTGCAACGGCTCATCGACGGGCTGGCGGTCGACCACACCCGGCGCGAGGCTCTCGATCGGCCGGGTTAGCGAGGTGTTCAGCGGGCCACGCTGGTCGATCGGTTCGCCGAGCGGGTTGAGGACCCGGCCCAGTAGCGAATCGCCGACGGGGACACGGAGCAACTCGCCGGTCGCCCGGACTGTCTGGCCCTCCTCGATCCCCTCGAAGGAGCCGAGGATGATCGCGCCGACGGAGGCCTCTTCGAGGTTGAGCGCCAGGCCTTTGGTGCCGTTCTCGAAGGCGACCATCTCCATGGCCATGGCACCCGAGAGACCGTGGATTCGAGCGATCCCATCGCCGACTTCCAGGATCCGACCCACCTCCTCGCGGGCGACCTCGGCCTGAAAGTTCTCGATCTCGCTCTGAATCAGCGACGTGATTTCGTTAGCCTTGAATGAGGTCATGGCTTCTGCGCTGCAAGAGGGAGTGGTGGAGCTGTTCGAGCCGCGCCCGAACCGAGGCGTCGTAAAGCGTGTCGCCGACCTGAACGATCAGGCCGCCGAGCAGGTCCGGATCGATCTCCATCGCAATCACGGGGTCGGACCCAATGAGCGCGCGAAGTCGTTGGACGAGGTCTGCACGTTGGGTGTCGTCCAAGGCGACCGCCGAGGTGACGCGAACTCGTCGGCGGTTCAGGCGTTGATCGCGTAGCAGATGGGCCCGATCCAAAATCGAGCCGATCATGAGGAACCGCCCATTGCGGTTGAGCACGCGGAGGAAGTTCAAGCTGACTGCGCTAATCCGCCCCTCAAGCAGGCGGGTCAGGGACGCGTCGCGCTGGTCGGAGGTCACGATCGGTGATGTGAAGATCGCGGCGAGTTTCGGATGTCCACCCAGAACGCCGTGATAGAACTCGTCGAGCTCATCCAGGATCGGATCGAGGCCAGGGCCGGCCTGAGCTGCATTGAGCAAAGCCGTCGCGTACGATTTGGAGACCTCGGGATCGTCTTCCTGAAAGAGTCGGAGATGCGCTGCTGACAATCCCGGATCCGACGTAGCAGGCACTGGCTCTGGAGTGAAAGATGTGGGTCTCGAAGGCTTAGGGGTCAGCGGAGCCGGCTCGGGCGTCTTGGGAGGTGTGGGCACATCAGACATGGCTCAAGCGACTCCCGAGTTCGAGGTGGCCGCAGGAATCGGCAAGCTTACGATCGCCTCGTCGACCAGCCGACTTTTTTGACTCGGGGTCAACATGGTGACTATCAACTGACGGGCCCGTTCCATCGCCTGATCAGTCGCACGTTGCCAAATCAGGTCGCGGGCGCGGGACTCGGCCAGGCTGATTTCGGCGACGGCCCGTTCGCGGATGGCCTCAGCCTCCTGACGAGCCTCGATGCGAAGTCGCACAAGCAGTCGTTCGGCATCGACCTGGGCCGTCTCTCGCTTAGACCGGACTTCGTCGGGCATCTTCTGCAAAGCGCTCTGTGCTTCGCGAAGGGTCGCCTTGGACGCTTCCAGGGTTGCTTCGGCCTGCTCGATCGCGGTTCGGAGGTCGCTTTCACGTTGCTGTAACGTCGTTGACAACTGAGGCCAAACAAAGACCACGAACAGCGCTACGAGGATCAAGAAGACCAGGAATGTTAGGAACGCCAGGTCGATCATCAGGCGGACCCTCCAGAAGCTGCTGGCGTGGTCGTGGAGGACGATGCAGAGGGACCTGAATCGACGACCTTTAAGGCGATCTTCTGGGCCAATGCTTCAGTCTGCTCACCGATCTGTTGAAGTGCTTCATCACGGGCTGAAGCGATCTGAGTCTCCGCCTCACGACGACGCGATTCGGCCTCGTCCTGAGCTTGACGGAGCAATTCATCGGCCTCAGATTGAGCCTGTTTGCGTTTGGAATCGAAGATTTCGCGGACCCCATCGTTGGCCTTGGCCAACTCCGCACGATAGGTCTCGAGCAGCTTCTCGCTCTGCTGCCGCAACGCGTTGGCTTCGTCAAGACACTCACGGATGTGATCGTCCCGAGCGTTCAATGAATCTCGAATCGGGACCCAGCCATACTTACCAAGAACGCTGATCAGTAACGCCAGCAAAAGAACTGTTAAAATACTCAGCGCGATGTTGAACTCAAAGATACTGCGCTCTTCTTCAACACCCTCACCTTCCTCAGACTCAAGTACAGCGGAATCCGCCTCTTCCCCGATCGCTTCCTCAGAGGACTCGGGAGACAGAGGGGGTGATATTTCAAGCGCCAGTGTCGGTCCCAAGCACAGACCGTAACTGAGCAGGCTCAACAGTGCCAAAACAGCCCAGGTTGAGAGCTCAGTTCGAACCGATCGCTTTTCAGTTGGGAACAGGCGTTGTACTGCGGACGAGACTACCATCGGGACGTGCTCGGAGGGCTTTGAAGAGGAATTTGGACCGGGATGTCAGCGACCGTCGTTGACGTCATCAGATGTTCGATGCCGACAAGCAAAGACAGGTGGATCGGGAAGACACGATCGGCCGGGTGATCGATCCACCCATCATGCGATCACTTGAGGAACTGCAGGACCAATGCGACGACGGCCGCACCTTCAACGAGGGCTGCTAGGATGATCATGTTGGTGGCCAGTTCGTTCCGGATCTCGGGCTGACGCGCCATGCTTTCCAGGGCAGCCCGGCCTATCAAGCCCAAGCCCAAACCTGCGCCGACCAGGATTAGGCCGAAACCAAATCCGGCAAAGCTGATCGTCGGGGCCGCGGCCGCGACTTCTCCAGCCTCGGTCTCCTGAGCGATTGCGGCCGAAGAGCCCAACACGAGGAACAGCACGACGAGGGTGGAGGTCATGAACGACTTCATCGACGGAAAAACTCCAACTGGGAGGGGCGTATCAAGAAAGAAAAGAGGAAGGCCTCAGAGGCCTCTGGTGGCCTGGTTCGACGCGTTCCGACATCGAAGATCCGAATCAGGTGTAAGGGGATCGAGCGATTCTCGATCGCGAGACGTTCCGAAGAGACGAATCAGAGAAACACGACTCGGTGTTCATCAGTGGGCGTGGTAGGCCGAACCGATAAAAACCGCTGAGAGCAGGGTGAAGATGAACGCCTGTAGGAACGCGACCAGAATCTCTAAGAGGTTCATGGGAATGCTTCCCACAATGCTCACCACGCCGATTCCCAAGCTTCCAAACAGACCTAAGCCCTCAGCCAAGGCAAAGCCCAGAATCACAGCCAGGACGATGTGCCCGGCAAGCATGTTGGCGAACAACCGCATCGCCAGAACGCAGTGACGAATGAACAGCCCCATCACCTCGATCACTAACATCAACAGCCAAAGGGGCGCCTTCACGACCGGGTGCATCTCGAAATGGGGAACCATGCCGGTGAAGAATGAGACGACACCCTGCTCGCGGAAGCCGACCATCAGCACCGTTCCCAGGGTCGTCAGAGCTAACATCGAGGTGACCGCAATGCTGCCGGTCGCTGACGCCCCGCCCGGAATCAATCCCAAGAGGTTGTTGTAGAGGATAAAGAAGAAAAGCGCCCAGAGAAGAGGCAAAAACTTGTCGGCATCGTGACCGATGATAGGCCGAGCAACTCGATCGCGAATAAAGAGCAGGATCGCCTCGATCAGATTGAAGAACGGTCCACGGCTGACGCGATTCTGCTTCAAGTGCGACGCGAGTGGCAGGATCGTGAGGACGACCAGTGTCGCGGCGATCAACTCCATGACCATGAATCGGGTCAGCACAGTGACCTGGAAGAAGCCACTGTCGAAGAACTGGACGGTCGGGAGCGGGATCTGGACGCCGGCCGGCAGTTCCAGATAGACGTGATCCAGGACGTGGCTGAGCGGGCCTTCTTCCGACATGACCTGCACCATCCATTCGAGGGCGCCGAAGTTGTGGACCGAGCGTGTTCAACCATCAGGCGAGGAAAGTCTGAGGCGTTAAAGACTGAGGCGTCACTGATCGCGAGGGACTGGATGGTCCGATCGAGTCGAGCCCATTCGTGACATCCGACGCGTCAATGCCCAGAGTTGTTGCCCGGACAAGACGATTCCGACGACCAAACCCCCGAGCACCCCCCAAGGACCACGGGAGGTTCGCCGGTCGAGCCAAGCACCCAGAAGGATGGGGCCAGCTAAGGCTGCGGTAAAAGTGGCCGCGAAGCCGTACCAACGCGTGGGACTCATTGGTGAGCCGGAAATCCTGTGAGGAACTACCACCACGTCGACGTCGAAGCCGAGCAGTCGCCAGAGCCCTAAGAAACAGGTTCGGCAGGCCACAGGAGTCGCGGACGGGAGGGGTGATAGTGGACTTGTACAGACCTTGGGACGTGAGTGTCAATGAGGCGCCGGGGGTTTGAGAAATTTTTCACAAAGTCGGCCACCACGTCACCCGATGTGTGGCGAAAACTCGAGAGTCTCCGATCCTTGGGCCGTTGACGGTCACGAGCCATCTTCAGCCAACATGCGGATTACCCCAGCTTGACAGAGCTCTTCGGGAATGGCTATGGTTCGGTGAATTTTTCGCCAGGAGTTCCGGTAGGCCCTGGGCGTCTTCTCCGAAAACGCGTTCGTCCCATTTCCCGCCCTTCGATCGTTCGCTATCCGCCAATCTGGAACCCAAGCCGGGGGCGGTTGTTCGATCCGAGTTGTTTCTCACCGTCTGGTTTGGTGTGATTGTCCGTGTCAAAGCTCACCCGTCTGGCCTCGGGCCGATCATTCGGGTTGAGGGCGACGGACCATTCATCAGCGGGTTTGCCGACGGCTAGGTTTGGTTTCCAAGGCCAGGGCACGATGTCCGTGGCGCTGTGAGGTTCAAGGACGAGCGATGACCGGCCCCACTGCAGGTCGGCAGCGATTCGGCCCACGCTCGGGCGGCTGCCATCCATGCCCGTTTCCCCCGAGTCGGAGTGGCTCCCGATGACTGTTGAATCGCTCAAGGATTGCACCAAGAAAACGCTCGTTCGGATGGCCAGGGAGCTGGGAATCGCCGGCTGGCATGCCATGCGCAAGGATCAGCTGATCCGGGTCCTCAGCGAACAGCAATCGTCGAAGAAGTCCCGGTCCAAGTTGCAGACCAGTGCGACCAACAACTCTAGTGCGGCTCGGACCAAACCGGAGGCTTCTCGCCCCAAGCGTGATGTCGCTGATCGTCGACAGACACGTCCGACCAAGCGGTCAGCCGGTGGATCGACCAAACCTCGGACCACCACCAGCTCACGATTGCCCAACACTTTCGGCAAGCTCCGTAAGACCATCGTTCCGACCGAGTCGCGGACCGAAACCGACCTCAATGCCCATTCCGATGCCACGACCCGTGACCGGATCATTGCCATGGTCCGGGGGCCCTACTGGCTGCAGGTCCACTGGGAATTGAGCCGATCAACCCTGCAACGTGCTCAGGCCGCTATGGGCAAGCACTGGCACACTGCCCGGCCGATCCTTCGTGTTGTGGACGTCACCAGCGACGAGATTACCCCCTCCTCGGAACGGCATGTCCGTGATATTCTCATTCATGGAGGCGTCAGCGACTGGTTCATCGATGTGCTCGATCCGCCACGATCCTATCGGATCGAAATCGGATATCGCGCGAGTTGCGGTAAATTTTTCGTGCTGGCCCGCTCCAACAGGGTCTCCACACCGCCCGCCCACTGCACCGACACCCTCGAGCAAGATTGGTCGAGCGTCCGTGACGACTACGAAAAATTCTATGAGTGGTCTGGAGGTTCGGGGCCCGACTCGATGACCCAGGACCTCCGCGAACTCTTTGAGGAACGCCTCCGACAGCCGATGCATACCTTCAGCCTTCAGTCGCCGGGTCGTCAGGCCGATGCGCTCGAGCAGCCCGGCCGGTTCCACTTCTCCGTCGATGCCGAGCTGATCGTTTATGGGTCGACCGATCCAGCGGCCAAGGTCATGCTCCAGGATGAACCGATCTCCCTACGGCCTGACGGTACCTTCACCGTCAGGTTCAGTCTCCCAGACGCGAGGCAGATCATTCCGGCCGTCGCAACCAGCGTCGATGGTGTCGAAGAACGTACGATCGTCCTGGCTATCGAGCGGAATACCAAAGAGCTTGAACCGCAGATCAATGATGGCCAAGAGGTCTGAGTCGACACAGATCCAACGGAAACCGCTCGACAGCCGCCCCCCTACGGATCGAACCATCACGGATCGGATCAAGGTTGTAAAATCGTGATCCATGGCGATCCGTCATGGGGGCCTTGGACTCCGGTCCGGACTGTGCATTAAGGCGACCTCGGAGGAGGATCGGTTTGAGTAAGGACATCGCCCCGATCCTCGCTGGTTGGGATCATGACCCTGAAGAGATCCAAGTCCGGATTGTCTCCGGACTGGACGATCGCGAGAAGATCCAGTTGCGGGTCGACCTGGGTTTGCTCCAAATGGAGTTGGACGACCGACCCGATGGGCAACGGCCCTCCGGTCACAACTCATTGCTGGACTATTTCGAGACTCAGGCCAAAGCGAGGGGATCAAGCCTCACTCTGACCCATGATGATTGCCAGGGCCTCATGCGCGAGGGAATTCAGTACTATCATCGATATTTGGCATTGTTCCAACTCGAGCGATACGATCTGGTGATCCGCGACACGACCCGCAATCTCCGACTCTTCCGGTTCGTCCTCGATCATGCTGAGGATCCCGCCGATCGGCTCCAGTTCGACCAGTATCGACCCTATGTCATCATGATGCGGACCAAGGCACAGGGACTCCAAATCCTCCAGTATGATCCGGAACATGTTCGTGAAGCGCTGGATCAGATCGATCAAGGGATCGGTGAGATCCGTGCATTCCTCAATGAGTATGAACAGCTCGACGAGTCGAGATGTTCCGAGTTGACCGTACTCAAGCGTTGGCGGGTTGAGATCGAGCGCGAACGACGCGTCGGGCCAATCGAGCGGCTTGAACAGCAACTCGACCTGGCCGTCGAGTTGGAGCAGTACGAAGAGGCGGCTCGACTACGCGATCAAATCGCCCGACTTCGAGGTCGACCTCCAGCCCCTTCTTCCTAGGTTGCGTCAACTTCCTGGTCAGCATATTTGAGATTCGCAATCGCTCGACTGGAATCGACGCCGCGCGGTCGATTGATGCGGCGATCAGCAGCCCCGCGCTTCGAGGTCGGTGAATCGCGTGAGCCACACTTGATCGACCCTTGGACTTGGACTAGCATTGAGTCGTTAAGCAACTCATGCCGAGTCAGGCCTCTGCCATGCTCGTCAGGGATGTTCCTTTTGGCGAACCAACGCTGAATCCGTTGGGTGCCAACATCGTGGCTGATCGACGTTGTCGATTATGCTCTGAGGCACCCCCTTGAACTGCGGGTTCTCAAAAGCATCCGCAACGGCATTGCGGTGGAGGCTGATCCAACGACCCGTAGCGCTCTGTTTTGGAGCAGTGCGGGTCGTTTTTTCTTCGTCGGGATGATTCTCAGACAACTGCATCGCGATGGGAGTGATCCGATTCGTGTCCTCACATCGAGCAAAGATCTCGATCCGACGTGAGCTTCGTCAGCGTATTCAGAGTATTCCTCCAGACCGTCGTGAGATCGCCATTGAGGCCATCGATCAGCGCTGGCGATCGATCGCTGAGACGATCTTACATCCCAATCAGACGGTGCTCGCGTATTTCGGATCCCTCGTCGACGAGATCCCGACCGAACCGATTCTCCAATGGCTTCTCGAGTTCGGTGTGCGACTTGCGTTGCCGCGCGTTCTCTCAGAGCCCAAGCGGCTCGTGCTCCATCAAATTGATGATCTCCAGTGCGATCTGATCGCAGGTCCTTGGGGGCTCACCGAACCGGACCCGAAGCGACCGCAGATCCCTCCTCATGAGGTCGATGCGGCCTTGATCCCGGGCCTTGGTTTCGACCACCACGGCGGACGGATCGGCCGTGGCGGAGGCTTCTATGACCGACTCCTCCCCCAGTTCCCCGCCCAAGCCCTGCGTTGGGCCTTGGCTTTCGAGGAGCAGATCGTCGAAGAGATCCCGATGGATGCGCATGACTCTACCGTCGATGTCATCGTGACACCTCACCGTGAAATTCAAGCGCCGTTTCGCACGGAATCTGCGTTCAACTAACCTTTCTATCCAATGAGAGGCAATCCAAGCCGACCTCGATGATAGTTAAGTCGATCCCGCGATGTCATTGAGGGGAAATCTGGAACATCGATCAAGTCGAGGCTTTCTTCCGAGGTCCACTTCTCCCCGTTGGTAGGACCGGCGCTGAAACGGGCACTGACCGACTGGGTAATCCGCACGGTTCCGCGGGTTCCTCGAGAGATCGTGATCGCTCGGGAAGCCTTTGATGTCGTTGACAATTCTTTAATCTGCCCAGAACAAGACCCTTCGCACGAATCCGCTGAAGATGGAGCACAGGCGTCACAACACGCTTCAGCGGATTGTTTCTGCTTGTGATCGGTCCCGTTGCTCGAAGGCGATGCGACCGGGACTGGCTTGACGATCCCGACTTTGGACGTCCCATAACTTGCCTCGGTGGCCGTCACCATGAGGTCGTCCTCGAGCGGACGTTGCGCGGGGATTCCCAGCTTCTCGAGGACGGCATGGTAGGCGCGGACCGCCTCAGGCGGTTCGATCACGCCCTCGACAATGAGCCGAAGGAACTGGATGAAGGCGAGTTGATTCTCGGCATTGTTGATCTTCCGTCCGTAGAGGGCGACCTTCGCACCATGCTTTTGTGCGTCGCGAAGCAAGTGGAAGGCATCGAGCGTGGTCCCAGCGGATCCGCCCAAGATCCCGATAACCAAGTGGGGGTCGTAGCGGAAGAGCTCTTCCATCGCGCGAGGTCCGTGATATACCATCTTCAGAAAGACCGGCCGACCAGGTCCAGCTACCCCAGCCAGCATGCGCGCAATCATATCATTGATATAATAGGGCATGGTCTCGGGGTCGATGGTCCCGGGAACGTTCGGGTCGAAGACCTCGAGGAAGTAGCGGAAACCCTTGCGCTCGGCCTCTTCACGAAACACATGGAAGGCCTGGAGCGTCGCTAGGTCGCGTTGCAGATCGTTGTTGAACGTCACGCTGTAAAGGCCCAGGTCAGCGCCCCGAGAGCGATCCTCCGGTCGGCAATCAAGGTATCCGCACTGAGCATGATCGAGGCTGAGCGAGCGGAACGGTCTCGCAGGCTCCGAACCGTAGACGCCACCTCGCGCGAGATGGACATCGGTCGTATCGTTAGCGCGGACTGCTGGTGTCACGTGGTTGTTGTCGAAAAACCCTTCTTGAATCGTCAGTTGATAATTTGTGCTGGCCGACATCAACATAATATCAACGAGCCCTTGTCGGACATTGGCCCGGATCTGATCGCGATATTCGGCAAGGGTTCGAAAACGCGTTTCCTCGGGGTGAGCTTCGGGGGATCGCCCCGGAGCGCCGAGGCCAAAGGCCATGTCGGCGTCCTTGGCATCGGCCAGAATGAACTCGCGGCAGTTTTGCGGGGCAGCATGGATCGCCGCCAATTTGCGGTCGAGCGATTTCCGTGACACCGGCATCCCCTTCGGCTCAGCGCCCCGATCCGGAGATCGTTACCCGAGGTCGCGAGGCCCCCGAGCCATTCGTGTTCGAACCGGCCCCCGAGCCGAACGTGACCCGTGCACTTCCGTTCAGTAAAGGGTTCCCTATGGAACTATTGCTCGATACTTTGGAAGACGCAGGTATCGATGTCGATCGCGCAGGCGTCTCATTGGCCCGAGCGAACGGGGCCGTGGCATCGGGGTACGTCTGAAGAACCTGGTCGATCGTCTGTCGGAGCACGCGACCGGACTGTTGGAGGGCGGCGACCTCACGAGGCGACAACGCGATCTCGTACTGGGCAAGCAACCCACCGCCGCCAACAACGGTCGGGACCGAGAGGCAGACGTCATGGATCGCATAGGTCCCGGAAACGAGCGATGAGACCGGGAGGATTCGTCGCTGGTCGAGGGCGATTGAGTGGACGACCTCGGCAATCGAGACGCCGACAGCGAAGCCGGCGCCGCCCTTCAGCTTGATCACTTGAGCGCCGCTGGCCTTGGTCCGTTTGAAAATGTCTTCGGCGTGACGGTCGTTCCAGAAGGGATATTTCTGAAGCGGGAGACCAGCAGCCTGGGCGACTGACCAGATCGGGACCATGCTGTCACCGTGTTCGCCTAGGATCAAGGCGGAGATCTGGGTCGGCGGGAGGCCGAGCGTCTCCGAGATCAAGCCGCGGAACCGCGACGAGTCGAGCTGTGTCCCGAGCCCAATTACTTGGCTGGCTCGCATTGGGAGCTTCTTTGTCGCCAAATAAGTCAGGACGTCGACAGGATTGGAAACGATGAAGACGACGGCGTCCCGTTTCAAGCCGGCCTGATACACGTCGTCGAGGATCTTCAAGAAGAGTTCGACGTTCCGATTGATCAGGTCGAGTCGGCTCTCATCCGGCTTTCGTCGAAGGCCGGCGGTAATGACGAGGACGTCGGTCTCAGGCATGACCTCATAGCCCGTCGCCGCGATCCGCTGATCGCTGGTCAAGGCTGAACCGTGCAGGAGGTCGAGCGCTTGGCCCCGGCAGAGATCCTGGTTGACATCGATGAGATTGATCTCGCTGACGATCCCCCCGCACTGCAAGGCGAAGCCGGCACAAGAGCCGACCAATCCACCGCCGCCGACGATGCTGACCCGCATGATTCACCTCGTTTTCCCAGTGTGAGTTTGCCGATCAGCAACCCGATGCGCCCGAACGAGTGGGAATTCCGTTATGACCATTCGGCGTAGCATGTCCGTTGGCTGTTGTCGACGCTCCCGAGGCCATCGCGCTCATGACTTGGTTGGTGATCGCTTGAACCATGGTCTCGAACTGATCGGAGCTCCCCGGATTCGACTGGTGGGCTCCGCTCGACCTTATTCCGGCCGGAGTTTCCTGGTTGAGGACCGGCCCGTCGACGCGACCCAACGACTTGGCCGATGCGAAGGCGTGGGGATCGGTCTGGAAGTCGGAATACCCCTCGCGGAACAGGCTGTTCCCGCAAAGGTCACAATTCTCCAAGCCTCGAGTCAGTCGTGGATCGGGGATGTTGAGGTTCGGCTTGAGCTTAATCAGCTCGGCAGCCTTGTCGTCACTGTAATAGTTGATCCGACCAAGCTGTCTGGTCAAAAGAAGGATCCGACAGTAGGCGTCGATGATCTCGGTCTTGAAGTAGGCGTCCTCCAAGTCCGATCCGTAGGTGATCGTCCCATGGTTGGCGAGCAGGATCGTCTCGGTGTCGTGGACATAAGGCAACACCGTGTTGGCGAAGTCCTGGTTACCCGGGGTCTCGTAAGGGGTGATCGCGACTTCACCGAGGAAGACTTCGAACTCGGGCATGGTGCACTTCGGAATCGGCTCGTGCGCGACCGCAAATGCGGTGGCGTGGGGAGGGTGACAATGGACGCACGACCGGATATCCTCACGCGCTTTCATAATCGTGAGATGCAGTAGAATCTCGCTCGATCGCTTTCGCTTGCCGGCAAGCTGGTTACCATCGAGGTCGACAATGCAGAGGTCGTCCGGCTTCATGAACCCTTTAGAGACCCGAGTCGGCGTGCAGAGGACACGTTCGTCATCGAGCCTCAAGCTGATGTTGCCATCGTTGGCCGCCGCAAAGCCTTTGTTGTAGACCCGACGGCCGACCTCGCACATGAATTCCCGTTGCTTCCATTCGTTCATCGAACCGTTGCCGATCATGGGCTTAGCCTCGTCCTCAAAAGATCGTCGCTGTCCGGTGATTGAGAAACGGTCAAGTGATTCAGATGAAGATGCGGTCGAGCAGACACGCACAGTAGGCGTCGATGGGAACCTTATCGGGAACGAACGGTCGGGTGGCTTCGAGCCCGTCACTCAGTCCGACGAGCGAACCGTTACCGGTACCGAGTTGGTCGACCGCCACGATCGGTTCGCCACGACCTCCCTCCTCTCCGGCGATGGCCGCTCGGCTCATCGGTGCTGCGAGGACTAGGCGGATCCCCGAAACCGGAAGGATGCTGCGATTTAGGGTGACGCGTCCGACGACCTCGGCGATCTTCATCGGCGAATCTCCTCAGGGAGCCCGACTACGCTCCAGCGTGCGGGGGTCTCGCGACCGAGCTGGTTTTGAAGCGTTTTGCCATCGGTCGTGAGCAGCACGCGATCACCACGGCGAGCACCTAACCGATCGAGAACGAGCACGGGATCGCCGTCGGGCGCATCGGCTCGACCCAGCAACTGGACCACGAGCAACCGCTCACCCTGAAGGGTCGGGTGCTTCACAGTGGAGATCGCTGTACCGATCACCTCACCCAGTTGCATGAGCCTACCTTTCCTCGACAGAACGTGAGTCGTATCGGGCAACGGTTGTTGACTTAAATGCTCAATGGAAGCGGAGCCCATCGATGATCGCCGTCCGGTGCTGACGTGTGAACGTCAACGGAGTCGTGACGCCTTCGCCAGTGGGTCCGGCGATCGAGTAGGAGCCGACCCCCTCACCGCCCGAGCCGAGTCCAGCCACGCACGGACCATTGACCACAAAGATTGTGCAGTTCATCGCGCGTCCCATCCGCTCCATGACCTGAGCGTCGTTGGAGTGGAGGATCGCGGTATGGCCGTAGCCGTGTTCCGATTCGACGGCCGCGGCGATCGCTTCGTCGACGTTGGCGACCCGCACGAACGGGACGAAGGGCATCATCTGCTCGTGGTCGACGAAGGCGTGATCGCGTCCGGTTTCGCCATAGAGGAGTTGGGTCCCCGGAGGAACGGAGAGGCCGATCTGCTGAGCGAGGACCACCGGATCCTGCCCGATCATGGCCTTGTTGACAACGAGTTTGCCGCCGTCCTTGAGCTGGAACGCTGCGCGGGTCAAGGCGTCGATCTGGTCAGGTTGGAGCCGATACGCCTGATGGCGGGACATTACGTTCATCAAGGCATCGAAGATAGATGCAACTGCAAAGACCTGTTTTTCACCGATACAGAGCAGGTTATTATCGTAGGCCGCACCCAGAACAATCGATTTGGCTGCGTTGTCCAAGTCGGCTGTCTCGTCGACGACCACCGGGGGATTGCCGGGGCCTGCAACGATCGCTCGTCGGTTGCTCCCGAGGGCTGCCCGAGCCACCGAGGCCCCACCGGTGACTACCAACAGCGCGATGTCGCGATGGCTGAAGAGGCGTTGGGCCGACTCGAGTGTGGGCGGATGGACAATCGTTAGGAGATCGGTCAGACCCGTCTCCTGGCGGATCAAGCGATTGAACCGACGGACCCCTTCCATCGCGATGCTTGCACCTGAGGGGTGGGCGTTGTAGACCACAGTGTTGCCGGCCGCCAACATATTGATTGCGTTGGACGCGAGCGTGGGAAGACTGTGCGTCACCGGCGTAATTGCAGCGATGACGCCGAACGGGACGAAGTTGGTCAGGGTCAACCCGTGATCGCCAGCAGCGATCTGCGTCTCAAGCATCTCGACGCCCGGCGTCCGATGACCCGCCGTGATCAGCTTCTCGATCTTATGGTCGAGACGCCCGATCTTGGTCTCCTCTAACTCGAGACGGCCGAGATCCTCGGCCCCCTCGATACAGACCCGACGAATGCAGTCGGTCACCTGACGTCGGAAAGCGATAGAGCGATTGCGGAAGGTCGCGAATGCCTGTGTCGTTGCGGCGACAGCCGAGTCAACATCGGAGAAGATCCCTTCGCCCAGGCCGGTTTGAGCCAAGGCTGAGGCATGTGTCCCATTCCCGTTGGACATCGAGCCCATTGGCGATCCCGGAGTTCCCATCTGGGAAAGCACCTGCTCGACGACGCTGCGGATCATCTGTTCGCTGAGCTGCATGACAGATCCACCTAATTGAATGACAAGGCTTGTGAATTGATCGGCGTCCGAGCGGCAATGGAATCAGAACGAAGTGTCGTGCTTGTCTCGATCAAAGGCGATACGTCCCTGGATTTCGACGGTGTCGACCAGGCCGATGACTACTGCATCGACCGGGAGTTTCTCCGTGTTCGGAGTCATGCGTGCCGAGGAGCCTTGGCAGATGAGGACGATCTCACCGAGGCCCGCTCCGAGCGTATCGACGACGACGAACATCCGGCCGGTCGGCACAAGCCGCGCTTCGTCGTCAGAATCAGCGCGAAGCGGTTCGACCGTCAGCATTTTGTGGCCGGTCATGCTGGCAACCTTCTGGGTCGCCACGATGCTCCCGGTCACGCGCGCCAGGAACATGGCCGGTTCCTCCCTATCCAGGTCGAAGCGTTTGTGAGTAAGGTGATCATCCCGAAATCCCTTGAAGCAGGTCACGGGACTGCCGAGCGACGATGATCTCCTCGTTGGTCGGGACGACCCAGAGATCGACATCGGAGTCGTCATCGGAGATCGTCGTTTCGGAACCACGCGTCCGTTCGTTCTTCGCAGGGTCGATCCGGATCCCGAGTTGTTCGAGGTTACGGCAGACAGCGCCTCGGATCCGTGAGGAATTCTCGCCGATCCCGCCGGTAAAGACGATCGCCTCGGCCCCTCCTAAGTCGACAAGGTACGCGCCAAGGTAGTGGCGGATCGCCAACACAAAGTTGTCGATTGCCAAGGCAGCCCGCTCATTGCCCGAGTCGGCCGCTGCCTCGATGTCTCGGAGGTCACGTCCGACCCCACCGAGCCCTTCCAAGCCCGAACGGTTTGCTAAGGTCTGGAGGACCCCATCGAGGCTCATGCCGGTCTCACGCATGATGACCGGAAGCGCGAAGGGATCGAAGTCACCGACACGGTTGTTGTGCGGCAGGCCAGTCTGGGGACTCATCCCCATCGAGGCGCCGATGGATCGGCCCTCGCGAATCCCGCAGAGCGAAGAGCTGCCGCCAAGATGACATGAAATGATTCGAGCGTCGTTGCGACCGAGCAGGATCGCGGTTCGCTCGGCGATGTAACGATGGCTGGCCCCGTGGAATCCCCAGCGCCGGACGCCGAATTGGGAGTGCCACTCGTAGGGGACCGCGTAGTGTTGCGCGGCAACGGGAATGTCGCGGTGGAAGGTGGTTTCGAAGGCGGCGACCAACGGGATGTCGGGGAGCCGCTCTCGAAGCATCCGCATGGCTCGGATGTAGGGAGGATTGTGCGCGGGGGTGACGTCGGAGAAGGCGTCCATCGCTTCAAGGACGCGATCGTCAACGCGATGGACCCCAGTCAGGTTGCGGGCATGAACTGCCTTGAACCCGATCGCGGCGACTTCGTCGGCCGAGTCGAGGACACCCGTTTCGGGGTGGGTCAACTGGTCGAGGCAGAGTTGAACCGCCACACCATGGTCGGGTACAGAGGATTCGATCTCGGCCTGACCGGTCTCGGTCCAGATCCGGACCGGCGACGACTCCGACCCGATCCGCTCGACGGCGCCTCGGGCCAGGACCGGCTCGGCCGGGTCACCCAGGTCGAAGAGGCGATACTTGAAGCTGGTGCTTCCCAGGTTCGCGACCAGGATCTTCACGCTCAAACCTCCCTCGGCGTTGCGACGGTCGGGGCGGGCCGCTGGCCGACGGCCCTGCCATCGGGGAACGAATCGGCGATCAAGTCACTCAACGAGGGGTGAGAAACGTATCGACAACCGAAGGATCGGGACGCGGAATGACGTGGGCACTGAGCAATTCACCGATTCGGCTGGCTGCTTCGGCTCCAGCTTCGACGGCTGCGCGGACGCTTCCGACGTCGCCGCGGACCAAGGTGGTGACTAGACCACCGCCGATGTCGATGCGTCCGGCCAGAGTCACGTTGGCCGCCTTAAGCATCGCATCGGTCCCTTCGATGAGACCGACCAGACCTTTGGTCTCGATCAGCCCCAGAGCCTCGCCGTTGAACCCGTTAAACCGCGTGCCGTTGCCCGTCGCCGTAGATGTCGCCGTCGCCATCGAGCCGTCTCCTGACTGTTCGGGGTTGGATGAAGAGGTGGTTCCGTCAGACATGGGCGGATCGCTCCAGATCCCAGAGAGGGTTCACGATTACTTGGCTACAGCGGAGCGATCGATCTTCAAAATGCCGTCGAGATCCTCGTGCGGTCGCGGGATGACCTGGACGCTGACGACCTCACCGATCCGGCTGGCCGCCGCGCTCCCGGCATCGACGGCCGCCTTGACCGCCGCCACATCACCGACCACAAAGGCCGTCACGAGGCCGGAGCCCACCTTGTCCCACTTGATCAGGTCGACGTTGGCCGCCTTCATCATCGCGTCGGACGCCTCGACCAGGGCGGTGAACCCCTTGGTCTCGATCATGCCCAACGCCTCCAAATTGGAACCAGCCATCGGTCGGTCTCCTCAAAGCGCAGTCCCGAGTCAAGGACCGGCTGGGTGAATGAACGGACACTTAATTAAAACAGACGATTGGGTTGGATGTCACAAACGCAGCGAATTGCGTCATGGAACCGTTTTACTCTTTCATCAGCTCGACCTTGGTGGCGTTACTGATGTCGCAGCAGTTGCCTTCGTCGGTGTCAAGGTGGACCTCGAGTTTCCAATCGGGATTGATCCGGACTAAGATTCCCTCCAAGGTCGTGGGACAAGTCCCTTCGATCCGGAGGGCCATCCGGTCCCGTTGCTGGACGCCGTAGTATTCGGCGTCTCGAGGACCCATGTGGACATGACGTTCCGCGCGGATCACGCCTTGAGGCAACTCGACGTTTCCTTTGGGCCCGACAAGCAGACAGCCGGGCGTCCCATCAATGTCGCCGGAGAGCCGGACCGGGAGTTCGATGCCCAAGCTGACGGCATCGGTGAACGCGAGCTCGACTTGGCTGAACTTTCGGCAAGGTCCCAAGATCCGGAGGTTCGGGATCATCCGTCGACGCGGACCGATCAGGGAGATCGTCTCCTCGGCAGCGAAGTCGGTCCCTTGATAGAGAGCACGCATAGGAGTCAGTTGATGTCCAGGGCCGAACAAGATTTCGACGTGTTCCTGTGTCAAGTGACAATGGCGCGCGGAAATGTTCACGACCAAGTTCGGACGGGACCCGTCTGATGCCGAAGGGGTCGGCAGCCCATTGAAATGGGTCTGAAGGGCGGACCGAACCATCTGCTCGACCGCGCTTCGGACGTCCGGAGATTGGCCGAGGACGGCCTCGGAATGCATGAGGCTCATGGAGAGGATCCTCCCTCGCGAACGGGTTGACCGTTGGTTGAGTGGGGGGGCGCAGTCGACTGGTCGGTCGACGCCCCGTGGACGGATGGGCTTGACCGAGTCGAAGGGTTTGTCGAGGTCGACGATTCGAGGGGTTCCGTGGCCGGGACGATCGTCACGCCGTGATCATTCAAAAGTGTCCGATAGTCCTCGGGCAAACCGGCATCGACGACGACGCGGCTCAGTGCGTCCAGGCCACAGACCCAGCAGAGCGAGAGTCGACCGTATTTCGAGGAGTCGGCGACGAGGATGACCTCTTGGGCCTGATCCATCATCGCGCGTTCCGTTTCGACCAAGAGCAGGTTGGCGTTGTAAACCCCCTCAGGCATGACCCCGCCTGCACCTAGGATCGCTTTGCGGACGCGGATTCCTTTGAGCGACGCGATCGCCAAGGGGCCGAGGGCTACGCCGGTCCGGGGATAGACGTAACCGCCGAGGAGGATCAGGTCGGTCGGCGAGCTGGTCGCGAGGGTCTGAGCGATGGGCAGGCTGTTGGTGACTACCTGTATTGGTCGCCCGGCGATCGCGCGGGCCACTGCTAAGGTCGTCGTACCTCCATCGAGGAGGACCGTGTCGCCGTCCTCGATCAGGTCGGCGGTCGCGCGACCGATGGATGCTTTGACATCAGGGTTGATTGGGGGGGGCTCTTCAGGGTCGTTCACGACTCGAGACACTTAAACATCGACCGCGCCACCGTGCGT
>CAZSSM010000012.1:0-114207 GCA_964609385.1 uncultured Planctomycetia bacterium
ACCGACACGAGGTATCGCACCACCAGCACCGACCCCCCCCCCGCCACCGAAACCACCGCCACCACCGCCGCCGGCAAGTCCGATCGGAACAATGATCAGGTCAGCGACGGGATAAACCCGGATCTCCGGTTCGATACGATCAGCAGCGGCGTCGGCCGAATCGATCCGAAGGAACCCATCCTGGACGACATAACGCAAGTTTAATTGGTCGAGGACCAACTTCAGCGTCCGCTTCAGTGGAACACCGACGAGGTCGATCGTTACCTTGTCAGACTCCGAGACGTCTTCCTCTTCCAGACCGACCGGATCGACGTAAATCGGAATCCCGAAATCCCACCCCTGATTGTCAACAGTACTTTCCTGAAGGTAGTCAAGAACCTCGCGGAGAGTGTATTGCTCGTCGGGAAACTGCATCGGGATCTCTTTCTCGAGCGTGTCATAGACTTTCTGAGAGGCCTCATCCCGGATGAAGAGGTCCGTCGATTCGTACCGCTCGATACGCCGCTCCGATAGTCTCCGGAACTCCTCGGCGTCGGGATATTGGATGGTGATCGAGTCGGGGAAGGGAATCGCGGAGCGTTCTGCGTCTTGAATGGTCAAGAGGAATCGTAGTTCCTTAAGTTGGTCAAGGACGACCGATCGCTGATAAAAGCCAGTGAACTGAGAATAGAGTTCGGCTAGGGGAGGCTCCTCCCGATCCGGATCAAGGGAGTGGGCGAGGCGAGCACGCTCATTCGCTTCAAGGTAAGGCTGAGTCACTTCTTGAAGGTCGCCTGTTCCACCTTCAGCCAAGACCTGTTGCTCACCCTGCTTCATCAAGGACTCAAATTGGGTCATCAGGACTTCGATCGTCGAGGCATTTCGGGTCAATCGTTGGACCAGGTTTCGGCGCTGATTAGCACCTTGGAAAACGCGGAAAGCGTCCTCACGGTCCTGCCGAATCCTCTCTCGATCGCGAACGGTGATCAGGAACTGGGATTGAATCTGCCGAAGCAAGGGCTGTTTGTCTTCTTCCCGCAAAGCCTCGTCGTTGAGCAATAGCGATTGTGCATTGCGAAGGACTTCGAGAGCGGCATCCGCATTCGGGTTTCGACCCTGAACGAGTCGCCTAGCCTCAGAGATCTGTCGAGTGATGATGTCCCGACGACGTTGGATCCGGAGATCCCGGGCCGCGTCGGCGTTTCGGAACTGATCTTCGAGATCGCTTGGTGAGTCGGTTGACCCAGGAGCGTTGAACTCATCGTCGAAACTGGATTCTTGAAACGCGACGCGTTGGAGTCGATTCATCGAGACGATTTGATCGAGAGCGGCTCGAGCTTCCTCATCACCAGGTTGGGATTCAAGGACTTTCTCGAGAGTGCTTTTCGCGAATTCAAGGTCACCAGCCTCCATGGCCTCAAGACCGAGACGCCGGAGTTGCTCATTGAGATCGAGAACGACATCCTGAGCCGACGCGACTCCCGAGCTGAGCACGAGAACGACGCCGAGCGCCACCCCGAAATTTCGGAATGGTTTGAGTTCGCAACGAAGCGACATGGTCGAAACTCTCCGGAGAAAGGTCTGTAGCCGAAACGACCGAAGCGACAAAGGACGTCTGATCTCGGCCGCGACCAGCTAGCGTATCCGTATCTGAAGTCGATCGTGAGCGAACACGTGCTACTCATCGCTAAGCGACGGAGATCCAGTATCTTCGCGGCGAACCGGCCTTGTTCGATACTGAGTTGAATGACTCCGGTCGCTGAAAGCCGAAAGTCCCACAAAGGGCTGGGATGATCGAGACGCACGCGATCGGTCCACACCTGCACGATTATGCCACACGACTATGGAGACGACCAATCACCACAAAAGCCTGAGCCCGATCAAAGATCCGGTGCGAAGAATCATCGTTAGGGATTGGACGAGGGCGATGGGCGACATCAAGGCTCAGTCAGTTTTGACTCGTGCGTCTCGTCATCCTACCACCCATTAAGGTGTCTCAGGGTCGCGAAAGACCTCCCGATCGCGGTGGCCTGAGTCCGAAACCAGCCGATGCGAAACCGTTGGGCGTTCGGCGACGAGACGACCTACGCTTTGAGAGGATGTGTCCTGTGACGGGCAACACTGAGACGGAGACTGTGCAACAGCTATTCGATCCGCCACGAGAACCCAATGATCCCTTGATCCACGATCGTCGTACTCAGATCGGAGAATCATCGGAAACCGCGACTTCCGATCGACCGAAAGGACGTCGAGAGCGGAGACGTCGGGTCGATCCCACGACCTTCGAGAAGCAATACTCTCAGGAAGAACTCGAATTCATGAATGCGATGCAGCGCTTCAAGGGGCAGAGTGGGACCGATTTCCCGTCTCATCGCGAGGTACTCATGGTCCTACATGAACTAGGCTATCGACGTCCGGACGATCGAGCGGGATGCCAGCAAAGAGAAAAATTGTCGAGTCGCAGTCAGGATTCTCATTGAGAGAAAGATCCCGGTCTCAGCCTGCAGAATCGTCCTGACAGCTCACTCGGCGTGCCTGAAAGAAAAAGCCCCACAGGGAGAAAGCAACTCCCTGCAGGGACAAGCGGATGGTCGAAGTTCAACGAACGAGACGACCCGAAGTCGAATCTACCTTCAGTTCGCTGGAGAGCTGACCGAGTCATTGAGGGCGATTGTCCAGGCTTGAATCGCTTCCTGGGTCAACTTCAGAGCGCGAACATAGTTCGAGGACCTAACTGAATCGATCGATGCCTCCGCTTTCTCATTCGCAACGGTCGGGGACTCTGACGTCACGACAGAGGATTCGACCACAGCGAAATGGAGATCGTTCTGCACTCCTTCGTTCCCTTGATAGGGAGAGACCAACGATCCCGAGTTCTGACCCAATGCCCGATCTTCTACTGCGATCGATTCAAGATCGCGTTGAAAACCGAGGGCCATTTCATCGACGAGAAATCGAAACTGCCGGTCGTTAACGACTGTATGGTCCGCTTCGAGCGACCTTGATTTAGCGATGAGAATCGAGCTCCAATCGTATGATTCAATCCTCGACCATACATATTGAGTCGCAGGCAGATCGAGGAAGACCTGTACAGACGAGACCACGGAATTCGGAATCGCGGAGAGATCGAGGTGCCGTTTCGGTTCGCTGGCAGCAGTAAGGGTCCGCTCAAGGTGGATCGAAGTCATTTCGAAGCGGTGGAGATAGGGATCGATCAGTACGAGATACTCAAGTCGAATGCTCAATCCATCAGATTCCTGCGTTTCGAGAGTCTCGATGACCTCGGGAATAGGGATAGCCCAAAAACTGCAGGCCGACATTCTCCAGCTAGACCACAAAGAACGAACCAGTCGAGCTACTCTCGAACCAAGGTCACGATAGGAATCCAGCTCGATTTCCCGAATTTCGACGAGGGTCGATTCCTTAACAGATGACTCGTTTCTCCGGAACGATCCACAGCCTTGATCCTTCGGATTCCTACCCAGGGATTTGGATCCATCGATGTCCGATGAACTCGCTGATCGAAGGACTACGTCGAGCGACGATAAATCGCACCCATCGGGTGAGATATGGCGAGAGGCAAGTGCTTCGGGGAATGGTTGCCACTCGCGAAATGTCGATCCGCCGGGTTCGAAAACCACCTCTCGCTTAATGAGAGACCAATCAACGTCGGGAAGGACGATCGGGCAAAAGAAAAGGAACGAGACGGCAGGAACGAGCATGAGTCGATAACCTTCGAAAAAGAGGATGATGAGGGCGATTGGAAAAGACAGGTCCTTCTGGTGTTCTCTGAGGGTTGTATCGACTTCGCAGGTCCGGGTCTTGATTGTGTTTGGAGGTTTTGTCGATTTGTGGAGGCCTGGGTGGTTTGGGGGTCAGCCAGTCTCGACTCTCCAGAACGACTCCGCGCAGGCAAGCGTCGGATAATCGATAAGCTGCTAAGTCGCGGCGCGAGAACCCGCGACTTTTCACATGAAACATCGAGTCGGGGCAAGGAGGTCCTCATGTCGAAGCGTGTATTGGTGACGGGGGCGGCCGGATTCATCGGCAGCCACTTAGTCGAGGAGTTGGTTTCTCAGGGTTATCGTGTGCGGGCGTTTGTCCGGTACAACGGTCGCGATGATCGAGGGCACCTTGATGGTTTGGATCCCGAAATCCAGTCGGAGATTGAGATCTTCCGCGGGGACCTTAAGGATCTGTCCGCGGTTCATAGAGCTGTGGAATCCCACGAATGGGTTTTCCACCTCGGCGCCCTGATCGCGATCCCATACTCGTATCAGAACCCTCTCGACGTCATTCAGACGAACGTCGACGGAACAGCCCACATTCTCCAGGCTTGTCTAGCCTGTCCTTGCCTCGATCGTCTGGTCCTGACCAGCACCTCAGAGGTTTATGGGACCGCACAACGCATCCCGATTACCGAAGATCATCCCCTTCGCGGTCAGTCTCCGTATGCGGCGACCAAGATTGCGGCCGACGCATTGGGTCTCAGTTACCACCGATCATTCGATCTTCCCGTTACGATTCTCCGGCCCTTCAACACATACGGACCTCGACAGTCAGCTCGAGCGATTATCCCTACGGTAATCAGTCAAGCGTTGGAACGGGACGAGATCGTCGTCGGGAACATCGAGACCCGTCGCGACCTCACCTTCGTCAGAGATACAGTCTCTGGATTTCTTGCGATCGCCCAGTCCGATGAGGCTCTCGGTCAGCCAGTAAATATTGGTCAAGGCTGGGACCTCTCGATCGGCGACTTGATCCAACGGATCGGTGATCGGCTTGGGAAAGACCTCAGAATTCGTTCTGATCCGCAGCGGATTCGCCCTCAGTCCAGTGAGGTGGGTCGACTCGTTGCCGGCACTGAGAGGGCTCAGGCCTATTGGGGATGGCAACCCCAGTATGATCTCGATGCAGGTCTGGATGAGACGATCGCCTGGATCGCGAATAACTCCAACAGGTTCCGGACCCACGAATACACGACATGACGGTCTCGTCTTGGGCAGAAACGGATACGATCTACTGAGGTTCCAATCCTTAGCTCGGGTGTCGAAGGGCAAAACGAGGCTGCTATGATCGTTTCTCCGAACACCTACTGCTTCTTCCAGCGACCGAATTGAGACACTGATGTGGTTGGACTGGACCCCGCTCGTTGAGGTTCTACAAACCTGTCGGCGATTCGTGATCACCTCACACGTAAGACCCGATGGTGACGCGCTGGGTTCGAGTCTGGCTATGGCCGAGTTAGTTCGTAGCTTCGGACTCGAGGCTCTGGTTGTGAGTCCGAGCCCGATCCCTTCTCGGTACAGCGAGCTTCTTGCCGAGGCCCAGAAACCAGTCCGGCATTTCGGGGTCGATTTATTCGAGAGCGATTTGTTGGGCCACGATGCGTTGATCATCCTTGACCTCTCGAGCTGGAACCGTCTTGGATCTCTCGAGACTTGGGCTCGACGGTTCACCGGCTCAGTCGTCGTGATCGATCACCACGTTAGTGGTGACTCGTTCCCAGGCCCGGTCCTGAAGGCGACGGCATCGGAGTCGACCGCAACGTTGGTACTCGATGCCTTCCGAGTCCTCGATCGGCCAATCAGCCGATTGGCTGCTCAGGCTTTATTCACCGGTATTTCCACCGATACCGGTTGGTTTCGGCATCCGAACACGACCGCGCAAACGCTCCGTGATGCGGCTAGTTTGGTCGGGGCTGGTGCCGAACCGAGTCGGATTCACCGAGCCTTGTTCGAGACGAACCGATTCGAGCAGCGCAAATTGGTCGGAGTAGCTCTGAACCGCCTCCAGATCCATCAACATGGACGCTTTGCGATCACCTCGGTGAAGACCAGCGATTTCGAGTCGACAGGAGCGCGGCTCGACGAGACCGAAGACCTGATCGACTCCATCGTAGGAATCGAGGGCGTTGAACTAGTCGCGTTGCTGGTGCAACTCAGCGAATCGAAGACAAAAGTCAGCTTCCGATCGCGAGGCTCATTTAATTGCGCTGAGTTGGCGGGAAAGCTCGAAGGGGGAGGGCACGTTGCGGCGGCAGGGGCGTCGATCGCCGACTCGTTCGAGGCAGCATTGGACCGTGTCATGAAACTCGTCGACCAGCACTTAGCTGAGTCCTCAAACCTCTCGACAGGCCGAGACCCATTCCCCTGATCGTCATCCTTCTTGTCTCGTTGTTGATCGAAGGCCACCTGATCAAGCCATGCCGTGGACGAAGCCCCTGGCTTGGCTGGATCGGCCCTTGATGTCGTCCCGCATTCTGGTTCAGATAGAGTATAAAGAGTTAATCCATAGGGCTCGAGGATCGAGCCGATATGCCTCGCCAACTGCCGCCCATCGATCCTCCTACTTCACCCTGACTGTCCTCCCCGAACCATCCTTTCGCCTTGTTTTCTCGAATGATCATGGTCGAGGGGATCGTCTCGGGTCGGACCGGAGATGTCGGGATACGTCATCTCTGATGGTCACGATCGAAGGATTCACCGACTCATGATGAACCGCCGTCAATTCCAGAGCGCCCTAAGTCTCGTCCTCGGAGGGCTTATGGCAGCGATCCTTGCGATCCCCGGCTTCGCTTACTTCCTCGACCCGCTCCTGAAACGAAAGGGTGGGACTGATTTAGACGCCGAGGGGCCAGCAGACGAGGGATTCCAGGATCTGACCCGATTAAGCCAACTGGAACCAGGCAAGCCTCGTGTCTTTCCGGTCTTCCAAGAGATGCAGGATGCTTGGATCCGCTACCCTAAGGAAGCCGTTGGCTCGGTCTGGCTCATCCGCAATGGAGGCGAAGAGGGAACTGATCCCGAAGTCGTTGCCTTTACGACTGAGTGTCCTCACCTCGGCTGCGCTGTGAATCTCTCCGAGGACGGCTCGGTGTTCCATTGCCCCTGTCACAACAGCTCCTTCACCCTGGAGGGAGAACCGCTAAACAGTATTCCGCCCCGCCCCATGGACACGCTCGTCGTGCGACTCAGCTCTGAGGCGGACCCCATGGTTCAGGTCCGATACGAGCGATATCGCACCATGAGTAAGGAGAAGACCCCCATTGTTTAAGTCATTCGCCGACTGGCTCGACGATCGGACCGGCTATCGAGCACTGATCCACGAGGCACTCGATGAGCCGATACCTGGCGGGGCGCGCTGGAAGTACGTTTTCGGATCCGCCCTGACCTCGACCTTCCTGATCCAAGTCGTCACCGGACTGTTGCTGATGATGACATATAGTCCAGCCTCATCGACGGCATGGGGAAGCGTCTATTTTATTAACGAGCAAATGACCCTGGGATGGTTCGTCCGTGGGATCCATCATTTCGGTTCCCAGGCCATGGTCGTTCTCCTGGGTCTGCACCTCATCCAGGTTCTCATCGCGGGCGCATATCGTAGTCCTCGAGAAGTCAACTGGTGGTTTGGGCTTGCTCTGATGTTCCTAACCCTCGGTCTGAGCCTGACCGGCTACTTGCTGCCCTGGGATCAGAAAGGATTCTGGGCAACGAAAGTGGCAACGAACATCGCCGGCAGTGTTCCGATCCTCGGCGGGCCGATCCAAAAGCTCGTCATCGGCGGAATCGACTATGGAAACCAAACTCTGACTCGGTTCTACGCCCTCCATGTCGGGATCTTGCCTGCTTTCCTGATCATGGCCCTGGTTGCCCACATCATGCTCTTCCGAAAGCATGGCGTGACCCACAACCCCAAAGACGAAGGGGAAGGCCAGTTTTGGCCCACTCAAGTCCTAATGGACGTCGCCTTCAGCCTTTTGGTTTTGGGCGTCATCGCTGGGCTCGTTCTCTATTTCGGAGGAGCCCATTTGGATGCTCCGGCGAACCCTTCCGATGCAGACTACCCTGCACGCCCTGAGTGGTACTTCATGTTCCTCTTTCAAATGCTGAAGTACTTCCCTGGCGAGATGGAGGTCATCGGAACGGTCGTTGTCCCACTTGGTGCGGTGGGACTACTCGCGGCGATCCCTCTGTTCGACAAGCTGATGCCGAATCGATTGGCCCATTTCCTGGCCTGTAGCCTCATTTTCGCAATGCTCGGCGGAGCCCTGTATTTGACCTATGAGGCGTTTTCCGAGGACATGAGTAATCGAGTCTTTTCGGAACAGCGCGAGAAGGCGACTCATGCTGCTGAGCGTTCTTTGGCCCTGGCCATGGCCCCAGATTACGGGATTCCACCGGAAGGGGCCGGATACCTGCTCAGCACTGATCCCTTGACCCATGGCCGGGCAGTTATGGAGCGCAAGTGTCTCTCCTGCCACTACTTCAACGGAGAGGGGCCGGGGCCACAGTTAGCTGCTGAACTCTCTGGGTTTGGAACCTACGCCTGGGTTCGGGGATTACTCGACGCTCCCGAATCGGATGTATATTTCGGGACTGTTCCCAGTTGTGGAGGCATGACCCAGTGGAAAAGCTCCTCGGAGGTATTGAACTGGAAGAATGTAATGAAAGGCGATGCTGACGGTGATGGGAAGCTCGGAGAAGAGGAACTGTCCGATCACCTTATTGATCGGCTCGAGGAGTTTGACAAGGACGATAGTGGAGACCTCGACTCGTCGGAGGTCCAGCAAGCGGTGACACGACAACTTGACGAAGTTGCTGATTTCGTGGCCGGGTTTGCCGAGATCCCTCGCGACATGACCCCCTTGGAGTGGGTCGGAAAGCCGGAAGTCTACAACCATCCGGCCATCAACATTTTCATGGAAGACTGCACACGGTGCCACATCGTCGATGGCTTAGTCGACCTTGCGGATGAGGAGTACTACCAAGAGGAGGATGCCCCCAATCTCTTTGCCTACGGCTCCCCGCAATGGACCGAACGGCTGATCAAGAAACCCCATGCCTTCGAGAAGTACGGCTATCTCTACGATGGAGAGACCGAAGGGCTAATGCCTGCCTACGAGGGACAGCTCACCGATAACGACTTGGAAATGATGATCCGCTATATGCGAGGTGACTACCTCGATGCCCCTGAGCCGATGCCTCGCCCTGAGATTTCCGTACCCTCCGATGACGAAGAAATGGACATCGCTGCGCGATAATGGGACTAACTCGATGAGAGGACCCGACCGCTGATCACTGGGTCGGTCGGGTCTTTTCCTCTTGATCGACGAGACCCGAATCACCCTCGACCTGCCTATCGGTCAATGTCTCGAGGCTTGTCCGAAGGATGTACTTGGCGTTGAGGGTCGAATCGTTTCGTACAGTCCTCGTTAGATCCGTCCAAGATTGAAGCGGAATCGACGGACATCCATGTCCGATCCGTAAATCCTCGCCAGGGTGCGTCTTCAGAAAAATCAGGGAAGTTGATCGGTTTTTTCTTGTGTCGTAGTCGACCTAGTATAAACTCGGGTTTGTCTACTCGCGGTTCTCCACCAAAGGTGACAGCTTCATCCATGGAACGCTCCACTAGCTGTTTCATGAGCGAGTATGGCTCGTCTGCCAGGATGGCCCGGCGATCTGCAACTGCAATACGATTCGGGACAGTGTCAACGCATCTGGCAGATCAACTGCACTGCGTTTCCGCTCCGTCTTGATTCGAGAACGAATCAAGCGACTGCGGTTCACCCGCTCCCATGATCTTCGCTAAGGATGGCCCAACATGAGCAAGGATACGTCTCGACCGATCATCGGGATTAACACTGATTACCGTCACATTGGACGCGGAAACCGCGCCCACAGCTTTGTTCACAGCGGGTATTTCGACTGCATCGAGGCGGCCGGGGGTCTCCCTGTGATCTTGCCCCCCTTAACCCGTGAGGAAGATCTTCAGGAATTGCTGGAACGAGTTGATGGCCTCGTCTTGGGAGGGGGCGAAGATCTCGATCCTAAGCATCTCAACCAGAATCATCATCCCTCTGTACGGCCGATTCCCGAGCGTCGAGAGCGTGCTGATCGCATGGCTTGCAAACTCGCCCGACGAATGAAGCTACCTTTGTTGGGAATCGGCTTGGGTATGCAGGAGATGAACGTTTTCTTCGGTGGAACCCTCTATACACACGTGCCAGAAGAGTTGCCACGGGCCATTCCGCATCGTGATCCCCACGGAGGATGCCACCGTCACGTCGTCCATGCCAAGCGCGATTCCTTGATCTTGGATATATACGGACCTGACGAAATGAGAGTCAGTAGCTATCACCACCAGGGAATTCGCCGGATCGCTCCCGATTTCCGAATCGGGGCCACAGCGCCTGACGGGTTGATCGAAGCGATCGAACACGATGACATCGCCGATTGGTGGGCTGTTGGAGTCCAATGGCATCCCGAACTCGAAGGAACCATCTCTCTCGATACTCAGTTGCTCAAAGCCTTCATCGAGGCGAGCAAAGACACTGCATTCCGAAGAGCCGATCAGCCGACTTTGGCTATTGCGAGTTGAATGCATCTTTTTCCCGGCCGTACTTCGCTGATCCCTCAATGAAAAACTTCACGGGGTAGAGAAGAGCAGGGGGCTCATTTGCGAAGCGTGGATCAGACGCTTTCTTTTGAGCCCCTCTTTGTTGCTACCGAGAACGGTGCGAGTTCTCCGATTATTCTACACTCATTGCCATGGCTTCATTTTCGATCAGCGAAGCGGTTTCCATCGCTTGCCTGCGGACTTGCTCATTGATCCTCATCGAGCAGAATTTGGGGCCGCACATCGAGCAAAAGGCAGCGGTCTTGAATGCGTCCTGCGGTAACGTCTCGTCATGCATTCGTCGCGCGGTCTCGGGATCAAGCGAAAGGTTAAACTGCTCTTCCCAGTCGAACTCATAGCGCGCTTTGCTAATCGCATCGTCGCGTTGACGGACTCCCTTTCGATGTCGAGCCATATCGGCGGCGTGAGCCGCGATTTTGTACGCGATCACCCCCTGTCGGACATCTTCGACCTCGGGCAGCCCGAGGTGTTCTTTGGGGGTGACATAACAGAGCATGCTGGCCCCGTGCCAGCCTGCCAAGGCCGCCCCGATGGCTGAGGTGATGTGGGCATAGCAGGGAGCGATGTCTGTGACCAGTGGACCGAGCACGTAGAAAGGAGCCTCGTCACATTCGACGGCCTGTTTCTCCATATTCATCGCGATTTGGTCCATCGGGACATGTCCGGGGCCCTCGACCATGACCTGGCAACCGAGTTCACGGGCGCGTCGGGTCAATTCACCGAGGACGCGTAACTCCGCGAACTGCGCCCGGTCGGAAGCGTCAGAGATTGCTCCCGGTCGGAGACTGTCTCCGAGACTCCAGGTCACGTCGTAATCGCGCATGATTTCGCAGAGCAGGTCGAATTGCGTATAGAGTGGATTTTCTTTGTCGTGAGCGACCATCCACTGGGCCATCAATGCGCCGCCTCGAGAAACGATTCCGGTGATTCGATGAGTCGTCAAGGGAATGAAGTCGCGGAGAATCCCGGCATGCAGGGTCATGTAATCGACGCCCTGCTTGGCTTGATGCTCGACCATGTCAAGAAAGTCGCGCTCTGTCAGATCTTCAACCTTCTTGACCGACTGAATCGCCTGATAAACCGGAACTGTCCCGATGGGTACGGGGCTTGCCGAAACGATGGCCTGGCGAATCTCGTTGATGTTCCCTCCGGTTGAGAGATCCATCACGGTATCGGCACCGAGCTTGACGGCTGATTGCAACTTGGCCAGCTCGTTTTCGATGTCTGAGGTGACCGCAGAGTTGCCGATATTTGCGTTGATCTTACATTGGGCCTTAATGCCGATTCCCATCGGCTCAAGACCAAGCTGCAGGTGCACTCGGTTCGCTGGAATGACCATCCGCCCTCGAGCCACCTCAGACCGGACCAACTCGGGCTCAAGTCCTTCTCGTCGCGCGACGTGGGCGATCTCGGGTGTGACCTGGCCACGACGGGCCTCGAGAATTTGTGTCATCGAACTTAGCCTCTCAACGTTCTCCAAGGAATGGGCAGCGGATTTCTTGCTGACCAGGGAGCATCTGGCTTCTGGATCCGGACTCTTCTCCGGAAACCGTTGTTCCCCATGGTTTCTCGTTCATCCTAGTCGAGCTGGTTGTTCCTGAGAACAACCGACTACCTCCTGGTAACCGAACGATTTCATGAGGACCCCCGCAATCATGGCAAGGATGCATTCCCTCACGCTCAAGCGGAGATGGGCCGTTTTGTTCGGTTCGACGGTTTTACTGATCCCTCTCAGTATCGTGATCTTTCGACAATCTCTCCTAATCCCACTTGAGCCGTTGGATGGTTCTCAAGTTCCAACCCGGTCAATTCAGCCGACGACGAGCCAAGTCGATTCTTTGGACGAATCGGCTCTATCACACGATGCCGAACTTGATTTTTTGCGAAGTAAGAAAGGCTGGATCTGGCCGCAAGAGCGAGTGACGGGCGATTTGGCCAAGCAGATCTTGCACGATTACCTCGAGGTTGTTGTTGGTCGATTGGAGCAGGTGGCTGGCTACTCTGCCACGTTCCGGCGTCGCGAACGGATTGGTGAATCGCTTCAGCCTCTCCAGACGATCCAGATGAAAATCCGCCACGAGCCTTTTTCGGTCTATCTGAAGTTTCTCGAGCCAACAGCCGGTCGTGAGGCCCTATTTCATCATGGTCGTTACGAAAACAAGCTCCTGGTACACAGCGGAGGATGGCTTAGCGGTACCTTGCTTCCACGAATCCCAATCGATCCTCAATCCCCAATCGCTCTGGCTGAGAACCGGCATCCGATTACTGAAGCAGGCTTGCTGAACCTGGCACGTAAGCTTCTTCATTACCGCCGGCTGGACTTGAACGATCCGCATGCAGTCACCGTTTTGGATCGCGTCCAAGAGGAAGGTGCCGTCCTCTGGAACCGCTCGCTTCATCTCCATGAGCATAACGATGGGGTGCGGCCTTTCGCCCGTGTTGAAGTCCTGTACGATCCGGACACGACTTTACCGAGACAGATCTCTTCGTTTGAATGGCCGAAGGCTGGGGTGACCTCGGAACCAGAACTCGGTGAGTTCTATCGCTACGATGACGTTGACTTTGAGGTGGCTTTGTCCGACCGCGACTTCGATGCGTCCAACGACGAATATGCCTTCCGCTGAACGTACGCTTGCGGGCAGAAACCCCGGATGGGATGATCGAAGTGGCTTCAGTTTGCATCGATGGCTTCGTTGGTCAGCGATTGGGTCTCGATCCGGGAGCGCCCATCATGCGGGTCGGTCATGTCGTCTGTAGCGAGAAATCGTGTTCGGAACGAGCGCAGTATAAGATCGCAGCGTTTTGGTCAGACGGTCACTTTCAGGAACTGAAGACCTACGGCTTTGCCTGTTCGAAGCATCTTCGAGTGGTCTTCAAAGACGCCCAGGAGCGACGCGATGGCTGTAGCCCAACGCCTGGTGAAACCCTCGAGGAGCTAGACATCTATCAGTATGAAATAGGGAAGCGTGATCGCCAGCTCAAGCGACTTTGGGGTCTCGAGCACAACTGTCGCTCCTTCGCGGATACGGTTGCGACCGGTTCTGACAGAGTGACATCGTGAAGAGCCTCGATGTAGTCTGATTATCGATCCACCTCGAGATCGTTCAATTGAGAGGACATGTGACAAACGAAGATTCCGAACTGAGTGATCCAGTCGGATTTATTGAACGATAGTCAGAGGATATTCGGTGACGCTTCGGTTTATTCCGAGTCGACCATGTGATCCATTCGTTGAGGGAGTCGTCCCTGGAATCCAGAACGATCGGACGATGCAGCGATCGCAGGACGCATCTGCATAACGTGAGCGACCGTCGCATGCCCGGGATCTGGTGATCGACTTACGAAATGGGAACTCGGGGGATGAGCCGAGTTCCTAAGGCCAGCCGATAATTCGCTCGGCAAGGGGGCGATTCGTCCGTCCCAATTTCGTTTACCAACGATGGGTCCGGTCACCCTTACCTGCCGCTAGGTTTTTCGCTTTCCATTTCAGTCTGGTCAGTCCACGAAGACTCGACAGATCTCGAGGCTTGGACTTCGCCATCGTTCAAGAAACCCTCTAGGGGGCTGAGTGGACTACTGGCGATCGAGATTTTGGCCGTCTGGGGAGATCCCTGACGAGTCGAATTCTCTGGCAGTCGAACCGTCGAGGCCGAAAACCGGGATTCGGGCAACCGCTCAAGTCTGTGATTCAGGAGGAACGGACGATGCAGATCCACACGACCCGCTTCGGGACGATCCCAGCGGCCGTGGAGACACAATACCGAATTCCCGAGGGATTCGTTGGATTCCGCGATCAGACGCGTTTTCAACTAATCGTTGACCCAGCCTGCCCTCAGGTCCACTGGTTCCAAAGCGAAACCCTACCCGATCTTGCCTTCGGTCTCATTAATCCCAGCTTGATTGTCCCGGAATATCGAGTGGAACTCCGACCAGGCGACCGGGATGCATTGGAACTCGTCGACGGCCAGTCACCGAGGATCCTAGTCATCCTCAACAACGTCGAAGAGTGTGGCCTCACGGTCAACCTCCAAGGACCGATCGTCCTGAACGACACGAAACGGCTGGCTCGGCAACTGGTCTTGACCTCGAGTCGGCATGCCGTCCGATACCCCATCTTTGGAGCGGATCCCATGGTGGCGTCGGTGGCCCCGTCGAATCTCGAGACGGTCAGTTCGGTTTCTCTGTCGCTGTCAGCCTAGCGTTCCGCCGATGACCCGCGTGGACTTGTCGAGTCCTCTCCGGCTCCTCGTCACCTCGCGACCCCGTTTCCCGACTCCCTGCCGTGCCTGTCCGGCATGAACTGGGAGTACGGACCGTCCGAACCGGCTAAACCGGATTGTACATACGGTCCCACGAAGTCCCGTCCTCGCCACGGCCTGTTTGGCGATCCGATCACGGAGGATCTCTGGTCCCGGCCGACCAGAGGTGGAAGGAGACCGAAGATGCTGGTCCTGTCACGACATCGTGATGAGAGCATCATCATCGGCGACGACATTGTCATCACCGTCGTCGACATCCGCGGCGATAAGGTCCGGCTGGGCATCAATGCCCCGCTTGAGATCTCCGTCCATCGCCAGGAAGTCTACGACGCGATCCAGCGCGAAAACCGTTCGGCCAGTCGACTGGAGCCCGAGCGGGCTCGCCAAGTCGAGCGTCTCAGATCACCGGCTTTACGCCGCGGGATCCGGCGCGAGTCGCATGACAAGTCCTCGTCGTGATTCCCCCTCGGGAACCCGATTTGTTCCGCCATCCAATGGAACCCCGTCATCCCATTCTGGTGACCACCGGTCGAGATCCGAACCGCGTCGTCATCGGACCGCGATCGATGCCGGAGCAAGCTCCGGCTCAACGGACTCTCCGTCTCAGCGATCGCTACGACTTACCAGTCAGCGACTCGTCCCCGAGTCCAACTCCCATCCCTCCTCTTCATCGACAAGGCCGACCTCGTCCGATTCCAGGATCTTTTCCTCCCCCAGTCGTGTCGCTGGAGCTTTCGCCAGATTGGGTCCAGGACCTGGATCGGAATCGACCTCGGAACTCAGTTCGAATTCCTCTTCCAGAATACTCTGGTTTGGAAAATCCCACCCGCCTCCCGATTCCTGACCGTAACTCGAATCATCCAGTTGAACCTGCAGCCGATATCCACCAAGGCTAATCCGATCGTTTGAGAGCAAGGCGGCCATCTGGATCCGCTGGCCGTTGACTTTGGTCCCATTGGTGCTGACAAGGTCCCGAACGACGAGCAAGCCGTCAGTTCGAACGATTACGCAGTGACGCCTTGAGAGCCCTTCGTGATCAATCTGCAAATCGCAGTAGGGCCTACGCCCGATGACCGTCACATCGCGATCAATGACGATCGTCGAGTCTCCATTCGTAGGGACCAAATAGGCTTTCATCGTGGTGACACTCCCGACGAGGCTCCAGTCTCAGAACGTTCAGGTCGTCTCATACCTCGAGGTTCCTGAACCCAGAGAAAGAACGTCAAGCACAGGCTGAAACTGCCTCATTTCTCCCTGAGTATCTTTTGTGACAGGGCTCATTTGCTTCTCGAGAACGTCCACCCACCACTACCCCCAATGCGATTCTTCTCAGGATTTCCTTCAATGAACTCTCACGAGAAAATCCTTCAGTTTCGAGATCGCCAGCGCTTCTCTGTGCTCCTCGCGTGTCTCGCTCTCGTGATCTTGAAATGGAGTCCTCAATGTCGAGCTGCAATCGACGACCCCGCGACTTTGCTCAGTGATTCAAGTCTGATTTTGGTTGAGGTCACTCGCGGGGACGAATTGATCGATCGGATCCTCGATCCGAAGTTCCAAGATTTATTGAAGGCCATTCCAGATCTTCGAGAGTCCCTCGAAGGCGAGCCGGCAAAGAGAGCCTATGGTGTTCTCCAGTCGATCGCCGATCAGGTGGATCTCACCCCCGAAGAGTTGATCCGGACCTTAGTTGGCGGCGGAATCGCAATGGGCATGGAACCAGTCGCTAATGGATCCGACCCAGCAATTGTCTTGATCGTTTCGTCCGAGGATCCCGACCTCTTGAACACGGCCCACGAGAGACTAGTCAACCTTTCTCGCGCATTCGGCGGTCAGCAAGCGGTCAAGCAAATGACCTATCGCGGGCTAACAGGCACGAGCTTCGGTGAAGGCGAATACCACACAATCTATCGAAACAACTTGGTACTTAGTAATAACGGAGAGGTGCTTAAAGGTGTCGTCGATCGGATTCTCGACTCCGAGGAGGGTGGAGTAACGCTCGGGCAATCCAAATTGATGGCAAAGATGGACTCCACGGTAGGACGGGACGACCTCGCTCGTGCCATTGTGGACCTCAAACGAGTCCGAGAAATCGATCCCGACCGGTTCGCCAAACCTGAAGAAGTGAATTCCTTGGCGACGCTTCTCTTCGGCAATTGGATTGAATCGGCTTACCAAACACCGGTTGCGGTAGCGGGTCTGACTTGGGACTCCGATCGCCTCGGACTCAAGATGACGATGGAGCGTTTCGAGGGTGGATTGGAGGCGCCCTATCTCCGATTCGTTCCTGAAGCAGGGCAGGGGGCTCGGATGATCCAAGGCGTCCCCAGCGCGATCGCTCAGCTCTCCCTTTGGCGAAACCTCGGTGATGTTTGGGAGATTCGCGACGAGATCTTCACTCCAGAGGCCTTGCAAGGATTCGCTCAACTCGACACGACCGCAGGCCAGTTCCTGGGAGGACGAGATTTCGGGACCGGCGTGCTTGGTGCTCTCGGATCCGACTGGAATCTGCTCGTCGCTGAGCAGACCTACGATGAAGGCCAACCGATCCCCGACATCCAGCTCCCCGCCTTCGCCCTTGTGATTGAGAGAAACCCCGACGATCCTCAGTTTGGTCTCCAAGTCCAGGTCGCTTTTCAGACCTTCATCGGCCTGGCCAACATCGGAATCTCGATGAATGGAGGGACCCCGTTGATTCTAGGGAACGAGATGTACAAGGATGTCTCGATCTCAACGGCAAGATATCAGAATATCTCGGCTCCAGAACCCATTGAAGACGATATTGACCTTGCTGAAGACGAGGATGACGAAGGAACGGATACTCGAATTCAGTACAATTTTCGTCCGTCGTTCGCCACAACGGAAACCCACATCATCCTGTCCTCGACGCTCCCGCTTGCCCGAGACCTCATCGAAGCGTTGGAGAATCCTAGTCCGGCCACTGACCGGACGCTTCAATTGGCCGTGAATGGGGCAGCGGTGGCGGATCTCTTCGAGAAGAACCGCGAGCGACTCGTGATGCAGAATATGCTCGACGAAGGGAACGATCGGAAGGCAGCCGAATCGGAAATCAAGCTATTCATTGATTTGGTCCGCTATTTGGGGCGGGGGCGACTGGAAGTGATCGACGATCTTGACGGGGAAGTCACGTTCCATCTTGCTTTCGACCTCCTCGACGAATCGTCACGTTAATCACTGCCTTGCTCGAAACGGAGTGGATTTCCAACCAAGCTGGGCAGCAATTTCCCCAGCGCGGCTTAGTTGATCCCGATGAACGATGTCCCAACCACCCTACGGAGTGCTCCCATGATCGATCGTGGACGAGGGGTCGGATTGGATCCTGAAGTGGCCTGGTCCCCATGGGAACCGACCGAATCCGACCCTTGGGATCTCGCCAAGGTAGGTCACCTTCACCGACGCGCTGGGTTCGGAGGGTCGTGGGATCGCCTTTCCCGCGATCTGGAGCGTGGGCCAGAGGAATCGGTTGAGTCGTTGATCCAGGGTGAGTCGACGAGCCTGGACGGGTATTCTTCTGCCGATTTCGACGACTTCATGGCTCGGATGGGTCGAACCATGAGCGGGGGCGATCTCCGCCAGATCCAAAAGATCTGGCTCTATCGGCTCATCCACACGCACCACCCGCTCCGAGAACGAATGACGCTCTTCTGGCATGACCACTTCGCCACGTCGAACGAGAAGGTGAGCGATCCCGACCTGATGAGCAGACAAAATCGGTTGCTCCGCCGATATGCCTTGGGATCGTTCGCCGATCTGCTGGTCCGGATGGGCCGCGATCCCGCGATGCTGATCTACTTGGATGCCTCGACCAACAGGAAGGCTCAGCCGAACGAGAACTATGCACGCGAGGTCATGGAGCTGTTCTCGCTCGGACTTGGAAACTACACCGAACGGGACATCCAAGAAGCGGCTCGTGCCTTCACCGGGACGTTCGTGATCAACAAACGCTATCGGCGAATACCGGGTCAGCATGACGACGGGCTGAAGAAGATCCTGGGTCAGTCGGCGGACTTCGACGACCTGGGAGTTGTTCGACTCCTACTCGACCAACCCGCCTGTGGTCGTTTCCTGTGCACCAAATTCGTCCGGGCCTTCGTCAACGAGTTGGACCCACTTCCTGATGGGTTTGTCGAGCCTCTCGCCGCTTCTCTTCGTGAGGCCAATTACGACATTACCGTTCCCATTCGAATCATCCTTCGTTCGCGCTTCTTCTACGATGCGACCAATCGTCGACGCCGGATCAAATCCCCGGTCGACCTGGTCATTGGGACGATCCGAAGCCTCGAGGTGGTGCAACCCACGGTAGAGCTAGATCCCTTGGCCGAATCGATCGCCCTAATGGGTCAGGAACTCTATGCTCCTCCGAACGTCTCGGGATGGGATGGCGGACGATCCTGGATCAACACGACGCGGATGCTGGCCCGAACCAATTTCGTCCTCGGACTCCTCTCCAATGAGGACGACGCCTTTGGAGGACGGTTCGATCCCGAAGCCTTATCCGACTCGCATGGCTTCGATTGTCGGGATGAGGCCTGTCAGTTTTTTCGGGATCTTCTTGTCCAGGTCGGCACATCGGAGGTGGATCACCACTCAACTGAGAAGTCCGACCGAACGCTGAGCGAAGATCTCGCAGCCATTCTCTCTTCGCCGATCTATCAACTCGCCTGAAGCGTCGCTCGTTGGCGTTAGCTTGGCATCCGAGTCGGGCCGAATGATCGGCCGACTCGTCCACGATAGTCATCCTCGACCTTCAACCCTAGACACCAAGGAGCCGGCCCCGATGACGGATCAACTCCACCGACGACGTTTCCTCAAGACCGCTCTGGCCGGCAGCTCGCTAGTCGCGCTGGGTGGGCCAACCATCCCATTATTCCTAGGCCGGTCGGCTCAAGCGGCTGATCGACGACCGGACGCCGCTGTTCTCGTCGTCATCCAGTTGCTCGGCGGGAACGATGGACTCAATACCGTCGTTCCATTCGACCACGATGGCTACCGCCGCAATCGGCGCTTGCTTCGACTTCCTAGCGGTCAGATCCACAAAGTCACCGACACGATCGGTCTCCATCCAGGCCTCGGGGGGATGGCGGACCTGTTGGAGGAAGGCCGCTTGGCGATCGTACAGGGAGTTGGCTATCCGAATCCCAACCGCTCACACTTCGAGTCGATGGAGATCTGGGAATCGGCGTTCCGAAACCTCGATAGCCCAATGGCCGAGACGGGATGGTTGGGCCGGTCACTAGACCGTTGGGGGGCACGAGGCCGACTTGGCGACGACGTTGCGGCCCTCCATGTGGGTGGTGGAGATTTGCCCCTCGCCTTGCGGAGCGGCTCTGTGGACGTTCCGAGCCTCCAGAGCCTCGAACAGTACCGTCTTCGGATCGCCGGTGATTCGGAGCGTCGCGGACAGACGCTTGACCAACTCGATCGCTCGATTCGGCAGGCGACCCTCAATTCGTCCGCCTCGGGATCATCGCAAGAGGCTCTGCTTGGCTTTATTG
Source organism: uncultured Planctomycetia bacterium (assembly GCA_964609385.1). Lineage (GTDB taxonomy): Bacteria > Planctomycetota > Planctomycetia > Isosphaerales > Isosphaeraceae > CAZSSM01. The sequence goes on from CAZSSM010000012.1 coordinate 20,171, forward strand.
GACGGAGCACCCTCACCGCGTTCGATTCCAGCCGACGGCTGGAAGACCTCGATGATCAGGAGGACGCGGATGTCGAATATCCCAGCAGCGGATTGGCCCGTCGGCTCCAACTGATTGCGCGGATCATCAAGGCTGGGTTCGGCACTCGAATTTACTACACCACCTTGGGTGGGTTCGATACCCACGCGAACCAGCTCGGGACACACGCTCAGTTGCTTGGTGAACTGGGTGATGCCCTCTCGGCGTTCCAGAAGGACTTGCAACAGGCAGGGCAGGGGGATCGAGTGACGACCCTGACCTTCAGCGAGTTCGGCCGACGAGTCCGCGAGAACGCTTCCAATGGAACTGACCATGGGGCGGCCGCTCCTGTCTTCGTCATTGGTCCCGTTCAACAAACCGGGCTGATCGGTGACCATCCGAGCATTGATGACCTTGACGATGGAGACCTCAAGCACCACACCGATTTCCGTCGGATTTACGCGTCGCTACTCCGCGACTGGTTGGAAATCGACCCCGTTCCGATTATCGGTTCCGGTTTCGACACCTTGCCGTTGTTCCCGTCGAGAACCTGATCGGCTTGAGCGAATCGAGTACGGTTGTCCTCGATTCCGAGAGCAATTCGCCGATCAACGGATCTCTTGAGTAAGATTGGACATGCCCGGGGACGTCTATGTGCGTAGTCCCCCGGGTCCGATGTCGAGCAACAACGATATCGTGCCTCCCGTCTCCGGAAGAGGACGCCATGAGCACCCGCCAGATCGAGACTGGTCGTGATTCCTCGGACAATGTGGAAACACGCCTCGAACAGATCGAACATGAGTATCAACAGCTACGTCAATTGATCGATATCGCACCAATCTACTTCTATGCGACCGACTGGGACATGCGTTACCAATACGCCAACCTGGCCACAGCCCAAGGGATGGGATTGGAGCATCCCGATCTCTTGCAAGGTCTCCGGTATCAAGATCTCGATCCCCAGGGCGATCAGGCCGAGATGCTCTTGACCATGGCTCGAGATACCATGCAGTCTGGACTTCCGAAACTGACCGAGGACGTCGCGTTCGTTCGGCCGGCAGACGGTCAGGAACAGACGCTGAACCTTTTTGAAGTGCCCTACCGCGATCCGACGACTGGGGAGCCTCGATTGCTCGGCATCGGGGTCGACGTCACTCATGCTCGCAAATTGGAGCAAGAGCGACTGCGAAACCAGAAGATCGAAGCGGAACTCGATACGGCGCGTCGGATTCAAGAGGCTCTCTGGCCGTCCAGCCCGGCTGACTGCCCAGCCTACGACATCGCCGGTTGGAGCCAGCCAGCAGAGCACGCTGGGGGTGACTACTACGATTGGTTCTCGTTGGGCGACAACTACAACATGATGTTCGCCCTGGGCGATGTGACCGGACATGGAATCGGGTCGGCGATGGTCGCCTCGGCCACTCGCGCCTATGGACGCGCGATACTCGATCGCTCGGCATCCCTGACCGAGCGGATGACGGCGTTGAATCAGCTCGTCAGCGAGGATCAGACCGACCATTTTGTGACCCTGGTGGCGGTCGATCTGAGCCGGAAAACCCGATCAGCCCAAATGGTTTCCGCCGGACACGGCCCGATCCTCTTCTTCCGTAAGGAAGACGATCGGGTGATCGAATTCGCCACACATGGGCTCCCGCTCGGGATCGACCCACAGGCCGAATACGATGAGCCGACTTCACTGCTTTTTGAGGATGGCGACATTCTGCTCCTGACGTCCGATGGCTTTTTCGAGCGTTCCAACGCCAACGGGAAGCAGTTTGGGATTCCGCAGTTGATCGAGTCGTTCCGAAGACATGCAGACAAACCGGCCCAACAGATCATCCAGGCGATTCGTCAGGACGTCGATCAGTTTGCCGATCACACCCCGGCCCATGACGATATGACCGCCGTCGTGATCAAGTTCCGGGCGGTTCCAAAGCCCGCGCGGCCGGCGGAACCCTGATCACCTCCACATCGATTGGGTCGACAGACCACACGTCCGGGACGTCAGGAGAATCCGGGTTGTCGGGTTCTTCCAGACGCGGCTCGCGGAGCAGTTTCGACAAGGCGTCGAACCCGACCGCGGCTCGATAGTCGGCAATAGCCAGGTGGTAATCGGCCAATGCCGTGATGAGTTCGAGCCGATTTTGGAAGGTCTGTAACTCAAACAGGTTGACCTGGAAGAAGGTGATCCGCCCTGCGCGAAACTCTTCGACCGCTCCTCGCTCGGCGGTCGCAGCGGTCTCGACAGCCAGTCGAGTGCTCGCAACTCGGGTAACGGCCCGATCAATGGCGGCATAGGCGGTCGCAATCTCATTGAGGATCTGGTTCGAAATGAGCCGGGTCCGTTGTGCCACTTGAGCTAGTTGGGCGTCCGCCGTGAAGATCCGTCCCCTCGCATCGCGTCGCTGGAATGGGACAGCAACGATCACGTTCGTCTGGAACTCGATCGGGACCAAGTTATCGAGGACTGTCGGTGGTCCGATGTCTTGGGAAAGAACGAGTTCCACGTTGATCTTCCAGAGAAGATCGTTCGTTGCCAAATCTCGGTTGATCCCGATGGATCGGAGGTCCAGGGCCAGTTGTCGCAATTCCGGCCGGAGTCGGAAAGCGGTTTGAACGTCCTGACGAACACGTGCGTCGGGGAGACGGACCGGTTCGGGGAACTCCTCAGGATTGGACCCGTTGGCCGGAAGAGTTGGCTCCCCCGACTCGTCGAGCCGGAAGAGGGCCAGCTCAAAGGCTGCCTGACGATACTGCTGCAGCTCATCGATCAAGTCATTGCGGCGAGCGTTCACGAAAACCTGATTCTGGACACGCTCGTACGGGGCCAAGCGCCCAACCTTGACCGACTCAGCAAAAGCGAAGTCGCGGTCCTCGGCGTTCCGGAGCAAGTCGTCAGTGACCAGATAGCGTTGTGCGGCAGCCACCCAACTCCAATAGGCCCGGGCGGCCAGTCGGAAGGCACGAATTCGTTCCAATGGGGGGACCGTGGCTGCTCGGAGCCGAGCGATATCCGCCTGGAATACCGTCGCTCTCCTAAGGTCAATCGTGCGATTTCGAAATAGCGGGATATCGATGCCTGTCAGAACCTCTCCGCCGGGGCGGGTTCGCTCCGCCCAGTAGTAGATCGGATACTGTCCCACACCATGACGGTATCCGGCGAAGAGGCGAATCCCTCCGTAGGGGATCGGTTGGTCCAAAGCGAAATTTTGATAGAAGCGCCGGTAGTATCCCCCACTGTAGTTTGTCGACTTGCCGGAGAAGACCAGGTCGAAGTTTCCCAGTGAGGAAAGAAACTGTCCCTGAGCCACTTCGGGTTCGAGCCGTGCCGCGAGGATGGCCGGGAACCGCTGATCGACCGACGCATACACCTGTTCGATCAGGAGCGGATCGGCCGTTGATTCTCGAGGCGGAGGCATCGGAAGAAATGCGCGGCCTTCGACCAGGGATGATCGAAATTCCTCAGCACTCGGCAAGTCGATCGGTCGGATCGTCTCGACCTGGGTCGTCTCTGAATCGGGGACTTGTGTCACTATCGAGGGTCGCTGTGATTCCACCCTAGCCGTTTCACGCGAAACATAGGCAGGGTTGATGCGATCGTTGTTAGGCGGGCGATCGGCAAGGTCGCCCGGGTCGTCAGTCGCTTCAAGCCTCGGATCCTGTCCTGGTCTGAGGGGAGGAGGCTGAGACCAGACTGGTTCCGAAATATGGACAAACGAACACGCGAGCCAGATGGTCGTCCAGGACCACCCGTGTGTACGCCACGGCGTCGAGTTGGTCATGCGACATCCTGCCGTTCAGGTGGGGCGATCCGTCGCCCGTGGTTGGATCCAAAGGCCGACGCTGCGTGGGAACGCCGGCCGAGCTCGGTTTTCAATTGATCCGCTGGACACTGGCGGGTGAGGAGCCCGGCTCAGTGTCGGAGACGGTCAAGGGGAATCCGTTGAGCCGACGCCAGATCTCGAACCAGAGATCCACCTGCTTGAGCAAGACCCAAGCCTTAGCACGGACTCCTTGCCGAAGATACCGGTTATCCGGCCACTTCTCATACCTAGGATCATCGGCTGGATAGGGCTCGACGATGATCCGAAATCGTCCGTTCTCTGTATCCGTCGAGTCGATCTGCTTGACTTGACCTCCAAAGGTGCCCCGCGCCACCGACGGCCAGCCGACAAACTGGACGGCCGGCCATCCCTCAAACTGAATTCGTACAGGATCCCCGATGTTGATCAGCGGTTGGTCAACCCCGTTGACGTAGATCTCGACGACCCGGTTTTCGACCTCAGGGACGATGACTGCCAGTTCATCCCTAGGCATCACCTGACCGGTCCCTTGCTCATTAAATAGGATCCGGAAGATCATGCCGTCGCGGGGCGCGGTGACAAGCTGACGGTCGAGCCGACTTAATTCTCGCTTGATATCTTCCAACTGCTTGTTCTTCTCTTGGATATCTGCCTGAACTCTCGCGATCTGAGCCTGCAGTCCCTTTACTTGTGCTTCGTTGGCGCTTGTCTGCTGGCTGAATTGGGCCTTCAGTGATTCGATTTCGTCGGAGACTCCATCTCGTTGGGCTTTCTGCTTTTCCAAGCTCTTTTCCATCGAAATAACAGTTTGTTCATGTTGTTTCAGTATTTCTTGCGATTCAATACCTAATGGAGCAAGTTTGCGTGAGTTGTCTCGAAGAAATCGATGCTGAACAAGATCGGCCTCGATCCGCTCAATCTCCGCTTTCGCTTCACGAAGCCGTTGCTTTGCCGCGCTGATATTGAACTGGATCGACTTGAGAAGGCTTTCGTTGGCACTTCGAATCGAGGCCAGCGAAAGATTTAGGAGTTCAACTGTACTCTTCAAACTTGTGATTTGCCCCTCAATTGCATCTCGCTGTCGCTCAGTCCTCTGACGAAGATCCGGATCGTTGTCTACCAACCTGACGATCGGATCGCCTTTCTTGACTTCTTCGTTTTCCTTGACGAACCATTCGGCGATCTGTCCTTGAATAGGTGCCCGAACCGACTGCGGACGATCGGTAGGGTCGAAGGCGATGACCCGACCGGTTCCTTGAATGTTCTGCTGCCATGGGACGAATCCGACGAACAGCGGAATGAACACGAACAAAATGCCCAAAAACCGCGCGATCGTGCGGCAGCGTCGGGGGGGGTAAACCATGCGCAGGGCGGGCAGGTCCGCCTCGCGATCGTAGATCCGGAACTTCTGCGGTGAAGTGGTCGTGGCAGTCATTGCGCGTTTCGTTTCCTTAATAGGGCGTGCGGAACGATCGAAACGAGTCGTAATCGCAGTTGTTTGGGGACAGTCATAGGCTTTGGCTCAGGAACTGGCAGGCAAGCCTTCACGCCAGTGGTCCCACTCGGCCACGCCATTAATCGCTTCGCCGTCGTTGAGATGACCTTCCCGGAGGATCAGGCAGCGATCGAACTGACGACCCAACGCAGGGTCGTGAGTGATGACGAGGAGCGTCCAGGGAGCATCCGGGGCCAAGAGTGATCGGAGCACCAGACCTCGGGTGTTGACATCGATCGTGTCGAGCACTTCATCAAGGATCAGAAGGCTAGGCCGCCCGACGATGGCGCGGGCAAGCATCAGACGACGTGCCTGACCTCTCGACATAGGCGTGCCGTCAGCCGAGAGGCGAGTGTGAATTCCGTTGGGTTCGCGAGACACTTCGTCCCAAAGACCAACCGCTTCGAGAGAACGTCGGACCTCGGCTAAAGCCAGTCCATGACGTCCGAACTGGATGTTATCCAGGATCGAACCCTCGATGATTTCCGTTTGGTCACGGACCAGGGCGACCGATTCGCGGAGTGATTCCAGCCGGATATCGCGGACATCCGTCGCGTCCAACTCGATCGAGCCGCTCTGTGGCTGCCGAAGCCCGTAGAGCAGGTCGGAAAGACTGCTTTTGCCCGAGCCACTAGGCCCCATCAGGGCGACCCGTTCTCCCGGAGCCAGGTCGAGGCTCACCCCATCTAGGATGGTTCGCCCCGTCTCGTAGCGGAACGAGACGTTGCGCATCGCGATGGCCACACCGTTCGGGTTCGACGACTCGAACTCCATCCCCTGGGTCCGTTCCATCGGCAGGTCGAAGAGATGCCCCAGCTTATCCATACCGGCCATCAGGTCGTAGAACGTATCGAATTGCTTGCCCATCTTCGCCACACTGCCGACGATCGTGGTCACGATCAGTTCCGAGGCGATCAGTTGGCCGAGGGTCAACTGACCTCGGATGACCAGCCACCCGCCCAAGCCCAGCAAGACGGTGCTGGCGACTACCTGGAGGCCCAAGGCGAAGTAGACCTGGCGGATGAGGATTCGGAAGTGTTCGCGGCGCCGATCAACGTAGTCTTTGGCCAAGGTGTCGGCCCGCTCCAGGGCCAGTTCGGAGCCGGCCCGCGTTTTGAAAGACAAGTTGTTCCGGGTCAACTCTTCCAGCCAATAGGCGGTGGCGTATTTCTGTCGAGACTCGGCAATGCTGGATCGGATCCCACCACGACCCAACAGGAAGATCGTGAAGGCGATCGCCGCCAGGAGGACCAAGTCGAAGCCGAGCAGGAACGGGTGATAAAAGGCCAACACGATTAAGCCGATGGTCGTGTTCAAGACCAGAGCGACCCCATCCAAGAGCAACGTGGAGCACGCTTTCTGGACAGTCATGATGTCGAAATAGCGGTTGACCAACTCGGGACCGTGTTCCAAGTCCAACGAACGGCGCTGGATTCGTGGGAGCCGGAAGGACAAGTCGCCCACGATCCGGACGTAGATCCGACGCTGAATGATCTCGGAGACGATCGCCTGCAGCGCATAGAAGACTGCCGCCAGCGAGAGACAGCCCATTAGGAGGATCGAGACGACCACGACCGGATACAGGAAGGTCCCGAAGGCGACCATCGAAACAAGGCTCTCGACAGCCAGCGGCGTGGCCAGCCCGAGGATGCCGACGGCGATCGCGAAAGCAATAATGACCCGGATGTCGCGCATCTCGGCGTGGATCAACCCAAAGAGACGTCGGAGCGGGTGCATCCCGTGCGGATGACCATCGTGGTCGTGATGATCGTGACCGTCATCATGTCCTTCCGATTCCGTTTCGGCATGGTGCGAAGCGGCCTCACAAGGTTGTGATGCGACGACCATCGCCCACTCGACTTCCTGCTTGCTCGATTGCAAACCGAGCCATTGGACTAAGTCAGAGACCCGGACCCATTCGTCTCGGGTGCCCGACTCCTGGCCGCAGATCAAGGCGCGGTCGCCCCGGCCGTCGATCAGAATGATCCAGCGAGCTGGTTCGGTCTCCGAGCCCGAGGAGCGAATGGCCATCGGCGTGCCTGGCTTGGCCAAGGCGATCGCCTCGCGGACCGTACGGGACAGCCGGATCACTCGGAAGTTGACCTCCCGGCCGACCGCCTCGAGAAGATCGAGGGACCGGTCACCGGCCCGACTCTGATACTTCGGCGCTGTTCGGACCAGAGCCGATTTGAGTCGATGTACGTCCGCGTCCACATAGGCCGTGTCGCAGAGATGTCCGATCGCATGTAAGCTTGATGCGTCCATCGCGTTCCCCAAGAAAGGATCGAGTACCTAACAAGCCAACTCGTTCGACGTTTTTGTGAGGAGGTTGCGTCACTGCTCTCCCGCGACGACACACCGTGTCAAGCAACGAATTTCTAGGCTTTGGTGGATCAATAGACAATGGTCGACTGTCGATTCATCGGATAGATTCTTTCTATCGTCCAGAAATCGTCGACACCCAAAAGCGTTGAGGCGTCCCTCCGTGTCGGATTATGGCATCAATTACCATCATCTGCATCAATTTTGGATGGTAGCTCGCGAAGGCGGCATGGCCCGCGCGGCCACACGGCTTCATGTGACTCAGCCGACCCTCAGCGCTCAAGTCCGCTCGCTCGAGAAGCGATTGGGGATGGCGTTATTTTCCCGAGAGGGCCGTCGGCTCGAATTGACCGATGCGGGGCGAATCGCCTACCGCTATGCCGATGAAATCTTTCGGCTCGGTCGTGAGATGCGTGATGCCCTCAAGGGACAGGAGACGGGTCAACCGATCCGACTCAACGTCGGAGCACTCAATGCGATGCCCAAACTGATCGTCTACAACCTTCTCAATACAGCACTCTCAACCAGTGAACAGCCGATCCAGGTTAACTGTCGGGAAGGGCGTATCGAGGAGCTTCTCGCCGAACTGTCGATTCACGGGTTGGATCTGGTCCTAACCGATGTCCCGGTCGGACCCGAGGCTCGAGTCCGCGCGTTCAACCATTTGCTTGGAGAGTGCGGCCAAAGCGTCTTCGCGCCTCCGGTTCTAGCTGAGCAATACCGAACTGGCTTTCCTCAGTCGCTTCACGGTGCACCGCTCTTGATGCCAACGTCCCATGCCTTTGTTCGTCGCGAGATCAATGGGTGGTTCGATCGGGCGGAGATCACCCCCCAACTCATCGGGGAATTCGAAGACTCAGCGCTCATGAAAGTTTTCGGTCAGTCGGGACGCGGCCTTTTCTTCGGACCCACCGCGATCGAGACGGAAATCATCCAACAATACGATGTGGCCGTTGTCGGACGAATTCCCCAAATCCGCGAACGTTTCTACGCTGTCAGCATCGAACGGAAGTTGGAGCACCCGGCTGTCGTGGCGATCAGCGAGGCTGCCCGCCGCCAACTCTTCGCCATCGACGAATCTCCAATCGCAAACGAACCCAACTAAGCTGTTTGGACGAGTCAGTCTAGCGATTCCTTCTCAATCCCTCCGTTGTCTAATCAATGTCGGAAATGCCTGCGGCCGGTAAAGACGAGGGCCAGTCCGTGCTCGTCGCAGGCAGCGATTGTCTCGTCATCTCGTTTGGATCCCCCGGGTTGGATTAAGGCGGTCACTCCAGCCTCAGCGGCCTGATCTGGGCCGTCGCGGAACGGAAAGAAGGCGTCAGAGGCGAGCACAGCGCCTCGGGCCTTCGGGCCTGCCTTGGTCACGGCGATCCGGACCGAGTCGAGTCGGCTCATTTGACCAGCGCCAACGCCGACGACCTGGAAGCCATGAGCCAGAACAATCGCGTTGGACCGAACCGCCTGACAGACTGACCAGGCGAATCGTAGCGCCCCGAACTCCTCAGGCGTCGGTCGACGACGACTCTTGACCTCCAGCCGATCCAGATCGGCCAGGGTTTCGTGGTCGATCGCATCAAAGTCTTGGACTAGCAATCCTCCCTCGACCCGTCGAAGGTCAGCTCCTTGCGGAGCGGGAGAGTCGGGACCGACAGGGGCATCCAGACTCAGCAGGCGAACGCTGGCCTTCCAGCTCGGTTTGGTTGTCAGAATCTCGACGGCCTTATCAATGAACTCGGGAGCAAGGATCGCTTCGAGGAATCGGCCCGGCTCAGCCATCGCTTCTGCCGTCTCGACATCAACGGGACGGTTAAGTCCGACGATTCCTCCAAAGGCGCTAATCGGATCGCCTTCGTAGGCTTTCGCGAATGCCTCAACAAGAGTCGAGGCCTCGGCGGCCCCACACGGATTGTTGTGCTTCAGCACGCAGGCGGCAGGGCGTTCGAAGTTCCTAATCAATCGAAGGGCACTGTCGAGATCGAGGAGGTTATTGTAGGAGAGTTCTTTGCCTTGAATCTGCCGGGCCGTCGCCAAGTTGGCTCCTGTTGGCAACGTCGGCTGAGGATCGATATAAAAGGCGGCTCGTTGGTGTGGGTTTTCCCCGTACCTCAACATATCGCGACGACGTAACGAGAGTGTGAGGGTCTCCGGGAACGGCTCGGAATCGTCTCGACCCAGATAATGGGCGATCGTCGCATCGTAGTGGGCACAGAGGCGGAAAACAGCCACTGCTAACTGACTGCGGAGAGCTTCATCGGTACCCCCCTGAGTCTGAATCTGGTTGAGAACGGCCGAATACTGCGAGGGATCGGTGACGACCGCAACGTGGGCGTGGTTCTTTGCTGCACCTCGGATCAGGCTTGGACCGCCGATATCGATCGTCTCAATCGCCTCAGAATCCGTGACTTCGGGACGGGCAATCGTTTGTTCGAAGGGATAGAGGTTAACGACGACCAGATCGATCGTTGGGAACCCTTGAGTCTGAAGCGTTTCGAGATCTGCAGGATCGTCTCTACGGGCGAGAATCCCAGCGTGAATCTTCGGATGCAGCGTCTTGACCCGTCCACCTAGGATTTCCGGCTGACCGGTGTAGGTCGAAACCTCGTCAACAGGCAGACCAGCCTCGATTAGTGCAGTGCGAGTCCCACCGCTGGCAAGGAGTTCGACACCGGACTGAACCAGCCCCGTCGCGAAATCGATCAGGCCGGTTTTATCAGAGACACTTAGCAGTGCGCGTCGGATCGGGACAACTGATCCCACAGCCACAGGACCCTCCTCTGTTGCCGAATGATCGCGAATCAACCGAATCACGCATCGATTGCGATACGAGTTCGGAAAGATTCATTGTACGTTGAGACGGCGAGGAGGGTGCGACTGATGACCGTGACTTGATCTCAGCCTAAGTATGGAGTCAGAACGATGCCCTGATTTAGTTGTCTAGATCAGAGCCATCATCGGGCTGAGGGGGGATGTAGCCGAACGGCTCCTCATTGGGATCGCGGATCGGGCGCGGTGGGGCCGGCTTCAGCCGCTGGGGATCGTCGGGGTCGGGTTCGCAGAGGGCCAGGATCTGACCTGAAAGCGAGGCGATGTAGATTCGATCGTTGATTTGATTAGGATAAGTGATCGAGTAGTCGCGAAGGTTGAGTCCGGCATTGAGCGAGTCGGCCGGCATGGCGATCACCTCGCCGGTGTTTCGATCCAACAGGGCCAGATCACCGTAGGCATTGCGAAGATAAATGCGATTTGGTGTTGCCGCGGCATACTGGGCCTCGCCAATCTCACGTTTCCAATTGGGGATCCCTGTTGTTCCGTCAATTGCGTAGAGCATCCCAATCGAGTTGACGAGATAGACCGTGTCATCGACTCCAACAGGCCTTTGAAGGATCGGCCCCTCGGTGGTCAGTCGCCAACGAATCTCTGCGGTGAACAGATCGATCGCGTAGAGGGTGTTGTCTTGGGATCCGATCAAGATCGTCCGCGTACCCAAGGTCCCAAGAGGCGCTGTCACGGGGCCTCGAGTCTTGAATCGAAATAGGTAGGAGGGTCGTCGGTAGATGCTCACGTCGTTGTCGACGTTGGTCGTGACGTGGACGGTCCCGTTGGATGCGGGAAAGACCAGAAGCCGTTGTTCGGAACGAGTTGGGGATGTCAGGATGGGGGGAGCGGTGACGAACCGGTCCACGACCCATGCCCAACCGAAGTCTTGGTTCGTAATTCGGTAGTTTGAAAGCTGGCCAGAGTTGGTACCGACCATAACACGCTCTTCGTCAGCGGCCGGACCGCAGGAGACTTGGCTTGAAAGTGGAAGCCGAAAACTCTGTGTGCCCCGGTTGAGGTCGAAGCCATAAAGATCCATCAGACTAGCGAGAAAGACATAACGCGAGTTAGTCGCCACCGGGTATGCCTCGGGAATGACGCGTCCGATATCGGTCGTCCAAAGGAGCTGGCCCGATTCGGCATCCAATGCGTGCAAAAAACCATCGCTGGTCTGCACGAAGAGTTTGCCTTTAGACAGATCCATTCGCAAAACCCGACCCGCGCCAGCGATAGGGGCCACGCCGCTCCAGAGTTCGACGAGCCCGACGCGGGATAAGGTTTCGACAGAAGGAATGCGGGCGACCGCCATACTCAACGATTGGGAATGGGCCGGCATCATCGCCGCTACAAAGCTTGACGTACACAAGCAGAGCAAGGCAAACCATAGTCGCATCGGGGAAGTCTCCAGGGATGACCGATCATCGCTTCAGACTCGACGGTCGAGCGACGAGTGTTCAGGAAAGTCTGAACGCTTCGGGGACGACTGAGGTCGCCTCGCATGGCACTACTTCAAGAGCTAACCGACCCTCCGGGCCAGGTCAAATCTCCGGACCCGAGGACGAGACGGACAGATCCTCCAACCGATTCGAGGACGATTCACCTCAACGGGGTGACTCGGTGGGATTCTGAGTTCGCTCGGACTCAAATTCCCCTGCCCGGAGGCGGCGGATATAGCGGTGGTAGGCGTTCATTGCCACGCCACCGAAGAGGATGGTCAGAGGAATGTTGACCCAGAGCATGACCCCGGTGCCGAAGTCGGTGAAGGCGGTCAGTTCCCTCTCCCTCGTGAAAATCCCAGCGCAAGCTAAAACTGCTAGAAGGCAGTAAACGACTTTGTAAGGCAGAACAGCGCGTTGACCCATTAAGTAGATGATCCCTTGCTCACCATAATAGCTCCAAGAGATCATGGTGGAAACCGCAAACAACCAGGCCGCGATAAGGACCAAGTAACTTCCTGCTCTAGGCATGTATTCATCGAAAATGTTGTCGAAGGCCAAGGCTGTCAAACTCGCTCCTTTGTAGTTCACGTAAACCCGAGGAGCCTCGGAGTCATCGAGGAATTGGGGTGGCCCTTGTGACTCGACAGGGCTCCAGGTGATGACGAGTTCACCTCCAGCCAAATCCGCGTCGTTTTCAGCATCTTCGGGGTTCTGAACGGGTTCAGTGACCTCGAGGTTGCCGAAAACCTTGACGATGTCGGAGCCCGTTTCGACGCTCATCACTTTCCGACCGCTCTCATCTTTCGTCTCCGTTCGGACGAGGAGGAAGACGACCTCGGAGCCGGTTCGCCAAGGCTCGTCACGTTCCGGTGGCTTCGAAGGTGCGAGCGTCCAGGTTCGAGGACCATCGTTTTCGGCGGCTTCGGGTTCTGGATCAGACGCGAGGGTGATCTTTGGGGCGACTTCGAGTCGGGTCTCCGGCTCGCGGTTCCAGGCGCCACTACAGAGAATGACCAGCGCCGTCAAAGTGCAGACCACGAGCGTGTCAATAAATGGTTCGAGACCGGCCACAACGGCTTCGCGGACCGGCTCTCGTGTCTTGGCCGCCGAGTGCGCGATCGGCGAAGAACCCTGTCCGGCTTCGCTACTGAACAGGGCTCGGCTCATTCCCTTTAAGACCGCGAAACCGACCGTGCCTCCCACGAATGCCCCCTGGGCCTCAGTCGGGGAGAAGGCCGAAGTCACGATCATGGCAAGCATTCGTGGGATCTGGGGCAGATTGAGGGCGACTACGGTCAGCGCCGCTACCAAATAAAGAAGACACATAAACGGAACCAGTGTTCCAGCAATTTGTCCGATTCTCTTAATCCCACCGATAATCACGAGGCCGACCAAAGCAGCAAGCACGATTCCAGAGACCAGTTCGGGAACATTGAAGGTCGCCTTCGTAATCTCGCCAACGTTCCAAGACTGGAACATGTTGCCGCCGGTGACTGTGGAGACCAGGAGGGTCAGGCAGAATAGGCCACCTAGGACAGTTCCCAACGGTTTCAGGGCCGGTGCGAATTGTGCGATGCCCCGTTGTGCCACCCACATCGGACCACCATGAGGGTTTTCAGGGTCACTGGTGTCGCGGTACATCATCGAGAGAGTGACCTCTGCGGTTTTCAGGGCCATCCCGATGATTCCGACGACCCACATCCAGAAGACTGCTCCTGGACCACCCAGCGAAATCGCTAAGGCCACGCCGCCAATGTTGCCCAGACCGACCGTGGCCGATAGCGCCGCCGAGAGAGCCTGGAAATGACTAATTGCTCCGGGATCGTCCTTGTTGTCGTACCTTCCCAAGACGACCGGAATGCCGTGTGCTAACGCCCAGTACTGACTAAAGAGGCTCCAGAACGTGAACAGGATGCCCGCGCCTAAAATAATGTAGAGCACAAAGTCGTGCCAAATGATCCCGTTAGCGTCCGAGATCCCGTCAATCATCGCTGAGGCGTAGGCGTCAAATTTCTGGCTAAGCGAGGCCAACAATTCCATGGCGGGCAGGTCCCTGTGATGGGGCTGGGGGCGGATCCGACGCGCGGATGGGCATCCGGTTGCGAGTGGACCGGATCCACGGCGTCGACCGCGGTGTCGGAGGGAGAGGGCCCGCACCGTGGCCGCGAACTTGGGACAAACACGTTCCGAAAAGGATGTGAGGGTTGTCTTGAGTTTGGACCGGCCCTCACGAATTCACAAGCGCCCCATTGCAACGAGCGGGCCGACGCGCGTCAACTCCTCGAACGTTTCAGCCGGAGGGGCGCTCGTTCTCGACCTTTGCCTTGAGCAACTCAGCGCTCCGGAGCAGTGTTGGCAAAGAGGCTTTGAGAGCGGCCCCCTCACGTGTGTGTCCGAAAGATCGAGCCGCCGCTCCAGCGATCTCCGCGACCGACGCGTCGAAACCACCGCTCTGGAGTCGACGCTGCATGAGCCCCATGATCCAGGAAGCCAGTTCACGATCGATCTCGAGTTGGATCGTCTCTTCGTTGAGGAAGGCTAACTCATCTCGAAGGATCAGAACACGCGCCGGATCGATCGCTTCTCGAGCCGCACTGAGCTCGCGGGTGAGCCGATCGATAGCGATCGATTTGCTCTTTTCCCAGTGCTCAACGAGTCTGATCACAGACGGATCGGTTGCGTCCTCTTCCTGGGCTGCCTCGATCAGGTCGATCGCCTCGGCCCACTCCCCCTCTCGGATCGCGCGACGAGCCTGATCGGCCAAGCCGGCTGCTTCGGTCCGCCTCGAATTCTTGGAATGATCGACAATCGTCTTGTCGGAAATTTCTGGTTCATTCGATGATGAGCCCAGGGATGGAACTAGGGTCTTCGGCTCGTTCAACGTTGTAGCGAAGGGAGCCGAATCGATTCGGGTAACCCATGATCCCAACCGATGGAGGGTCGTGACCAGGGCTAGTCCAATTCCAGAGAACAAGGCCAACTCAGCGACCGCCTCCATCGATGCCGCCGCCAACGTGGCATTAGTTGGTTCGCGATCCAGGGCTAGGACCAGCCGTGAGGTCCCTTTGAGGAGTCCGACGCACGCAAAGAGCCCCAGAAGTCCCCACCTAAGCCGATCATCCCTAACCGCGACTCCATGACTCATCGTCGTTCGTCTGGTCGATTGGTCCCGAGAGACCGCCGATGGTGAATCCAGCCTCGCCTGCTCACAATGGTCGTTTTCCCGATTTGTCATCGAGGACTGGGTCACGGAAACAAGCTCCTGGTTCGGATCGGAATCTAGATGAAGTGGTTGATCAGGGCTGATTAACCAGCCGGTCCGGGGAAGAACTAGGTAGATCGAACGTGGGAGTGTCGGGGTGCTGTAGTGCTTTCGCGTCAAAGGCTCGGCGATCCGGATGGATGAGGCTGGTGATCGGATTATCTCAAGGCCAGAGTCGAGTCGGAACTCATTGATGATCGTCAACGAGCAGGCAACGGGTTTCCCTGCTCCTCTCGAACGTTTGTCTTTTTGTTATTCAATGAACGTGTTCGCAACGATTTCGGGGACGGCTCGAAGCATCTTTGTTATGACATTATATTGACACAATATGTTCGCGCCTCGGCGGTCAAGCCCTTGATTTTCTGAGGAGAGTCGGTGAGCCTGATCTCATCAACCCCTCGGACGTCCCACTTGACGCGGGGGAGTATTTGCGAGGTGACTTAGAGTTCGAACTGGTTTCGCATACGGAAAACGCTCCGATGAGTAACGATGCGTCTCAGGAGATGCCCGCAGATTCGTCTGACTTTCATTCGGATCGTGATTGGATCGGTTTGAGCGTTTCGCTGGTTTCTGTCTTGGCGACGGCGGGCCTCTTCGCATTAGGTTGGACCGTGCCCGCATTGCTGACGTCAGTCGTCCTGATCTCGGTGGTCATCTGGCAATCGTGCGACCCATTCGCTGACGCGGCTCAGTGGATCGGCAAGCGTTATCATATCCCCGGATCGGTTCGTGGCGCAACCCTCGACGCGGTCTCTAGCTCTTTGCCCGAGCTGTTCACCGGCATTTTCTTCGTTTTGGTCGCTCTCGCTGCGGTTTCTGGCGATGACGGCGTCTCGATGATGCAGGCCAGTGGAGAGGGACTTGGTTCGACGATCGCCACCTGTGCCGGAAGTGCCATCTATAACATGGTCCTGATCCCAGCGTTCTGCGCGATAGTGATCTCCTTTACGCGGAAATCGAAACCTTATATCGAAGTGGAAGACCAAGTTATTCTCCGCGACGGCTTGACGTTCCTAGCCTGCGAACTGGTCTTGTTGTTCTTCCTTTACTTCAACGAGCTGCAGTGGTGGATGGCATTGGTCTTCCCGGTCATCTATGCCGGATACGTTTGCTGGCTTTACCGAACCTGGAGGGTTTATCGCTCGACACAGCGTTCGAATCAGCTGGAGACCGAAACGGCCTCGTCAGACGAACCGAACGAAGGAGAAGGGTCGGAAGCCGCATCGGAGGATGAATTGGAAGATGACGAAGACGATGGGGACGAAGCTGGGGTACTCTTTGGGTTCATTTCTGTTCCATTGACCGTCGTTCGAGCTTGGATGGTGTTAGCGATCTCAACGGCTGTGGCCGCCGCAGCCTGCTACTTCCTGGTCGAAGTGACCCGTGAGACGGCGTTGGAGTTGGGGGTTCCCACTTTCTTTGTCGCGGTGGTCTTGGCCGCCGCCGCCTCCAGCGTACCGGACACGTTCTTATCGATCGGCTCAGCCCGACGTGGCGACGATTCGGGTGCGGTCTCCAACGCGTTCGGGTCCAACATCTTCGATATCTGTGTCTGCATTCCAGTCCCCCTCGTCATCAACTCGGCACTCATCGGCTTCGAGCCCGTTAGTTTGCTGCAAGAGAACGGTGAACCGATCCGTGGATTGGTCGGACTTAGACTGATGCTCTGGACTTTGACGTTGATCACGCTAGGAATTCTCTGGCACCGTCGTCAGTTGACACGGTTTAAAGGGTTTATCCTCGTGGGCCTATACTTGATCTTCATCGGTTATGCCGTTGCCGGCTCCCTGGGTCTCTTTGACCTGATCTTCTCCGCTTGAGCAACCTTTGGAGACCGGCCGGCTCGAAGCGATTTTCCGGAACGGCAAGTGATTCTCTGATTCAGTATCTCCTGCTGGGAAGGACAAAGCCCTCGCCATCGGGCGAAGGCTTTAGCTTTGCCATTGCAGATGGGCTCGATGCATGCGTGTCGTCATGGAGTTCACAGTGTGTTCGAGATCCACTTGCACGCGGCGATTTTTCAGTCAATCAATAAGGTGGGTAAATTGTCAATGTCTCAATTAAATTGAACTCACTGATGTTCCGTCCTTGGCCTCTCGGTTGTACGGCGCGGTTTTGTCGGGGAATGAGGGAGACTGGCGGGAGCGTATGGGAATCGAACCCACCGGCGATCCGTTTCCGGACCGCCCACCGGTTTTGAAGACCGGGCCGGGCACCAGCGTCGGTCACACTCCCGAATCGTACTCAGGATCGGTCGGAGGATCTTCAGGATGATCGAGTTCGGATCCCGTAGGAGAGGTCATCTTGAATAGGTCGGCGTCTGCTCGATCAGGGTCGAGACGGATCGCGACGAAACTGCTTGTGTGACCGAGCATCGTCGTGTGTCCGGCGATGATCGCCTTGCCTTCAGACCAGAGGTAGCCTTCATAATCTCGAACGGCTTGAGGAAACTGGATTGAGAACTTGATATGGCCGGAGTGATCACCGATGATTCGCCCAACGACGTTATGGAGTCGCCCTCGCTCTTTCGAGCGATACGTTCCCATGACCGGACCATTGCTAACGACTCGGAGAGATAATAGCCCGAAGGATCGTCCGTCCGTCTGGAGTGAGAAGCGGCCCCCGAAATCGCTCGCGGCGATGACACGGTCATGGCTCGGGCGATTGTCACCAACTAGCGTGCTGATCTCGATCGATTTCGTGATGAGGGTCAAGGAGACACCAGGTCCGGCGATGAGACTCGTCTTTTCTTTGGAGCCAGGTTGGAGCGAGGTTTGGACGACCAAATCGCCGCCGAACCCCTGTGGGACGACTTGGCCGGAGTCCAAGTCGAAAGTGAAGCCGTCAAAAAGCTGAACGTCACCGCCGCTCGCAGAACGCTCCAAGCATGCGGGGGCATCGAAGGTGGCGAACCGTTCGAGAATGACGATCGGAACCAGATCGGCCCGATCGTCGACCGGCGACCGAAACGCGGGTTCGATAAGGACTCGGGCGATCCGTCCCTGATCGGTACGGACCACAACCAACGCGGCTCGAATCTCAGGGAGAACTCGCGTGGCCCCAGCAAGTTCCTGGAAATCGAGAGTCGCCTCCATGCCTTGCTTGTCCAGAGCGACTAGTGCCAGCTCACGGAGCACAGCTCCCTCGAGCACGTCAAACCAATCGGCATGAGCTAGGTGTGGTAAAGTTAGCAAAACACTGATGGCTATGTTCCATGAGGAAAATAGTCGAAACCGACGGAAGCGTCGAGACATTGCAGGCTCCGGTGATCAAGGGCTTTGGTCCTGGATCATCTTGTTTGGCTGGTCGGACCAAGGCCCTGAGGAAAACGATGGGCGCAGGCTCAACTCGGCGAAAAGTCAACTCGCCGAATCCATGAGACCACGATACCCAGCAGTCCGGTGGCAATGAGAAAAAACCCGGCTGGTTCGGGAACCGGGATCGATGCGTCGGGAGTCATGACGAATCCTCGGGAGACCCCTTGGAAGATCCCGGTGCCGACGATCTGACCGCGATCATTGACGGCTTGCGCCCGTTGAATAATCCAACCTGAATCGGTAGTGATTAAGTCGTTAAGATCGATCACGCCGCGCGACTCGTCATATAAAAAGCCACGTTCCATGGAACCATGAATCACGGCATAGCCGACGACAAGGCCCTCGAGATTGATGTCCGTGGCGAAGCTTGAGTGTGCGCCAGCAAGCGTCGGGAGGATCTCGAGTTCGTAGGTTAATGGATCAGCCCGGACTGCCAAAACGACCTCGCTGGCGGTTCCCGAATAGCCGACCACCTGACCGCGGTCATTGATAGCAACGGCCGAGCTGAATGTGCCTCCTGGTAGGGTCCCGAGGTCGATTACCGTGCCAGCTTCCCTAGAGATGAATCCGTGATAGCGGTTGCCTCCGGTCTGGGACCATCCCACCGTCGACCCATCGTTATTGATATCGAGCGCCGCATTGTTAGCGCCGCCTAAGGACGGGATTGGAACGAAGACGCCAGGGTCATCGAGGGACGTCAGGAAGGCTCGCGACTGGCCGAAGATGTTGCGAGAATAGCCGACAATCTGGCCCCCGTTGTTGATCGACGAGCCGTAACTACTCAACGCTCCCTCAGGAACTCCACCGTCGATGACTTCAATCCCGTCGATGGTTGTGTAGAGACGATCCACTGTCCGACCGTCGACGATCGTGTCGCTGGTCCCCACAATTACACCCTGATCGTTGACATCGGCCGCGTTGTTCTTGAGACCATCGATGAGCGGAACGATCTTCGAGAGTTCTTCATCGCGCGGACCAACGAAGAATCCGCGTGAGGAGCCACCTCCGCTGTTTGTCGAGCCGACGATCTTCGTTGATTCGTTGATCGCGGAGGGGAAGCTTGGAACCGATCCCAATGGATCGATCCGATAGAACGTCGAAATTGTTCCCGCTCGGGAGTCCGTGCTGACATACAAGGCCACCATTAGGACAACCCAGCCCGCCGCGATGGGACGCCTCAAGCTGAACCCAGCGAGATGAATCCCTTCCATTCCAGATCGTCCGCCCTGACGACATGGAGGATGCTCAGGCATGATCGGGACAACTCAAGAAAGTGGAGATCGGTGGAGTGGAAACGAGTAGCGAATCGACTGGCTGCGAATCATGAACGCGGGTGCGCCACACAAGATACTACCGATTCTATCGGCGAAAGAACAAGCATGATGCCATCAAGGCGCGGTCTTCCGGTCTTCCTCACTTTCCTCCGGCGTGTCTTTGGAGAATTCCTGGTGGCCAAATGAGCTTGCTCGCCACCGTATCCGCTTGCCGGGACCGACCCGGACGACATATCATGTCACTCCTACCAAGAACGAGACTCCGTCGCAAAATTTGATTCGAGTCGGTCCATCGCCGGCGGCTCAGAATCTGGCCGGTGTCTCTCAATCCTCAACCCGCATGGAAAATGCGGTCGGGATTCTCATTTAACACGTTCGCTCCTTGGCCCGCCGCGTAGGAGATCACGCCGCGATGTCTGGAATCGTTGGAAAGCCCGCCCCCCCATTCGAGTTGGACGCTGTTCTGAACGGGGAGTTCAAGAAGATTCGACTAGCCGACTATCAGGGCCGTTGGTTGGTCGTCTTCTTCTATCCGTTGGACTTCACATTCGTCTGCCCGACGGAGATCCTGGCTTTCTCGGATCGCTTGGGCGAGTTTCAGGCCATCCAAGCCGATGTGTTGGGCGTCAGCGTTGACAGCAAGTATTCGCACCTGGCCTGGACTGAGAAGCCCCGTGCCGAAGGGGGTATTCAAGGCTTGGCCTATCCTTTGTTGGCCGACATTAACAAGCGCATGGCGTCAGATTACGACGTCCTGACCGAAGCGGGCGTGGCGCTTCGCGGCCTCTTTCTGATCGATTCCGATGGTACAGTCCAGCACGCCACAGTCAACAACATGTCGGTGGGTCGATCGGTCGATGAGACCTTGCGTGTTCTCAAAGCTTTCCAGTACGTCGCTGAACACGGGGAGGTTTGCCCAGCAAACTGGGAGCCCGGCTCGGCTTCGATGAAAGCCAATTGGAAGGACTCCAAAGAGTATTTCAGCACTCAAGGCTCCGCCCGAGGTTGAACCGGTTGTGTCTATTCCCCGCATCGATCTGTG
Source organism: uncultured Planctomycetia bacterium (assembly GCA_964609385.1). GTDB lineage: Bacteria > Planctomycetota > Planctomycetia > Isosphaerales > Isosphaeraceae > CAZSSM01. The sequence goes on from CAZSSM010000012.1 coordinate 40,963, forward strand.
ATGATCGCGTATAATCGGGCCAACGGACCACCGACCCCGCTGACAGTCTCGCCGAATCGATCAGGTGGCCTGGACCCGAGCGGGGCTCAAACACCGAAGGCCTCATCACGATTGGATCCATGGGAAATCTTTCGAAACGCAAGCGTTTTAAGCCACGAACGATCATTCGCAACGACTCGACACCGAATGGAGCGGCTCGTCGGCTCCTCCCTGAGACAAGCGGGATCATGGGGCTTTGCCTCCCGCCCGACCAACGTGAAGGGATGCGAGAGGCAGGTCGGTTCAATGCACAGCTCATGGATTTTGTGCGAACAGAAATCCGTGAGGGGATGACGACCAAACAAATCGACCAACTCGTCGAAACCTATACACGCGATCACGGGCATGTTCCAGCCACCTTCGGCTACCGTGGCTATCCGAAGAATTGCTGCACCAGCATGAACGATGTGGTCTGTCACGGAATCCCCGACGAGACGATCCTCCGGTCAGGCGACATCGTCAACGTTGACATCGCCTCAATTGTCGATGGCTGGCATGGAGATCAGTCAGAGACGTTCCTCCTTGGGGATGTGTCCGAAGAAGCACGTCAGCTAGTCCAAGTGTGCTTCGAGAGCCTCTGGAAGGCGATCGATGCACTCTCTCCGGGGTGTCGGGTCTCCCAGATCGGTCGTGCGATCGTTGAGCACGCACGGCCCCACGGATATGGGGTTGTCGAAGACTATCAGGGACATGGTCTTGGCCGGAAATTTCACCAGAAGCCCGATATTCCTCATTTTCCCGAGACAAAATTGGCCCGTCAGATCCTCTACACCGGGCTTTGCTTCACAGTCGAGCCGATGATCAACCAGGGAACTAAAGAGGTCAAACCGCCCCTGAAAGACTGGATTGTCCATACGAAGGACGGCAAGCTCTCGGCCCAGTTCGAACACACGATCCTCATGACTGAGGACGGGCCTGAGGTTCTGACTCTGACCAAAGAAGGACCGCAGAAAGGCCATGTGTTCTGATCAAGGTTGACTATCAGCTTCAGCTCTGGGTCACACAATCGGTTGCTGGTAGCGAAGTGTGACCTTCTCAACTAGTGTCCGGCACCAATTCGTCTGTTCAGATCATGGGCTACGAGTAAGGTTAACAGCTCAATTTGGACACGACTCCGGGTGGGTTACGACCCGTTCGCCGATTCATCGAGCGATGTTTTGTCACGGGCCCACTGATATCGGATTCCAGCGACATCGGCGGAATGGCATGGAGGCATTGATAATGCGGGACCGCGCATTCGTGACGATCGTCTCCGGGTTACCTCGCTCGGGCACCTCGATGATGATGCGGATGTTGGAGGCCGGCGGAATGCCGGTCCTGACCGATCAAATCCGCTCAGCCGACACCGACAATCCACGAGGGTATTACGAGTTCGAAGCAGTCAAACGAACCGCACAGGACTCCTCTTGGCTCAATCGGGCTGAAGGCCACGCCGTCAAGATGGTTTACCGTCTGCTCTACGACTTACCCGACAACTTTGATTATCGGGTTCTGGTCATGCGACGGGACTTGGACGAGGTTCTTGCTTCACAGGCCAAGATGCTTCGTCGACTTGGAAAATCGGATGATCGGATCTCCAATGAGCAAGTCTCGCGGATCTACCGCACAGAGCTATCGCGGTTGGATACTTGGCTCTCCATGCAGCCAAACATTCAAAGTCTCGATGTCGATTACAATCGGATGCTCGTTGAGCCCGCATCGCTGGTTGTGCAGATCAATGGATTCCTTGGAGGCGGTCTGAAGACCGAGGCCATGACAGCGGTGGTCGAGCCGAGCCTTTATCGCAATCGCCATGGGGAACATGTCGAAACTGGCCATTGACCTCTCAACTCGACGGCGAGGCTCGATCACTCGGGGCGTTTCCAGGCCCAGGTCCAATGGCGGTCTGAGGTGAGTACCACTTTGCCACCGTCGAGTCCGAGTCGATTAATCATGCCCCGAACTTCCTCGAGCGTGTAGGAGGCAAAGAGAGAGGCCCGGAACATGTCACGTGCTTCAAGGGTCTCCCGACCGGCATGTCGTTCGACGAGTCGTTCGATCTCCTCGACCGAGTTCGGGCGATACAAATCACGAATGAAGAGCGTTCCGCCCGGCTCGACCACCTGGACCATCTGACTTAGAACAGCGTCCGGATCGCTGACATGGTGCAAAATGCTGTTGGAGATGAGTGCCTCGGAACTCTCTGGCTCCAAGTCTAGCGCTTTGGCGTCGGCGACCCGCAGTTCGATTCGGTCAGAGAAACCTGCCTGTTCGACATTGGTTCGCGCCTGGGCGATCATGTGGGTGGCAATGTCAAGGGCCAAAACCCGAGCCTGAGGCTCGCGACGGCAAAGAGCGATCGGGATCCGCGCTGTGCCTGTCCCTAGATCGACAATGAGCTCACCACGGCACGGTCCGTGCAGGACGAGAAACTCGTCGACGAACGCGGTGTTGACCGACTCATGATCCATGGCATCGTAGAAGATCGCCTCTTCGGGGGTATCCATCGCCTCGGGTTCGGGGATTCGGTCGATCATGATTTGGGTGTCCCGGAACGAGTCTCATAGAGTATTAGTTTTGGGTCATTGTTCCCAACAAACCCCCTGTGCCGCTACCCGAACGTCTATTGTTCAGATAGGACCCAATCCCAGGAGATCCCTCCAGGTTCCGTCCGGTCTGGATTGTCCGCCTGCTCGTCATTCGTACCCTACACCGAAGATCAGCTCTTTCAAAGTCAAGGTGTTCTCCTCCCAGAGGCTGAACTGTTATCCTCAAACTTCCACATCGGACGCGGCCGTATGCGGAGAAACGGCACATGAACTCTTCGTCCCAACTGCTTGGCACTTTGAAACCCAAAGGTGGTGGCGATCCCATCCCCCTTAAGCGCCAGCAACTTGTGATCGGTCGTCGGCCCTCCTGCGATATCCATCTTGACTACGCCAACATCTCCGGCAAGCACTGCACTCTGAGCTATCTCAACGGTGTCTGGCACATCCGCGATATGGGCAGCAGCAATGGAACAATGATCAATGGAATCAAGATCGCTTCGCAGCAAGGAATCATGCCAACCGACACGATCAGCTTCGCCAACCATGAGTTTCAGCTCGACTATACTCCGGCCGGACCGATCTCGTTCCGTGAAAGTCGCGAGCTACTCGGTGATAACTTCGAGGAGGGCTCGATCGGCGAACTCAAAGAACGCCGATCGTTGCTAGAACTCGCTGGCCTATCCGGTCGTTCCGACGGAGACAGCGGTTCCAATTCAACTCGTCGTGCTCCAAATCTGGAGCCCCGATCATTGGAATTCGACGATGATTCCTCTATAACAGGTACACCCGCACCAAATAAGGTTCGACACAAACCTGGCTTGAAGCCTCGATCGCAGAATCTTTCCGCATCGCAATCATCCGGGTCGGACATTTCGCCTAGGCACCGAGAAGAGGCCGAAGAGCTTCCGAACGATACAGTCTTCCCAAACGAGCGAAATACCGATGTGTTGTCGACCCCCAATCAACCATCGACCGCTCCTCAGGCCATCGAGGAAGACAGTGATTTCTTCCGGTGCATTGAGGAAGACATCAACGATGACGATCGATGAGCCTTTCGCTAGCATCCTCCCAGAATAGACTCGGCAGATTGATTAATCGAAGAGTCTAAGTGACGGGTTGCGAAACTTCCGATCGGTCGTTGATATTTTCTGAGACATAAGATGATCTAATCATCTCAGACATTAATTGATTCCAGGCTCTGCAAGAAATCGAACGCTCGTGATGTCTTTCAAATCCTTGACGCGCCGCCCTTCCCTGACGGGTAGCCTCGTTGGGGTTTTCTGACAAATACCGGACCGCGTCAGAGAGTCCAGTCACATCACCTGGCTCGATGACCGCACCGCAGCCAGCGGCTCGGATCGCGTCGGCTGTTTCGGAGCGATTTGGCCCGACGAAGAGACAAGGTCGCCCCGACGCCATAGCACCATAGAGCTTACCCGGAACGACGATGCCTACCATCTCAGACCTCATTGTGATCAGATGGGCATCGGCCACCGTCAAGGATAAATGAAGCTGATCACGCGGCACATATCCTCGAAACTGGATGTTAGTCAACGCTCGGTCTCGAGCCGTCTCGCGAACTTCCTCGAGACGAGGCCCTCCTCCCACGAAAAGCCAAATGATCTCGGGTCGATTGCGCAGCGTTTCTGCCGCCGCGATCACCTCCTCGAAGCGGTGAGCAAGGCCCAAGTTGCCCGAATACATCACGACGAAGCGATCATTGAGGCCCCAACGACAACGCAGAGGATGATCAATTCTTGAACGCGGCATAACCTCGTCAGCTCGAGTCCAGACACCAATCGTCTCGATCCGATCTGACGCGATCCGCTTTTCGACAATCCTTTGCTTCATGTAGGGTCCCAACGCAACCACGCGATCGGCCTGACGAAGAATCGTGGTGGCGATGGCGTCAAGCCAACGAACCATGAGCCCCTCGGCCTGCATGCGTCCAAGCGCCAGGCTGGCGTCGGGATGGAGATCCATACACCAAGCGATGTGTCGAACGCCTCGGAGTCGCTTGAGCATCGTACCGATCAGACCGATTAGAGGTGGGGTCGTCAACGTCACGACCAGGTCGGGACGCGGGACCCTCCAGGCCATCACGATCGCACCGGCGAAGAAGCTGAGGTAATCGATCATCCGTCTCAAGACAGAGCCGCGTCCAAAACTGCTGGTCTGGATCCGATGAATCGCGACTCCGTGGTGCGTTTCGCGACTCGTGAGCGACCGTCGGGTATCCTCAACACCGTAAGATCCCCGCCCTGCCAAAACGTGGCAATCGTAGCCGGCCTCGGCAAGCGACTCAGCCAGGTCGGCTAAGTGCTGCGCCGTGGAGGCCATGTCGGGCCAATAATACTGGTTGACAAACAGAACGCGCGGGCGTCTGGCCGGGGTGGTTGACCCCGGCTGGGTCTGGCTCACCATTTGGCATCGGCCTCATCTTTGTGGACGCGATACCAGGCAACGGTTTTCTCAAGGCCGTCCCGAAGCGTAGTCGGTGGTGTCCAGCCGTCTAGCGATTGCGTCATTCGCGAGATGTCCAAGACTTTCAAGGGTGCACCATCGGGCTTGTCGGTATTCCAGGCGATTCGGCCACGATAGTTGGTGACAGCTTGGATCGTTTCGGCCAACTCTCGGATCGATGTGCCCACACCGGTCCCAATGTTCAACGGAACCTCAGTGTCATGGTAATGATGGGAGGCCAGGAGAATCGCGTCGGCACAGTCAGGTGCATACAAAAACTCGCGGACCGGACTGCCGGTCCCCCAGACCTCGACAGTTGGTTTGTCGTCACGCTCGGCCTCGACGAACTTACGGATAAGCGCGGCTGCCACGTGAGACCGCTCAGGATTATACGAGTCGCCCGGGCCGTAGAGATTCGTCAAAATCAGATGGATCGTCTCCAAGCCGTACTGGCGCTTGTAGGCGTGCCCTTGAACTGACAACATCTTCTTGGTTAGGCCGTAATTGACGACGCTGGCATGGCAAGGTCCCGTCCAAAGGTCGTCCTCGTTGAGGTGACCTTGGAGATATCCTGGATAGCTGCAGGCAGTTCCAATCACGACGACCTTCTCGACATCGACGAGTCGAGCCGCCTCTAATACGTTGGCTCCCATGACTAAGTTTTCGTAGTAAAGCCGGCCTGGCTCGGTCTGATTGATTCCGATTCCGCCGTAGTAAGCGGCCGCATGAATCAGCAAGTCACAAGGGTGCTCGAGCAAGCACTTCATGGACGAATCGAGGCTGGTGAAGTTGAATTCGCGACGCCTTGGGACATAGACCTCAGCCCCAAATGCTTCGAGACGATGGACTAAATGTCGACCAAGGAAACCGGCTCCTCCAGTTACCGTCACACGCTTGCCAGACCATTCGCTCTCAACCATGGCGAGTTCCTCCGGACTTGAAATCAATAATCCCGATTATGATCGGTCTTAAACACAGACGCAGCGCTGGGCCACTGAGGGGAGAGTCGCGATGATCATGAGTTGATTCGCGATTCCCCTCAAGAAGTCGAACTTCCCCAACGCGTAGATGTCCCGAGTGTGATGCGATCAAGTAAAGTTAGTTGCTACCAATCGCCACTAGCTAAGGCTGTATCAAACGTTGGCAAAGGGGTTGGCGTACTCGATCATCCGCGCCGCACGGACCAGCTCGGCGATCCCGCGGTCTAGGTCGATGGTCGTCTCGAACCCCTTCCGGCGGATCTTCTCGTAACTGACTTCGTAGTTCCGCTGATCGGCGTCCGATCCCACCTCGGCGAAATGGAGGTAGTAATCGACGTGTTCCATGACCTTGCGTGCGACCTGTTCTTTGGTGAAATTCATGCTTTCGTGACCGACATTATAAACGTCGTCGCGAACTGATTCCCAATTCTCGAGCGCGTAGAGGAACGAACGCGCCATATCGCGAACGTGGACGAAGGTTCGCTTGTAGTTACCTTGGTAGACGATCAGGTTGCGGTTGCGGACGGCCTGGTACGTGAAATCGTTGGGCAGGAGGTCAAGCCGCATCCGATTGCTGACGCCGAAGGCGGTGGCGAATCGATAGGCCAAGCTGTTTCCCGCTTCCAAGACGAGTCGCTCGGCCTCCGCCTTCGTTTCGCCGTAGAGAGTAATCGGCGTCAGGGGTGTCGACTCATTGCAGACGTAGTCGGGAATCTTTCCATAGATGCTTCCCGTTGAGGCATAAAGGACAGCCTGATTGGGTTTTCGTTGCTGAAGGAGGATCCGTGTCCCCTCAACGTTGGTCGCCTGCGCGACGGCCGGCTCTTTCTTGCAGGCCGGATAGCCGACGATCGACGCTAAGTGGACGATCGCATCGACGCCGTCAAGAGCTTGACTGACCGCCTCGACATCGGTCACGTCGCCCTTAATCAGTTCGAAGCCTTGATGGCGGCAGCAGGGCAGAAGCCCATGCCCACCGAACTTGAGGATGTCTAGGACGCGGACCTGATGACCCGCCTCGAGAAGTGTCGGCACGAGCGTCGAGCCGACATAGCCCGCGCCACCTGTGACCAAGATCCGCATCGTTATCTTTCCCATCCCTGGTAGCGAACCGAACGATCGTCGCGGCGCTCGAGCCGGTCCAACGACCGAGGCTGAGGGCCGAGACCGTGCTTGGACCCTCGAACGATTGAGGCCACGGGCCGATTCGACCCGACCTCCTTCTGAGCGATCGAAATCGGAATCGATCAGGCGACAGGATGTTAGTTTCCACGTGCCGCTTACCGACAGGAATCGACCGGATCGATTCACAGTACGGTTGGTCAGAAGGGCCCCTTACGGTTCGATCCGGAACGTTGCTTGGCCGAGTAACTCGGGCTATGATCGGCCGACCCGCCTGGTCCAGCCTCTCTCTTCCTCGTCCGGACCGGGACGACTATTCGCCGCTAGCCCGTCTTCGCTCCGAAAGTACTAAGCCCATGAGATCCCATTCGCAGTCCCTCGACGGGGACCCCGTTTACGGCGAGGAGGACGATCCGGTCTACACCTCCAGCCGTCGCGAGGTCGTCATCATCCTGGCCGTCTGGTCAGTCGCGATGATCTGGACTGTCGGGGTCTGCTATCTCCAAGGCTATGCAGACCATCCCAAACCTGTCGGAACACTCGACGCCATGATCCCAAGCCTAGAGCGTTTCGATCGCGATCCCGCTGGACTGCGAACGCCGTTCGGGCTTGGCATCCCCGATTGGGTTTTCTGGGGGATTATCTTCCCCTGGGCGATCTCGATCGCCGCAAGCGCCTGGTTCTGCTTCGCCGTCATGACTGATGACACCGAGCCGACCGATGCCGAGGCCCTGAACACCTCCAATGCTGGCCTAAGGGAGGCCGGCGATGACCAATGAGCAAGCCGCTGGCGTCGTTTTCGTCCTCTACATGCTCGGGGTTTTCGGTCTGGCAATCCTCTCGAACCGCCTCTTGAGCGGCCGCGGGTTCCTCGCCGAGTACTTTCTAGGCAGCCGTGGATTGGGCGTATGGGCACTGGCATTCACCTTCGCAGCAACCAGTGCCAGCGGCGGGAGCTTCACGGGGTTCCCCTCGTTGATCTACACACACGGCTGGATCCTCGGATTCTGGATTGCCGGTTACATGGTCATGCCCTTGGTGACGATGGGTCTAATGGGCAAACGCCTCAACCAGGTTGCCCGACGTGCCGGAGCGATCACGATCCCCGACGTGCTCCGCGAGCGGTATCAGGCCAACGCACTCGGTCTGGTCGCCTCGATGATCCTAATTTTATTCACGATTACCAACCTGATCGCCCAGTTCAAAGCCGGCGGACTCATCCTGAGCGTCCTGCTAGACGAGTTCAGAGAGATCTCCGAACTAGCCGAGTTTCTCTTTGGCTCGTTCGTCGAAGTGCTTCCAGCGGGCGTCAAGCCAATCTATGTCCTTAGTTTGTTCGTCTTTGCATTTACTGTCATTCTGTACACAGCCTATGGTGGCTTCCGCGCAGTGGTCTGGACTGATGTATTGCAAGGGGTCGTCATGGGTTTCGGCGTGGTTCTGCTGATCCCATTCGTCATCAGTAAAGCGGGCGGCTTGGAGAACGTGTCACGAACCCTCAATGAACGCCCACCCTCCCAGGTGATCGGTCTAATTTCCGAAGACAACGCCTTGGAATTCTTTGCCAACGAACCGAGCCGCGATGACCTCTTCCTTCAGATTGCGATCGAACCGGAAACCCGCGCTGTTGCTGACGACGAACGTCCGCAAGTAGCTGTCGAAGAGTTCGATGATCGAACCCTCATCCGCGTGGGGCTCACGCGCGACCCTGTTCAGCCTGATCGAGTCGCGACAACGAGTCGAGAAGTTCTCGAAGCCCTTCGCAGATCGGAACAGGCCTCTGCATTGATCCAAGTCAGGTTGGTCAACTTGGGAGACGATCGGGTCGTCACAGGGGAGGGGACTGTCCCAATCAACGAGGACCCGATCAATCTGATCCCCGGCTCGCAATGGGTCTACGGCCCCGGACGTAAATCTGATGGAGCGCCGTTCCTGCCGTTGGCGCTAAGCATCTCGTTCTTCTTTTTCTGGCCGATCGCCGCAGCCGGCCAGCCTGGTTCGATGGTCCGGATGATGGCCTTCCGAGACACCAAGACGCTCCGAGTTTCGATCTGGGTTGTCACGCTCTACTACAGCGCAATCTATCTGCCGATGGTCTTCTTGTTCGTCACGGCAAGGACCCTAATTCATCCAGCCGAATTGGCCTCAGGATCCGATCAAATCATGCCGCAATTGGCCAAAATCGCGGCCCCTTGGTGGTTGGCCGGCATCCTAATCGCCGCCCCATTCGCGGCGGTTATGTCGACAGTCGACTCGTTTCTCCTCATGATCAGCTCCAGTTTTGTTAGGGATATCTATCAAAGTTGGGTCAATCCGGACGTTGCCGAAAAAAGAATTAAGCAAATCAGCTACGCGACGACGGCCATCGTCGGCGTGTTAGTGACAACCCTCGCGTTGAATCCGCCCGAGTTCCTGCAGACAATCATCGTCTTCACTGGGGCAGCGTTTGCATCCACGTTCCTCGCGCCGATCTTCTTGGGAGTCTACTGGAAGCGGATGACTCGACTTGGGGCGTGGGCCTCGTTATTGAGTGGGTTTGGGATCATCGTCGTTGCTCACACGATCGGTCCGTATCTGTTCGACTGGCCGGTCAACCCTCTAGGCTTTGAGCCGGTTCTATTGGCATTGTTGGTCTCGTTCGCCTTGGGAATCGGGGTCAGCCTGGTGACACCGAAGTTCCCCGACGCGCTGATTCGACGCTATTTCAGCCGAGTTGCTCGTCCCGACGAGGCATCATAAGTTCCCCCTAGACTTCGCTGACAATGTGACAAAGGGGTCGAGGATCATCACACCCTGTTTGTTCGTTGCTAGTCGGTAACAACATCGATTGGGAATGAAGCTTTCCCGTCGGCCGTGACACGGTCTGTAGGCGCGGACGGTCCGTCAATCCCACCGTTGTTCGCTTTCGAGTCGATCAGTCAGCAGACGACCGCGTAAACGCATCGACGGCTGTTGGCTTCAAATCCTTGCTCAAAGTCAAGAGGGAATGCGGATATGACGACGCCAATGGTGTCGAGCCGAGAACGAGACTTGGGCGCTTTCCGATCGCCTCGAGAGTATCTTCGAATCGCAAGACGCTGGTGGATCGTCATCGTGATCAGCCTGGTTGGAAGCATCCTGCTGAGCTTGCTGATCCTCTTGCAACTACCAGTGCTTTATCGGGCCTCGGCGCAGATGTTAGTCCTCCGAGAGGGCAATCGCCCACTCCAAACGACATCGAGTAACTTCGATCTTCTCGATACAGCCAAGGAGTTCGCCGCGACTCAATCAATGATTCTGACAAGTCGTGAAGTCGTTAACGCAACGCTCCATCAAGTCGGTTTCGAGGCGATGCCTCGGCTGATCGAAGTAGAAGAACGAGGTGAAGACCCGGTCGACTTCGTCATTCGGAACAGTTTGACTGTGAGCCAACCCGACCAGCACGCCAACGTTTTGGAGGTTCGCTGCCTATCGGAATCGCCTGAGGGTGCTGTTTCGTTTGCTAATGTATTGACTGAAGAATACCAAATCTTTCTGGATAAATATTACGCTACTCAGAGCGGGAACTATCTCAAACTCCTGACTCGTGCGCGAGAACAACTTGCCAAGGAAGTTGAGCAGGCCGAGCAGGCTTATCTCGACTACTGTCGAGACAACCTCGTTTTGGAGGGAGAGATCGCCAACGAGCTGATCACCAGCGAAATCGAGCAATGGGACTCGGTACTCAATGAGTTGCAGATTCGCGGCCTTCAACTCGATTCGCAGATAGCACTCGGCTCGAAGCTCGTCGAGTCGGGGGTGAGCTTCACCACCTTAGCCCACGCCTTGAATCAGCTTGGTCAGGCGGCCCCGGGCCGAGTGATCTCGGAACTTCAGCAGTCCAGTACTGAATTCACGAGCGATCGCCTCCGCCAGTTGATCGCGGAGCAGCAGGAGTTGAGCGCGGTCCAGGGCGGAGAGGGGACCGGCGTTCGTTACCTGGAAGAGGAGATTCGCCAGACGCGTGACATGGCTTTTCAGAGCCGGGCACTGCTTGACGAAGGCGAGATCCGCAACTTCCTCTCGGCGATCAGCGCCAGCCGCGACTCGATCGAGACGCTTCGGCAGGAACTGTCCAACTCGTTTGAGGACGAACAGCGTGACATTGCGCGACGCGTCTCTGAACAGGTTCAGGAGGCCAACCTTCGTGCCGAGATGGATCGAAAACGGGAGTTGTATCAGACCGTCATCGAACAGTTGAGCCAGGCTGAGTATTCAGCCGAGCACACTACGATCAACGCTGAAGTGATTGCGTTTCCTCAGATCCCTGTGCGACCGATTTCACCGCGGAGCAACTTGATCCTTGCGGGGGCCTGCCTCTTTGGCTTGAGTTTGGGGATTGCCTTGGCATTGACCGCCGACGCCTTAGACTCGCGAGTGTCGACGATCGAGTCGCTCAGTGAGCACTGCAATGCTCGAATCTTGGGCACAATCCCGTTTATCGAGAAGCGACGGAGTGTAGCGATCGGCAAATTGGGCCTGCTTTGCCAATCTGCGCCGGGTTCGCTCGAGGCGGAAGCCTACAAGGCCTTACGAACCAATCTGGAATTAGCTCGACGTGATCGTCGTTCGCTAAGCGTCCTTGTGAGTAGCCCGACACCAGCAAGCGGGAAGAGTACAACCAGCAGCAACTTGGCGATCAGTCTGGCACAGGCTGGACGTCGTGTGCTTCTTGTCGACGCGGATCTTCGCAAGCCATCCCTTAACTCGTTCTTTGAGCAGCCAAACGATCAAGGTTTGGCCCAGATTCTTCGCGATGGGGTCACTCTCGGTCAGGTTGTTCGAGGGACCCAGATGGCTAATCTCGACCTAATCACGACCGGGCCGATCCCCGGCCAGCCATCAGAATTGCTCATGAGTCCTCGGCTCCGAGAGTTCCTCGATGAGACGCGTCGAGACTATGACATCGTTATCGTCGATAGCCCACCGCTCTTGCCCGTCACCGACGCACAACTACTTGGTGCACGAGTTGATGCTAGTGTCCTGGTCTTCAGCATGCAGACAGTCCGACGCATGGAAATCAAGCGATCGCTCGAATTGCTACAAGCTGGTGGCGCCGAATTGTTCGGGGTCGTCGTCAATGCGGTCAACCGAAAGCAAGGCCACGTCGACCATGACTCGGCTTACGGCTACGGTTATAGCTATGGAGGTTATGGTCGAACCCAGGACGACCATACCGATTCGACAATCGACAAGTCCTCCGTAAAGGACTTAGTGAATACTTGCAACGACTTACGTTCCCTCGCTGCGGATGACGGTGGTCTCAATGAACTCTCGCTTCACCGCGATCGTCTCGAACATCCCGCCCTGCCGATCCATGATCCGGGTATCGAGGCCCCGCCGGTCGAGTACGGACGAGCTAATGGCGACGATATTCTGTCCGACTCAGGACAAACCGATGACCAGTCGGTCATGAGCCGGTCTACCGATCGAGATTAATCTTGGCTCCGTTGAGGATCTCGGTAGTACGATGCGACCCTTAATCGTGACCGCCGAACGAACAAGTGTGTCCAAAATAAATCAGGGATCACACGTTGGATCAACTCTCGGATTGCGACGGCCTGCGGGCTGGTCCAACGAGCGATCCCTCCATACGCCCATGACTCCTCGACAGCTCGTCGCGTCCTCGGCCGTCTGGCTTCTTCGAACCGCTCGAGACCTTTCTCTACTGTAGAGGACCGATCCAAGAATTCGGCTAGTGAAAATCCATCCTCGATGGCCATGCATGCTCCTTGGCCGAAGTTTGGAACAGCCGGGTGGGCTGCGTCGCCGAGGATTGTGGCTCGACCACGTCGCCAACAGGGCAGGGGACGACGATCCACCATCGAGTCGACAACGATCTGAGCGGGATCAGTTGCTTCCAAATGGTCTGGGATTCGCCAAGGCCAACCGGAGAATAGGTCGAGCAACTGTGATCGGGGATCGATTACAAACCGTTCATCGAATCGTTCTTCGTTGACGGCAGCCCACCAGGCCACGCGGTCATCGACTAACGAGCCGATGCCGAATCGGAGGCCCAGTCCTTGAACTTCGAGGAGCAGACCTGGCTCGGCCTGAGATCCCCGAGCGATTCCCCGCGCGCAGATTTGTCTTGCTTTGCGTAAAGGGGTTGGCCCCCATAGCGAGTGTCTGACTGTCGAATGGAGGCCGTCGGCCCCCACGACCCACGACGCCTCGTATGTCGGCTGACCTTCGAATCGGAGTTGCACTGAGGATAAATCCGGCTTCAAGCCGATCAGGGACATACCCGTCCAGATCCGATCTGATGGCCAGGCCTCCAGGAGGATCCAATGCAGGTGATCGCGTTCAATTAAATAGCTGGTTGCCCCGACTCGCCGCTCGACCTGTTCCAGATCGATTCGCAGCAGTGTTCGACCCCGCCAACTGCTGAATCGCGCTTCGGCGATCCGCTGGCCGAACCGTCGCAACGGTTCGGCCAGTCCTAAGGATTCCAAGAGGATCGTTGCAAAGGCCCAGAGTTCCATTCCCGCAGCTATCTCGCTCGGCCGTTCGCGACGCTCGAACAGGATCGGGTCGAATCCCCGACGTCGGAGTGCGTGCGCAGTGGCCAAGCCACCAAGTCCGGCTCCGACGATCGCTGGCCGCAACGCGATGGTCGACGGATTCAATGAGACACGCTCGCAGTTGCTGAGGATCCCGATCGCTCGCGCGAACCGCCTAGAGTTCGTCGCATGAACTCGAATTGGAGCCTTGTGAAGTGTCCGCTCCGGATCCCATGTCGCGCTTCCGGATAGATCATCAACTCGAAGTCCTTGTCGGCCTGTTGGAGGGCGCGGACGAACTTGAAGGTATTCTGGATCGCGACATTGTCGTCACGGAGTCCGTGTGCGATCAGGAGGCGCCCCTGGAGGTTGGCGGCCGCCTCAACGGCTGATGTCTTCCGGTAGCCATCTGGATTGTCCTCAGGTGTGCTCATGTAGCGTTCGGTATAGATTGAGTCGTAATCGCGCCAGTCTGTCACTGGAGCACCGGCGATCCCGGCGGCGAACATCGTGCTATGCGTCATCGCGTAGGCGGTCATGAACCCACCGTAGCTGTAACCGCTGATCCCGATCCGTTCGGCGTCGACGTAGGGGCGCTCCGCGATCAACCAACGGAGCGCCGACTCGATGTCGGCCAATTCTGAGACGCCAAGTTGCCGGTAGGCGGCCCAGGTCGAGACCGCACCCTTTCCACTGGCACTTCGGGGGTCGACCCGGAAGACGATCAGATCGAGTTCGTCGGCATACATGCGGTCACGCAGCCGACCCCCGGTCCACGAGTCCCGAACCGTCGGAGCATGCGGTCCCCCGTAGGTGGTCAGCCAGACGGCATACTTCCGAGACGGGTCCAAGTCGGGGGGGAGGATGATCTCCCCTTCAAGGACGAAGCCATCGGGCATCGAGATCTGCACACGTTCCAGGGAGCTCAGCAGATACCGCTCGGCGTTGGTAAACGGGTTGCTGTCGATCGTTCGAAGCAACGCGCCGTCCTCAAGGTTGTGGAGAGTGATCCGTGTCGGGGTCGCAGGATCGCTGGAACGGTCGAGGAACAACGAGCCACCCGGGCTGAGGCTAACCTGATGCGAGCTAGGGCCGGAGGTCAGGCGGACCGGATCACCTCCGTCCAGCGGGACGCGATAGAGATTGTTGGCAATCGGGTTGTCACGCGTTCCCGAAACGTACATTGTACCGTTTTCGCCATCGATTCGGTGAACTCGACGGACCTCCCAGGATCCGTTCGTGACCGCGTTGATCAGACTGCCATCGGTTCGATATCGATACCAATGGGCCCATCCGGACCGCTCGCTGCGGAACAGGAACGTGCCATCGTCGAGGAACCGGAGTGGTTCTGGGACGTCGACCCATGCCCCGGTCGTTTCTCGGAAGAGGACCTTGGTCGAGCCGTCCGCTGGGTCAACAGTCACGACATCGAGCCAGGTCTGAATCCGATCCTGAACGTAGCCGTAGGCTGTCTCGGAGTTAGGAAACCAGCCAGCCGAGACGATCAAGGTCCGCTGACCATCGTCGTCGAGATCGGCGAACGTCAACGAGCCGTCCCGAATGTCGACGATCCCGAGCCGGACGTCCGGATTCGCGTCGCCCGGCTTAGGGTACGACGATGTGTCGGCCTCTTGACGGAAACCAAGCATTTCTGGGATCGTCAAAACCTCCATCTTCGAGTCGTCGAATCGCAAAAAGGCGATCTTGGTCCCATCGGGACTCCACCAGAATGATTTCCGGCTTCGATTAAAGATTTCCTCATAGTAAATGTAACTGGCAGTTCCGTTCAGGATCGTCGAACTGCCATCGGTGGTCAGTTTGGTCTCGACTCCGCTTGAGACATCGACTGTGTAGAGGTCGTTCTCACGGACGTAGGCAACGTGGGATCCGGTCGGGCTGAACCGCTGGAGGGTCTCTTCTTCAGGGGTATCGGTTAGTCGACGCGCTTCCGAACCGTCGAGCCGGGCGTAATAGAGATCGTCCCCAACCGAGAAGAGGGCTGCCTCCTCGCTCGGATCGAGTTCGAGACCGGGTTGGCGGACCAGGAGCCGTGCACGCGTCGCGTTGATTCCATCGAGCGTGGCCAACGCCTCGGCCATCTTGCTGCGGTCTTCGGACTCAATTGGAGTTCCATCACCAGTCCGTGCATCGATCCGAAACAGTTCACTACCTCGTCTTTGTCGGATCGAATCTTCATCGATCCAAGTGACCGATGCGGGTGAACTTCCAAGTCGCGGGCGTCGACCACTGTTATACATGGCGTAGGTCAAAGGCTGTGGCTCAGGCCGATCCTCAGGCAACGGAGTAGGCTCGAAAGTCGCAAGCCGTTGCCGATCGCCGACCCAGCGGAGGACCGGATATTCATCGCCCACCTTGAGAGCATCGTCAAAGACGTTCCAGGCAGCGAGTCCGTCGGGCGACTGGGCTTCGAGCAGGAGACATGTTAAGTTCGCCAACGGGCCGTTGACCTCGACCAGATATGACCCGGCACGGATCATCCGAGACTCGGCGGCCGTCGAAACATTACTGAGATCGACGAGTCGGTGTCCTTGGAACTCGCGATTGGAGCGCTGAATCGAGCCGATCATCGACACCTCGATGTCGAGTAGGCGGTCCTCACGGAGCACGCGAACGGAGATCCCATGCCGCATCAGAGTCTCGACAGCACCTCGGGCTTCTTCAGGAAGGATGTACCCTCGAGGTCGAGTGATGCTCAGGGTTGGGACATGGTCGTCGATGATCTGAAGCGAGTACGTCGCTGGCTCATCGGTCGTCTCGGGCCGGCCGTCGCCATCGGCGTCCGTTTCCTTATATCCAAGCACCTTGACGATCTCTTCGAGCCGTCGCGCTTCGGTGCGTAACGGGACCACGTGCTGCTCAGCGCTGGAGTCGCTCGAGTTGGCGAAGGCTTCACGCAGTCCTCGGACCCGTTCACGGTTCTCGGAAGCGAATTGGAGAGATTCACGGACGAAGGCCAGAGTGCTCAGCACGCGGTCTCGATAGGTGGCGTAGGCATACGCTTCGGTGAGAATGCTCAGGTGGCCGCGGACACCTTGATAATTGGTGCTGTAGCGGGGCAGGGGTGGGTAAGTCGTCCAGGCCGATCTGTCGCGTGTGAAATTGCCGTAGGGGAAGCTCCGGTAGCCGGTCGAAGCCTCGACACGACGTCCGACTTCGGGCAGGAACGTCTCGCGGACATAGCGAAGCATCTCTGGATCGCCGGCCGGGTGCTTGGGCCCAGCATAAGTCATCGTGTAACGATGACGTGATCCGTTGGTCGTATGAGTATCGATGACGACGTCGGGGTCCCACTCGATGAGAGCTCGGACCATGGCACGGGTCTCGGGTGCCTCCATCTTGACCCAATCGCGATTGAGGTCGAGACCCTGCGCGTTGGGACGCTGACCCATGCCCGCCTCGGGACCACGCTGGCCGGGTCGGTTGGTGGTCGCGAACCGCTCGTTGCCATCGGCGTTGTAGATCGGTACGAGCAGGACGACGGTGTCTTGGAGCCATTCAGGGGTCTCACCCGCCAGGGCAGCCTCGCGGGCAAGCATTAACAAGGCCTCTTTCCCGCAAACCTCGCCGGCGTGGATGTTGACGTAAGCCAGGGAGACGAGCTTTCCCGACTCTTGAGCTTCCTGGGGCGAGGCGATCGGCGGATCGGCGACGATCAGGAGGGGGATTTCCCGACTCTCGACGGTCAGGCCTAATTTAGCGCGGACGATTCGATCGGATCGGGTCGCAAGGGCATTGCACAGGGCGATGACCTGTTCGTGAGTCGCCGTGGCTTTATACCCCGAGCGCTCGGCGACTGTCCGCAACTCCTCGGGTATTTCCTGTGAAGTGGCTCGGGCTCCGTGGAGCATCGGACCCAAAAGGAGGACGAGTAAGTACAAACCGATCTGGGTCGTCCGGGATCCGCGCATGAACTGTTCCTCTAAGTCGGCTTAATCGGAAGGATGTGACCTTGATGTGTGCGTTCCCGTCGGGGCGTCGACGAGTCGCGTCGGCGGTATCTTAACAGACCGGCTGGGCAGTCCCAAGCCGTTGCGGGTGCCTGCCATTCAACTCAGCGACCGTCTAGCGCGCGATCGAGGTTGTAGGCAGCGCTGATGAGCGTCAAGTGGGTGAAGGCCTGGGGGAAGTTACCGAGCGCATGGCCAGTCGAGCCCGTCTCTTCAGCATAGAGATTAGTGTGGTTTGCGTAGCTGAGCATGTGTTCGAACATGACGCGAGCACGCTCGAGATATTCAGGGACGACTCGGCCAACGCGAGTCAACGCTTCCGTCATCCAAAACGAACACATGCTGAACGCACCTTCTTCACCCTCGAGCCCGTCGGAAACCTCCTGGATATTGTAGCGATAGACCAGGCTGTCACTGACCAGACCACCCCGCTCGGGAGGCTGGAGCATCGCCGTCAAGGTCCGATGAAGCCGAGGATCGGCCGGCGAAAGAAAGAAGACCAAGGGCATCATGAGGATGCTCGCATCTAGTGCATTGTCGCCGTAAACAGCGGTGAACGCTTGCCTCTGAGGGTTCCATCCCTTCTCCATGATTTGATTGTAAATTGCGTCACGCGTCGCATACCAGCGTGCCCGGTCGGCTGGAAACGATCGCTTCTCGGCCAGTCGGATCGCCCGGTCGAGCGCTACCCAGCACATCAGCTTGGAGTAGACGAAGTGTTGGCGACCGCTGCGGACTTCCCAGATCCCTTCGTCAGGACGCTCCCAGTTGTCGCAGACCCAAGAGATCAAGCGAGTGATCTGCTGCCAGAGGTCATAACTAATCGGTGATCCGTACTTATTATAGAGATAAACGGCATCGAGCAATTCTCCTGAGATATCGAGTTGCAACTGGTCATAGGCCGCGTTGCCGATCCGGACCGGTTTGGACCCCTTGTAACCCTCCAGGTGGGGCAGTTCGAACTCTTCGAGCTTGTCGCGCCCGTCGATCCCATAGAGGATCTGCAACGACTGACCGGGCTCTAGTTCGCGGCATCGCGCCTCGAGCCAATTCATGAAGGCGGTCGATTCCTCGGTAAATCCGATGCGCATCAGGCCATAGAGGGTGAAGGCGGCGTCGCGGATCCAGGTATAGCGATAGTCCCAATTGCGTGGACCACCGATTGCCTCGGGCAGGCTTGTTGTCGGAGCAGCGACGATCGCTCCTGTCGGCTGATAGGTCAAGAGCTTCAAAGCCAAGGCCGAGCGAATGACCATCTCACGCCAACGCCCTTGGTATGTGCATTGTCCTACCCATCGTCTCCAGAAGCAGACCGTCTCGTGGAACAGCTCCTCGGTCAAGGCATCGGGGAGCGGCGCGGCGTCGAGCCCGGGGATGGTCTGACGGAGCGTGATCGTCAGGTGGTCTCCGGTCTGGAGGGTGAAGGTTCCTCGGACACCCGAGCCCCAACGCTCCCAATCGACCGGTCCCATCAACTCCATAGTCAGGTCGGGACCTTCGAAGACGACTCCACCCTCCACGAGATGCGTTTTGTGCTCGGCTCTCGCGTAGTCGAACGCTGGCGTACAGGCAACGACGAACTCGATCTCACCACGGACCACATGGACACGTCGGACCAGGCACGAGCGCTCTCGAGTGCCCTGGCTGGAGGGGATCGGCATGAAATCGGACACCTCTCCGACCCCGTGGGCAGCCAGAAATCGGGTGATCAGAACATTGGTCTCCGGCCAATAGAGTTGCTTCGGAGTCCAATCCTCAGAAACTGGCCGGATCTGGAATCGACCACCGCGTTGATCGTCAAGGATCGCCGCGAAGAGGCTCGGTGAGTCGAATCGTGGGTAGCAGAGCCAGTCGATCGCGCCGTTGAGACCCACCAGTGCGGCCGTCCGCATGTCCCCGATCAGGCTGTAGTCTTCGATCGAAAGATACCCCATCACACACTCCACGCTCTGCGCTCAAGTCGGTTTCGTCGGGTCCAATCGCGTTCGGGATTGGATCCGTTCGCGATCGTTCCCATCCTAGACCAATCGTCCTCTCCAGGAAGTGAACCCAATCGGCTTTCTCTGCCAGGTTGGTGTACGGGAAGATCGAAAATGGTTGGAGTGATGGTGGTTCTCGGTCCAAAAGGAGAGAATCTCCATAACGTCCGAGCGAACGATCTAGGGAAACGTCGAGTTCGACGATCGACGACGTTCCGATCATCATGAAGCCCGCCTGTTTTGAGGGTACTCTGGCCCGTGCCTCTCGCAACCGACCGAGGAGCCAACGATGGACTCGACCCGACCCCACTCCGACGACTCGTCCTCGACCCCTCCGCCCTTACCCCAACCGGAGTCGTCCGCAGCCATCCCCGATCAGTTGACCTGGGATCGACTGAATGAAGTCGATGATCAACGACCCGATGCCGAGTTGTGGGTTGATTCGTCAGCGTCAGAGGGAACACCCAAGGTCGAGGAGACTCCCGGACCGGTCGGGGCACGCGAACGAATCGGATCGATCGATGTGCTCCGAGGCGTGGCCGTCTTGGGCATCCTCTTGTTGAACATCCACTCGTTCGGAGGGCCCGACCCAATCAACGAGGTCGATCCAGCCGTGATCGGCGATGACAAGGGCGCCAACCCAGCGATCCTATTTGTGCTCAACTTGTTATTCGAGTCGAAGATGCGGTCGATCTTCGCGATGCTCTTCGGCGCTGGTCTGATCCTGCTGGCTGATCGGGTCGAGAGTCGAGGCGGCGATCCGGCGATGATCTATTACAAACGGGTCCTCTGGTTGCTATTGTTCGGAGCCTGTCATGCGCTCTTTTTATGGTACGGAGACATCCTGTACACATACGCGATCTGTGGTCTCCTGCTCTTTCCAATCCGCAAGGTGCCGCCGATCGGTCTCATCGCCATCAGCATTGTTGTACTCGGCATTTGGGTCCTTGGGATGAGCCTGGGCGCCTGGCAGCTCCAGTCGATGCATGAGCAGTACGATCAGGCTGCAGAACTGAAGGCAGCCGGCGAACCAGTCCCTGATTCAGTCCAAAGCGCGGCCAAAGCATATCGCGGGTGGATCGACCAGGCTGGCGGGGAAGCGGCGGATCCGAACCGGATTACACTCTATCAATCGGGGACCTATGGCGAGATCTTTGCCGATCGTCTCATTATCGTTCTGCTGCTCTGGACTATTGTCTTTATCTTCTTCTCATTCTGGCAGACCTGCGCGTTGATGTGTATCGGGATGGTCTTAATGCGTTGGCGAGTGTTCACCGCGAGCCTGTCCAAGACGACGTATCTGGCGATGATCGTTTTGGGATACGGGCTTGGTCTTCCAATGGTCTACCAGGGATTCCTGATCGAGGAGAGCGATCGCGGCTCGTTCCTGGGGATGTTGGAAAGCGGTGCGATGATATACAACGAGGTCGCTTGCATCCCCGTAGCGATCGGTCACATCGGAGTCGTCATGCTGATCTGCAAGTACGGCCTGATTGAGCCACTGACGCGTCGGCTCGCGGCGGTCGGCCGGATGGCCTTGACCAATTATTTGATGCATACCCTAATCTGCACAACGCTCTTTTATGGATATGGTTTTGGCCTGTATGGTCGGCTCGACTCGACAGCATACATGGGGATCGTGGCCGCGATCTGGACGCTCCAACTCATCCTCAGTCCAGTCTGGCTGAACTACTACCAATTCGGACCGGCCGAGTGGCTTTGGCGAACCCTGACTTACTTCAAGATTCAGCCGATGACCCGCAAAGCGAGCCATGCGAGTTCGACCGAGAAGGAAGCTTTCGAGGGTTTTCCGATCGGCGATCCAAACGATCTGGCCGCGCACGATTCGCCTAGGGACGGCCGCGCGGTGGATGCCCACATGGATCGGTTCGAGGATCCGAACGGGAACTCGGCTCCGATCTCTGAATCCATTTCCCACCGCACCAAGTTCGACCAGCCGTGATTGGGTGCGTGCGACTTAAGAATTGATCAGTCTGTTGGACTGAGCACTCCGTTGCTCGGACTCGTTGACGCGATTTACGATGGAGGTCTGTGGTTCGGTCGGGCGGTCAAGCGCTCATGAGCGGTGAGGATCTGACTGGACCACCGATTCCATCCTGATCGCAACGATCCCATCGCTGTTTGAGAGGCTGTGCCGATGGCCGAGTTCTTCCCGGAGATCCCTCCGATCGTCTACGGCGGACCCGAGTCGCGCAATCCCTTGGAGTTCAAGCATTACCAGGCCGACGAGGTCGTTGCTGGCAAGCCGATGCGCGAGCACCTCCGATTCTCCGTGGTCTACTGGCATACCTTCCGCAACCCCTTGAGCGATCCGTTCGGGGTCGGCACCGCCCAACGCCCTTGGGATGACGGGTCCGATTCGGTCGAGAACGCCCAGCGCCGTGTCCGAGCCGCTTTCGAATTCTTCGAGAAGCTTGGTGCCCCATACTATGCCTTCCACGACCGTGACGTCGCTCCCGAAGGCGTTAGCCTGAACAAAAGTCACGAAAACCTCGATGCCGTCGTTCAGGTCCTCAAAGAGGAACAGCAACGCACCGGCATTGGTTTGCTTTGGGGAACCGCCAACCTGTTTTCCAACCCGCGTTATATGCATGGTGCGGCGACCAGTTGTAACTTCGACGCTTTCGCCTACGCCGCTGCCCAGGTCAAGAAGGCTTTGGAGGTGACTAAGGAACTCGATGGGGCTGGCTATACCTTCTGGGGCGGACGTGAAGGCTATTCGACACTCTACAACACTGATATGAAGCGTGAGTTGGACCACCTCGCTCAGTTCATGCACATGTCCGTCGATTACAAGAAGCAGATCGGTTTTGACGGCCCGTTCTACATCGAGCCCAAGCCGATGGAGCCGACCAAGCATCAATACGACAGCGATGCGGCAGCCTGTATCTGCTTCCTGAGGACCCATGGCCTGACCGAGCACTTCAAGCTCAACTTGGAAACCAACCATGCCACGCTGGCTGGCCACGAGATGTTGCATGAGATCGAGACGGCCTACGCTCACGATGTGTTTGGCTCGATTGACGCCAACACCGGCGACCCACTCCTGGGTTGGGATACCGACCAGTTCCCGACAAACATCTACTTGACCGCCCAGTGCATGCTCCCGATTCTGAAGCGCGGGGGATTCACCACGGGAGGGGTTAACTTCGATGCAAAGGTCCGCCGCGAGAGCTTCGAACCGATCGACCTGTTCCACGCGCACATCGGCGGTATGGATGCCTTCGCACGTGGGCTGAAGATCGCTCAAAAGATCATCGACGATGGACGGCTCGATGCCATTGTCCAAGAGCGTTACGCGAGTTGGAACTCCGAACTCGGGCGAAAGGTCGAGTCCGGCCAGGCTTCCTTGGCCGAACTCGAAGCCTATGTTTCCGCCAAAGGAGAGGCTGCTCCCAACGTTAGTGGACGTCAAGAAATGATTGAAAATTTGATTAACGAATATGTCTGACGTTTGTTGGGCGTCTGGTTATCCACTGCAGATAACCGTGTCTCGTCCGTTCACTTCGAGGGCCTTTCCGGATCGTCACGCCAATCGTGGGCCTCGTCAAGGATCTTACGATGTCCATCGATAAGGAGGCGACGAAGCCTCGCAAAGGTCTCTGGGTGCTGAGCGGAAACGTCAAGTGTTTGGCCAGGATCGGCTTCGAGGTCAAAGAGCCGGAAATCGGTCAGTTCAGCGTCCTTGAGCTGACCGATCCAAGCTTCGCGGAATAGGTTGTTGGTCGGTAACGGCGGGCTCGTATCGGCGACCAGGCACCATCGATCGTCTCGTAGTACGCATGTTGGCTGTGACGGGTTGTAGAACCAGAGCAGAGGACGAGCACGTTCGATCGAGGCACCTGAAAAGAGCGGAAGCAGGCTAACTCCATCGAGAGTCTTGTCGGTCGGCGCTGACTGACCAGTTGCGTCGAGGATTGTCGGCAGTAAGTCGACGATCCCAGTGGGCGTCGACTCAACCGAACCGGCTGCGATCCGACCTGGCCAGCGGATGATTCCTGGCACCCGGATGCCACCCTGCCAGAGTTGTCCCTTTCGGCCGCGAAGTTTGCCGTTGCTGCCGCGCCGGTAGCTGCCGTTGTCCGAGGTGAAGATGACCATCGTCTCATCAGCGACTCCGAGGCGATCCAAAGCGTCCAGCAGCCTTCCGATGGCCCGATCCATGTTCTCGATACTGCCGTAGTAGGCTGGCAGGTCAGTCTCGGCGTGGCGAGCCATCAAGTTAGGCGGTGCGGCCACTTTCTGATGCGGCTCATGAAACCAGACGTTGAGATAGAACGGCTGTTCAGGATCGGACCGACGTTCGAGCCAATCGAGGGCCTCGGCGACAACGATATCGCAGGAATATCCCTCGACTACGCCGAGAGCTTTACCGTTGCGGACGAAGTTGATCGGGTTGTGGTGAGACGGGGTCGCATTGTTTCCCGTAGCCATCCAGTGGTCGAACCCATGGTCACTCGGGTCAGGGTTGGGCCCTTCACCGTCGACGAGGTCGTAGGAGAGATGCCACTTGCCGACATGCGCGGTGTCGAAGCCGGCCGTCCGGAGCCGCTCGGCGAGGGTCGTTTCCTCCACGCGCAGGTGCATCCGATGCGAGGTATGAATCCAACTGTAGACGCCGACACGAACTGGGAATCGCCCGGTCAACAGGGCTGCTCTGGAAGGCGAGCAGACCGCGCTGGCGGCATGGAAATCAGTCAACTGCACCCCCTCAGACGCTAGACGGTCGAGTCGAGGGGTCTGCGTTTCGAGGCTCCCTGTGCAGGAGAGATCTGCCGAACCGAGGTCATCGGCCAACAGAACCACGACACTGGGAGGACGATCGGCCGAGGCTTGGTCGAAACCAAAGTTCAAAAAGACGACCATCAAGAGCCAAACTCTGGACACAAGAACGGCCAATCTCGTCTGCACCACGGTTTCACCCCCGTTGAAATTCACTGATGAAACGGCGAAGGAGCTGTGTCGTCGAATCAACCCCCAATTGCCCGATGCTGAGCGGGTCGGGAAGCGTTGTCAACGTTGTCGATGGGTGGAACGTTCGTCGGAAGGAGGTCGAGGGCTCACGCGGCAGGTTTGGACTCGGCGTCGGATCCATGATCTCGCGAGCTGTCGAGGTCGGTCATCGCCGCGACGATCCCTTGCTCGAACGTGTAGGGAGGATCGTAGTTGAGGACACGTCGTGCCTTCTCGATCGAGAAGTCGAGATTGAGCCCGAGAAACTTGTATCGAGCCTTGTTGACTAACGGCGGGTTCTTCGCGCCACGAAGCTTGGCGATCGCTTCGAAGGTGACTGCAAGCATCCGGGCCACTCCAAGAGGGAGCTTGCGCTGAGGCGGTTTGAGACCATCAAGTTCGGCGACCCGGCCAACAAAGTCGCGCTTGGTCACTTTTTGCCCGTCGGTGATGTTGAAGACCTCACCAACCGCCTCAGGAACCTCGTACGCCCGGAAAATTGCGTCGACCAAGTTCTTGACGTAAACGCAGTTGAGCACCTGGTCGCCCGAACCGAAATAGAAGAACCGACCGGCCCGCAGGTTAGTCAAGAGCTTGGGGAGGACCGTCCGGTCGCGTTCTCCATAAATGAACCCGGGCCGGACGATACTCAAAGCCATCCCCTTCTCATGTTGATACTTTAGGGCCAGTTCTTCGGCCTCAATCTTGGAGCGAGTGTACCCATCGAGGGCCTCAACCGCTGGCGGGGTCGTCTCATCTGTCCCGTAGTGGTCACGCCCTTCATAAACGCCTAGCGATGAGACGTGGACAAAGCGCTTGACTTTGCCCAGCACTGAGGCGTCGAGCAGATGCCGGAACGCCTCGACGTTCAGTGAGCGGAAATCCTCCAACGTTCCCCAGTCGCCAACTTTGGCAGCACAATTAATGACCCCATCGACACCCTCGACGCCTCGGCGGAGCGACTCCGGATCGCTCAGGTCGCCGACGACCATCTCGACACCCAAATCGGCCAAAAATTGGGTCGAGCTGGTCGGGCGGACGAGGGTCCGGACTCGATGGCCGCGTCGCAAGGCCTCCTCGATGACGTGGCTCCCGACCAGTCCGGTTCCCCCCGTGACGAAGAGCTGCAGGGGCGTTTGTTCCGCCATCGAAGTCATCGGAGCCTCCTCGAGTCTTCCATGCCCATGGGATCATTCCATTGCGACAATGCGGTACAGGCACCGCAGTTGTGAAACCTCAAGCACGATTCGAGCGAACCGCGACGCACAAACTACCTGATCCTTCGAGGGGGTCAATCGAAGGAACGGCTGGATCGATCGTCTAGGCGTGCGATAGAGTAGATTCGATGAATCGATGAGGCCTTACCATACGCCTCCAGATCGCGGAATCGAACACGATGCTCCTTGCCACGCGTTCCAGGCGATCTCGAGACAGGTGCCGCCAGACGCTTGGGGAGAACTAGCCAGGATGACCCGCCAGAAGCTGAACAACCAGGAGATCGCTTCCTTTCAGACCGCCTTACAGCAGCTCCGGGCGCGATTGGTGGGCGACGTCAACCAGTTGACCGGCGAGGCATTGCGGACTGATCCGCAATCCGGGGCAATCACTGCGCCGGCCTCAGTTGACGCCGCTGACCTAGGCAGCGACGTTTTTGATCAGGAGTTCACCCTCGGCCTTATTGAGAACGAGCAGGAGACCCTGCACCAAATCGGAGAAGCGTTGGAACGGATCGAACAAGGGCAGTTCGGACTCTGTCCGCGTTGCGAACGCCCGATCGCCAAAGCTCGACTACGCGCGATTCCATACGCGACGTACTGTATCGATTGCGCACGCGCAATCGAGCAAGGTGCTCCCGAGACGCTCGACTGAAACGAGCTTACCTGAATTTCCGAGAATGTTTCGGTCGGCCGAGGGATCGATCGACGATCGGCAATCGCTTTGGGATAGAATAGGAGACGAACGAGCATGACGAGGCCGCCGATCCCGTGGGCTCATTGGTTGGTCTTTCTCGGTCTGGCCCTCGGGGGCGCTGGGTTTGACTTGGCCACCAAGATGTGGGTGTTCCAAGAGATCGGCCCGCCACCCTCTCCGGGACGGGTGATAATCCCGGATATGTTGGAGTTCCAGACAAAGTACAACACAGGTGCGCTTTGGGGCTTCGGCAAGGACTGGCAGTACAGTAGTTCAGTCTTCGCCGGGCTCTCCGTTCTGGCTGGTCTTGCGATCATCTACTGGCTTTTCGTGCTCGGCGGCGCGCAGGATCGACTTTTGACGATCGCTCTAGGCTTGATCATGGCCGGCGCCATTGGCAACTGCTACGATCGACTCGTCTTCGGCCATGTCCGCGACTTCGTCTATTTTCACCTCGACGCGATCGAATTTGAGTTTGCGATCTTCAATTTCGCCGACAACATGCTGGTCATCGGGGCATTGATCCTGGCCATCCGCGCCTTGCGAGGGGACCCAGTCGCTCAACAGGTGTCTGGACCGCAGCTCGACCGAACAACCGAGTCCTCCCCAACCGATCTAGACTCGCTCGAAGACTCGAAGCCTCCTCGGATCGATACGGTGATCCCTGCAACCTCGGGCGATTCGATCGGGTCGGCACCCCGGCCGGTCGGCGATCAGATGTCATAGTACATCTCGAACTCGTAGGGATGCGGACGGCCACGGATCGCCTCTACCTCCTGGGTTCGTTTGTACCAGATCCAGGTGTCGATCACGTCCGTGGTGAAGACGTCGCCACGAAGCAAGAACTCGTGGTCGCGCTCCAAGGCGATCAGCGACTCCTCGAGTCGTCGAGGAGTGCCCGGGACATCCTCCAGTTCTTCAGGCTGAAGATCGTAGATATCTTTGTCGAGCGGTTCGCCCGGATTGATCTTGGTTTGGATTCCGTCCAAAGCTGCCATGACCATAGCTGAGTAGAGGAGATAGGGGTTGGCCGCCGAGTCGGGGCAACGATACTCTAATCGGCGTTCCGTCTCGCTCGGGCTGTAGATGGGAATGCGGAGGATGGCTGAGCGGTTACGCCGGCTGTAGGCAATCTTGGTAGGCGCTTCGAACCCGGGAACTAGCCGCTTGTAGCTGTTGGTCGTCGGATTGGCAAAAGCACAAAGAGCGGCGGCATGTTTGATGATCCCCCCGATCGCATAGAGGCCCAGGTTGCTCAGTGAGGCGTAATGGTGTCCGGCCAGCAGTGGACGGTCGTCACGCCAAAAGCTCATACTGACGTGCATACCCGATCCGTTGTCGCCGAAGATCGGCTTGGGCATAAATGTGGCCGTCTTGCCTGCTTTGCGAGCAACGTTTCGGATGATCGACCGGGCCAGCATCACTTGGTCGGCCCCTTCGACTAGGCTGGCCGCCCCCAAAGCGATCTCACACTGGCCGGCGCTTGAAGCCTCGTGGAAATGGGCTTTGGCTTCGATCCGGCATTGTTCCATATGCTCGGTCATCTCGGTCCGGAGGTCGGCCATCGAGTCGATCGGCGGGCACGGGAAGTAACCCAGATGAACCCGAGGCTTGTAACCCAGGTTGGGGCCGCCGTCCAGCGATCGGCCTTGTCCCGAGTTCCAGCCCCCTTCCTCGCTGTCGACCTGATAGAAGGCACGATGGTGCGATTGCTCATACTGGACCGAGTCGAAGATGAAGAATTCGAGCCCCGGTGCGAAACGGACTTCGTCGATCAGGCCGCTGCTCTGGGCATAGCTGAACGCCTTCCGGGCGATGTTGCGCGGGTCACGAGTGTAGTCCTGACGAGTGATCGGATCATGGATGTTACAGATCATCGTCAGCGTCGGCTGTGAGGCGAACGGGTCGAGCAGGGCTGTCTCTGACTGGGGAACGACGAGCAGGTCGGCCTCATTGATCGCACGCCAGCCGACGACGCTCGAGCCGTCGAATCCTACCCCGTCCTCAAACGTCTCCTCGGTCAGGTGGGGCGAAGGCACCGCGAAGTGTTGCCAGACACCAGGGAAATCCATAAATCGGAAATCGACAGTTTTTACATCATATTGGCGGATCAACGCCAAAACCTCTTTGGGTGTCACCCTGACCACCTTTCTAAAGTCAGTATACGCTCTGAGTCCGTCGCGGTTCGACCCGACGAGCAAGAGGGTCGATGGGATCACATCGCGACCAGCCTATACCAAGTGGGCTCATCGAACCATTTCCTGCCAAGACTGCGAACTCGCCGCACGTTGGTCAGAGGTTCAGCGGATCGGTACTGTCGAAAGGGACGCAAATGGAACTGAGAGGGGAATTGATCGATGCTGTGAAGCGAACGGATGCAAACGACTCGGACGATTCGGAGTCGCCGCCACGCGAACCCTTCCGGCGGTTCACTGTTCTCGAGCATCAATGGTGCGGCGTGCACTGGGACTTCTTGCTCCAGCACGACGATGGTCCGTTACGGACTTGGGCGATCCGAACTCCAATCGTTTCAGATCGCGATCTCAAGGCCGATCGGCTCCCGGATCACCGCGCGATCTACCTTGACTACGAAGGACCGATCTCAGGCGGGCGGGGCATTGTGTCTCGTTGGGACTCAGGGACTTATCGTGTCGAGCGTTGGACGGACGATCGGATCCTGCTCGATCTGTTTGGAGAACGTCTCGATGGGATCGTTGTCCTCCGACGGGCTCATTCGTATTTCGAGCCGTCCTCGGAGTTTTGGCGTGAGTCGGCCTTGGAGTCGTGGTGGTTTTGGTGGGGGAAGCGATCAGCGAGTCCTTGACGATCCGGAAGGTCGAATTCCATGGCCAACTCGGGGCGTCGGGATCGTCCACCGAGCATGAGCCGTTTGGGCATCAGTTGGATCCGTTCCAAGGCGACTTTCCGTTCCGGACTCCCTGACGCATAGGCGACGCGTACCAGAGGAAGCCCTTCGGAGGTCGATTCTCGGCGAATCTCGAGGCCCTGTTTCTGTCCGAAGCTGACGATGTCTTCGAGTAGAGTGCTGGGGTCGATCGGGACCATCCCGGCTCGGACTTCGAGGATCGTCAACTCCATCACATTCGGCTCGACGACCCGAACCTCGGCATTGACCCAAACTACCGCGTTGACCATGCCACGATCGTAAGTGAACGCCAAAGTCAAGCGATCGGCTTCGAAGATGATCCGCGGTTTCGAAACGCCCGGCGGAATCTGATCGGCGAAGTGGGTAACCAGATCCTCGGCCAGCCAGGCATTCACCTCATCCTGTTGGAAGATGGCTTCCCAGCGCGGCTCGTTGACGATGTCGTTGCGGAGCCGCAGGCTCTGCTGGACGAAACGCTCGGCGGTCCGAACGCGTTCGGGACCGGTCGGTCCGGTCACCTCGCGATAAAAGGTCGGCTCGTAGGAGAAGCCATACCAAATACCCGAAGAGACCAACACGAGCATGACGATCCCGAAACCCAGCAGGCTCCAGCGCCAACGTCGGCTCTTCGATGGACGCGACATCGTGGTCCCCTCCTGTATCAAGGCCACGCCGAGAGTCGTCTTCGACCGGTTGTTCCCAGCGAACGCGTTCATTCCGGGATTCCCTCCCGCGTCCCGACGATGGTCAATCGCGATGACGTTAGGTCCCTTCGAGAGCCAGGTCAAGTCGGACCTCCTCTGATCCCGTCGCTGGATTCGAATCGTTCCCGAACCCATCTCGTTTATTCCTATGCGAAGGAAGAGCCGGCTCGATTCAATTCGCCTCAAGCCCAGTGACAAGGGCTCGACGACAACCGTAAGATGGTGGAGCCATTCACCTCACCGGAGCCTTCTCAACGATGCCTCCACGGTTCGTCTCGATCCTGATTCTGATCGGCTGGGCCCTCAGCTTCTCCGCGCTCCTGATCCGCGATGTCGTGCCGCAATGGGTCACGATCGATCCGCCGGACATGACCGACATTGGGTCTGACTTGCAGGAGGGCCCTCGGCTTGGTGCGTGGATGATCCTCAAACCGGATCCGGATGGTGATCTGCGATCGATCGGAACAGCCCAAACTCGATCGGAACGTCTCGAGAACGGATCCTATTTGATGGAGAGTCGGGTTGAGTTCGACTCAGCGCTACTCTTGCAGGGAACGCCTTTAGCGATCGGACAGGACTTGCAGATCCGGGTCGATAGCCGCTTCGAGATCAATGATCAGGGAAACCTCGACCAATTTACGGCCGATGTTCAGGCCGGCGAGATCGAACAGGATCTCCTGCAACTTAAAGGCCGTGTAGACGGCAAAGAGCTGCTTATCAAGACGAACGGGCTGGTGGAATCGTTGCGTCGGACGTTCCGCTTCCCCTATCAATCGCGCGGAATCGTCCAGAACAGTCTGGGACCGATCGACGTGATGCCCTCGCTCCAAGTGGGGCAGCGTTGGGCGACCCAAGTGGTCAATCCGCTGACGGGCTCGGCTCAGGAGGCTCAGGTCGAGGTGGTCGATCAGAGCCTTATTTCCTGGGGTGAGTCTCAAGTAATGGCCTATCGAGTTGTCAGCCGGATGCAGCCGTTCTCGATGACGGTCTGGGTCCGGGTCCGAGACGGCCTTGTGCTGCGTCAGGAGATCCCTACACCTCTGGTCAAGCTGACCTTGGAGCGGTTGGCCGATGACCCGAATCTTATGCGGAGTGTCGGTCCATGATCGAGTTGAGAGGGGTGACCAAGTCGTATGGCGGCAAGAACGCTGTGGAGGACCTGAACCTCACGGTTAAACCTGGCGAATTGTTCGCGTTCCTCGGGCCCAACGGTGCCGGCAAAACGACGACGATCAAGATGGTTTGCGGGTTGCTCCGACCTAGCGGCG
Source organism: uncultured Planctomycetia bacterium (assembly GCA_964609385.1). Lineage (GTDB taxonomy): Bacteria > Planctomycetota > Planctomycetia > Isosphaerales > Isosphaeraceae > CAZSSM01. The sequence continues at coordinate 72,307 of CAZSSM010000012.1, forward strand.
GTGAGGTTCGGATCGGAGGGCATCGCGCTGATTCTCAAGCGGCTCGGCAACTGATCGCTTATGTTCCTGATCAGCCTTATCTCTACGAGAAGCTGACCGGCCGCGAGTTTCTTAGGTTCGTCGTCGAAATGTATGGGATCCCTTCCGAGGAGGCGAGCGTCCGCATGGAACGGTTGATCGCGACCTTCGAGATGGAAGGCTACATCGATGAGCTCTGCGAGACGTATTCGCATGGGATGAAACAGCGTGTGGTCTTTGCGTCGGCCCTGATCCACTCGCCGCGCGTCCTGGTTGTTGACGAACCATTGGTCGGCCTCGACCCACGAAGCGCACGGATCGTCAAAGATCTCTTTCTTCAGCAAGCCCGATCGGGCGTGGCTGTCCTGATGTCGACGCACTTGCTGTCGATTGCCGAGGAATTGGCCGACACAATCGGGATCATCGATCGCGGTAGGATGCTGGCCTACGGAACGCTTGACGAAATTCGTCAACACGCTCAGGACGATGGTCAGGGTCCTCTGGAAGATCTCTTCCTCAAATTGACCGGCGGCGATCGACCGATCCAGCGCCTTCTTGAAACGCCGGTCGAATCGACACCAGGAACCGTCCAGACTGACCTTTCGAACCCAATCTCGTGAGTCGACGCCCCATGAACGACCCTGCCGCCAAGGGCACGATGGCTGTGTCAAGTCCAGATCGGACGAACGGGACTTCCGAGGGTTCCGAGTCGACTCGGAGGGTCGAGTCGGCTCTGGTCATCGTGGCCCCGGCCGGTCGGGTCGCCCGCGGATTTCGGGACTTGCAGTGGCGGCGGCTCCGGAACGGATTGGAATCGGGATGGGCCGGTTCGCGCGTCCGGATCATTACCGTCTTGGCCTGTAGCTTGGTGTTCTGGCTCTTTCTCTTCGCCTTCTTCTTCGAAGGGTTTCAGTTCCTAAGCACCTTCGGGTTGGCCATGCAGAGCGAACTGATCGAATACGTTTTCAGCCTGTTCTTCCTTTCGCTATTGGTGATGCTCTTGTTCTCGACCGGGATCATTCTCTATACCGGTCTATACCACTCGCGTGAAGCACAATTCCTCCTCGCCTTGCCTGCCAGCAGTGACCGAATCTTCGCGCATAAATTCCTTGAGGCGATCAGCTTCTCAAGTTGGGGTTCGTTGATCTTGGGAAGTCCGATGTTGCTGGCATATGGGATCGTTGCAGCAGCACCCTGGGGATTCTACGTCGTCTTCCTGGGCTATCTCCTGGGCATCGTCTTGATTCCCGGAGGCATTGGAGCGATTTGCGCTTTGTTAATCGCGGTTGTGTTACCCCGAAGAGAGAAAACCGTGCTGGTATTCGCTGGTATGGTCGTGCTGCTGGTGGGGATCGTGATCTTGATTCGGCTTTGGCAGCCCCCGGGTGCGGTCATGACCCAGGAATGGATCAACCAAATGCTCGGTCGACTGAGCTTCAGTCAGAACCCGCTCCTCGCGAGCCGATGGACGAGCGCGGGATTGCTCGCCGCGTCACGAGATGACTGGTTCGGCAGTCTGTTTTACCTCGGTGCCTTACTAAGCCATGCGGCCTTGATCTATTTAGTAGCCGCTGTCTTGGCCCGCGACTTATATCGACGAGGCTACAGCCGCGTCCAAGGTAATCGTTCGACACGCCGACACTTCGGTCTGCAGCGGCTTGATCGGCTCCTCCACCGGCTCTTCGGTGTCCTTCCGTATCCGGTCCGGCTCCTGATCCTCAAAGACCTTCGAACGTTTCGACGCGATCCGGCCCAGTGGTCGCAATTCCTCATCTTCTTCGGTCTGCTCGTCTTCTACTTCCTAAACATTCGACGACTCAACTACGACGATCAGCCACACTATTGGCGATATGTTTTGAGTTTCCTGAACCTTTCCGTCACAGCATTGATCCTCTCGACGTTCACGAGCCGCTTCATTTTTCCCTTGATGTCGCTCGAGGGGCGGAACTTCTGGATCCTGGGGCTCTTCCCGCTGAAACGCTCGACGATCCTCTGGGGCAAGTTTGCCTTTGCCTCAGGCATCTCGCTGGTGGCGACCGAGATTCTGATCGTGATCAGCGACGTGATGTTGCGGATGTCCCCGCTTATGACGGCCTTGCACATGGCGATTCTGGCGATTCTCTGTCTGGGTCTGTCTGGGATCAGCGTCGGACTCGGCGCTCGATTGCCCAATCTCAAGGAAGAGGATCCATCCAAGATCGCCACCGGCTTTGGTGGGACGCTCAATCTCCTGGTCAGCCTCGGTTTCATTGTGTTGGTCATCGGGGCGATCGCCTTGCCATGCCAACTCTACTTCGCAACCCGTGATGTGCAGACCTCGGGAGCCTTGATGTTCTCCGATGCCACCTTTCTGGTCCGGATGCGTGTGGGGATCTTGCTGAGCATTGGCCTGGGCGCAGCAGCCACGATCATCCCGCTCCGCGTCGGCATTCGCGCTTTTCAACGCATGGAACTTTAACTTGGAGACTCAGGCTCGGTCTCCTCATCGGCTGAGCGGGTGGAATGCGTCGACGCGCGTTCTCTTGCAGTGGTCCCGCTTAGGCTTATAATTTCAGAGCAAATTGAAAGCTGTGTTCTTGCTCGAGCCGGAGCAGAGACGGATGTGGTCGAACACGGAACCCAAGCGTATCGGGGTTGTCTCGTATCTCAACGCTCGGCCGCTTTATGAGTTTCTACCAGTGCATGCACCGGGGATCGAACTGGTCTCGGACGTCCCGAGTCAGTTGGCCGATCGCTTGCGTGAAGGTGCGCTTGATTTGGCCCTGATCCCCTCAATCGAGTACTTTCGAGGGGCTCATTTGGGCTATCGAATCGTGCCGGGTTTAGCGATCGCGGCTCATGGTTCGGTTCGGAGCGTCAAGTTGTTTAGTCGAGTCCCGTTGGACCGGATCGAGCGGCTTGCTTTGGATGTGGGGTCGCGGACCAGCCAAGCATTGACGCGGGTTTGGCTGCACACTGAGCATGGAGTAATTCCACCGGTCATCGAGTCGCATCCTCTCGGGATTCCTGTTCAGGAGAGTTTGGCCGACGCGGTCTTGCTTATCGGTGATCGTGCGATGAACGTCCCTGAGGACAACTTTCACACGGTCGTCGATCTAGCCGAGGCCTGGAATCAGATGACTGGCCTACCGTTCGTTTTCGCCATCTGGGTGACTCGGACGGGCGTCTCGTTAGGCACAATGGCCGATGCGTTGGTTCGGAGTTGTCGCGATGGTTTGGAAGCAGCCCGGGACTTGGCCCAAACGTACGGGCCGAGACTCGGCCTGGACGCGGACTCCTGTTACGAATATCTGACCCGCGTTCTGTCGTATGAGTTGGGTGAGGCGGAGGTCGAGGGCCTCCGACGATTCGCCCAGATGTCCGCCGCACTGGGCTTGGTCCCTAAAGGAGTCTGCCTTGAGTTCCTCGACCTCGACTGTCCTCGCGATCTTGCAGCGCGCCACTGATGGCCAGCGGATCTCGTTCGATGAGGGTGTCACCCTGATGCGTGAGGGGCGCCTGCTCGACTTGGGCCGCGCGGCCGACTCGGTTGCAAGGAGGCTCCATCCCGAGCCGTACCGAACCTACAACATCGACCGCAACATCAACTACACCAACGTTTGTGCGGCCATTTGTGATTTCTGCGCCTTCTACCGGAAGCTGGGTGCAACCGACGCTTACGTATTGGATCGCGACGTGCTGCTCGAGAAAGTTCGAGAAACAATCGAATTGGGCGGTGACCAAATCTTGCTCCAAGGTGGCCTTCACCCCGAGTTACCGTTCGCCTGGTATCTGGAGATGCTCGGCGATATCAAGGGAGCTTTTCCCCAGGTCAACGTTCACGGCTTCAGCCCGCCCGAAATCCACTTCTTCCACAAGAAGTTCAAAATGCCCCTGGAGGACGTGCTCGGACAACTCCAGGCCGCCGGTCTTGGATCGATCCCCGGTGGTGGCGGAGAAATCTTGTCCGATCGCGTCCGACGCGCCATCACGAAAGGCAAGGTGATGACCGATGACTGGCTCAATGTTCATCGGGTCTGGCACCAACTGGGTGGACGCTCGACCTCGACGATGATGTTCGGTCACATCGAGACCCCTGAAGAGCGGATCGAACACATCGAGCACACGCGGCGCCTTCAGGACGAGACCGGCGGCTTTACCGCATTCATCTCCTGGACCTTCCAGCCCGACCACACCGACATGGCCGACGTCCCGCCGGCCGGTGCCTTCGAGTATCTGCGTGTCCTGGCGATTTCGAGGCTCTACCTCGACAATGTTCCCAACATCCAGTCGTCCTGGGTCACCCAAGGAGCCAAGATTGGGCACCTGGCCCTCTTCTTCGGGGCTAACGACATGGGAAGCTTAATGATCGAGGAGAATGTCGTCAGCTCAGCGGGGACGGTTCATCACCTCACGCTCAACGAGATTCGACGCTCAATCCGCGAGGCCGGCTACATCCCCCGCCAACGCAACGTCTTCTATGAATACCTCGATGAGGATCCGACTGAAGCCCATGCTGAGCCTGTGCTCGTTTGATCTCATGAATTCAAGCGAATTCTCCTGAGAGCGACTTCTCTTCTCCCCGCACCACAATGCGGTTCTATCGTGGAGATAACGTCCCGGAGCGAGATCGTACTCATCACGTTTCGGGAGTCTTGACTCACAAGAGAACCACGACGTTGACGTTCGGATCGAATCGACGATCTGGATCGTCTAGAGTCCTCTATGAGGCGCGGGGTTTCCATGATTCGAGTCCAAGGGCTCGGTAAAGAGTTCCGCGACTATCGGCGAGGCCGGATCCCAGCCATCGTGGACGTCAGCTTCGAGTGCCACCCTGGTCAAGTTTATGGCCTTTTGGGACCAAACGGAGCTGGAAAGACGACCACGCTCCGGATCCTGAGCACAATGCTTCGCCCGACCGCCGGCTCGGCCCATGTCGCGCAGTTCGATGTGTCCCGACAATCTGAACAGGTCCGTCGACGGATTGGCTACCTTTCAACCACAACGGCCTTATATGACCGGATGACCGGATCCGAGGTCGTCGAGTTTTTCGGCCGACTCAGTCAGTGCACACCCCGAGAGCTATCCTCGCGAATCGAAGAACTCTTCGACTGGCTCGACCTTGGCCGCTCGCGCGACGTGCCGGTGGCCAAGCTCTCGACCGGCATGCGTCAAAAAGTGGCGATCGCCCGCGCGTTGGTCCATGATCCTCCGGTCCTCATCTTCGACGAGCCGACCTCTGGCCTCGATGTTTTGGTGGCTCGCAACCTGATCGAACGAATCGCCCAACTCCGGAATCAGGGCAAAACAATCCTCTTCTCAACACATGCGATGCACGAAGCGCATGCGCTCTGCGACCAGATGGCGATCTTGTATCGAGGGCGAATCTTAGCTGAGGGGGCTCCGAGCGCCCTTCTCGAACGACATGGCCAATCCGACCTTGAAGCGCTGTTCTTCGCCCTCATTCATGAGGCTGAGGAGGGTCGGATCGCATCCTCTTGATTTGCCCAGGAGACCCGGCTTTCGGAGCCCTGGTCGTTCACATCGTGGCAACCAAACCACCAGACCAAAGCGATTCCCAGGCGTATCCAGGCGATGCCTGAAGATCGCTGAACAAACGGGAGGGCCGCGATGCGTTGGTCCATCATTCGAACGATCGTGGCGCGCGAGGTTCGCGATCAAGTTCGTGATCGCCGAACTCTCTTCATGGTTTTTGTCTTACCGATTTTGCTCTATCCGATGTTGGGATTCGGGGTCCTGCAACTGACCGCGATGATCCAGTCCGAACCCAGTCAGATCTGTATCATCGTTGACGAGCTCCCGGAAGATCCAAAGCTGGTCGATCCCGCGACTGATTGGCCGGGATGGTATTTCGTTCCGAAGGTCTTACCGAAAGGTGTGGATCCCGCTCGGATCCGCGTGCTCTTACTACGACGTGGCGAGTGTCCCTTCGACGAGTCCGATTCCGAATCGTTGCAGGCGGCCATCCGCAATGGGTTCGCCGACGTCATCGCGATCTTCCCGACGGGCTCTGCCGAGACGCTCGACGATCGTAAAGCCGTTGAGGTTACGGTGGCTCACAGCACCGCCTATGAGAAGAGCCAGCTCGCCTCGTCGAGCTTGCTCTCGATCCTATCGCGATGGAATCGAGCGATCGTCGCACGACGACTCGCTGTCGACGGAGTCGCACCCGAAACCCTCCGCGCCGTCGAGCTATCCCCTGTCGACGTGGCTCAGGCCGACGGAACCGCCGGAATCAGTCTCTGGGCGCGGATACTTCCGTTCTTGCTAGTCCTTATGGCGTTGACCGGCACGTTTTACCCAGCGGTCGACCTCTGTGCCGGTGAGAAAGAGCGGGGAACGATGGAGACCTTGCTCATCGCTCCCGTCGGCCGCAACGAGGTCGTGCTGGCGAAGTTCTTGACCGTGGCATTGGCCGGAGCGGTTACTGCGCTACTCAACTTAGTAAGCATGGGATTGACATGTTGGAAACTTGCCGGTCCGCTCTCTGATCCAACAGGGACAGCGGCCTTGGGCGGTGATCTGATGGCGATGACCGCTCCCAATCCTGAAATGATCCTGTGGATGGTCCTGCTCCTCATTCCCTTAGCGGCATTTTTCGCGGCCGTTTGTTTGGCCTTGGCGGTCGTAGCCCGGAGCATGAAGGAAGCCCAATACTATCTCACACCCGTCTATCTGGTCACGCTTCCCTTGGTCCTACTCAGCTTGACGCCTGGAGTGAAGCTCGACTTGTTTTACAGCCTGATCCCAGTGAGCGGCGTCTCGCTTCTGCTGCGTTCGTTGATGCTGGGCGAATACGAGGTGGCCAGGCCGTTTGTGCCGATCGTGATGGGGGCGACGATCACCTATGCGGTTCTGGCTTTGCAGTTCGCCGTCGAGCAGTTCAAGGGCGAGTCGATTCTGGCACGTGAATCGGAGAAGTTCGACTTGATCCGATGGTTGACGCATCTGGTTCGTGACCGCGATCCGATACCCAACGGCCTTCAAGCCTTGGCATGTTTCGCCACCATCGTCTTACTGGCCTGGTTCCTTGGCTTGAGTAGCCGACCCGACGCGCCTTGGACAATCGTTATGGGCCAAATCGGGTTCATCCTGGTACCACCGATCGCCATGGCCTGGCTCTTTACCAGCAACCCTCGACGAACGCTCCGACTCCGCTGGCCGAAGCCTCAAGACGTCGTGCTGGCTCCGTTGGCCGCCCTGGCGCTGCATCCGCTGGTCGTCGAGGTCGGTTACCTCGTCCAGCAGGCATTCCCCATCCCAGAGCCGACTCGCCAACTCTTGGAACGGATGATGAACGCGATGCCGGGACTTGGGACGAGTCTAATTGTGTTGGCATTAGTGCCGGCCATCTGCGAGGAATTTGCTTTCCGAGGCGCTATCCTGAGCGGCCTGAAACGCGATCGTCGGGAGTCCTTCGCAGTCGGAATCTCAGCGTTAATGTTCGGGATGCTGCATGTCTTCCTTAGCCTCCCACAGCAGTTGATTCCCTCGACGCTTCTGGGGGTCATCCTCGGCTATCTCGCGCTCCGGACGGGGAGTCTGGTACCGGGTATCCTGTTTCACGCGACCAACAATGCCTTGGCATTGACGATCGGACGACTTCGGGCGGATTCGAACGCGAGTCCGGCCTTGGAACTGCTCTTCCGTGACGACGATGCGGGGCTTTATCAGGAATCGCTGCTTTTCGGAGCAACCGCTCTAGCTATCGTCATCCTTTGGGTTATGATTCGTCGTGCAAGGTGAAGACAAATCGATTCAACGACCGGACCTCGGCTCGATCGAACGTCAGAGATGCAGACTCATTTAACTAAGCCGAACCTTTCCCTTTGAACAGTTCGGCCGCTCGAACTGGCCGAAGAAGCGCTCGACGTAAGGCATCTTGAGCATCGCTAGAACACAACACGAACGATGCGATAGGCCCGATCACTCGTTGGGCCTGGACAGCGAAGTTATGCCCCCCGAAGGGCAGACTTCTCCTTTCGCTGGTGTTTCGATGCCCTCAGCAATAAACGATCCGACAAACCGCCGATTTCTTGGAGGTCGCAGCTTCAAGGACCTAGATTAATAAATATAGAAATGATGTTCTTCGGGTAAGGTCTGCTTCTGGATGATCGTGGCCCTTTGTTGCGGTAGATACCCCGAGCGACTATTCTCGATCCAGTGTGGAATGTTGTGAGAGTTGATTAGCGAATTAAGTTCGTAGAGACTGGTTGATTTAGTCGTCGAGAGTGGAACAATCGCATCGTGCCTGATTCCTCTTGGTCGATTGCAGCAGCGTATCTGTTCCCGGTCGAGGAAGACCCGATTCCCGATGCCTATCTGACCATTGGTCGCAATCGGATCTTGGAGTACGGTCCACGCCGAGGCCGCCCGGTCGAGTTGGACCTAGGTGCTGTGGCCATCGTTCCTGGATTCTGCAATGTCCATACACACCTGGAACTAGAACGGCTGTATGACGACCCGGCGCCGAAGGATCCCGTGGCCGATCCGATCGTTGAAGACCAGATCACCTGGCTCGAACGGGTCATCGAGCACCGGGCTCATACCGACACGACGCGTTACCGTTCGACTGTGACTGCTAACCTGCGTGCCGCGATGGCCTCAGGAACGACCTTGCTGGCCGATATCACCACGGCTGGCCAGAGTTGGGAAGCGGTCTTGACAGCACCAATACGTGCCAATGTCTATGCTGAGGTACTTGGGCTTAGCCGGATCCGAGGTTTCCAGAGCAGTCACGAAGCCTGGCAATGGATCGACCAGGTCGATGAGGCTGAAGCTCTCCGTGCCGGTTGTCGAATCGGTCTGAGTCCTCACGCGCCCTATAGCACCGCGCAGTGGATCTACCACCGGGCCGCTGAGACCGGGATGCCCTTGGCAACCCACCTTGCCGAATTGCCCGAGGAGATCGAATTGCTGGCCACCGGTGAGGGTCGGCTCCGCACGTTTCTCGAAAACCTCGGTGCTTGGCCCGACGATTGGGAGCCGCTGGGACCACGCCCGGCCGATTATGTCCGTGGTGGTCGGCTCCGCCAGGCCGACTGGTTGATCGCCCATGGGACTTACCTGGACTCCGAAGACTACTGGCAGCTTCGTCCCGAGGCCGCTCCCAACCACCAGCGCGTCGTGGTCGTCTATTGCCCTCGGACTCACGCCCGGTTTGGTCACCGTCCGCATCCCTATCGCGAGATGTTAGAGCGGGGGATCATGGTCGCCCTTGGAACCGACAGCCTGGCTTCGACGGCTAGTCTCAGCGTACTCGACGAGATCCGGTTCCTCCGTCGACGCGACCCAGAAATCGATGGCTCGATCCTACTCCGCATGGCGACACTGCATGGCGCTTGGGGTTTACGACTCGAGGGGCTGACAGGCAGCCTGAAGCCAGGTAAATCGGCCGACTTAGCTGTGATCCCTATCTCGCCTGACCTCAATGTTGATGACCCCCACGACCTGATCTTTCGATCCGTCGCCCTGGTTCGGGCCACGATGTTCGCGGGGCGCTTCGTCGCTGGACCCTCTGAATGGCGAGGCGTACCGGACTCGGGCACCTGAATAGGATCGGGTCGAACTCGGGACGGTTGTGATGATCGCGACGTCGCGAAAGGTCGACCGGTCTCCATCAAGGTGTGTTCTCAGAAGACTTGGTGGTCGGGACAGACGATGGGTCCGCCTCCGATTCACTTACCAGATGAGGTCCTGGGGAGCCAACCGACCTGTCAGGAACCTCCCGTACGTTGATGTCCGTGGTGCCACCCTCCTGATTCCTCTCAAGCGAACTCGCGAACGTCTCGCTGTGATCCTCGGGCTGGAAGACGTCGTCGAACCGCGCTTGATCGACTTGCTCTCGCATCAAGAGGTAGATGATGCCTGAAGCAGTCCAGAAGAAGCTGATTCCGTAGCAAAAGACCAAGGCTTGACCAAGCATCAGTCCTGTGCCCGCGAAGCCGCCCCCGTCAAACGCCTCGGCGATTACCGCATCGGGACCAAGCAATCCGAGGCTCCATCGCGAGACTGCAACGACCACCTGCCAGAAGGTCACCACAAGAGTTAGGCCCAGACACCCGATCAACAAAGCGAATCCCCAGAGGCCTAGGTAGGAGATGGGCCGTTGATACGAATAGCTGAACGATCGGCTTAGGGCGTCGAAGAGGTCTTCCCCTTCTGCAGCGATTGTCGACGACATCAAAGGCCAGGCGACGCCTAGGCCCAAGAGGAGGATGGCCATCACGAGACCCATGACCAGCGGAATCACACTCAGCGGTCCGGCGATCGCCGAGCCGATGCCTGGGATCCAGTAGATTAGGCCGAACGTCGAGATGAGGGCAGCGAAAAAAAGGGCCCCGGCCAGGACCACCAGAGGAGAGCCGATCACATGAGTCGCCCGCGCCATGGTGAACTTCAAGGCCGTGGCAATCCCCACCCGCTGTTCTGAGGCGACACCCACAACCGCAATCCGAGCGATCGTTGTGCCGAAGAACCCGAGCACCATCGAGGCCCAAATGAACGCGAAGGCTGCGTGAACGTGGTCAGCCAGACCGATTCCCGACCCAAAGAACTGGATCAATGGTTCGGCGAAAATCCGGACCGGAACAACCAGGACCTCTACCGTCGCGCGGAAGCCATCCTCGATGCTTTCGGCCTGCCAGAACGGGATAACCGGGCGCACGTAGGCCGCGTCACGCCAGGGAGTCGACGGCTCGGAGAACACGATGCTCAAGCCCGTGAACCCCGTTTGGAGCAATCCTAAGGCCATCAAGGCTAACGCGAGTTTTTTTCCGTCGAAGGACAGTGGGATCGCACGGACCAAGCGGACTGCCGGGACCATCCGTTGCCAAGACGCCCGTGCCCGATCGATCGGGGTTTCGGCGAGGGGGGCCTGCTCCACCACGGTGTTTCCTCCAATTCTGAATGCTGGGCGCGGGGCAAAATGTGTCTCAAGGGAACCCGAGTCGTTCTCCCCAAAGCGTTGAGGGTTGGTTCGTCTCAAAAGCTTCGTACGGTCGGGTTCGTATCGAATTGACCCTTGAACGGATCGAAATCGCCTGGGCAGCAGCGACAGGGAAGACCTTAGGCGGATCCCGATCTAGCCGACGGCTCGTGCTGTTCCTTAGGATAACTCCTGGCAGATCGCCCTCCACCGTCGTCGCCGTCCCGGCGAGGCCTCGACGTCTCTGGAGGTTATTGGTACGCGTCGCGACGTCCTTCAACCTTACGGACGTCGATCCGACGGGCGCCTGCTTCCCTGATTATCCCTGATCATGACGACCGGTCCGCGAGCGGCTGTTCGGATCGCCTACCCGCGGTGCGTCCCCAACTCGGAGGACGCTCCAGGGCAATGGGCCTCGATTCCGTCGCGGCAATGGTCGTCGATGGCCTCGCAACAGGATCCATCGACCATGTCCTTCCCGGATGACCGTGACCTCTTCGACGAAGAGCAAGAGATGGTCACCATGAGCTTCGGTGACCACCTCGAAGAACTGCGATCCCGGATGATCCTCGGCCTGCTCGGCCTGGCCGTCGGTGTTGTCTTTACCTTCCTGCCGCCGTTGAACCTCGGCCGGACCGTGGCACTGATGATTCAGCGTCCCGCTGAGGAGGCCCTAGAGTCTTTCGACATCGAGCGCACCGCTCGCAAGGCTGACGAAGGAGGCGACTTGTTGCTCGAGGAGCCGATCGTCGGGGGCATCCGGATCTCCGACATTCGTCGGTTCGTCGGTTCAGCCTATCCGGACTTACTCCCGGAAGAACCCGAGTCTGATCCGGCGAAAATGACTGACTCGACCGAACGGTCCGCCGATCCTCGAGTCGAGGCTGGACTATTGGTTGATTCGGAAGAGGACCCGTTGGTGACTATCCCGATTTATCTCTCTCGTGGGAACTTCACTCGCCAGGTGGGTGAGGTCTCCGCAGGCTCGCGCAACGGGATCATCACCACCGGACCCTTGGAGGCTGCCATCATCTACTTCACTGTCTGTATCATCACCGGGCTCGTCCTCTCCAGCCCTTGGGTCTTTTACCAGGCCTGGGCGTTCATCGCCGCGGGTCTCTATCGCCACGAGCGGAAGTACGTCTATCGGTTCTTCCCTGTCTCCCTCGGACTGTTCCTGGCGGGAGTCAGTCTGTGTTTCTTCTTCGTTCTACCGACAATGCTCAAGTTTCTTCTTTTCTTCAATACGTATATCGGTGCCGAGCCATTCTTTCGTGTTAAAGAATGGATGGGTTTCGCCACCTTCCTCCCTTTGGTCTTCGGGGTCTGTTTCCAGACGCCGATCGTGATGCTGTTCCTGGAGCGAATCGGTGTGTTCACCGTCGAGTCATACCGGTCGAAGCGTCGATACGCGATCCTGATCATCTTTATCGTCGCCGCGTTAATTACCCCCAGCCCCGACGGATTCAGCCAATTGATGCTTGCCGTGCCGATGATTCTGCTCTACGAGTTGGGAATCCTTCTGGTCCAGAGTTCGGTGCTGGTTCCTCACTCGACGCTCCACGCCTAAACTTCGCTAACTTTTTGTCCACGTTATGTCGGCTATTCATCAGCAACATGCGGACATCGACGATGATGACTTGGGCTGGGCTCGTTGGGACTTGGCTTCGGAGGTTCGGCCGAACCCCCGAAGCCGAGGAGATGCTGTGTCAACAGATTGACACTCCGCCGCCGATGTCGACAATCGGGATACCGGTGTTCCAGCTATGTTCCGAATCGGCCAGGGCACCAATGACTCGGTGATTCAAAAAAGTCACAGTGAACGCTCGAGTTCTGCAAGCTCGAGTTTTTGCTGTCACAAGTCCGTGAATTTTTTGTAATCGTCCGATGTAGAGACCTCCCTGGCACACGTGAGATCGGACTGTCCCGAAGAGACGCTGCGATGGCATCTCCTAGGCATAGCCCGACCCGACGTCCACGCCGCCTCCGCGCGGCCCATGACGGATCGTCCCGCCCCCCACCGCAGCTTCTCGGGGCTCGGGAAGACGCAGGTCGTGTGTCCCGAAACCCTGGGCGAAGTGACTACGGTCCCTCCACCGACCAGTGGCTGAGGAGAACTCGATGAAATCCGTACCCGTCAAAACTATTCCACCCGTTTCCACCGGGTTTTTTGGCCAAACTATTCAGAGACGGCTTCGTCTTAAGCTAGTCGTTGCCACCCTGCTAGTCTCTGTCACGGCTTGTTCCTCACCACGCCTCGAGACCGGGCAGCGAGTTCGGATCAATCAAGATGACAATGTCTACACAACCATAACAAGCGAGAGGTACATTGACGGCGAGTTCAAGGTTGTTGCCCAGCAGGAGGCGTTCAGCAAGGACTTCCGCAAGCAGTATGTTTTGCTGACGGAGTTGCCAGCCCATGTCCGGCTACACTATGTCCAGGCCTTTCTCCGGTACTTAGACCTTTATCCTAACACGCCACGCGGTCGCGAAATTCTCGATCGTTGTTGCTTTGAAATCCAGCCCGGTGATGTCGCCAGGCTATCCCTGCGGAATGCTTGGTTAATTGACTTCGAGGCCACCACGAACCCCAAAGATCCAGTTGTCTTCCAATTTAAGTATACTCATGAAATCAAGAAATTCTTCGAAAGTACGTCAATTGATGAACTGGTCACCACACAGGAGTGGTGCCCGATCGGGACTGAGGCGCTGGTGATGGAAGATGAGGGTGCAGACGAAGATCGTTTGGTTCGCATCGCGTTGCAGGACGGACCATTGAAGGGCGCGACCTGCCTCGTCCCTGCCCAGTTCCTCGAAGTCGAAAGCGATCCGTTTCCGGTCGATTGATAATCGCTCCGAAGACTGGTTGCCTTCGCCTCGTCGAACTAGAGGTCTCAACTGTTCGATGAGCCGCTTGTGGAGTTTCCGGAGGGTGAACGACACGCACCACGATCAGCCCGAAACCCCCTCGAATGCTCGGTCACTTGATGGGCTTCGGATTCTAGTAACCCGCCCTCGAGGGCAAGCCCAGTCGTCCGCTGATCTGCTTCGCGCTCGGGGGGCTGAGGTGGTCTTTGCTCCCCTCGTCGAGATTGTCCCAGTTGAGCCCGACTCACCCTTAGACGAAGCGGTCCGGAACTTCGACCGCTTCGACTGGCTTGTGGTGACCTCAACGAACGGAGTTGAAGCGCTTGTCGAACGGTTCCAACGACATTGCATCGATCTATCCGGTCGACGGAGGCGACCACAGATCGCCGCCATCGGCGGAGCCACGGCCAAAGCCTTGGAGCAGATCGGACTCACTGCCGAGATCACTCCGGACCGATTCGGTTCGGAGGCGTTGCTCGACCAACTCTGCGATCGTGTCGTCGGTCAGTCCGTCCTGATTGCGCAGGCGGATCGAGCTCGACCATTGCTATACGAGCGACTTGTCCAGGTCGCCATAGTCGAACGCGTCGTTGCTTACCGGACCGTCGATGTCGAAGTCCTTCCCGAAACCGTTCGAACTATGTTGGAGCAGCACCTGGTTGACTGGATTCCACTGACCAGTCCGGCCATCGTTCGTCAGCTCAACCGAATCGTCTCCGAATCGCTCCGCAACGAGCTAAAAGCGGCCGATCGATCGCGGCCTCGCCTCGCTGCGATCAGTCCGCTCACCGCCGATCAGGCTCGATTGCTCGGCTGGCACGTCCAAGTTATTGCCGAGCCCCATGATTGGGGCGGGCTCGTTGAAGCGATCGTTCGTGAGAACGGGACATTGGGATAACTGTCCGGTGAGCCGATCCTTTCGAGACTCGGGATGTCAAGGTGAGTCGTCGACCCTGACAACTCCAACTCCCGACTCGATGAGGAGGGTTGACTCATCGTGTGTGGGTCTCAGGAAAAAGCGGTCAGGCTCAGGTCGCTCGTATCGGATCGGTTGGCCATGGAAGGCATCGCGCGGGACCTCAGGGAGATAACTCGGAACGAGATCCTCGAGCGATTCGAGATAGGCGTCGTTCTCGAGAACCTTCTTCTGAGCCTCCAAGGCCAGCGAGGCCATAACCATAGCCAGGAGGGTCCGATTCCGCAGACGGCTCTCCTGAGCACTCGTGAAGGCGGGGTCATTCGCCGCCTGACGTGCTCCGCTTAAGTCTAGAGGGATACGGCGCCAACCAAGCAGGACGTTATAATAAGCGCGTTCCCGAAGACGGACTCGATCGATCGGCTCGTAGGTTTGGTCGAACTCGACGAGCGTGACGATCATGTTGCGTGCAAGATCTGGTTCGAGTTCAGGGGCCAGTTCAGCGATCCGTTCCAGGGCGATCCACTCAAAGGCGAACCCGGTTAGCAAATCGAGAAGAAGTCCATCTGAGGTGATGGCTCGGGAAAACTGCAAGACACGCCGAAATTTCAGGATCGCTTCGGGATAACGATCATCCTCGGCCGCGACGATCGCATCGGCCACAAGCAGCCTACCCACTTGCCGCATTAGTCCAACCCGATCGACGGCCGCCTGATTCGCCTGGTTAATGTCGATTTGGGACTCGAGCAGCAACGGAACCTGGACCTCACGAGTTAATCCCAGTTGAGCCCGCTCAAGAGCTTCGCGTTCAGCAAAGACGATCTCGCCGAGGGCATCGGTCGATCCGTCCAGGTCGATCTCCGTATTGGAATCGAGCAGATCGGCGGCAACGAATAAGTCATCATAGCCGTTCGGGCCGTCCAACGGGACTTGGCGGTATGGCTCAGGCTTCAACATGAGGAGCCACAAGCATATCCCGGTGGCGACCAGAACTGCGACGAACGCCAAAACCACGAGCACCCAGGTACGCGCTCTTAGCATCAGCAAATCACCTCAGACGAAGCAAAAACTGTCTGCACTCAATCAGCTCGGGGGGAGCGAGTCAACCATTCAGAATTGGAGGATCGACTGCAACGCTGATCACGTGATGGTGCTCATCTGTCCTCAACTAAATTCGCGATAAGTTTCCACCCCCTGCCAGATCAGGAACGCCGCAACGATTAGAAACAAGATGTCCATGACGATCTGGCGACCGAACGGGATAGCCAGGGCCAAGTCCAACACAAACAACAAAGCGACCAAGCCAGCGACGATCAAAACCGCCAGCGTCAGTCGTTTCTCAGTATTCATCAGGGGAACGCTCCAGGAACCCGGAAAACGACGGGTGCAATCACCAAGACTCTACCACAAGAGCTGGTTCGAAACCGCCGGGATCTCCGCGTCCCCTGACCGGTCGTGTAACGATTGTCCTCGAACTGCAACGTTCGTTTTGGGTTTGGGGTGTGCGTGTTGAGACGGCTCATCGTTTGATTACTCTCACATGCTCGGAGTCGTCGAGTCCGGAGCCGGAGAGACGGGGTTGGATGATTGCTCAGTGGTTCGGATCGGAATGACTCGCGATCGTGTCGTCTCGGTCTTCGGGAGTCGGACGGTCAGAACCCCGGTTTGATACTCGGCAATCACCGATTCGGCCAAAATTTCACCCGAGAAGCTCAGCTTGCGAGAAAAAACGCCGCTGGGTCTCTCGGAACGGATCGAGCTGCATCCGGGCGACAGCGCGACGGTCCGGACACCTCTGACGACCAGTTCACGTCCTTGGACGGACAGGTCAATTCGGGCTGGGTCGACGCCCGGCACATCGAAGACAACCTGATACTCCTGGTCGTGTTCCAGGACGTCGACCGAGGGGATCCAGGCGGGGGGTGGTTCGTTCGACTCTTCGTCCGCCGTCGGTGTGACCTCGCTTCGAACGCGTGTGGCTGTCGTGTTTGCCCACGATGCCGCTGACTGTCGAAACTCGTCGAGCATTCTTAGGAATTCCGACGGTACTTGCGAGAACGATGCACCAATGTCGCGACCGGGGCCGGAGAAGCGGGTCATGGTAGTGATCTCCTAGAGTGATTAAAGTCTGACATCATGCGTGCTTTCAACTAACGCATCGATGTTGAGTCAGATCAAGATGCGTGCGAGTTGACCTCGATCCGACGAGTCCGGGATCGATCCGAACGCGGGAGGGTCACCCGGAGGACACCATCGTACAGTTCGGCTCGGATTTTCTCGCGATCCACATCGTCGCCGAGGATAAACGAGCGTTCGAATCCGCCGGTTCGGTATTCTAAGTGTAGCGGGCGAGCGTTTGGTGGTGCTGCTTCGAAGACGGACGCCTTGAGATGCAGAACGCTGTCTTCTAGGACGATCGAGAGCGTCTCCTCGGTCACACCGGGCAGGTCTGCTTCGAGAACCAAGCCTTCGTCTGAATCATAAATGTCGATAGGAGGAGTTAATGTAGGGCCCTGTGCGACGCAGGGGCGGCTGGCCGCCGAGATCGGATCGGATATTGACGACATCTCGGACGGGAACGCGACCTTCGGTTTCGACTGTTCGGTGACCGGAGCCGGTACAGTTGAGGTGGCTCGAACCGGAAGCTGAGACTGGCCAGCACGGACCATCGACTCCACATTGATCGATCGGCTTTCCGACGTGTTCATGATCTTTGTGATCTCCACGATGCCCGTCTAGGGCGATAGGTGCCGGGACCCGCCTAGGATCTGGGATTAAGAGTGTGACTCAGTCGGCTTCTGGGGGGCTCCGGCAGTCACGGTGATTTGTCGAGGCTTGGCCGTCTCAGCCTTCGGCAAGGTCACCGTCAGGACACCATGCTCGAAGTGGGCCCGAATCTCATCGCTCTCAATCCGGTCAGGCAGGGTGAGCGATCGCGTCCAGTTCCCAAAGATTCGCTCCTGGCGACGGTACGATTCAACGCCCGATCCGCTCCGTCGTCGACGCTGTCCGCGAAGCATCAATTGGTCGCCAGTAACGGTCAGTTCCAGATCGGAGGCCGTCAAGCCAGGTAACTCGGCCGTCAACACGTAGCGATCACGAGCATCGAAGAAGTTGATCCGAGGGAAGACCCCGGCACTTCGAAGCCGAGGTAGCGAGTCGAACGACTCGAAAAGACGACCCATTTCCCGGCGGAGTTCACCGAACGGGTCCCAAACCCGATCCCAGCTATTCGGATACATGGCGAAAACCTCAGCTTTACAAGAGTTGCCTTTAGAAATGCAATCTCGATGCCGAACGAGGTGCCCGAGATGAGTTAGGTAGCTTCAGTTCGTCGCAAGTCTCGAATGAAGCAAAAGTTCGAGCATGAAAAGTCGAGCCACAATATAACAGCAGTCAGAATAATCGGGGCTCGTGTACGCCATTTTGGCAGGGCATCCTTCGGGTTGCTGTTGACGTGGTCTGCCGATGTGGCTGGGCCAAGGCTTCTTTATGTGGAAGGCTGCCAATCTGCTCGTCTAGAACATGACGCTAGGCACCGGGAACGAAGTCTTCGAGGGGAGCAACCGTTTTACGACGGACGATCGTCCGCCATTCCAACACCGCGTAGATCAGGGCGGCGATCATCATGCTCCCGGCCACGACCAGCAGGACCAGAAACGTGCTCGACCAACCGAGTTCCTCGATTAGCCGACCGATCGGATAGCCGGCGAAGGTGGCGGGAAAGTAGCCCGCCGCATCGATCAAACCGGCCGCGGTCGCGCTACCACGCTTGGCCCCTTTGTCCATCGCGACCGCGCCACCGAGGAAGCTGTAGGGGCCGATCAATCCCAGGGCGACGAGGCAAATCGCGAAGACTAACGGGGTCCCCGATGCGTCCTCCTTCGGCATCATCCAGATCCAGACCAACGAGCCGACGAGCAATCCGAGGAAAGGAAGCATGATCAGGGCATACCGCATCGCCGTCCAACGCGGATCGCGGAACCTCGAGACCGAATCGGCCAAGATCCCGCAGACCACCAGTGAAATGAGGCCGAACCAAGGAAACAAAGCGCTCAGTCCGGCCGCTTGCCCATCCTCAACGAACCCGCCGACCTCGACTAGGAGCGTCGTGTTCCAGGTGTTGAAGGTCTCGCGGAGCACCGTCAGGCCTGCCGAGAGCAGGCAAACGATCCAAAAGACCGGCGACTGCAAATAGGGCAGGATTAGGGCAAGGAGGCCCTCAGGATGTGGATCTTCTCCTTTGGCGCCGTAGACGTTCGTTGGCGAGGCCTCGGGTTCTTCCATCCCTAAGCTTCGGGGCGACGGCTTTACGGTCCCACCACAAATCAGAGCGACCGTGCCGAGGACCGCCGCGGAGGCGAAGAAGAGTTGTCGCCAGTCGTATCCCCAGCTCAATAGAAGTCCGAGATACATCCGTGTTAAGGCATCGCCGGCCAAGTAGCTCATGGAGATGAAGGCCATGATCGAACCGGAGTAGCGATAAGGGAACCATCGCGAGGCCACCTTCATCATCGCTACCCAGCCGGTCGACTGCACCAGCCGGTTGATCGCCCAAAGGATCAGGAAGAGGGAGAGCCCTGAACTGAGGCCAAATCCAATCGTACAGGCGACCGAGGCGATCATCGCACCCAAGAACATGAGCCGCCCGCCCAGGAAGTCGCTCACGATCCCGTTGGAGATCTTCCCGATGGCGTAGAAGAACGAGCCGATTGAGGCGATTAATCCAAGCGCTTTTTTGTCGATTCCTTCGATCCCTTGGAACAGGGGCCCGAACAGTTCGGAAGAGCCAAGAGGTTGCCCTTTGAATTCAGCCTCGATCAGCGGAATCGCCACCGAGAAATTCGATCGGCAGAAGTAGTAACCCATGTAGCCGGCCGTCAGCGAGACCAACGTGATCCCTTGCCAACGCAATAACCGACCGTCGCGAACGGGAGGCGACTCGTTGGGATCCCCCGCGTGGGACGTAATCTGCGGTTCGACGCCCGGCGGATCGTAAGGATTCGGCGTACGCGTCACGGGGACCTCAAAGGAGATTTGGGAAGATCAGGAGAGGGGCAGGGGCTTTGAGGTGACCGATGGAACATCGGCGAGCCCTATGAGGTGGGAACGATCGCGATCCGTCGTCGAGACCGAAG
This sequence comes from uncultured Planctomycetia bacterium, assembly GCA_964609385.1. GTDB lineage: Bacteria > Planctomycetota > Planctomycetia > Isosphaerales > Isosphaeraceae > CAZSSM01. Next base: position 92,174 of record CAZSSM010000012.1, read on the forward strand.
ACGTCATGGTTCGGAGAACGAGCGGATCATCAGGAAACTCAAGGCCGTTCGCCACGGCTGAGTCGTTCGGTGATCCGAGCCACTGCCGATCCAATATCGGTCCATGAGTCGACGACTTCATGAGCACCGGCTTCAGCAAGCCGGGTTCGAGCCCGTTCCAGCCGTGATCGAAGGACATCTTCGGGAAGAGCTTGAGTCGCTTCTAGAGAGAGGCCCATCTCGTTACCGGTCGCGGCCAAGCCGATCGTCCAGAGGCCGCCGTTGAGTCCCTCGGCCATATCGGCTCGGGTGTCACCGATCTTGACGGCCGCCTCAGGTGGATAGATTCCAAGCCTCTCGAGATTGCGGAAGGCCAACCAAGGCGCGGGTCGACCGGCCGGTACCTCGTCATCGCAGACCAGGGTATCGGGCCGATACCCTTGCTTGGCCGCCTCCGGCGCAACGACCTCCATCATCGCGCGGGTGTATCCAGTGCTGGAACCGATCTTCAGGCCGGCCTCTCGGAAGGCGTCGACGGCCTCGACCACCCCAGGGATCAAGCTTGAATGCTCGGCCAGGACTGACGTTTGCCGGGGGACGAACTCCTGGTACATCCTCTCGACATCGGCTTCGGACCAGACTCGTCGGTGGACCTGAGCCCAGAGCCGTCCGACCGCCTCATCTTGAAGGATCGCGCGGAGATGGTCTTTCTTGGCCAGGCCCATCGGAGCACGGGCCTGGGCGTCATCGATTGTCACCCCCTCGTCGGCGAACAAGCCCCGAAAGACGAGTGCCGGGGCGCAGGAACCGTAATCGACGGTGGTTCCCGCCCAGTCGAGGATCAACGCTTGGAGCGGACCTCGATAGCGACGTTGATACGAGAAAGCCATGGGTGATCCGGGCTGAAAAGACTGGGGAGACTTGTCGAGGGCGGTTCGGGAAGCTGGACGATAGGCTCGAGAATCGACCGATTCAAGGAAAATTCCGATGGACCCGATCTCAAGCATCTCAGGCGATTTGTCGGATTCCCAGCGACGGACTCCGCTCGATCGAGCCGGCCTCGTCGTGTTCCTAGGACTGACCGTGCTGTCGATCTTTGGAACAGGCGTGATCCATGCGGAATCCTTGACCACCCACCGTGGAGCGCCGTTGTCATTGCCATTTGAGGTGGTTGGCGGGAAGGTCCATGTGCAAACCCCTTGGGGTCTTCGGACGTTCCAACGCCGAGACTTTGCGGAGATCGATTCAGTCGCGATCGAGGCCAGAACCAACTCAGCAATCATTGACTCAGCAGAGTCCAGTAATCTGACATTCGTCGAGGCTTGGCGATCACTGGTTACGGGAGATCCGGAACGAACGATCCAGATACTACGAAGTCTGGAGCCAGCCCCGGACATCTCATCGATCGCATCGCAAATGCTCGAGGTCCACGATCGCTGGTCGAAGGCCTGGCCCAATCCTGATCCTCGGACGTTCGGATCGTTGCGGTCGGCGGGATCACAGGTCGCTCGAACGGACCATCTGGTCCTCATCCACAAGCTCGAGCCGATCGAGGCGCGCCATCGGCTCGAGTTGATGGAACAGGTTCTGATCGGTTTCGCGCTCTACAACGCGGCCCACGGGATCAACTTGCCCCCACCTCCGAAGCTGGTTGCCGTCGACTTCGATGACCGCCGAGACTTCCGCACCGAGCTTTCCCAACGGGCTGGTCATGCCTTTGAAGAGGCGACCGCTCACCTCGATCTCGGCGAGATGCTGGTCATCACCTTGGACACAAGAACGACTCCACAATATCGCGATCGGCTCCGCGCGATCGAGCGGGAGAGAACGCGTCTTGAAGCGCTTCGTGACCGTTGCACAGCTCTTGACCCCAACAAGCTGATCACCCTTCCACGTCCAGGTCGTGAGTTGCTCAGAATCAAAGCAGGTGCGATCGAACCAGCCATCAAGGACCGGCTCCGCGAACTCGATCTTGACACGCTCGTTCTGAACTTGGAGCGTCTCGATGCCGACCTAGGGACCGCTGCCCATGAGCTGGTCCATCAACTCGTGTTGACCTCGGGCCTTGTATCACGATACCGCGACTGGCCGGTCTGGCTTCACGAGGGCTACGCGATGCAGTTCGAGACGGTTGTCGGCTGCCGTTGGGCGGGGATCGGACCAGCCAACCCGCGTCGGATTCGCGATTGGCACATGATCGATCCTCGGGATCGGCCCACCCTCGACGAGTTTCTCACGACCGGCCTCGGCCCTGGTTTTGACCGCGAGAACTACGCCTATGCCTGGGCGCTCGTTTACCATCTGAGCCATCGGGCGACGAACCGGTGGTGGGCCTGGCTCGATCACCTGCGCATCCCGAGCAGTCCTTCACGAACGAACCGCTTTGACGACCGAGGCTTCCGCCGATTCTTCGGCCTCGACCTGACCGCGCGTGCCCAGAGCCTGCAGGCGCATCTCGATGATCTCGGTCAACGCCAAGTCCGCCGATAATATCCAGCGAACCCTGGACGTTCCAAGCGCGTCGATGCTTATTGACAGGCCAATCCCGATCGCTAAGATCACAAGAGTCCGGAATTGACGGGGCGTAGCTCAGCTTGGCTAGAGCGCACGGTTCGGGTCCGTGAGGTCGGAGGTTCAAATCCTCTCGCCCCGATTTAACATTAAGATATTCTTGTTACTTGTGCTTCTTTAATGAATCATTAGACATCTCAAAGTGTCTAGTCGTTACGAGGCGACTGGAAGAATATGTGAAGTAGCTCCCATTGTTCGGCCTACATTCTACTAAATTTCGTTTGGACTCTCCTTCTGGCCTCGAAGGTAATTCGGATCCCGCTGGTAGTTAATTTCCGCGGGCGTCTGACAGGCCAGACTCTGATGGGGCCGCTGATGGTTGTAATAAGGCGAACCAACTCTCCAAGCCAGCTTGCAACTCCGAGACGGTCTAGTACATCGTCAAATATAGTTCCTCATGTTTGAGTGATCGCCCCAAGCGTTCGACGAAAACGTTGGCTTAAGCTCGGCCGCGGCCATCCATGCGAGTGGACCCACCGGCTTCGCTGAGACGTGGGGTAAAGGACAGGGCCGTGAACTGCGTGCCCTGATCGGTCTTGAAAATCTCGGGTTGGCCCTGGTCTAAGACCTTCTTCAGGGCCTCGAGGCAAAACCGACCCTCCCGGGTGTTGGACGGCCTAGGTGAGCGATCGTTTTGCCCTGCCTAACGGCCTCTTGGTCCACATTGGTTTTGAATCCGGCGCAGTGCCGCTTTCGGATCGGACCCATGTCTTCCACCTCGATAAAGTTCCCTCAAGGATAACGAACAGAGTAGTTGGAAAACTGGGGTCCACTTCACACCCCGATCGGTGTTATCGCGTCCCGGCCGTGTTGTTCCTCTTCAACGTGAGGTTTTGATGATCAAGGCTCTTTCCTTTACGGCCGTCTTGCTAGAAATCTCAACAGTCGTCTCAGTGTTATACCATCATCATTTACAGAATAGAGAAGTTTCCTCTAGAGCCTATCAAGATGGAGAACCGATAGTCTTGTCGTCACGGTATAATTATCATAATGAATTAAATATAGTCGAGGTAATCGTGGTGTGTACAGATCGAGATAACGATCTGAACTCACCGCGTGCCGCGAATAACGACGAAGCCTTCACTTTGCGACAGCACGATGGCAGCCTTGCCGATGGTCCTAACGTCGATCACTTCTTCCGAGGGGCGAATGCTCAGCAGAACGAAGATGCAGAGCGAGATGATCCCCGAGAGGCACAGACTGATCGTCGGTCGCTGAAGGAAGCGGTCGGCGAACGGTTCAAGCTTGGTATCGGAGTTAACCATCGGGCGTTGAAGCAGCCCGAAGATGCGGCATAGGTTTCTCCGGCATTTCCAGATCATGACGCCCGAGAACTGCCTGAAGCCGCGGAGCATCCATCCGGCTGAAGACGACTGGTCGTTCGAGGATACCGATCGCTTTGTCGATTACGCACAAGCCAATGGTCTCGAGGTCGTCGGACACTGCCTCGTTTGGGACAAGGTCGAGCACACCGACGAATGGATGACACTCGAGAACGGAGGACCCGTGTCGTGTGAAACGCTGCTGCGCCGCATCGAGACCGTTGTGAAGCGGTACGCCGACACAGTGACGATGTGGGACGTGGTCAACGAGGCGATTGGAGACGGCGAAGATGGTCTGCTACGCGATTCCGCCTATTCCCGGACAACCGGGATCGACTTCATGGTCGCGTCGTTCAAGGCCGCACGAGAGAACGACCCGGACGCTCTGCTGATCTACAACGACTACAACGGCCACATGCCGGGTAAGCGTGAGAAGCTCATCGAACTGCTTTCGAAGCTAAAGCAGCTCGGAGCGCCAGTGGACGCCTACGGCATGCAAGGTCACTTCGAACTCGGCGACGATTCCATTTCGGAGCTTTGCGAGACATTCGATGCGCTGCGGGATCTGGGGATCAAGGTCGTCGTTTCCGAACTGGATATCGATGTCGTCACGCGAGGTCTCTGGTGGGCCAACGGGGGCAAGTACCGAGACGAGTTGGTCTTATACGACACATGCAAAAATTGTATTCTGGACGAAATCAAACGTCGACCGATAGTTCAATGTGTTCGGGTTGTTCGGCGAATATAGCGACATGATCGTTCGAGTCTCGTTCTGGAACCTGCACGACGGCCAGAGCTGGCTCAATGTCTTCCCCTGGCGCCGAACCAATTACCCGTTGCTGTTCGATCGTGATCGCAACCCCAAACCCGTCTTCGATGCGGTCTACGAGGTGCTGCAGAACCCATGATTGGCCAATCAGCCAATCGGAATATTGCCGCTTCTTAAATCCAATAAGTTAAACTATGCAAATAATCAGTAGCGGATTGTTGGTGCTGGTTGGCCCTGAATCACTAGGCGGCTCGACAGCGAATCGTAAGGCCGGTATTTCCATACGCTTTGAAGACCGTCTCGAGGACCATACAATAGCACCTACTGTCCCCTTGAAACCTGGTGTGCCTAATCAATCCCGTTATTGGGAAGGCATATCGAATAGGATCATTGCTCGATGCCCACACCCTACAAGAAGCTCTCCAAGGACGACGCGGTACTCCTGCTGATCGACCACCAGTCAGGTCTGATCTCGCTGGTCCAGGACTTCTCCCCCGACGACTTCAAGAACAACCTAATCGCGCTTGCCGACGTCGGCGTCTTCTTCAAGTTGCCCACCATCCTGACGACAAGCTTCGATGAAGGGCCAAACGGCCCGCTCGTCCCCGAGTTGATCGAGCGGTACCCCGACGCTCCATTCATTCACCGGCCCGGACAAATCAATGCATGGGACAATGATGACTTCGTCAAAGCGATCGAGGCGACCGGCCGCAAGCAACTGATCATGGCCGGCGTGGTCACCGACGTCTGCGTGACCTTCCCCGCGCTCTCGGCTATTGAAGCTGGTTACGACGTCTTCGTCGTCACCGACGCCTCGGGGACTTTCAACGAGACTGTCCGCCACACCGCATGGCAACGGATGTCTGCCGCCGGCGCACAACTGGTCAATTGGTTCGCCGTCGCCTGCGAGTTGCACCGCGATTGGCGTAATGACATGGAGGGCTTGGGCAACCTGCTTTCCAACCATCTTCCGAACTATCGAAACCTCATGACGAGCTATTTCAAGCTTCAAGCGGCTTCAGGGAAGTGAACGATCGCAAGGAGGCCGAACTCTTGCAGGAACGGTGATGCTTTCGGCTGGTCTCTCAGGGCGTCATCGAGGTGGGCTTGGACGGGACGGCTTAGGCTTCGTAGGATCGGTTCGAACCATCTTCCGACACCGTTCGTCTCCCCGAACCCACCTCCCGCGAGGAAAAGCGATGAGTTCCCCGTTTGACCTCAAGCCACAGGCCTTCTGGCCAACGACAATGTTTTTTCGAGTCTGGCAAGACCATCCCCGCTACGCTCCTGAACTGATCAAGCTGCTCTACGAAATGAAGAGGAAAGAGTCGCAAAATATCGCCAGTGGTGTGGCGATGACGGCAAAGTCGCGCACGGGTCTCTTCGAGAGCAATTTTGATCTCTTTGCCCAAGATCATCCGAGCCTGAACGCCCTCAAGGGCTTCGTTGGCCAGTCGATCCAACAAGCGGTCAGCCATACGACTCGAAATCAGGTCGAGCCAGGTCGAATTCGAGTCGAAGTCGTCGATAGCTGGTTCCACATCACCAACGATGGTGGTTTCCATGACGCCCACTTCCACAGCGGGTGTTCATGGTGCGGGATCTACTACCTACAGGCGGGCGACTCGAGTAGTGGTCAGGCGACCAACAGTGAAGGGGCGGGTAACGGGGTCAACCGATTCTACTCGCCGATCCAAACCGGCGCGTTCCTCAGCGATCTGGGTAACGCATATATGAGTTCGAACCGGATCGATGTCGGTCCTCGCGACGGCCTCATGGTCCTCTTCCCGGCTTACCTGCTGCATAGCGCTTTGGCCTATAAGGGAGAGACGGACCGGATCGTTATTTCGTTCAATACCCGATCCTTTCCCGCCAATGAGGGCCGAGGGGGAACGGCTGGATCCGCTTCCTAACCTCGACCCGATCTTGCCAATGCATCCGACCATGGGTCGCCGATGATTATGGTCGGACCATTGATTGCTAATTTGACGATCTTAAGTAAGCTGATGTAGGGTTGTAGCCTCCTTGGGTCCCTCGTTGGCCACCGCTTCGCTCTTCCTGATCGGGGGACGATCCTCGCCCGCCGCCGCCACGGTTAGTTTCGGAACCGCGACCTGAGGATTGCCCGTTACTCCGATTGGATTCGGATTCCGCTTCTTCATCGGGCTTGATCTCCAGGATGCCTTCCTGGATCTGATCGAGGACCTCTTCCTTAGTCAGCAGTGTGAAGTCCTCGAAGTGTCCTTTGAAGTCACGCTTGGAGGCGTTGTTCACGCAGAGCCCGACACGGATCTCATCGTTGAGCAGGACGCTCAATTCGGGAAAAGCCCACCAAACGCGGCTATCGGGCGAGTATTGCAAGTAGAAGGCACCCTCGTAGCGAATCGCACGCAATTTGGCAAGTTGATCTGGGATATTAATGTACTCGTGCCCGGCATAATCACCGTCCTGGACTGCTTCCACCAAGAGGTAATGCTCCTTGTTGAGGTCGTTAGGCCAGCCACGGGCCGCACGTTCGATCCGGACGAAATTCTGTTCGTCTTGCCAGAGGATCAAACCAGCCGAAGCAAAGGCGAAGAACAGGTTCTCGCGTCGGCGTTGGGGGTGACGCAGTGGTCGATTGCCCGGCTGGATCGTTCCAACAACGGTGACCATGGCGATAAAGTCGTCATCGACCGGTTCCTCGGTCAAACACATCGGCGCGTTGACCGTCGAGATCTTAGGTATCAGGAGATGGGGCTCATCTCTGGGCGCGGTAATAGTGAGCCTCGGACCGTCCTGCTCGTAGTCGCAGCCCTCCTCTTTCGGGTTCTCTTTGTTGGCGAGGATCAATGGACCGAGCTTATCGAACGTGATCGGGAAGCCGTCTTCACTCCGAGGTCTCGAGCCGGGTCTGCTGGTATCCGACTTGGGGCGACCGAGCACGACCGTCGCGCCAGGTTCGGAATCGGCGGGCACCTGATAGGTCATTGGCCGGCTCCGACTAACGCGTCCCTCATCGTCGGTCATTTCGAACTGAACCTGCATCGAGCCCGATGCGGGCCGATTCAACAGCATGAGTCGGCCACGGGCACGATCAGGACCATCCATCGTGAGCGAAGTCCGCTTGGCATCCACGAGGCGCGGATAGACGCCAAAAGAGTCAGGTCGGGGTTGCGAGGCGTTCACGGTTGAATCGCTGGTCAACAGGCTAACCGAACGAAGCTTGGCGATCGGGTTGATCAAATTGGCTTCGACGTCGATCGTCCGGATTGAGGTTTGGACGTCGGTCACACGGATCGTCGCCGATTCGAAGCGACCTCGGAGGATCTGCTCGAGCAGCACCGGGGCGATGGCAAATCCGATCGTGGTGTTCGCGATCTTCGCAACGGCCACGCCGACTAACTTGCCTTGCTGGTCGAGGATCGGTCCGCCGCTATTGCCCGAGTTGATCGAGCCATCGATCTGGATCAGGTTCAACTGCCCTTGATCGTCGTACCGGAAGCCGGAGATCGAGCCACGGTTCACGGTGATCGAGGGGTTGCGGGCGCTGGTGTTGGAGACTTCCAGTTGGCGTCCGAACGGGAACCCGTAGATCACGACTGCGGTCAGTTCGCTGACTTGGCTGTGATCGAACGGATCGATCGGGTCGGGGACGTCGCGGACTCCATTGACTTCCAAGATCGCCAGGTCACGATCCGGCGAGGGGTCGGCATAAAGGAGAGTCGCTCGGCGCTCCTCCTGATCCGGGGTGCCGCTCCGGAAAACGACCCCGAGCTGGGCCTTGGGAGCCCCCGCAATTGACTCGCCGCGGTCGACGTCGACGTGGGGATAGACCACATGCCGGTTGGTGGCCACGATGACCCGATTACCGGACGTCGCCACAACGAAACCGGTCCCGGTGCTGGCAACCTTGGGGCCGATCGCCTTGATGTAGACGGTCGCCTTCTTGGCGCGAGAAACGACGTTCGCCGAAGAGCGATAACTCGTCGGGCGAGTGTTGAAGCTTGGGCCAACGGCCACGGGGGTGGATCCAGCTCCAGGCAACGATCCCGATCGTGGCACAGGAATCGACCTGATCCTCGACGACGAATCGGGGGTCGAGTTGGAACTGCCCTTGGACTCGCGACCGGGGGCGACGGCCTTCGAACGAGGCGCAGATCGGATTACGGGACTCGGAGCTGGTTGATCGACGACGGCGACCGCAGGCTGTCTGTCCTGGTTATCACCTCCACCACCGCTCATCGCGATGACGATGATTCCAAGGAGGAGGACAACGGTGATCACACCACCGACGATCAGGATGAGCTGCTGATTGCTCAAGCTCGCTTGAGAAGTGGGCTCACCTAAACGGGTCGATGACGCTGGGGTGTTTCGGGTTAAGGTGAGTTGGTCGGCTATCTCGTACGACCCATCGGTATGTTCAAGGCTGGCGATGTCTCCCAGATCCGACTCATCAGGGGCCGATACTTTCACGGCGGTCGGTATTGGAGGGGGGACGGGAGCGGCCTAAGGGATCGCCGAGCTTGTCGACGGGATCATGATGTTTTCCTGACAGGTCTTGCACGTGACGCGACGGCCGCTCAGTTCATCGCGGAGCCGATAGGGCGCCAGACAGTATTTACATCGAAAGGTGATCGCCATCAGAGTTCCTCGGGGAAATCCGTTTGCGGGTGGGCGAACGACACAGGAAGCAATGTTTGGAGGATGGCGGATTTTGACGCAGAGGATTGTAAGGCTACGAACTCGCGACGCTCACCCATGACTGGCGCGTGACCCCAAAAAGAAAAGGGAATGCTCATGAACCAACTTCGATTGTCCCAGATCAGAACGAGCCGGGTCAACCATGGACTGCATGCATGATAAATTTACCATCCGCAGTCGGACCCGTCCTGTCTGTAATTTCGAACGCAGGTCCATGAGGAAATCTGCGCGGACATAGGCCATCTTTCTCCCACAAATCCCGATTGCCAGATGGTTTCCCCAGCAAATCGGATCGGGAAAAGCATGGTCGACAGGTCTGTTAACTGCGTCCGTTTATGAACTTATCACAGCGCCGCGCTGGATCCGGGAAGATGGTCGCCGTTGCGAATCTTCAACCGAGGACTTTCGATCGTTACACGCGAGTACGGGGCGATCGATCGGGTAATCCAGACCGAACTCCCGAGAACCGAGTGATGACCGATCACTGTGGTGCCACCCAGGACCGTCGCGTTGGCGTAGATCACGACCCCGTCTTCAATAGTCGGATGTCGAGGCTCCCCACGGCGGAGTTTGCCGTTTTCATCACGGGGAAAACTCAAGGCGCCGAGGGTCACGCCTTGATAGATCTTGACGTCATCACCAATTCGAGTCGTTTCGCCAATGACGACTCCAGTGCCGTGGTCGATGAAGAACCGACGGCCGATGGTCGCGCCCGGATGAATGTCGATTCCGGTCTTCGAATGGGTGTACTCCGAGAGCATCCGAGGAATCAACGGAACGCCCAGTTGTTGGAGCTGATGGGCCAGGCGATGGGTCGTGATCGCTCCGAGGCCAGGGTAGCAAAAGATGATTTCGGGGTACCCGGTGGCTGCTGGATCGCCGTTGTAGGCTGCCTGGACGTCCTCGCGAAGAACCTCGCGAATTTCCACGAGCGAGTCGAGGAACTCGGAAGCGAGTTGGCGACCGCGTCGACGGATAACCGCATCGGGTTCCAACTCATCGGGCTGGCAATCGTGCCGCAGTGCCGCAGCGATTTGCCCGGAAAGCCGATCGTGCAGGCTGTGCAACAACGATCCGATATGGAAGGCGACATTTTCACTTTGGAGGTGCTGACAGCGCCCGAACCCGGGGTAGAGCACCTCCCGGAGGTCGACGAGGATCTCGACCAACTCCCGGTAACTGGGCAGCGGGCAATGGTTCAGATGCTCGGTAATCCCGCATTGGTGGTACGACGCGACGAGCCGGTCGATCAGAGGGCTCAGAGACGAGTTCGAGTTCGCGGGCAGTTCGTGGGCCATAGCCGGTCCTCGAGTGGAAGCAGGAGCACTCTTGGTTTGAGCCCGGAGCGCGGTGCGACGGAGGATCCCTGAAACATCATAGCCGACCCTTGTCGCGATCCAACAAATCGGTCGACGAGATTCGACCTCGTCGGTCGACTTAAAGATCCGGCTGGCGTTGATGTTCGGCTCGGAGCTGACTGGCCAATCGGAACCAATGCCGAGTCTGTCGCTGGAGGAGACCGGCGATCATCGCGCAGCACCCCAGAAAGAACGAGCCGGTGAGCACCAGATAGACAAACAGGATCCCGCTCCCCGAGAGCCAGAGGAAGAAGATCAGGATCAAGAGAAGATAGCCGGCCATCAGAGTCGTGGCGGTAAACCAGATGACCGAGGCAACCCAAGCCGCCCAACGACCATCGATCAGTCCGTATCCGATCGGCAGCGAGGCCAAGAAGAACCCTGAGGCAATTAGAGGAACGATCAGCGCAGCGTTGAATTGGCTGAGGAACGCCGCCAGCAGGGCTGCTCCGACGGCGAAAAAGATCCCGAAGAAGAAACAGGCGAAGGCCCCGATGATCATCCAACGCGGTCGGTTGGCTGCGATCTCGCGGTCGTCGAAGCGATAGCGGTATGGACGCGCCAGCACCGGTTTTCGTTTGATGAACCGTTCAAGGTCCTCGGCCATATCCCCGGCGTTTTGGTATCGCTGATCGGGGTCTTTGTCGGCAGCTTTGTGGACGATCGCCTCCAAGTCGCGTGGAATCGCTGGATTGCGCGCGGCGATCGGGAACAATGCTTTGGTCAAGATCGTTTGCAGCAAGGCTTCGCGGCCTGGACTGGGGAAGGGTGCCTCAAAGCTTAACACCTCGTATAGAACTAGACCCAACGAGTATACATCGCTTCGCTGATCGACCGGCAATCGCCCGGTGACCTGCTCGGGGCTCATATACATTGGCGTCCCAACGAGCTGGCCGGTCTGGGTTAGCGTTGAGTCCTCGAAGAACCTGGCCACGCCGAAGTCGACCAGTTTGATCTTCCCCTCGCGGTTGACCATCAAATTGTCTGGTTTGACGTCTCGATGGATGATCCCGGCACGGTGAGCAGCGTCGAGGGCACGAGCCGCTTCGGAGATTAACTGACATGATCGCGCGATAAAAGGAGCTTCACCCCGAATCATCCGCGCAGTGTCAGTCAGACGGGACTCCGTTTTCTTGGACGTGCTGAGAGACGAAGAGGAGTCGAGTGCTTCTGCGATCGGGCGATCGATGGTCGTCGAGAGATCGTCGAACGATGAGGATTCATCGAGATGCGGGTCATTCAGGGGACCGGAACGGATCAGGTCATCGATGGATGTGCTCGGGCCCGAGGTCCGGATCAGCCGATCGATGATCTGACGCAGGCTGAGCCCGTTGACGTACTCGATGGCGATGTAGACCAGGTGCTGATCCTGGCCTAACCCCAAGGTCCGCGCGATGTTGGGATGCTCCAGTCTCGAGGCCGTCCGGGCCTCACGTCGAAACCGAGACAGATCGTGGGATCGCCGATAATTCGAGCCCAAGACCTTGAGGGCCACGACCTGGCCGGTCTTCTCCTCGCGGGCGCGATAGACCATCCCCATCCCCCCGACGCCGATCGGCGCTTCGATCCAGAACGCGCCCAGCTTGGTCTGCGAAGCAAGGACGGGGCTGCCTTCGGTCATTGGCTCGGTCCCAGAAGACTCCGGCAAGGGTGAGGCGCGGCGGTCGCTTTACCTCGTCTGAGGCGATCGGTTCCCGAGCCACTGCGAGTGATTTGACTTTGACGCGGGTGGTCGTTCCCGTCGTTTCACAAGCGTTCGGCTTCGCGATGGCAACAAAGTGTCCGAAGCCGTTCGGACCCTTCGGCTGAGGACCGTGCAGAACCGCCGTCTTCGGTACGACCAGCAGCGTCCCGAGGTTCCCGCGTGGAAGACTACGAATTCTCAAGAAGTATTCCTCGATGTGTATGTGACGCGCGGGCGAACTCGATTGCCAAAGCAACTCGCTAGGAGCGTGTTCGATCGATTGGTCGACCGATCCTCAGCGAGCTGATGACGAGTCGGGCTCGACGTGTCGATGAACTCGACCTCGTTGACTGCCGTCGCCAAGTCGACGAGCCAGCGACGATTGAGCCGGCACCACCGTTTGAGGCGTTTCTGATGGCCGTGATACCACCAGTTGACCCACTTTGTTTCCCGAGTCGAAAGGAAGTGACTCGTACCTGTGCTCTGATCATGAAGGGCGGGATCACTAGTGGCGTGGTCTACCCACCAGCGATCCTCGAACTCCAGCAATCGTACCGATTTCAGCGGATCGGCGGGGCGTCGGCTGGATCGTTGGCAGCCACGGTGACCGCTGCCGCCGAGTTCGGTCGCGATCGGGGGGGATTCGCCAAACTGCAACGGCACAGCGAACGGCTAGCTCAGCCGGGCAAACTACGCACCCTATTTCAACCTGAACCTCAGTTCAACTCCTTATTCCAATCGCTGCTCGAACTGGTTTCCCAGAGATCAGGATTGAATCAGTCGACGGGAAGTGGTTTTTGGACTCGTGTGGCCACGACGATCCTCCTCGTCGTTCGACGCGATACGCCAAGCATGGTTCGAGGTTTGCTCAGTTGTGGTTTTGGCTTTGGATTGTTCGGGCTGTTCGTCAATTTGATCATCCTGATCGCCACGGCCGGTTCAGAGACGACCCAGATCTCCTGGACGATGGTCTCCGTCATGACCATGTTGATCGCGTCACTCGGTGCCTTGATTGGCGCACTGATCTGGCCGCTACTCTATCAGACCAAACGGATCCTTCAGGATTTGCCCCAAAGCGACTTCGGGCTCTGTTCGGGGAGAACCATCGATGCCAACGGCCCGGACGGTCCATTGGCCGTCACCGACTGGCTCCATACAGTGACGCAGGACCTGGCCGGACTTGAACTGGAAGGTCCCCCCCTAACATTCGAAATGCTCTCCCATCGTGACATCAAATTGATCTCGGTAGTGACCAACCTGACGCTGCAGCGTCCGGTCTGTTTCCCTCTCTCAGAAGGAACGTTCGCCGACCGACCTCGGTTTTTCTTCGACCCGGAGGAGATGCGTCGCCTCTTTCCCGAGGCGATCGTCTCACACATGATTGAAGTCTCCACCGGCTACATTCATGTTACGGATAATCAGTCGACGTCGCCTCGTACCCTTTTGACCTTCCCAGAAGATGAACGGTTGCCGGTGGTCGTTGCGGCTCGGATGAGCCTCAGTTTTCCGATCCTCTTTCAAGCGGTGCCACTCTATGTGCTTACCGGGTTAGGACTTTATCAGGCTGAAGACACGATCCCAGCCCACTTTATTCAGCGAGTTCTCTTCAGCGATGGAGGCATTTGCAGCAACTTCCCGATTCATATCTTCGATGATTGGCTCCCTGATCATCCAACCTTCGCGATCAATCTCAGCGAGGTGCCTGATAGTGCCCTGCATAGCGTACGTTCACATATGGCCGAAGATTCCCGCGTCCATTTCGAGTCGTTTGATCTCGTTCCTTACGAACAGTTACACGATCACTTCTTAGCCGTTACCAACCGTACCAGTCCGATCGTTAAAGAGCCCGACTATCCAGAACTTGCTCAATTTCCGGCTCAACCGGATCGGAATTTCGTAGCTAACGATGTCATGCTTCCTGACGCACAGTCGCCGGTCACCTTCGAGTGTAAGCCGATTAGCGCCCTAAGCGATCTCCTGAAGGCTATTTTCGCCACCGCGCAGAACCATCATGACAACCGGTTGGCCGAGTTGGCTGGTCATCGTGAGAGGATCGTCCGGATCCGATTCCGTGAGAACGAGGGCGGAATGAATCTAGCCATGCCCCGAGCTACCATCCGGCAAATCATGCAGAAAGGCCGTCGTGCCGGGAGGCTACTAAGCCATCGATTCCAAAACGATCACCACCGTTGGGTCCGACTCCTCGCCCTTTTAGCCGAACTAGATGGGCAATTGCTCCGACTTGCCGGGCGACTCCGCGACTCGGACGATTCTTCAGGATCTCCGTACCGTACACTGTTGGGGCAGCGTCCCAATCGAATCGATCTAGGGCCGTTCCCCCGTTCCGAAGCTTGGCGCGAGCGAGCCCTTGCCAAGCTCGATGTGTTCTTAGAGTTCCTCGACACCTGGCAGGCTGACTCGCTCGAGTTGTTCCAACGAACCGAGCCGATGCCCGAGCCTCGGCCGGTCCTTCGACCCGCACCAAACGACTGATCGTTCTAGACGAACGTTGATAAACCGATAATCGACAGCCGGCAAGTCGGTCAGTCGTTAGTCGGACGAGCGAGGACCGGGACCCATGCCGTCAGAGCTTCCGGCTCAATGAGGACGGATCCTTCGAGGATCGCCAGCATCTGACCGAGCGCCGAGGGCCAATCTCCAACACGAGCCTGATCCGCGACGCATTCCCAACGGAGCCACGACCAGCGAGGCCGAAGGGCAGATGCGATGGTCAGGTGATTCCGAGATTGTTCCAGACAACCGCGATCGCGAAGCAGGCGAGCGAGTCGGATCTGGGACCAGAGCGAACTAGGATCACGAACGATCGCGCGTGTATACCAGGGCTCGGCCAATTCGGGCCAACCTGTCGCCTCGGCCAGGAGACCGCGACGAATCATCGCTTCAACACTCAAATCGTCCTTACCGGATGTCTGCAAGAGCGCGACGAGTCCCTCCGAAGAGGCGGGACGTTGTCGATCTTCAAGACGACTAAGGTAGAGCCAGAGACCGGGATCGTCAGAGATTGCGATGATCTGATCCAGGGGGGAAGCGGTGAAATCGTCCGGGATTGAGGACTCCCGAGAGGCCAAATGTTCGATTAAGAGGGTCGTCTCGACTGTTTCGGCCAACTCTGAGCGATCCTGTGGGGTGTCCCGAAGCCGCTCAATGAGTTCAACTCGATGAGGCCAATCATCGAGACCGAGCGACTCGAAGGCGGTCTGTGATGCATCGAGAATCCGACTCGGCGCGGCCTCAAATCCCAGAGCCAGCAGTTTTAGATGCTCGAGACGCAACGGCAGGATTTGAAGTGCGTGATGGACGCTCCGTTGCGCGGTCAGATCGGCGATCCGACGTTCGATCCGGATTGTCAGAGTGGTCACCTCGTCGGGACGCCTTGCGTCGAGCATTCTCGGATCGTCCGACGGTATCCGTTTCGGCTTCGCTTCGGCCAGGAGGTCAGCAGCGCGTTGGTAGGTACCGATAGACCGCTCGAAATCCCCATCAGCCTGAGCTTGCTCAGCGACCTCTAGCCAGATTCGAGCCTCGCTCAGGGCGTTTCGAAACGAGGTCGCGGAAGACTCGTCCGCGATCTCTTTCGGGATCTCAAGCGATGGGGAGACACTATTGGGCAACATCAGACCCATGGTCGTCAATGCGGCAAAGATGATGCCGACGATCCAGAGCCCTTGACGTTTGGCGGTGCGGACCAGGGCGATGTGGAACGGTTCACGGGCGTGGCGTAGCGGTTCGTCCTCGGCGACAGCTTGTAGGTCGACAGCCAGTTGATCGGCCGAGCGATAACGATCGTTCGGGTCCGGCTTCAGGCAGCGCTTGATAATCGCTCTCAAGCTGGGATGGACCTCGTGATCAGCTTCAAGGAACCATGAAGGCTGATCCCGTTCGCGGATCTCGGCCATGCGTTCCAAGACGCTTAATAGATGGCCAGTTTCACTCAGAACGGGCCTTTGGAACGGGCGTTCGCCCCAGGCCAGTTCGTAGAGGACGACGCCCAGGCTAAACAGGTCGATCCGTGGGTCGAATCCTGTTTCTGAGTCGAAGGCCTGCTCGTCGGCGTTGCGACACGAGACCCTCCGGAGCTGCTCGGGGGCCATGTAGTCGAGCGTGCCGCCCATGACCAGCGGGGTCCACTCGTCGATGTCGTCAGGATGCTCGCGGGCGAGGTTAAAGTCGAGCAGCATCGGCCGACCGTCGGTGGTCATCAAGATGTTGCTCGGCTTGATATCGTGATGCGCGACGCGGTGGTCGTGGGCATGTGCCAACGCCTCGGCCAAGCGAGCCCCCCACCAGGCGATAACTTGTGAACGGCTCCGATGCTCCAAGAGCCGTCGAACGCCCGGCCGTTGCCAACCGCCATCGCGTGTCGGATGGAGGCGATCGAGGGCAGCCAGCAGATCAAGGCCCGTCCGAGCCGGTCGACGCTCCAGCTCACCGAGCAACTGCGAGAGGGTGACACGACCGAGGTAGGGCATGCAGATCAGTCGGAGTTCGGTCAAAGCATCGGTACCGCATGAGAAGATCGGCACGATGTGGGTGTGCTGGAGCCTCGCCATCGTTTGTGGCTCGCGGCCATCAGCGCGTGAGACCTTCAGGGCGACCAGGCGGTCGGCCAGATTGCGTTCCCGGGCCAGGAAGACCCGTGCGAAGCTGCCGCGCCCCAGCTCCTCGACGAGCTGGAACCCGCCGATGCTTTGCCCCGCCTTGGGAAACGGGACTGTCGAGGACGCACCCACATCGTTGAGATCGATCGATGCGGGCATCGATCCGACCAGGTCGTGGATTTCCAGGACACGCTTGAGCCCGAAGGCTAGGTCCGGGTATCGGTCCAGGAATGTGCGGACCGGCTCCGGACAGCCGTGATCCTCGCGGAGGCAGAACTCCTCGTAAGCCAGTGCGACCCGACCGGGTTCGTCCAGTTCGGGGTGCCGACTGATCAACCTCCTCGCCTCGATCGGCTCCTCGATCTCCCAAAGAAGAGTCAGCTCGGTTCGGAGCAGGGCGAGCAGGACAGCCTGACGCGCCTCGGGCTGCTCGGGTAGGAAATCCTCAGCGCGGGGGCGGCAATGGGGCGAACTCCGCCAGGCGGTCTCGAAACGACGGGCCAGGTGTGTCGCCTCGACCGACTCGGCATCGACCCACGTCTGATCCATCGGGCGTGCCGATATCGGCGTCGAGGCTCGGGATTCTGCCAGGCTCACGAGGCGATCCTCGATGCGGTCAACGGGCTGGGATCTGACTCGGAGCCCAGCATGGTACTGACCTCCCGCGCCCAACTCAGGTCGGGATCGTCGTCGAGTCGGTTCCGAAGGTCCTCGATGACCCGCTGGACGGTTCGTTCCGAGACACCCAGACGTTGGCCGACCTCACGGCTGGAGAGCCCCTCGGCCTTAAGGTCCAGCACGGCGCGTCGATGCTCGGGCATCAGGTCTCGAAGTTGGTTGAGGATCTCTTTGGCCTCAGCCATATCGACGGGTCCAGCCTCGCCGGAGGCCAGCTCACGCGGCTTCTGGTCCTCGCCGAAAATCGGCTCCTCGCGATGCATATCGTGCTTGAGGCTGGCTGCACGCCGGTACTCGTCGATCACCTTGTTCTTTGCCGCTCGAGCGAGGAACGCCACTAGGTGGCGGCGATCGGCGAATTGCGAAGGTGCCGATCCGGCTCGGACGCGTCGGAAGAAGCTCCCCCAGACGCTTTGCATGAAGTCCAGCGAATCAAATCGCGAGCGCAACAACCGTGGCAGTTGCCGACGAACGACCAAGCGGACCTCGGCCTCGTAGCGACACAGCAACTCTGAGGCCGCCTCTTCATCCCCGTCTTGGATTCGCTTCAGGAAAGCGGGAATGTCGCTGGTCTGTTCAGCGCTTCGATCGTCCTGGTAGGCGTTCGGACGCCCGACGGTCATGACCATCTCGGCCATCTCCAGACTCCTTTCCGTCCGCTGCACAGTCCTCGGCAGCGCCCATCCCTGGGTGTCGGACAAGTGGTGGGGCGTGTCGGGAAGGACAACCACGCCTGGAGCGAGTCGCCAAGAGTACCCGACGTCCATAAACTAAAGATCCAGACCGACGTTTTCAAGGTCCTGGTCCGGAGGTTTTTTCTCCGGCAGATTTGACATGCGTTCGAGTCATCGAAGTCAACGAAGTGACCGCTCCACGGATCTGGTGATATTCCGCGACTTGCTCCAGGAGACGCGATGCGGATCGCACCAGCCGAGCCGATCGAGCAGTCGCGAGCGAATCGCTGACCGACGCTCCGGATCCTCATCGGGTGACCAGCCAAAGAGGACTGGTCCCCAGGAACTCTGGCCCAGTCCGATCAGGCCGACGTGGCGCATCTCTTCAACGATCGGTGACAGCTCGGCGCGGACGACTTGGCCGCCTTGCCAGGGTGCGAACGCCGCGCCCACATGAGCCTGAATCTCCTCCAGGGAGGTTGCGAAGGAGGGTAGATTCCGCTCGACGACCGACGGCAAGAGACCGGTGAGCACGAGCCGACAAAGTCGGTCGGATCGAGCATCATCGAGCATCGACATGCGCCCGAACGCGACGCGCTCGGCCTCGCCGTGCAGTCCCGACGACCGGGGCGGCCGAACGATCAGGGGCGTCCACGATTCCGGGAACGCGTGGCGGGCGAGCAGGGGGGGATGGGGCACGCGTCCCGGTTCGTCACGGGGCCGACCGCCATCAACGATGAGACCGCCTTGAAGGAACCCATGCAGGCCCACCCCCGAGCGTCGGCCTCGACCCGTCCAACGAGCGAGAATCGATGGGTTGTTCGGATCGACACCGTCGAGTGAGGCTAACGCCGTCGCCAATGTCAGGGCACGCTGGGTCCCGCTGCCCAACCCGATGTGGTTCGGCACCGACTCGCCGATCCGGACCCGAAGTCGGCCCCAGCCCGGTCGTCCGATCGGTCCGTCGGCGCAGTCGAGGAGCCGAGTCATCGTCATGGCGACCGCCTCGCACTCCGACTCGTTCACCCCGTCATCGCCGACGACCTCGAGCATCGGCCGATCGTCGTCGCACACGTTGTACTCTTCGATGCACAGATCATATCCAGGCCGATCGATCATCAGGCCGAGCCCCCCGAACTGGCGAGGCGTCGAGGGATCCAGGCAGAACAAGCCGAAGTGGAGCCGGCACCCAGTCCGCACGCGCACGGTCGCGACGCCTGAGCTGGGATCGCCTGCGACATGATCGATCGACCCGGTCATCCGGGCGTCCCCGGCGAATCCGACCCGAGCGCACGACCTTCGGCGACCGCCTGCGCCAGGTGGTCTCGGAGCAATCCGAAGGCCTCGAGTTCAGCCGGGCCCCCCGTCTTGGCGATCGGTACGGCCAGCGCCTCGAACTGCTGGGAGATTTCCGAATGGGGGATCAGATGGAGCCGAGTCGCCAGGATCGCCGCTTCCAGGACGGCGTGCTTGGCGCGATTGAAGCCGAAGGGATCGCGGAGACGCCCTCGCGTCAACGTTCGACACCGAATCGACGTTCGGGCCTCGCGATCATCCAACATATCGACGACGAACTCGTAGTAACGGCAGGCTTCCGAGAGAATCCTGCCCCGAACCCGGTCGGCCGGGATGGTCCGGGGGTTGACGTCGAGGCCGATCGCCGCTCGAGCCATTAGGAGAACGTCGTCCGTAACGTGCAGGATACCGGAACCGATATGTTTGAGGTTCCGATAGGTTGTCGACGTTTGGAAGGGCCGGAGCACGAATCGATCGAGCAGGACGTCACCCGGCTCAACCTTCGGGCCCATTGGGGCGACGTTCAACACCCCCGACGAATCGACCGTTGTCACCAACGACTCCAAGATCACGATCGAGCCTCCGAGCCTCGAATCGAGAGGTGTTCGCTCTGCGAACTCACGGGTGATTCAAGCGATTCCGGACGTTGTTCTCCGAACGAGTCGTGCAGGGTCGTCGAGTGCCTGGGGCGGGCTTTCCGAGGCCCTCGGACCTTCTTGCGTCGTTCCAGGGCGGAGATCTCGGGCTCGGTCAAGTATCCCCAGTCGAGAGCTTGGTCCTGACGGTACTCTTTCTGGAGGGTGAGCGCTGTCTTGGCCTTCATCAGCTCAGAGCCGAGATAAAACGCATGTTCGGGATCGTCGACACCCATGCGATCGAATAACGCATAGGGGTCATCATCATCGAGAAAATGGTGGTTATTGATCGCATAAATCCGGCCTCCCTCGGCGAAGATCCGCCAGTTCGGGTCCTTGATCTGCCGCTGGAGTTGACGGAGCCCTTCGAGGTCTGGGGTGGGGATCCGTCGGTCCCGGAGCGCGATCAATCGACTGTCGAGGTGCTTGGGGAGTGTCCGATAAGTCACCGCATGGTGGGCAAGCCGCCGCGATACATCGATCTCAGCCACCGAACCGTGGGCCCAGTTGATCACCGACGTCGTCAGAACGCTGCCGATCCGGAGTTCTTGACAGAACCCGATCAAAAGCATGTTCACTCCAGCGGTGTCGACATCGGTTAGCTCCGAGAGGTTGCCGATGCCCATCATCATCTCGGCGTCGGGGAACCGATCGCGGACCTCCAGGTAACGGCCCAGCGAGCGGGCGAACCCGAACCCGATCGGTTCGACGATCGGATCGAGTCGACAGGTGACGTCGTCGTCGCGCAGATAGTTGTAAGTATCTTCCAGTCCATCGAGCGTGCCGAACGAGTCGGGCACGGCGACGACTTCGACGCCCCAGTCACGAGCCTGTTCCCGATTGGACCCGTTGACGCTGAGCACCAGATCGGCCCCGGCCCGGACCGCCTCAACGACCTCGGTCGGGTCGAAGCTGTCAATCGATACGCGGATCCCCCGATCGCGAAGGGCACGGACGGCATCGCCGACTCCGAACCATGGGCCGCCCGGATCACAGCCCAGATCGATCCGGTCGGCGCCCTCGCGGATGAACTGCTCAGCCTGCTCAATGATCGCGTCCCGACCGATCTGGGCGGCGTGGTTGATCTCGGCCAGGATCTCGATCGAGTAGGGGCCATCGGGGTCGTAGGCCGTTGAGGATCCCCCCTTCAGTCCGAAGAACTCGGCGAGGTCACGGAGATCCTCCGGACCGCGCTCGATCGATACTCGGGGCGCTTTGCGGTGGAGCGGTTCCAGGTCACCCCGGCAGAGGCCCGGCAGGACGACCCGATCGATCCGCTCGGGGATCTCGAGATGCCGGGCCACCCAGTGTACCGGCATCAAGGCCGCGACGGTAATCGGCAGGACGGCCACCTCGAAGTCGATGGACAGCCGATCGGCCAGCGCGTCCAACTCGCGACGCAGGGCAAACTCTGCGAGCCGACCGGTCACCATCAGGACGCGTGGTCGAGGCTCCGTGACCGTCGGGGTCTCCGGGGGGACAGGCGGTTTCGAATCGCCTGTGGTCGACGTCGAGTCGCTCATGGACGGATCGCTCCTCCGTTGACGTTGAGGATCTGGCCGGTCACGAACGAGGCTTGAGGCCCCACCAGGAAGCGGATCGCTTCGGCGACGTCCTCGGGCCGCCCCCAGCGCCTCAGGGGCGTTTCTCGGATCACCCGCTCCTGCCAGGTCTCCGGGGCCGTTCGTCCCCAAGCCGTCTGGATCCAGCCCGGCGCCACGGCGTTGACCCGGACCTCGGGGGCCAGGCTCACCGCCAGGCTCCGT
>CAZSSM010000013.1:0-78563 GCA_964609385.1 uncultured Planctomycetia bacterium
AAGATGAGGTCACTGGGTAGTAAACGTGCTAGGTGCACCGACCCCGCCCCGAATAGAGGGGACTGAAACGGCCGGGGGTTCGGTCGACCCAAGGATCTCTTCCCGCGGTGCACCGACCCCGCCCCGAATAGAGGGGAGGTGGGAAGCCGATCACGATGGGCGCTTGTTTAGTTTTGTCCTTGAGTGATTCGCGTTGATCACGCTTGCGGTGAATGGATCGAATCTTGTTCTTGGCATCGTCGGCAGGCGTATCATTCGACCTATCGTGATCGGCTTCGGGAAGCCTTGCAGACGTTCGAGGTCGGATCCGGTAATCTGACCGAATCGCCTGGTGAGTTTGGGGCGGCTCGTGCAGGGCTGGGTCGGGTCACGGAGGCTGTCCCGGACCACACGCCGATCGGTTGGTTGGGCGCTTGCCGGAGGACCACGTCCGTGTCACGATTGCGGAGGCGACGCCCGCGTCCACGAACCAAGGGGGCGGTGCGGCTCAACGAACAGACCGGACCGCTCGTCGCCGGGGACCGCCAGCGCCTGACGCTCTACCTCGATGATGAGGTCGTCGACCGCGCCGAGATGATCCTCAGTCGGTCGGGCCAAGAATCGCTGCCCAGCTACTGCGAGCGGCTGCTGGTCGAGGCCATCGCTGAGCGGTTCGAGGCGTTCCTCAAAGAGGAGGAGGGGCGTCGACAGCAACTCCTGGAGGGCCTCGACGACATCACCGACGAGATGGCCGTCGTCTACGAATGGGATCCCGACCCCTCCGAGGACCTCGGACCCTTCGAAGAGTCCAGGGATCGCGTCCCGGACCGGACTGGAGCCGCGCAGGGTTCCGTGCCGAGCCCGAACGTGCGCCCCGACGAGGTCCTGGTCCTGGAGTCGGACCGCGGCGAGGCCGAGCCGAAACCGCCGGAGGAACCCTTGGCGCGGTATCGCCCCGATCAGCTCGACGAGGCCGCGCAGACGATCCTCCGACACGCCGGGCTCCTGCCCACCGACCGCCCGGCCTTCCTGCCGGCGCTCCGTCGAGGCGAGCCGATCGCGACCGAGACGAGCCAGGAGCTAATCGCCACTCTGGTGGCCCTGGAGGCCCGCTGGCGCGGAGCCCCGACGATCGAGCGCCGGGTGGCCTATGCGGTCTACCGCCTGGCCTTCGAGGGACAGGTCCTGATCACCGACGCCTGGCTCAACGCGGCCGTCGAGCAGGGGACCGTCGACCTGCTTCGGACGATCCAGCAGTACTCCGACCGGATCCTCTCGGGCGTGCTCGGCGCCGAGCCCAGTGCGGATTCGCCGAGCGCCGACAGACCACCCGAACCTGGTCACGAGGACGATCAAGGGTCCAACTCCGACCCTGAAGGCTCCGAGCCGATCGACGTCGAGGTCCACGACGCGGAGGATGATCCCCGATGAGCGAGCCGACGGTCACGACGTCCCCGCTGTCCTGGCCCGAGGCGTTCGACGCGCCGGCCTTGGGCGATGGTTACCGCGCCAGCGCGATCGAACGTCCCGGCAGCCTGGACGACCTCGGCGCGTCGGTCCGACGTCGGGTCGAAGAGGGCTTGGCGATCTATCCCCAAGGCGGCCGGACCGCCCTGGACTTCGGAGGCCCGCCCGAACGGCCCGGCGCGGTCATCGACCTGACGGGCCTGGACCGGATCGTCGAATACCCGGCCGAGGATATGACGATCACCGTCGAGGCCGGCCTGACCCTGACCCGGCTCCAGCAGATCTTGGCCGAGCAAGGACAGCGGCTCCCCCTCGATGCGCCCGACCCCGACCGGGCGACGCTCGGCGGGATCGTCGCCACCAACGCCTCCGGCCCGCGTCGACTCGCGTTCGGCGGGGTCCGCGACCTGATCCTGGGCGTCCGCTACGTCGATCCGGCCGGCCAAGCGATCCGGGGCGGCGGCAAGGTCGTCAAGAACGTCGCCGGCTACGACCTACCGCGCCTGATGACCGGGTCGCTAGGGACCTTGGGCGTCCTCGCCGAACTGACCCTGAAGGTCGCGCCGATCCCCGAGCGTTCCGCCCTGGTCTGGATCGCCTTCCGCGACCTTGAAGGGCTCCAGGAGGCTGGGGCTCGACTGGCTCGAACCCGGACCACTCCGGTGTCCCTCGACGTGCTCAACAGCGCCATGGCTAGTGGGTTCGGGGGGGCCGATCGGGTCAACGCCGATGCCTGGAACCTCGTGCTCGGCTTCGAAGGGAACGGGGACGTCGTCGGTTGGCAGGTCGACCGGATCGGCATCGAACTGGGTCGGACCGACCTGATCGTCTTCGAGCAGGAGCGGACTCATCCCATCTGGGACGCCTTGGCGCAGGTCCAGACGCTTCCCGAGGACCAGGCCCCCGACTCGGGGCGCGTCCAGTTGCTGGCCAACCTGAGGCGAGGCTCGACGCTCGACTGGCTGGGCGTGGTTGACTCGGGGCGCTGGGCGGTCCAAGCCCAGATCGGGAACGGTTTGGTGCATCTCCATCAGCGTGAGCCTGAGGATCTCGAGACGACCGTCGAGGCGGTGGATCGGCTCCGTGCAGAGGCCGTGGCTCGGGACGGCAACCTGATCGTTCCGCGCTGTCCAACCGCCTGGAAAGCGTCCCTGAAAGTCTGGGGGGAGCCCCGGGCCGACTGGGCATTGGCCCGTTCGGTCAAGCAGGCCCTCGATCCTGATCGGGTCTTCAACCCCGGCCGATTCGTCGACGCGATCTGACTCGGGATCGGCCGCAGTTTGAATCGCACCGGCTCGTTGCGTTGACTTACAATGGGACCCGACGAGACGCCGTTCCCCGCCGCCTCCGATCCGATTCCGTCCCACCCAGGCCTCGCCTTCGAAAGCGGGTTTGTGATGAGCACCGCCGTCCCGACCAGCCCACCGGAGACTCCGTCGACGTCGCCCTCGAGCAACGCGAGTAAGAACAACCCGGGCGTCGACCTGGACTGGATCCGCGAGAAGATCGACCACAGCCTCTACACCGACTGCGTCCACTGCGGCCTCTGCACGGCCAGTTGCCCGACCTATCTGGAGACCGGTGACGAGAACGACGGTCCGCGCGGGCGGATCTACCTGATGCGGATGATCGCCGAGGAGAAGCTGACCGCCAGCCCCCAGGTCCGCAATCACCTGGAAACCTGCCTGGACTGCCGGGCC
Source organism: uncultured Planctomycetia bacterium (assembly GCA_964609385.1). Classification (GTDB taxonomy): domain Bacteria; phylum Planctomycetota; class Planctomycetia; order Isosphaerales; family Isosphaeraceae; genus CAZSSM01. Next base: position 3,147 of record CAZSSM010000013.1, read on the forward strand.
TGCGAGACGGCCTGCCCCTCCGGCGTGCAGTACGGGCGGATCATTGAGCCGTTCAAGGTCGCCCTCCATCAGCATCCCCCCGCGCCTTCGGCCTCGTCGACGGCGAACCGTGCGTCGTCTGCGTCGAAGGAGCAGGGCCGCGATAGCTGGCTGTTCCGGCTGATCCTGACGCACCTCTTCCCGTACAAAGACCGAGTCAAGTTGGCCATCGCGCCGGCGCGGTTGCTCCAGCGGCTGGGGGGGATGCGGCTCCTCGAACGGAGCGGGATCTTCGCCCTGTTGCCGCCGACGCTCCGACGGATGCGCGAGATGCTTCCCGAGCCGGGCCCGTCGACCCCCGGATTGCCCGAGATCCTGCCGCCGGTCGGCCCTCGACGCGCCACCGTCGCGCTGTTCACCGGATGCGTCGCCGATGCGATGTTCCCAAGCACCAATGCGGCCACCGCGCGGGTGCTCCAGCACAACGGCTGTGAGGTCCACATCCCACGCGGTCAGGGATGCTGCGGCGCGATCGCCTACCACGGTGGTGACGAAGACGGGGCCCTGGAACGGGCTGACGCGACAATGACCCTGTTCGATCCGAAACGCTACGACGCGATCATCTTCAATGCGGCCGGGTGCGGGGCGATGGTCAAGGATTACCACCACCTGGTCCCGCCCGCCGAAAGGGCGAAGGCCGAGGCGTTCGTCGCCAAGGTCCGCGACATCCACGAGTTCCTCGTCGAATTGGGGCCGGTTGCGCCTACGAACCGGCTGGAGCAGGTGGTCACCTACCATGACGCCTGCCACCTCCGCCACGCGCAGGGGGTTCAGTCGCAGCCTCGACAGCTCCTGAACCTGATCGAAGGGCTCGACCTGCGACCCTTGACCGAGAGTGAGGTCTGCTGTGGCGCGGCGGGCACCTACAACATGACCCAGCCGGCGATGGCCGAGCGACTCGGGCGTCGGAAGCGCGAGCACATCGATCGGACCGGCGCCGACGTGGTCGTCACCGGCAACGTCGGCTGTATCATGCAGATCGCCCACCAGGTCAAGGGGCTCGATCGGCCGATCCGGGTCCTCCACCCGATCGACCTGCTCGACGAGGCCTACGGGCCGGTCCCCACATCGTCGACCGTTTGACGGAAGCCTCGGTCGGGTCGAAATACGTCGATCCGGATTCTTCGGCAAACCCGGTCCGAACCGACCCGGTTTTCCCACAACTTTCGGGCGTACCGCCACGATACTACTGTAACACGACACGCTGACGCCCGTCCGGCGTCGCGGTCGTTCGACATCTCGGCGCGACCTGATCGATCGGGAGCTTGGGGTCCTTCGCCGAGACTCGTCCTGTAAACACATGTTTTCGGTCCGACCCGCATTGGAGGCGAATTCCCGCACGGGATTGCTTCCATGAGCCTCAGACCCGATGCCTTCGACTTCGATGACCAAGATGGGTCGGACCAGATCTTGAAGGCGTTGGCCGAGGCTTCCGTGGCCTGGCAGTCGCCCGATCAACTGGCCTCGACGCTGGGTTGGAAACGGTCGCGGGTCGCGGACCGACTCGTCGACCTGGAGGATCGCGGGCTGGTCGAGACCTGGGACCTCGAGGAGGACCTGTACACCGTCTTGACCCCGTTGGGTGCCCAGCGGATGGGGGTTCGACTGGTCGAGGGTGGGACGGAGACCCCGCTCTACTGGGAACCGATCGCATCGCCGGAGCCTCGTCCCGCCCGTGCCCGGTTGACCTGTTGCAAGGCCGCCTCGGCCGACGGTGCCTTCGTCGTCGACCCGAACCCCAGCGCTGAGGCGATGGCCGAGCATCACGAGTGGACCGCGGCGTCCCAACGGGTCAACGACCCCGATCGGCTCCCTCGACCGACCCAATTGGTCGGGCTTAGCCAGGTCGGTTGGCCCGGTCCGAGCCAGGTCGAGCCCCACCAGCCCTGCCCAGTCTGCCAGGATCGTCCTCTGAGCCTGTCTTCCTACTGCCTCTACTGCGATCGCTGGGGCGCCGACGCGATCCTCCAGAAGTTGACCGGCCCGGCATCCCCAGATCCTGACCCCGCGCCCACGGTTGTCGAACCGCGATCGCGACGGGCCACAACCGGCCGACCCTCGAGACGACGACCCGTGACCGCTCGCGCTGTATGATTGCCCAGTGAATAGTATTTGCGACTTTTGATAACTTGTAAAATTTATTTATTATTTCATATCTGATGCATCCCCGGGACGCGAGACCGTTGGAGATGCATCGTGCGGGAGGAAGCACAGACCCGGATTTGGTCAATCGTCCAGGCGCTGAGAGATCGCTAGGATCCGATTACAGTTTCGAATCCGCTAATGGTGAGGCGATTGAAGATCGTATCGGGAATATTCAGAAGCGTGAGCACGTCAGGAGAGCCGCTATCTCCAGCGAGGATAGCCGAGACGAGCTGGACGTTGTCCAAGGTAACTCTGTCGACACCCTGATTGCCTCTGATGATTAGCTGGTCATACTCTCCATCTCTAACGGTGATCGTATCGTTGCCGTTACCCCCAGACAAACTGACGACCTCGTTATTGGGCCCGTCAGCGATAACGTTGTCGAGGTCGATCACATCGTCACCATCGCCAGCGTCCACATTCAATCCGCGGCCGAAGGTGCTCCTCGGATTGGCAAACACGTCGAAGGTGTCGTCTCCCCCACCCAGATTGACGTCTAGCAAGCTCGTCGGGAGGACGACCTGTGACAGTCCGATCTCATCATCGCCATCGCTGGTCGAGATCGCTAGACCGACCACACCAGTGCCAGAAACGCCGACAATCCGGACATTGACTAGATCTATCTCCGACTCAAAATAACCGCCGTCGATGTCAATGTCAAATGGTGATCTGTGAACTGTTCCTATGGAACCTATGTATACTGGCGAGTCATCGACTCGAATGATGGCAGGACCGTCGTAAGAGCCGCCATTTAAGTGCATGCTAACATAACCTGACTCCTCCACAAACAAACCGATGGAATCATCTAGGTTCGGCTGGTTTAAAGTGATGGTATCGTTGAGTCCCTCTTCGAGATCGATCGATACGGGGCCTTCATGGGTCGTGTCGGTCAGTGTAATGACGTTCTCTTCTGCTTCTCCCGTAGATTTAATCGAGACGGAATTTTCGTGTGTCGTATTAAGGAACAAGATGGAATTTTCTTCCGATCCGGAGGTCTCGATCTCGACGGGACTCAAGAAGAGTGCGCCTTGTGAGGGGGTCCCAATCAGTGAGACGTCATTTCCTCCTGAGCCGGAGACCCGAACGCTGCCGAAGGCCAGGCTGTCCTTGAGTTCGGCGGTGTCATCCCCGATACCAAGTTGGATCTCGGTCGTACCGTTGAACGAATCGAAATTGCTGATATAGGTATCGCTTCCGCTACCCAGGTCGATCGTGTAGGCGTCGGTAAAGGGGCTGGCCGAATTGGCCGAGTTAAAGACGTCGGGACCGCCTAGCAGCTCGACATTGACCGCGCCGCCGAAGCCAACGCGGTCGATCGTGACCTCGTCGACGTTGCTACCGCCAGTGACCTGGACATCCCCAGAGATGATGGGGCTGCTGTTCGTCCCGAAGGGCGTTGGATCGTCGATCTGGAGTTTGTTCGCGCCACTGCCCAGATTGGCTGTCAGCGCTGTTCCGTCTGAGGCGCCGTCAAGGTCGACCGAAAGGTTCACTTCGTCGGCGCTATCGCCAAGCTGGAGTGTGATGCCGAGCACGCCGTTGAACGTAAAGCCTTCGGCGAAGCCAGCCGGGAGATCGGCGGTTGGGATCGGGGTGCCGTCGGAACTGGTTAGGTCTGCTCCTCCAGTTTGGCCGAGTACGGCAACCGAATCGTTGAAGTTGTTGATCGTGGAGATGTCGACTTGGGTTTGATCGCCAGGTTGATCAACAAGTGAGAGCACGCCCCCAGCCAGCGAGATCGAGACGACGGGCATGACGCGGAGATGAAGCGGCTCGCAGGACGGTTGGACAAACTGGCGTCGAAGTCGTCGCGATGAAGGGTTTCTGCGACGTTGCATCGGGAGATGCCTTTCTTGAAGGGAGGATCGGCACGGGTGTAGCAGTCCGATACGGGACCGCCAACCATCGACCCGTCACGAGGGCGATCGCTTTTTTGAGCGGTGCGACCGCCTTCTTCAGACGCTAAAGTTCCCCACTTTGGTTATCAACAGAATATTCCGGAATTCCCGAGATTTTTAGATGAGCTGGCTTCAGTGGATTAGGACATTCTGAAAAAACCAAGATAACCGGAGTTAAGATGGTTACGACTAAGCACTCTCTATCAAAATAAACCAAGAGATGATTGAGCTAAGAATCCAGAGACACCTTCAGACCTTAGATTCAGTCGCGACGCACCTCGCGGATCCTGTCCTCAGCATAATCGACTGCTCAACGGATCTCCGGTATCGATTGTTCGACACCCTGGCCGAGCCAATCTGGACGACCCGCGATCTTCCGACCCCTTGGTTTTTTCGCGGTGAAGGTCGTCGTATTCAACATAGAAGGTTTTTGATGCAAGCCTCAAGATCGCGTCCATCCCAATCGAGTCGTCCATGTGAAGCAGGACTTCGCAAATTCTTTGAATTCATATCAAAACGTAATTTGTTTGTTGGTAATTGATAAGAAGAAATTTGATTTCCTGGGACGTTCTGAGATGGCCAGGGATTGCGAGAGGGATCGAAGTAGACCTTCAAATGACGCTACCAGAACATGTTCTCTAGATTCGGCCCGCTAGCAAACTCGCCCAATTTGGCAAAGGGTCCGATCTTAGTCTTTCCGACTATTGGTCTTGTTTTTGCGGGTTCGATCTAAATTGTGCGTGTTTGTGCATTATGGTTTGTCAAGTTTGACGTGCGGCAGCATGTGTCGGTATGAGCCCCTTTTCGGCGGGTTGACCGACCTCGCGGATCCGATCGATTCGGGTCCCGGCTCGACTCTTGGGCCGGAGGGAGCGGAGGCTGTTGATCCGCTCGGTCCAGCGCCGGTACTTGGCCTCCCAGTTGAGTCCCGACTCGACTTCGAGGCGACCAGCCTCGCCCATCGCTCGGGCACTCGTGGGGTTGACCAGGAGGTCGTTGATGGCCTTGGCGAGTTGTTCGGGCTGGCCAAAGGGGACGAGCAGTCCGGTCCGACCGTCGTCGATGACGTCCGGCACTCCACCGGCGTCGGCGGCCACAACCGCCTTGCCGTTGGCCCATGCCTCCAGGAAGACGATCCCGAACGAATCGGTGCGCGATGGCATCGCGAACAGGTCCATCGCGTCGTACATATCTGCGCGCTCGGGGTCATCGATCCGGCCCAGGAGTCGGAGCCAATCAGGTCGGTCGTCGCCGAAGCGGGTCAAGAACGATTCGAAGTCCGGCGAGCTGACGCCGGCCAGGGCCAGTTGGATCCGCTCGGGTCCGGGACGGTCGCGGTTGAGCCGCTCGACGGCCAAGACGAGGTCGTTGGTCCCCTTGTTGGGGTCGAGCGTGGCCAGGTGCGTCACGACCGGCTGGTCAGGACCGATCCCCTGGGCGCGTCGCCAGGCACGCCCGTCGCCGCCGATGACCTCTTCGCGTTCCACGGCCATCCCGAGCCGGAAGATCCGGTCGTCGGGGATCCCCCAACTCTGGACTGCCCTATGTTCGATGCCGGTCTGGACCGAAACGACATCGGCACAGCCGAGCAGTCGGCGTTGATGGCTTTGGGTGTAGGCTCGATGGACCGGATCGCCCGGCGTGCCGAGGTGCAGGAACGGGACCAGGACCAACGGCGCCCCGCAGGCCCGAGCCGTCAACAAGGCCGCATAACTGAAGAGCGTGAACGGATAGCCGACCCCGACGACGACGTCATAGTCGCCGCGAACCCGGGTGATGCCCGGCAGCCAAGGCTGGTACGAGGCCACTTTGCAACGGGTCGGCCAGTGGGGGGCGAAGCTGATCAGCTTCTTCAGATAGCGCTGAAAAGGGACGTGGCGGATCGCGAACCGGTGTACCTGTGCCCCGTCGATCGACTCGGTTGGCGGTGCGTCGAGGCGTCGGCGAGTCGGATCGTTGAAGTACCAGAGGTCCTGCGCGTCGCTGGTCCAGACGTCGACCGAGGCCCCGTCAGCGACCCATCGTCGGATGATCGCGCGGGCGAACGTCTCGGCGCCACCACGGCAGGGGGCGTAACGGTGGATGAACCAGGCGACTCGCATCGGCGACTCCTTACCGCTCGCTCCGGTCATCGACGGAGGGTCGGGTTCGGTCGGGCGGACGTTGGGGGATCGGTCTAGGCCCGGTCCTCCTACCAGAGAACCGTCGACGCGGCCAGCCGAGTCAAAAGCGCCGGCTCGACTCAACGGGTGCTCCTCGACGAGCCACGGTAGGCGAACTCGGGCGCCCGCCAGTCGACGTCGGACTCGGGACCGTCCAAGTCGAAGACCCAGACCGTGGCTGTGGATGCACGCCCAGGCCGCGATCGGTCGTCCGTCGATGGGTCCAGTTCCGGGAACGCACGGATCGGCCGACGCGCGCCGACCAACGCTCGAAGGTGTTGACAATAGCCCCAAGGTCCCGCCAAGTGCGCCCGGCGGACGATCAGCCAGCGCGGACGCTCCACGAGAATCGCCTCGTGCAGATTGGCGAACGTGTAGCCGGGGCGACCGCTGTAGTATTGACCCCATCCGGTCACGTCGAGGATCGGTCGATCGTCGAGGTCGCGTTCGGCCAGCCAGAGACCGGCCTGCTTGTAGCCGAGGTGGATGTGACCGATCGGCGCGACCCAGGTCCGGGCCTGCCAGGTCAACCAAGCCACCAGCAAGGCCCCGATGAACCAACGGACCCGACGTTCCGAACGCCCCGATCCGAACCGCGCGGCCAGCCGACCGATCGTCCAGGCCGCGCCCAGGATCACCAAAATGCCCGGGATCAGGGTGTGTCGAGGCGAGCAGTAGCCCCCCGTCGCATGCAAACGGACCAGGGCCAGCATCGAAAGAACCAGAGTGATCGCCAGCCAGAGGCGTCGGCGGGCGGCCACGACGTCCGTAACCGCTGCCCCGTCGTCGTGTTTGTCGGGGGCGACTCCGACGCCCATGCCCGCGCGCCGTCGACGGTCCTCGATCGTCCAGAGGATCCCCAGGCCGGCCAGGAGAAGCAACGGCAGGCTGACGCCGTCGGAGAGGGCGTCGATCACGTCGAGGGCGGCGTCGCGATGGATCTGGAGCGGGGTGGCCTCGGGATCGAGGGGTTGCTCGCGCTCGACCGCCTCGCCGGGCGAGGCCTCGGCCAGCCCGAGCAATCGAGCAACCGCCGGCTTGGATGTCAGGCCGCCTTTGAGCAGGACGAACGGGCCGAGCAAGAGGACCGGACCGAGGACCAGGACCGCCAAGCCCGACCACCAGCGCCGAGACTCGAAGCGGAGTCGGCGACGACCGACGCTGACGACCAAGAACAGGCCGAGGCTCATCGGCAACAGGGCCGCCTCGGGACGGACCAAGAAACCGAACGTCGAGGCCAGGATCGCCCAGGTCAACCAAACGAGGTCGCCGCGCTCCAGGTAACGACTGGCCGCGTAGAGCCCGCAGAGCCAACCCAGCAGGAAGGTCGGTTCGCTGAGCGAATCGGCCATGACCACCGAGGCGAACGGCGAACCGATCACCAGGAGGCAGCCCAGCATCGATGGCCCTCGACCCAGGATCGTTCTCGCCATGCCGAAGAGCGGGATGATGAGGGCGATCCCCGCCAGAACCGAAGCCGACTGGGCGGCGCGATGCCAAGCCTCGGGCGTCTCGTCGAGACGGAGGAGCCGATGGACCACCGCGATGCTCGCCGGGTAGGCCGGCTGGTCGACGGCGATCCGGAGCCCGCGATCCCAGTGGCCCGAGGCCATCGCCCGTGCCTGCGCGACGTATCGGAGGCCGTCGGCGTTGATCACCTCGGCACGCCCGGCGCGCCAGCACAAAAGCGATGCCTGGAGGAGGACCAGTCCCAGCAACGCCAGACCAATCCGAACGGCTTCCACACGGCGACGGCTCATCGGGTCATCTCCGTTCGGAAGACCGGGGTCGGATCCGGATTCGTCGGAGGGGCCGGGCTGATCACCGAGTCGGCCAACGCGCGGACGGCCGTCCCGACCGGGATCCGCGCGACGTCGTCCCGGCCGAAGGCGCGGCTCATTCGGGCTACGATCCGATGACTGGCCCGCTCGTCTCGACGTCGGCGGAGCCCCGCGATCCAGGAGCCCAACCGTGACTCGAATCCCACGATCCAGCTCATCGCTCTCGACTGCCAGCGCGGAAGGCATTTGCGGTAGTAGAGCAACAGCGCGTGCCGGACGATCACCCGCATCGTGGCGGTCAACCGTCGGTTCTGGAGCGGGTTGCGGTGCGTCACCTGGATCTGGGGATCGAAGCGGACCCGATAGCCGTGGTCCCAGGCGGCCCGACAGAAGGCGACCTCCTCGTAGTAGAGGAAGAAATCGGGGTCGAGCCCGCCGATCCGCTCCAAGGCCTCGCGACGGATCAGCATGCAGGCCCCGGTCACCCAGGGGACCACACGCGGGGTTGGCGCATCGAGTCGCAGGTATTTGCGGGAGGCGCGGGGTCGGACCAGTTGCCAGAGGCTTCGGCCCAGGTGCGGGAACCGCCCGACCGACGGTTGCGGTGAGCCGTCGCCGTTGCACAGGGCGAAACCGACGACGGCCGTCTGTGGGTCGGCCCGATGGTGGGCCTCGGCCCGTTCCAGGATCCGTTCCAGGAAATGGTCGGGCAATTCGACGTCGGGGTTGAGCAGCAAGATCCAGTCATTCGCCTCGGCGTGTCGCCAACCGGTGTTGACGCCTGCGGCGAAGCCGCCATTATCGGGTCGCGAGAGCAGGCGGATCCCCGCGGGTAAGGAACTCCGAAGTGAGTCGGGGATCGCCCCGGCCGAGGCGTTGTCGACGACGATCAGTTCGATCCGACCGCGACGGACCGGTTCGCTGGCGGCGAAACGTTGGACCAGCCGGTCGACGTCGGACCAACTGTCGTAGTTGACGACGATCGTCGCGAGGGTCGGTCTGGCGAACGGGGCCGTGCGTGATTCGTCCATGGCGGCGGCAAGTTACCTCGAAGTGGATTGGCCTACAAGACGATTGAAGTCTGCAGGCCGGAGCGGATCCCCTTCGAGTTCCCGAAGGCCCGACCTTCTGCTCTGGCGATCGGATCGCGGCGGCCCCCGGCTTTGAGAAAACCGTTACAAGCGACGGCGTGGCCAAGGACGGCCTCCAACCCTCGAAGTCGCGTTCCCTCAGCGCCCGAGACCGCGCGAGGCGCTGTGGTCCGATCCCGAATCAAGGCCCGGAGGCGACGGGCCGTCGACGTCGGCCCGTCTCCAAGGAAGGATCGTGACGCATGGCCCGGATCGATGACCCCCACCTCAGCGCGGCCCCCCGCGCACGCCTTATGCGCGATCGGGCTCGGCTCTGGACCGAACCGGAACGATCGTCGACGACCCGACGCGCCTTGCTGCTGGTCAACCGTCGCGATTTGCCGTCGGTCCTGCAGGGCTTAACTCCTGGGACCGCCGAAGCGGCCGGCTGGACGATCGCCGGGCTGGTCCTGCCGGGCGCTTCGGGACACGCCAGCGAGGTCGTCCCGCTCCGTCGTCGACGCTGGCGTCGCGATCATCCCAATGGACCTGGCGCCTTGGCCGTCTACCACGGCACGCGTCGGCTGGCCGAGTGGGTCGAGCTGGCCGCCGCCACCGAAGTCATTGTCCTGGGCGATCCGACCCGGGCGGCCCGACAGTTCGAGGCCGGCTCAGGAGTAGATCGCCCCGAGGGCCGCACGCCGCGATTCCTGACCTGGAGCCAAGCCCAGCTTGATGGGCCAGGGGAGACCTCCGAGGCTCCACTCGGGTCGGGGCGCGTCGAACGCTCCGTCCCCAATCCAGGGGCGACGCCGATCCCAAGCGATCGGCTCGGCTCGGGCCAACTCGGCAAGCGTCTCTTCGACCAAGGGCTGGCTGTGCTCGGCTTGCTCGTCGCCTCGCCGCTCTTGCTAGCCGTCATGGCCCTCATCGTGATCACCTCGGGCCGGCCGATCTTCTACGGCCAGGAGCGGATCGGGCGCTGCGGTCGACGGTTCACCATCTGGAAGTTCCGGAGCATGCGGACCGACTCGGAGGCGCGGACCGGACCGATCTGGGCGACCGAGAACGACGACCGTTGCACCCCTTTGGGGGCCTGGCTCCGCAAGACCAGCATCGACGAGCTGCCCCAGCTCTGGAACGTCCTGTTGGGTCAGATGAGCCTGGTCGGTCCTCGACCGGAGCGACCCTTCTTCGTCGACCAGTTCCGGAGCGAGATTCCCCGTTACGGCCTCCGACACTCCATGCCGGTCGGCCTAACCGGCTGGGCACAGGTGCATGGCTGGCGTGGTCGGACCTCGCTCCGCAAGCGGCTCCAGTTCGACCTCGACTACATCCGGCGCTGGTCGCTCCGGCTCGACGTCCAGGTCCTGGCCATGACCGTCGTCCACTTGTTGGCCGGCAAGACCCGTTGGAAGACGCGATGAGTGCGCCCGTTCCCCTTCGAGAACCGGCCTGTTCGATCGTGATCCCGACCTACAACGGTCGACGCGAACTGGCCACCTGCCTGGCCAGCATCGCACGACATCGGCCGACCGATCGGGATCTCGAGGTCATCGTCGTCGACGACGGGTCGCGCGACGACACGCTCGACTGGCTGGCCCAGCACCCTCTGCCGTTTCAGGTCCAGGTCGTGGCGAGGCCGGTCAACGGGGGGTTCTGCGCCGCGGCCAACGACGGGATCGCTCGGGCCCGCGCCCCGTTCATTCAATTGTTGAACAACGATACCGAGGTGACTGCCGGCTGGATTGCGGCGGGCCTCAGGCCGTTCGACGATCCGCGCGTCGCCTCGGTGGCGCCGTTGGTTCTCTGGCGGAGCGACCCGTGTCGGGTCGACTCGGCCGGCGACGCCTGGACGGTCTTCGGGATGCCGGTCAAGCGTGGCCATGGCGATCCGATCGAACGCTGGGCGGACCGGCCCGTCGAACCGGTTCTAACCGCCAGCGCCTCGAGCGCCTTCTATCGGACCGAAGCGCTCCGACGGGTCGGGGGATTCGAGTCCGCCTATGGGTCCTACTACGAGGACGTCGACCTGGGGCTCCGCCTCCGATGGGCCGGATATCGCCACCTCTTCGCCTCGGCCTGCCGGATCCTGCACGACGTCTCGGCCTCCTACGACCATCGCGATCCGCGACTCCAGCGTCGGCTGGCCCGCAACGCCGAATATCTTTACTGGACCAACGCGCCGAGCCGGATGCTGGCCCTCACGATCGGGCCGCGTCTGGCATTCCTGGCCGCCCAGGCGCTCTGGAGGCTCAAGCAAGGGCGGCTCGGCCCGTTCCTGCTCGGCAAGCTCGACGCGATCGGCCAGGCCCGCGCGATCCTCCGTCGACGTCGAACGCGCATCGATCTCGGGCAACGCGCCGTCGGTCGACCGCACTTCCCGTTGGCTTGGCCGACGGGTCGCCATCGTAAGAGCCTCTCGACCGCGAAGGTGACCCGATCCGACGCTGGCTGAGGCGAGACGGGCGGATTCTCCAACCCCAAGGTCGCCGGTCGGCAAAAACGGGTTGTCCGACTGCGGGCCGGTGGGCGAAGGTTTGAAGATCGTCCCGAGTCGACCTCCTGGGCCCTTCGACGATCCATGGTTCTCCCGCGATGGCCGAACTGCGCGATGACGACCGCCTCATCGAGATGCTGATGCGCTATGAGGAGCAGCTCGGCCAGGGCCGTCGGCTTTCGGTCGAGTCGCTTTGTGCCGATCGGCCCGACCTGAAAGACGAACTTAAGCGGCGCATCCGGGTGCTTCAGGCCTTCGACGATCCGAATGACGAATCGACGGTCCCGGACGAGCGGGTCGGGGCTCCTGAGTCGGTCGACGGCAAAGGAAACCACAAAGGCGACGAAGCCGACACGCACAAGATCGATCCTCACACCGGACCGCTCACCGCGCACCCCTTGGAGGTCCTCGACGCCTCGATTTCCCAGGCGGCCCGTTACCAACGGATCCAGAGCCATGCGCGGGGCGGAATCGGCGAGGTCGATCTAGCCCACGATCACGAGTTGGATCGCCCGGTGGCCCTCAAGCGGATCCAGGGGCGTCACGCCGACAACGCCCGAAGCTGCGCCCGCTTCCTGCTCGAGGCGCGGATCACCGCCGGCCTGGAGCATCCCGGGATCGTTCCGGTCTACAGCCTCGGTCGTGGCGAGGACGGCCGGCCCTACTACGCGATGCGGTTCATCCGGGGCAACACCCTTCTCGAAGCGATCGAGCGGTTCCATCGCGCCTTTGCCACAAGGATCGACGACGTTGGGGCACGACGCGCCCAGCAAGATCTGCTCCGACGGTTCCTCGACGTCTGCAACACCATCGCCTACGCGCACAGCCGAGGGGTCGTCCATCGCGACATCAAGCCGGCCAACATCATCGTCGGCGAGTTTGGCGAGACCCTCGTCGTCGACTGGGGCTTGGCCAAGGTGGTCGATGGCGACGAACCGACGACCATCCCGGATACCGGGCCGGAGCCCGACGCACCGCCTCGAGCGATTGAGACCGAACCGCTCCAGATGACGCTGCCGGGAACGCCGATCGGCACGCCCGCCTACATGAGTCCGGAGCAGGCGTTCCCCGAAGCTGGTCGGCTCGGCCCAGCCACCGACATCTACAGCCTCGGGGCGACCCTCTATCAGATCCTGACCGGCTGGGTCCCCTTTCCAGACACCAATCTGGGGTCGCTCCTGCGGAAGGTCCGCGAGGGCGACTTCTCCAGACCTCGACGTGTCCTCCGGTCGATTCCCAAGCCTTTGGAGGCGATTTGCCTCAAGGCGATGGCCCAACGGCCCGAGGATCGTTACGACACGGCCAAGGTGCTGGCGGAGGACCTGGAACGTTGGCTGGCCGACGAGCCGGTCACGGCCTACCGCGAGCCCTGGATCACCCGCGCTGGACGCTGGGTCCGCCGACACCGGACCGTCTCGAGCACCCTGGTGGCGGCCATCGTCCTGACGGCGATCGGCTTGGGCTTCGGCCTCTATCGCGAGCGGATCTACGCCGATCGCCTGTCCGTGGAGACCGTTCGCGCCGATCGCCGGCTCGTTGACGCGATGGAGTCCTACGAGGCCTACCTGGACGATATCAATGCCGAGGCGATCCGACGCGACCGCCTCCCGCCCGACCTCATCGAGACCCTGCTCGCTCGTCCCCGCGACTTCTACGAGAAGCTCAACGCCGAACTGGCCGCCGAACCCGATCCGACCCCAAAGGAACGAATGCTCCTGGCCGCGAGCCGGACCAACTTGGCACGCTTGTTCCAAACCCTCGGCCGTTACGAGGAATCGCGTCGCGAGTACCAGGCCACGGTCGAACTCTACGGGAGGCTCGTCGACGAGCGGCCCGATCTCGCCGACCATCACGATGGTCTGGCCAACGGGTTCGTGGGCTTGGGCTCGGTCCTGGACGATCTGGGCGACTACGAGGCCGCGATCGAGGCCTATGACAAGGCGATCGGGTCACACAAGACGGTCATTGCCCTCCGGCCGGACAATCCCAGGGATCAGGCTGACCTGGCGAAGTGCTTGCAGAACCTTGGTCACAGCAGGCGCCGACGGGGGGATACCGAGGGGGCGTTCGATGCCTACTTTCGGGCCATCGCGATCTATCAGGAGATCGTCGATGACCACCCGCAGGTCGATGATTACCGAGCCGGGCTGGCCGGAACCAACAATAATCTCGGCATCCTTCATCGTGCCAACGGAGAGATCACTGAAGCACGCGAAGCCTATCGCCGGGCCGTCACAATCTATCAAGGGCTCGTTGCGAATCATCCGGATTCCTCTCAATATCAACATGAGTTGGCGACGAGCTGGAGCAACCTGGGTAACCTCCTGACGGCCATCGATCCGAGCGAATCGCGCAGAGCTTTCGGTGAGGCCATCGAGACCAACAGCCGACTCGTCGAGGATGAGCCGAACGTCCCGAATTACCGCGACGGCCTGGCTCGCAGTTACATCAATCTTGGGGTGCTGCTCTTTTACATGAACGACACGAGCGGGTCTCGAGACGCGTTCGGTCAGGCCATGGTCGTTTGTCGGCGCTTGGTCGACGACCACCCCGATGTGCCCAACTATCACGATCTCCTCGCCTCGATATCGATGAATTTCGGTAGTGTGTTGATGCAGACCGGGGACACCTCGGGCGCCCTCTCCGCGTTTCGAGCGTCCGTGGATCAGTACCAACGCCTGGCCGACGATTACCCCGAAGTCCCTGAATATCGTGAGGTCCTCGCGTCGAGCCGGACCAACCTCGGCGAACTGCTGGCCGTCCTGGGTCAATCGGAAGCGGCCCGCGAAGCGCTCGACCCGGCTGTCTCGCTGTTCGAGGAACTCGTCGAGGCATACTCAGAGCAGCTTGATTACCGATGCCTACTCGGTCAGGCCATCAGCACCTTAGGTTCCACTTACACTGTGGAGCGAAACCACGACGAGGCCGTTAAACGATATGCGGAGGCCATCGATGTTCAACGCCCGGTCTTCGAGTTCGCGCTTCAGGACATCCAGTTCCGCCGCTTCCTGAACGAGCAGCACCGGCGACTGGCCGAAGGCCTCCGAGTCCTCGAACGATTCGAGGAAGCCGCCGAGGTGACGCGCGATCGGATCGGCTTCTGGCCCGACGACCCGGCCGAACTATTCCTGGGAGCCCGCGAGCTGGCGCTCTGCCTCGACGACGCGTCGCCGTCGGAGACGACCCTCGGCGATCCAACTCCCGGCTTCCGCGACCAAGTCTCCGCTGAGGCCGTCGCGACGCTCGGTCAGACCCTCGACGCCGGTTGGACCGATGCCAACCGGATCAAGCAGGATTCCGCGTTCTCCCCGATCCGACGACGCGACGACTTTCGACGCCTCCTCGACCGAGCCTTCGATCACGGCTTCCCGACCGATCCGTTCGTTCCATGATGTGATCGATTGCAATTGATTAGCGAAGCGATCACGTGCTCAGCAGCGGTAACGGATCGAAACCGTCGCCCAGGACCGGCGTGGGTGGGATCCCGAGCCAGTCTTTGAGCAGGGTCGCGTAGAGGCGACGGAAGTCGATCGCGTGCTTGGGATCGCCGTCCTTGAGGTCGCTGAGATCGGGGTGCGTCCCGTAGAGCCCGGCCTCGACGGGACGACCGAGCAGGAGCACCGGCGCCGACGTGCCGTGATCGGTGCCGCCGCTGTCGTTTTCGCGGAGGCGACGGCCGAACTCGGAGAAGACCAGGACCGTCACCCGGTCCCCGAGGCCGCTGCGATCCAGATCGTCCAGGAAGGCCCGGAGCGAACCGCCCAATTGGCCGAGCAGCGAGGCATGCCGGTCACGCTGGTCGGCGTGCGTGTCGAAGCCTCCCAGGCGTGCGTAGTAGATCGAGGTGTCCAAGCCGGCGCGGATCAGGCGAGCGATCACCCCGAGCTGACGGGCCAGGGGGTATTGCTCGGGGTATCCGTTGAGGCCGGGCTCGTCGCGGAGGATCTCCTCAAGCCGCGCGCTGCTGGCGTAGGAGACCAGGCTGTTGCGCGCGACGAACTGCAAGAGTGGGTTCGCGCTGTCCCGGCCACGGGCGGCGATCGCATCGAGGGCGGTGCGCTGCTCGTCGGCGCCGATCGAGTTGGGCGGTCCCAGTCGCCGACGGAACTCCTCGATCCTCGATAGGGAAGGGACGTGTTGCCGACCGCCACGGAGGGCTTGTGGCAACGCTTCGTCACCAATGTGCATGGCCGGTGCGTCGTTGCCGTCGATCGTGGGGGCGGCGTCGAGGCTGCGCGCCAACCACCCGGACGATTCGAGGGCCGGCTCGAGGTGAGCGGTTTGCCAAATGGCCGTCGACTCGAAGTGCGAGCGGTTGGGGTTCGGGTAACCGACCGACTGGACGATCGCCAGGCGACCGTCCTCGAGCAGCGGCGCCAAGCTGTCGAGCGACGGGTGCAGACCGACGTGATCGTCGATGGCGTGTAGCGCCTTGGCTTTCAGGGCCAGACGCGGTCGGCTCCGTTGGTAGATGTCATCGGCGTGGGGGACAACAGTGTTGAGGCCGTCGTTGCCCCCCTCTAGTTGCACGACGACGAGGATCGGCCGGTCGGGCTGGGATCCCGACCCGTCGTCCAGAGCGCGGGCGGATCGAGCCAGGAAGGTCGGGACGGTGGTCCCGCAGGACAAGAGCGTCGAGCCGCCCAGGCCAAGGCGGAGCAGTTCGCGGCGGGTTGTCGGCATGTTCGAATCTCCTGAGTTGTGAGGATGTGCCGATTCAGGCGAGTTGGAATTCCGGCGCGTGAAGCATGCGCTGGAGGGCCTTGCGGAGCCCGTCGGGAGAACCAGCGCGCCCCGCCTCGAGGACGAGGGCTTTGGCTTTGGGGTCGAGGTCGTCTTGGAGCAGGAGGGTCGCGAAGGCTCCGGCGCCGTTTTCGGGGGCCAATCCTCGGGAGGTGGCCCAGGCGATCGGGTCGAAGGGGGGCAGGCCGTATTCGGGGTTGCCCCAGATGACGTCGGTGGACCAGTTGAGCCGTTCCAACAGCGAGGCGCTCTGGATCCAGGTCGTGCCGCCGGGCCAACCATCGACGTTGGGTGGGGCGAACAGCTCTTGGCCTTGGCGGTCGCAGGCCGCCGTGACGATCAGCAGGTTGAGGTCCGAGCGTGGGATCTCCAGCATCCGGACCAGGCCGAGGCTGTGCGCAACCGGTGACTTGACGCGACGACGATGGACCTTCGCCGAGAAGAACAGACGAGAGCGGAGGATCATCTCCAAGACTTTGGCGATCGCATAGCCGCCCGAGCGCAACGTGTGGGCTAGGGGCTCGAGAAGCTCCCGCGTCGGCTCGGTCGATTCGTCGATGAACTGACGGTACAGCTTGGCGGCGAGGAACTCAGCGGCGTCGGGTTGTTCCAGGGTGATCCGAACGATGTCGAGGGCTTCCCAAGGCCCGGTCTGGCCCAGGAACGTCTTGGAGCCATCATCGTGGTCGGTCGAATCGTAGACGAACTCTGGATCGAGGTCGTTCGGTGTGCTCCGAAATCGTCCTCTGGTCCAGCCGGTGAAGGCTCGAGCGGCCTCGCGGATGTCGACCTCGGTGTAATGGCCGGGGCCGAGCGTGAACAGCTCGAGGAACTCGCGGGCGAAGTTCTCGTTCGGTCGCGTCTTCTTGCTCGACCCGCCATCGAGCCAGACGAGCATCGCGTCGTCGGCGATCATCGCCCGCAGCAGGGCGTCGAAGGGGCCGAGGGCGTGCTTGCGGATCATCTCGACCTGCTCCGCCATCGCGGTAACGCTTTTGACCTTGAGATTGCTGGTGGCGAAGTGGTCGTGCCAGAAGAGCGTCATGGTCTCGCGGAGCGGGTCGTGACCGAACCGCATCCGGTACAACCAAGAGGCTTTAAGCCGCTGGATGTCAGTGGCCCAGACGGCGCCGCGTTGGAGCGCCTCGACGACCCTACGCTCGTTGTCCGAGGGCGGCGGCGGGTCGAGCAGGCCGTCGATGCTCGCGGTGGGGCCTCGCTCCAGGTCGCGTTGGAGTTCGTCCCACGTCGCGCCGAAGCCGGCGCGCCGGTGGAGGTGGGCCACCTTGCGGAGGTCCCAAGGGTCGGCCTCCGTGGGCTCGTAGGGAGCCCACGGGTCGCGGAGACGCAAAGTCGTCGGCATTGGAAAATAGATCCTTATGTGGCATGGTTCTCGGTGATTCGGATGCTCCGATTTCAGATCGATTTCTTCGATCACGATCCTCGGGTGCGGACATCGCCCAAGTCGAGGGTCTGACCGGCCTCGACCGAGAAGTCGCGCCAGCGGAAGGCGTCCTTGTCGATCTCCGGGGTATACTCGTAGATCCGGTAGGTGGCGCCGGGGATCAGGTAGGGCAGCGTGATCCGACCCTCAGCGTCGGATCGAGGTCCTTCCCAGTAGTTCCGCCGGTCGACGTTGACGTACAGCTCTTCGTCGGCGCGGAACATCTTCCGCTCCTCGACGGTCAATGACACGCTACTCGAATCGCTGCCGGGTCCCGGAGTTCCAACAATGTGCAGTCTGAGGAGACGTCCCTTGAGGGGCTGACCTTGGTCGTCGACGATCCGGGCCGTCGCGGTCCCACACGGCTGGAGCGTCACGGTCACGGGACTTTCCGCGGCCATGGCGGCATCGACATCGATGGTGGTCCCCCAACCGTTCTCGGCATCCAGGAACGAGCACTTAACCGAGCGATCGTCGGGGATCCCCGTCAGTTCGAAACGGCCGTCGCGGACGGGGATCGTGTAGTCACCGCGCCAATGGGAGTGAAACGGCGAGATCGAGAGCGTGGTGATGATCTCCGCCTGGTCGACGGTTTGGCCCTCGGGTCCGACGACTCGGCCGACCAGCGTGTTGCCAGGTTGCAACGCGATGTCGATGTCGGTCGATCCCGAGTCGGCCGCGACTCCGTACGGGACGAAGGCGTGAGCGTACAGGCGTTCGCCACCAGACCGCCGCCCGAGGTGATCGAAGTAGCCCCGGACGTCGTGGACATACTCGCCGCCGGAGCCGTAGATCAGCAAGCGACCCATGCCCGGCTCGACGGCGATCTCGTAGCGTCCGTCGGGACCCGCTGAGACGGAGGCCATCCATCCCGCGATGGTCCCGACTTCATCCACATCGACAATGCCTAAGCGGCCACCTTCGTAGAAAACGATGGCGTCGGATACGGGACGGTCGCTCCCCCGCTCGCTGATCTTCCCTTTGATCAGGACACCTCGGGGCACCTCCACGTTGATCTGTCGACGCACCACGTTCGGATCGCCCTTCAACTTCCGTGCAGTGATGAGGTAGGGCGATCCCAATGGCGGGTAGACTTGCACCTCAACATAGGTCCCAGCCCTGATGTTGGCGATGTACCGGCCATCGTCATCGGTGCGGAAGATGGAGGTTGCGAACGCGTTGTAGCTATTGTCTCCCGAGCCGACCTTCACGATCGTGTTGCCGAGCGGCTCGCCCGTGTCACCGGAGGTGATCCGGCCCTCGACGATCATCGCCGGCTCCAGCGGCAGCGCGACCTGCTTCGGATTGTCTTCGTTCTCGATATGGATCGTCAGTCGTTGTCGAGCGTAGCGCGGATCGTCGATCTGAATGCCGACGTCGATCCCGCGACCGATCCCACCGATCCCGTTGAGGCGGAATCGACCGTCGTCATCGGTTCTCGTCGGTTCCGGCCAGATCTCATCCATTTGTTTGGGGACGCCATTCCATGGGTTCATGCCGTCGTAGGAGCCGATCTCTTCCAGGATGATGCCGATGCTCCCGACCTCAAGATCCACGTTCGGCGCGGGCATCCCCTGCAAATCGACCAGTTGGCCCTCGATCACCTGTTCGGTCCGCAACGCCAGATCGATAGAGGGAGACTCAGCGTCGGGATTCATGACGGACCAGCCAAGCCCAAACCCCGGAGCTGACGCGACCACTTGGACCTGGTAGTAGGTCCTCGACGAGGTCCTCGACGCCTCCAAGCGGAACCGACCACGGTCGTCGGATCGACCCGATCCCAGCACGACGTGCGAGGGCGTTCCGCGCATGGCAGCTACCTGAAGGGCTTTGCCGTGGGCGAAGACGACGACCTTCGCGTTGGGGACGGGCTGGCCCTCGGGGTCGAGCACGCGACCGCTCACGATCATCGTCTCCGAGTGCGAGGTCGGATCGGCTTCGACCGACGCGGTCGGCTCGACCTGTGGGACTTGGGCAACGGCCGGTCGCGCGCCGAGTCGTGCTGTGGAGAGCGGAATCGCGACGGCCGCGACGAACGCCAGCAGCAGACAGGCCCCGCCTCGGCCGACGACCCGTCGACTCCGCCCGACGTCCAGGATCGCCCGCAATCGGCCTTCGAGTTGGGACGGTCGGGCCATCGGGATCGCCGCTGCGGTCAACATCGGCTTTCGGCCCGGGCGGAGGGTCGCGGCGATCCCCAGGAGATGCCCGGCGTAGTCGCTGGCCCGCGAGCCGGACCGCAGGACCAGGTCGTCACAGGCCCGCTCGCGTTCGACCCGGAGCCGGTACGACGCCCACCAGACCAGCGGATGAAACCAATAGACCGCGCAGGCCAGCCGGGCCACCCACTGCATCAGGCAGTCCCAGCGCTTCACGTGAGCCAACTCGTGCAGGAGTACCGCCCTCAGCCGAGCCTCGGGCCAGTGCGCGGACTCGATCGGCAGCAGAATCGCCGGTCGCAGCACGCCCCAGGTCAGCGGTGAGAACGCACCCTCGCCACGGAGCAAGGCAACGCGTCTCGAGAGGCCGATTTGCGCCCTCAAGCGGTCGACCAGCTCGACCTGCGGGTCGGACGTCAACGGCTCCGAGCGTCCCTCCAGCCAACGGGTCCGGGCCACGCCGATCAGCAGCGGGACGAGTATGGCCGACGCCCCGGTCGCCCAGACGATCCCGAGCCAGAGGACTATCGATCCGGTCAGGGTTTCCGACGCGACTGTTGTGGTTATCGCGACGGGCGTTGGAGGCGCGGCCGGTTCGATCTCCGGCCGACGATCGGCAATCGCATCGGCATCGATCGCCTGCGCCGAGACTTGTTCGAGCTTCCGATTGCTGACGGATTCCACTCGCTCCGGTCCAAATGGGACGTCTGGAATCGGAATGAGTGGCTGCGTCGCTGGTCGAAGATTCGTTGAAGCATCAGCAACGGCGGTCGTCGTCAGCTCGTTGGCAACGGGGAGGATCGGGATCGGCCAGGTCGGCAGGGAGAGCACCAAGATCGGAATGGTCAGGGCGACGACCAGGGCGGTGGCCCAGACCTGGTAGCGGACCGAGGCCGAGGCCCGACGCAAGACCGAGACCGCCAATGCTGCCAGGAGAAGGAGCAACGTCAAACGAGCAGCGGTCTCCAAAACGACAACGACTCGGGGACCGACATCGGTGATGGCGAGGTGATCGAGCAGAGTGTCCATGGTCATCGTCCCTCGTTGCGGGCCTGTTGGATGAGTTGGGTAAGCCGGTCGAGATCCTCATCGGTCAACGGGGAGTCGGGTTCGTCCAGGAGCGCGGCGACGGCCTGGGCGGTCGACCCTTCGAAGAAGGTGCGTACCAGTTGACGGAGGGCCGAGCGTCGGGCCGTGTCGCGGGGGACCGTCGGCAGGAAGACGTAGCGCGGGCCGTCCTGCTCGTGTTGCAGGTGCCCTTTCTCTTCGAGGATCCGCAACGAGGCCCGGACCGCGGAGTAGCTGGGCGGGTCGGGCAACGCGTCGCGGACCTCGGCGGCGGTGGCCCGGCCGAGCCGGTAGACCACGTCCATGATCTGACGTTCGCGACGGCTCAACGGATCATTGACGGATTCGGTCATGTATCCTAATTCCTTCTGAAAACAGTGTGGATCTCTTCTCCGAACGAACGGTAGGCTCTGGGATCCGGATTAATCATGCTGGTAATTTAGCACTATGCTGGGATTTTAGCAGTCTGGGTCGCGGCGCCAAGGTTGTTCTGCTGAAAATTCAGCATTACGGTTGTCTCCGACCCAAAACATGTTTGTGTATAAGAGAACGATCGTTGCGGATCGAGAGCAGGGGTCGGCGTGGAGGAAAGGGACTCGCCCATCGCAATCGTCGGAGGCGCCGGTTACATTGGTCGCGTTTTCTCGACAGTCGGGCCACTCTGGAGCGTTTGCGTCCTCAAAGGAGCAGAGCGATGCGAGCAAGGAACCGTCCGGCGGGAGTGTTCTTAGATCTCGAACTCGCGATGGCGAGGCCGACCGCTACGCGCGTGGTGATGTTCGGGTTGGCCATCCTGATTGGGAGCCTCTCGTCGACGTTGCGGGCCGACGGGGCTGAGCCGACCCTGGGGCATCGCTCCGAGATCCATGATGCCTGTTTCCTCGACGATGCTGGAAACATATTGGCTTCCTGTGACGCGAACGGGGTCGTCCTCGTCCGCGACCTCAGCAAAGACGAGATCACCGCGCGTTTGACCGGGCATCAAGGCGCGATCATGGAAATGGTCCGACTCCCCGAGGGGCGTTTGGCCACTGCGGGGGTCGACGGGACGGTCCGCATCTGGGACGTGGCCACCGGTGAGAGCGTCCATGTAATCGATGCACATAGGGGAGCGGCGACATGTTTGGTCCGCTCTTCCGACGGGGACCGCTTGGCAAGTGGCGGACAGGATGGTCGTGTCCGGGTCTGGAATCCGGTAACGGGCGTGGAGATCGGGGCGTTCCCGTTGAACCGGGGGTGGATCCATGCGTTGGCCTTCGCGACGGATGGGTCCGAGTTGGCCGCGGTCGGCGGTGGTGACCTGATCCGGATCTGGGATCTCGAGACGTTTGAAGTGATCCGGGAACTCGAGAATACGGGTGGGGGCATCGACGTCCTCCGATATACATCTCAAGGAAACATGCTGGTCGCGGGAGGTCGGACAGGAGCCCTTGTCCGATGGGACCTCGGGGCGGACGAAGATTCGGAGGGATCGTCGGTGGTGCAGGGCTCCTCGGCGTTGACGGCGCTGGCCTTCATTCCCAACAGCACTCAGATAGTTGCCGCGTTCTCCCGGTTGGACTCGCCCATCGAGAGCGGGAACGTTCAGCTCTTTGAGACAGCCGCGATGCCCTCGTGGTCGATCACCCGGGCCTTTACGCCCGACCACTTGGGTCCGATCTGGGGACTGGCGGTCTCCGACGACGGTCAAAGATTGGCGACCGCCTCGGCGGATCGATCGCTCCAGGTCTGGGACTTGCAATCGGGGTCGTTGTTGCGACGGATCGTTCCCGACCGCAACCGGCCCGACCCCGACCTGACCTACTTGACTCGATCGGAGCCCTTGAGCGCCTTGGCGACCAGCCCGGACGGGCGTTGGATCGCCTTGGGCCACCCCGACGGTGTCATCGACCTTTGGGAGGCATCCTCGCGCAAGTGGAAGCGCGGGCTTCTCGGTCACGATGGCACGGTCACGGCCTTGGCGTTCGATCCGGGTGGAAACCGGTTGGCGTCTGCCGGGATGGATCGAATCGTTCGAATCCAAGACATTAATGATGTCGGTGAGTCAAAACGCTTCGGTCTGATCTCGACCGATGTCACCACCTTGGCGTTCGCTCCGGACGGGGATGTGCTCGGGGTTGCCGGGACCGATGCGGCGATCCGACTCTTCGACCTGACCTCGGACGATCCTCCCACGGTCCTGGCGCGTCACACCAGCGCGGTGCAGGCCCTGAGCTTCTCGGGGGACGGGGATCTCCTGGCCACGGGGGGACGCGACTGGTCGATTCGGATCTGGGACCTGGCCACCGGGAAGGTCCGTCGTCGCCTGGAGGGCCATCGGGGACCGATCAGGACTTTGGCGTTCGGGCCGGGTGGCACGCAGGTCGCCTCGGCGAGCGAGGACGGCACCGCGCGGATTTGGGATGCGGACGACGGGGACGAGGTCCGCGCGTTGCTGGAGCACTCCGGACCAGTCATCGATCTGGCTTATGTGACCGACGGCTCGAGCCTCGTCACGCTTGTCGAGGATGGCCAGTTGCTCCGGTGGAGCACCTCGACGGGACGGTTAGAAGCGCTCGTTTCCCAAGCCCACATGGTCCCGCCGACGGGTCTCTCCGCCTCGGACGAGGGAACCGTCGCGACCTTCTCACCTCGAGACTGTCGGGTCTGGAACGCGAACTTCGGTCCGTTGAGCCCCCTCCAGTTCGTGGGCCATACCGGCAACGTGAAGGCCTTGGCGTGGGATCCGACCCAGCAACGCGTGGCGACCGGCGACAGTTCGGGCCAGGTCCGACTCTGGGACTTCAACGACGGGACACCCCAAGGCGAGTTCATGAATCCGGGCGGGGCGGTGACGAGCCTCCACTTCAGCGCCGGTGGCGAGTCCCTGTTGGCCGGGAGCCCGTCCGGTCTGCAATCCTGGACCTTGGACCCGATCGGCCTGGTGGACGCGGGACGGGCGCAGGCTGGGATCGTCGCGTTCAGTGGCGATTATAAAACGATCGCCACGCTGGTGTCGGACGAGCAGGGGATGGTGATCCAGGTCTGGGAGGTCGACACCTGGGAACTGGAACAAACCATTGCACTGGGTGACCGAATTGCGAACGCCTTGGCGTTCTGCTCGGATCGGCTCCGATTCGCGGTCACGTCGGGCGACACCGTCACGATCGTGGACGACTCGGGGGATCTGCTGGCCGAGTTCACCGGGTTCAGCAAGCCGATTCAGGTCCTGGCCATCGCGCCGGATGGGCGTCGGGTGGCGGCGTCGGGGCGCGACCGACTCGTCCGGGTCTTCTCGGTCGACACGGGGACGGAAGAGCACCGATTCGACGACTTGGGGCGTGTTGTCTCGGGCTTAGAATTTACTCATGACAGCAAACGATTGATCGCTCTCTCCGACGAGGCTGAGCGGGTCCGGATTTGGGATCTCGAGTTGGGCCAGGCGGTCGGCGACGTCGACCTCGCCGACCTCCCCGAAACCGGCGCTCCGTTCGCCTGGACCATAGCCTCCGAGGACGACCGCCTGTTCGTCGCGCGGGGCACCCAGATCGAGGTCAAAGACCTGAACGCGGAGGGCGGGGACCTTCTACCGACCTCGGAATGGAACCGGGAAGATCCTGCGCTCGTGCTTCGGGGCCATCGCGACTTGGTCCGGAGCCTCCTCTGGTTGCCGGATGGTCGGCTCGCCAGCCGTGGGGACGACCGGACGATCCGGATCTGGGATGCCGACACCGGCGAGCCGTTGGCGGTCCTGGGCGGCGATCCCTTGACCCGCGTCCGCAGTCAGGCGCTCGTTGCCGACGCCCCGATCCTGATCACCGGAACCTCGCAACGGCTGCTGCCTGTCGAAGGGGATCCGGAGAACGGCGAGGTTGCACCCGGTCAGGTGGTGCTCTGGGACACCGAGACGTTCGAGGAGATCATTCGATTGGGCGGTCCGGGCGGCGATGTGATCACCGTCGCGGTGGCCGACGACGGCAGCGCGTTGGCCGGTGGCTCCGGGTTCGGTGGCGTCCGTCGTTGGGACGGCCAGACGCTCCAACCGGACCCGGAACTGAGGGGTCGGCCCTCGAGCGTCGACCTCGTGACGTTCGTCCCCGGCACGAGTCGGCTGTCGGCCTTCGACGCCTCGGAGGGGACCTGGACGAGTTGGGTTCCCGAGGCGATCGATCTGGAGCGAACGGTCGCCCTGACCGGTTCGATCTCGGCGGCGCGGTTCTCTGATTCGGGCGACGTCCTGGCTACCGCCCGGTCCCGGACCCTCGTCTCCCCAATCATCAAGGGACGCTTCGCCGGTCCGGCCGCGGTCGACCTTTGGGATCCGCAGTCGGGTGAGCGGATCGGAGAGCTGCTGGGATCCCAGGCAACCGTCGTGTGCTTGGCGTTCTCCGAGGAGCGCGGACTCTTGGCGACTGGAGGGATCGCGGGCCGTGTGCTGGTCTGGAACTTCGAGGATCGGAAAGTCGTCCAAACCCTGGTTCCGGAGGAGTTGGGTGGGGCGATCACCGCGCTCGACTTCGATGCCGACGGCCGATTCTTGGCCGTCGGATCGGTCTCGGGGATCGTCCGACTCTGGGATTTGCAGGGATCCGAACCAACCGCCCGGTCCCGGATCCTCTGGGGGCACCGTGATCGGGTCGACTGGCTGGCCTTCGCGCCCGACGGTCGTCGGCTCGGATCCGCCTCGCGCGACACGACGATCCGGATCTGGGACCTGAGCGACCCGGACGGAAACGATATCGAGGCCGATCCCGGCCCCTGATCTGGCGCAAAATCGGGACCATTGAGTCTCCAAAAGATTCTTGTATTTCGAAAAGATGCCGTTAGGGTATTCCGCTGCCTCTCCCGTGTCCCGGACACTTCCCTTTGGACGGATCGGCTCCAGGAGGCCCCTTCATGTCAGATGCGCGCTCGATTCGATTCACGTGCGGTCACGTCGCGGCTGCGGCCGTCGTCGTTCTGGCCCTCTCGGTACTCTCGGCGCCCCTGAGCGCCTCGACCCCCGCTGCGCTCGACACGACGAACTCCGAAGAGTCGGCGTCCGCTTCGGATGTGGCGGTCGGTCGCGCGTTGTTCCTCTACGAGTGGTTGCCCGACGATCCGCGGAGCCACGGCGGTGACGGCCTCGGGCCGGTCTACAACGAGAGTTCGTGCGTAGCCTGCCACAACCAAGGGGGTGTCGGTGGCGCTGGCCCGGCCAACAAGAACGTCGAGATCCTCAGCAGCATCGCCAACGCCGAGGTGCTCATCAACTCCGGCTACATGGGTGGCCAGTTGACGCCGTTGCGGGATCGTCTGGCCGAACACCACGCCGGGTTCGCTAAGGCTCCCAGCGTGGTCGTCCACCGGTTCGGCACCGATCCGAACTACGCCGCTTGGCGTCGAAACCTGTTGGCCTCAACCCAGTTGGTCGACCCTGTCATGCCCGTCGCGCCGGGTTTGTTCCCATCCCAACTTGACCCATCGGTCAACTTTCATGAGACGGGGGGAGTAGTCATGCCCGTCGCGCCGGGTATATTCCCATCCCAACAGGTCCCGCAGATCGACTTCAACGCCCGCGTCAACGTGGAGAGCTTCGTTGCGGCTCAACCATCCAACACCCTTGTCCTTGCCGACGTCCCTGCAGAAATCAAAGGGAACGGGATCCCAGTCTTCGTAGAGGGTCTCCCGGAGCCTCAAAACTTCACGATCCAGGCTGTGGGCCAGCCGATGACATTCGGCAATGCGGATCGCCTGCAGATCCGTTCGGAGGTGCTCTCGAGGCGCCTGGCCCGTTCCCAGGTCGTGATCGATGGGGCCCTGCTGGCTCGCACCCAGCGGAACACGACGGCGCTCTACGGCGCAGGCTTGATCGACGACCTGCCCGAGGAGGTCCTGATCGCCGCGGCCAACGCGCGGGACGAGCGGTTCCCCGAGGTGAGTGGGCGCGCCAGCCGCCTGGCCGACGGCCGGATCGGCCGGTTCGGTTGGAAGGCGCAGACGGCCAGCCTGGAGGACTTCGTGCTCACCGCCTGTGCCGTCGAACTGGGCCTGGAGGTCCCCGACCATGATCAAGCGTTGATCCCCCAAGCGCCCTTGTATCGGCCCGAGGGTCTCGACTTGACCGCTGAGGAATGCGACACCTTGGTGGCGTTCGTGCGCGATATCGATCGGCCGATCCAGCAGGTCCCGGGCTCCTCGGCGTCGCTGGCGGTGCTCGAGGCGGGCCGCCTCACGTTCGAGCGGATCGGCTGTGCCAGTTGCCACACGCCCGACCTCGGTGACGTCGGCGGCATCTTCAGCGACCTCTCGCTCCACGACATGGGCGCTGATTCGGGTGACTCGGGCTCCTACTCGATCGACACGCCGCTGCCGTCGGAGGACCCGGACGAGGTCTTGACGCCCCCGCAAATGGTCGCCGGGGCCGACCACAACAGCCAGGCTCCTCGGGCCGCGCCGGCCACGTCACGCGAGTGGCGGACCCCGCCGCTTTGGGGCTTCCGCGACTCCGCCCCGTATCTCCATGATGGCGTCGCCGAGACCTTGGAAGAGGCCGTCGCCGTGCACGGCGGTGAAGGGAACGCCTCGGCCGAGCGGTTCTTCGAGCTGACCCCCCGCGAGCGCATGGAGGTCGAGGTGTTCCTCAAGTCGCAGGTCGCCCCGACGATGTCCGGTCGATGAGCTTGATAGAGTTCGGCCCCTTCAACGGTCTCTGGTAACTGGGAGGGGCCCGCCAACACGAGCGTGGCAACAAGCCCCTCCTTCGATGTCATGAACCGGCCAGAGATATGCCAGGCACCTTATGCGGTCGGGAGGACGCGTTCGCGCGGATCCCTGGTCGGACGTGTCCGGGATTGTCGCTCCGGCGTTCGCGACTTGATCACTTCGATCGCCTTGACGCCGACCATGATCGAGAGGACCGCCAGGATCTCTCGGACGGGGAGCTGGGCCAACATGGCGTCGACACCGCGTTGAATGTGCACGTCCTCAGAGACCGGGATGAGATTGAGATCCGGATCACTCGCCATAGTCGGCGCGAAGATGGCGGCGATGATCGGTGGTGCTTGCGGGACGATCGTTGGGGCGATCGGTGAGCTGGTCTCGGTCTCCGCCTCGGCGACCATCGGGTTGGCGTTGACCCTCGGGACCGGGGCGATCGTCTCGTCGGGTCGTGCTGGGTCGGTCTGCTGAGGGTGGACCTGCTCGGCGAGCCTCTCGAGTTGGGAGGCGATCTCGTCGAGCCGCTTGGTCGACAGCGGAGTCTCCTGGGAATCCTGTTGGGCCAGGCGGATCGTTTTGTCGGGATCGTCCTCGGAGAAGCTCGCGGGCTGATCGGGATCGGCATTGGTTTCGGTCTGCCCTTGGCCTTGGGTTCCGGAAGCCATTGTGGTCAGACTCACGGGACCGTCGGCGGCCACTTCGATGGTCTGGGAGGTTGCGGGTGCCTCCGTTCCGCTCCAGTAGGCCGTGGAGATCGGCGTTTGGGTCATGACACCGAGTTGACCAGCGACCGCATTGGGCATGATCGCGTTGGCTTGCACGTTGAAATCGAAGCTCGGCGAGTGATCCGGTGTCGTTGGGGCGATCGGTTGGTTTGTGGTCGCGAGGGTGGTGTCCTTGCGATAGGGGTTGATCGAGTCGCTCATGGTCAGTCCGCGGAGCTGGAAGCTTACGTTTTCGAGATCGACGCTGGCTCCGTCGGGGTTCCCCTCGTGGTCGAGCAGGCTGAAGTGGAGGTCGTAGGTTCCCTGCTCGAGGAAGAGGTCGAGGTTGATGATCCCGCCCAAGGGGATTTGGGTCGAATGGACGAGCTGGCCAAGCTGATCCATCACGTCGAGCTGGACCAAATGGTCGTGGTCGAGAGGGATTTCGGGATCGCCGATTCGATCAGCCGAGAGGACCCAGTGGACGATCTCGGTTTCGGGTGTCTGATAGGAACGCACGACCATTTCGTTCCCCGGTCGGAACGTCTCCTCGACGAGGGTGGTCATCTGGGTCGAGAAGGGAGTGAAGCCAGACCCGACCGCGTAGAAATCGCCCTTAGGTGAGCCATGGTACTGAGAATGAGTGACTTCGACATAGTAAGCGGATCCAGGAATGTAATTCCCGAACTCGATCAGGTAGCTCCCGTCCTTGTTGCCGGTGATCACGAAATCGACCAGTTCCCCTTGGTCGTCGAAGAGCCGGAGGACCGGCTGGACCGATGACCCGGAGATGTTCCAGGCGAAGACGTAGAGCGAGTCGTACCTCGAAGCCGACTCGGCATCGGGGGCAATCACCTTGTGGTACGATTTCGTCTCGGCGTCGGCGAGGATCCCGAATCCGATCCTGAACTCGGCCGACCCCTTGACCGCTTGGTTGAGCGAGTACAGTTCCTGGGCGTCGCTGAATTGTCCTTGAGTATCGGGGATGAACAGACTCATCAATTGAATCACGAATTC
Source organism: uncultured Planctomycetia bacterium (assembly GCA_964609385.1). Taxonomy (GTDB): domain Bacteria; phylum Planctomycetota; class Planctomycetia; order Isosphaerales; family Isosphaeraceae; genus CAZSSM01. The sequence continues at coordinate 32,555 of CAZSSM010000013.1, forward strand.
GGGTGGAACCTCGATTGTTCCTTCAAAAACAGATTTTAAAAGGTCGGTGAAAATTCCAGTTTCGTACATGAGATCGACAATGTAATCACTTTGATCTGACTCTAAGATCGAGTCGAAAACGCCGTCGAGGGTTTCCGAACCCCAGATCATGTCTTGAATGTCCTGATCCAGATCCGAGGTCCAGATCGCCTGGAAAATCTTTCGCATCGCAGTCCCGTCCAGGGACAGCAATTCGGGAGTCTCGACGATGACTTGGATCAAGGCCTTCATCGAATCGGCGTCGAGTTGGAAGTCGGTCTTGAGGAAATGCCCGACCATCGGCTCAAATTGATTGGTCGTGACCAAGTGCCCGATGATCTGGCTGACCATCCCGGAGTCCCAAAGCTCATCCACGATCGTCCTCAGTGATCCGGGATCCAAGGGTAAGGTCCCTGAGGTATCGATCACTTGACGGACGATCGTGCGGGCGACACTGGGGTCGAGCCCCTCGATCATGGAGAGATATTCGGGGGGGATCAGAACGGGGATCATCGGATCGAGCACCCCCGAGTCGAGCGCCTGGAGGAACAGTTCTTGGGTGACGGGTTGTTCCCAAATCATGAACAACAGACCGTCGAGAGTGCCGGAGTGGAATAAGGAGCTCAGGAGCGGGTCGAGTTGTCCGGAGAGGAGGCCGTTGAGCATGGAGGTCTGGATGGTGGGGTTTTGCACGAAGATGTCGAAGATGTCGGCTCCGAGCGACGATTGAGCCACTTGCGCGAACGTTTCGTTGCTGTCATCAGACTGGAGGAGCTCTGCGATATGAGCTTTAAATGCCGGGTTGCCGAACAAATCGCCGATCAGAGGATCCAGGGTTCCCGTTCCGAGGAGCAGGTCGATCGGTCCCTGAAGCGCTCCGGCATCGAAGAGTTGTTGCAGGAACGTGGTGTCGCCGCTCGCCAGGAACGCCTCGCCGAACACGCTTCGAATCTGCTCGTTATTGAGGAGGTCGCTGAGCACTCCGACGAATAGGCCACGATCGTCTAAGACGTTGAAGAGGGCTGTAAGGGATCCCGGCCCGATCGAGAATTGCCCGCCGGGTAGATTGAGCAGACGGCCGACGAAGTCGCCGAAGGCCTGGGTGTCGAACGGCTTGTCCCCGTGCGACTCCAGGTAGTCATCGAGCACGGCATTGATGAGGGCGGGATCGAGTTCCTGGTCGGTCCCTTCCGGCAGGAAAAGGCTCGTGATAATCTCCATCGCATCGGAGCCTTCAAATGCCATCCCGTCATTGATGAGCGGGATGAGGTAGGCGTAGCCGACCGACTCGAAGAAGAGCGTATCGAGACTCTCGGTCGGGGTCCCGTCCCGGGAGATGACCAGGCCGTACTCGCCGACGTTGAAGACCGGATCCAACTCGGATTGCGGGTCGCCTTCGATCTGGATGAAGTAGTCATGCCCGGGTTGGAGCCCTTCGAGCACGATCTCATAATCGCCGTTCTGCGGATGATGTGCGTGACACGAGGCGAGCACACGCCCCTGATCGTCGGCGACGGTCAACTGCGAGGTGAATAGGCTGATGCCGGTGGTCCGGAGTTCAAAGTGCATCGTGACCCCGTCGTTTCCGCCGGTCAGACTGTCCGGAGCCGTGAATCGATAGATGTCCACATCATCGGAATACGATACGATCCCGAAAATCGCTGAGGATCCCGATCCGGCATCGAGCGTCACTGGCGTGGCTTCGTTGAGGCGTTCGTTGCCGGTCGCGCCCTCGTGTTCGTCGTCGGGGTTGGCCCCGTAGAGGTCCTGGATCGCCATGACATCCTGTGGCGCCAGTCCGTCGTGGGCCCCGTTATAGAAGGCGTACATGACCGAGTCGGGGTCGTTGTTGTCGGCCAGTCCGAGGATGTTGCCGGTCTCGTGGAGGAAGACGGTGTAGAGATCGAAGTCCTCGACCTGGTTCGAGTCTCGGAGGAAGTTGCTGTTGAGGACGACGTCCCCGGCCCAGGTTCCTCCGGACGGTTCGAAGGGGATCGAGATGCCGATGACGTCGGTGGGCATCGGATAGGCGGCCACGCGGATGGTGCCGTATCGCGAGGAGCCAGTGATCAGGCCGGAGATCCCGAGCGGGTCGCCGGAATCGTGTTGGAAGGAGAAGTCGATGGTGCTGACGGCCGACCAGGTCTGGACGGCTCGGAGCAGCTCGGTCTGCCAGTCGGAGTCCTGGGTCTCGTCCATGACGTGGAAGAGTTCGCTGGTCTGGGTACCGACGGCGGTTCCGTCGGGCACGAAGCTGATGGTCAAGGCTTCGGGCGTGGGCCAAGGGTAGCCCCAGTTGGTCGGGACGATCCGGCTTTCCAAGGATTCGAGCCCGGTCGATGCCGGTTTGAAACTGAGCTTGTGAGGGTGCATGCGATCGCTCCGCTGTTCTGATATTGAGAAACGAAGTCTCTGTTAAGCGTGATCGATGACTTGTTCCGAGTTGGTTCCCGTTCAGGTCAGCGCGGCGCGACTGGCTAGAAACGGGGGTGGCTCTAGCTGGATAGCGTGAGCGACAGCGCGGGCGACCGACTCGCCCAGGCCGCGTTGGCAGATCGAGTACAGTTCGGTCCGGCACTGGAAGAAGGCGGAGATGACCTGCTCGTCCCACTGGCTGCCGGCCCCATCGCTGAGGATCGACTCGATCCGAACGGCGTTCAACGCGCGTCGGTAGGGGCGGTCGCTCATCATGGCGTCGCACGAGTCGGCCACGGCGAGGATCCGGGGAAGCACATGCAGTTCATCGCCGCCGATCTTGTCGGGGTAGCCCTCGCCGTCGACCCGCTCATGGTGCGAGCGGATGCCCGATCGCAGGTGTTTGAGGTGCTTGATACTGGAAATCATCCGGTCGCCGATGAGCGTGTGCTCCTGGAAGGAGATCCGTTCGTCGTCGGTCAGGGGCCCGGGCTTGCGGAGGAGCGAGTCGGGGATGCCGATCTTGCCGATGTCGTGGAGCAGTCCCGCCAGGTAGAGGTCGCTCAACATCGAGGCGCTATGGCCCAACTGGTGTCCGAGTCGCTGGGCGATCCGAGCGACGCGCTCGGAATGTCCACAGGTGTAGGGATCTTTGGCATCGATCGCGGCGGTGAGGCAGCGGATCATGCCGAAGAGGGTCTGGCGGAGCGACTCGTGGGCGTGGAGGTTGTGGCGGTGGTTCAAGAGAAGCCGACGGGCCAGGCCGATGACTTGGGCGTCGATGGGCTGAAAAGCGCGGTTGGTCTCGAAGTTGACCGCGGTGATCCAACTGTTCTGCGAACGGCTGATCCGGACCATGGCGGTGCTCTGAGGCTGGGGCTGTAGGCTGATTCGGGTCCCCTGCATCTGCGAGCGGAGCAATTGCCCGTCGACACCGGGCGTCTCGGCGAGCAAATACTTGGTCAATTGTTGACACCAAGAGGCGGTGACGTCGGTGGATCCCGAGCAGATCGGCGATTCCTCGGATTGGCCGGGATCCCAGTAGACCAGGTCGGCCCTTAGCGCCTTGCGAATGGCGCGGAGGCTAAGCTTGATCTGTCCGCGCGTCTCCTGTTCGCTCTGGAGATTTTGGGCGAACTGGTCCAGGACGTCCCAGGCCAACTCCGGCGTCGGCTCGGGAACAGTCTTCGAGTCGAAGCATTTGACATAGGCCGAGAGCTGGTTTTTGGGCGACTTCATGGAAGTGGACATGTCATCTCTCCTCATTCCGTGACGAAGCGTTGGTTTGGGGGTGGGTCTGTCGGCCCGGCGCGACCTCGAGGGCCTGGGCGGCCGAGATGATCTCGTCGAAGCGGGGATCCTCGCGGATCGGATCGAGATCTGGGTCGAGTTCCATGAGGTCCCAGCCGAAGCCGGCCCGCAGCGCGATGGAAAGGAGCCGGAAGGCCTGCAGGCGGTCTTCGGGCTGATCCTTGGAGGTCAGCGCGTAGATGCCGGCGACTTGGTAGAGGATCGGTGGCGAGGCGTCGCGTCGGAGGGCCTCCTCGGCGTCGCGGAGGGCGGCCTGACGGTGTCCCAAGCGAGCCTGAAGGATCCCCCGACCGCTCCAGGCCGGAACGTAGTCGGGATAGAGTCCGATGACCTGGTCGAGCTGGGCGATTGCCTCGGGCATCCGGTCCAGGCGTTGCGCCAACACATGGGCGGCGTTCTGCCGGGCCGGCAGCGACTCGGGATCGCGTCAGAGGGCCTCCTCGAAGTCGGCCAGGGCGCCCTCGGGCTCGCTGGACATCCGGGCCAAGCCTCTGGTGGTCCACCCCAACGCATCGCGTGGCGGATAGCGGAAGCCGCGCTGGCGATCTTCAGCGGCCCCTTGCGTGTCGCCGGCGTCCTCGCGGATCCGAGCCCGCATGAAGTAGGTTCGGGCCTTCGGCGCACCGTGACTCAGGGCCGTGGTCAGGTCGGCGATCGCCTGGTCGTGTCGGCCCAGGCCGTGGTGGGCCAGGGCCCGGTTCATGTCGAGTTCGGACCGAACGCCCAGGGTTTCGGCCGCCGCATCGAAGTCGTCGATGGCCTCAAGATGGTGGCCGAGGCGGAGCTGGGTCAGGCCTCGGTTGTAGTACGACCAGCCGTAGTGGGGTCGCAAGGCAATGCAGGCGTTGTCGCAGGCCAAGGCTTCGTGATTTTGGCTCAACTGCGCGTGACAGACGCCTCGGACGAACCAGGCCCAGAAGAACTCCGGATCGAGCCGGGTGGCCGTCTTGAGCAGCGGGAGGGCTTCGCGGTATCGGCCGCGGACGGCGTGCTCGGTGGCGGCGAGGTAGTGGTCGCGGGCCGTCCGGGTCGGGGTTTGGTCGGCCCGCTCCTGCCAGAGCTGCGCGCGGTCCGCATCACCTTGGCCGCGCGCCAACTCAGCGCGTTGGGACCAGACCGTCGACGGGACCGCGTCCGGAGCATAACAGCGTTCGGCCAATATGTTCAACTGTGAGGCGAGGTCCCAGGCCGATTCGGCTTCGACCGTTCGAGGACGGTCGGACTCCGCGGTCTCGGTGGTCGGAGCCTCGCGATCATGCGTGTCGAGCATGTTGGCACGGGCCAACAGCCAGAGTAGTTCGCCCAGGCCCTCCAGGAGCGTGGCCTGTTGGGAACGCTTCAGCCAGGAGACTCGTGGGGAGTCGACCCAAGTCTCCGAATCGAGCACACGGTAGCGGGCCAGGGCGTCTCGGCAGGCCTTGATGCCGAGCCGTCGATCTTCGGGCGAAACCCCTTCGGTGTTGAGGAACAGTCGGGCCGTCTTGAGGTCTTCGCCGAAGTCTTGGAACGCGACGCGGGCCTCGGTCCGCCGTTGATCCCCGTGGTGGAGCGCCAGGCCGACCAGGACCAGGCTCAACAACGCCCCGATCAGCCAGCCGATCAGAATTGTCGGGCTGGTCAGTTTGGGATGGCGGTGGACCCACTTGCCGACGCGCTCGGGGATCGAGCGGTCCGGCGCGTGGCGGAGGGGCCGGTACTCCAGTTGGCAGTTCAGGTCGTCGCTGAGTTCCTCGGCCGAGCGATAGCGTCGAGCGGGGTCAGGGGCCAGGCAACGGTTGACGATCGATCGGATCGCCGGGGTCAACTGGGGGTCGTCCAGAGGCAGCGGCGTCGGTCCTCGACGTCGGTCTTGGATCATCCGCTCGATCGCCTCGAGCATGGGCAGGTCAAAGCTGCGTTGGTAGGGCGAGCAGCGCGTGAGCAGCTCAAAGAGGATGATGCCCAGCGAGTAGATGTCGGCCCGTTCGTCGGGCAAGCCTTTTCCGTCGCGGAAAGCTTCGAGGTGCTCCGGAGCCATGTATGGGAGCGTGCCGCCGATCGAGGCGGACGTCAGCGCCGCGTGCGACTTGACATCGGTCGAGAGGTTGAAGTCCAGCAACATCGGCTGGCCTTCGGCGGAGAGCAGGACGTTGGCCGGCTTGAGGGCGCGGTGCAGGATTCCGCGCTGATGGGCGTGCGCCAGGCCGTCGGCCAGTCCGGCGACGATCCAGAGGACCGCGTGGTGATAGCTCATCCCGGCCAGCATCGAGTGGGTCGCCGAGGCGGTCTGCTCGCGGCAATCCAGAATGATCGACTTGAGCTGGTTGACGATGGCCGTCGACTCGCCCCAGGCCGTCGAACGCAGTGAGGGCGAGGAGAGCAGACGCTTGCGGGTCCGGGCGCTTCGGTCCCGGAGCGAGCCGACGAGGCCTCGACCGGATCGGGGCAGCGAATCGGAATCGCCGAGGTCATCGATGATATCGGCCAGGGTCGTGCCGCCGTAGTAGGGCATGCTGAAGGCCTGGAACGGCCCGGACCGGTGCGCCGAGTAGATCGGAATAATGTTGGTGTGTTGCAGTTGGCCCAGCGTCTGAGTCTCGCCGTCGAGGTCGGCGGCGACCTTGAGCACGACCAGGCGGTTGGCCAGGCTGCTCTGCCGAGTCAGGAAGACGCGGCCGAAGGCGCCGCGCCCCAGTTCACTGAGCAGGTGGTAGCCCAGGAACTCGGTGCCGACCTCCGGCAGCGCAGCGCTGGCCTCGGCCAGCCGTCGTGAGGCCTCCGGGTTGGAGTTCCTCAGATCGTTGAGCCATTCCTCAGCGCCGGCGACCCCCCCGATCGAATCGCCGAGGGACGACCGCCACGAGTCGGCCAACCCGGGGGGATCTCGGCGTGTGGCGAGGTCCGGACTGACCGGGCTCGGGAGGGGCAGAAACAGGTCTGTCTCGACCTCGGGCGCGATCTCGGCCGGCTCCGACGGGGGCAAGAGCTCGACATTCCTGAGCGTCATGCAGACCGATTCGGGGCCGAGGACGTCGAGCCGCTCGGAGCCATTCTCGACGCCGGCCGAATCGAGATTTGTCGAGGTCGAATCGCCATGGTGATCGCCTGTGGAAGGCGTCTCCAGGTTCGTCTCGGCCTCGGGCGCGATCTCAAGCGGATCGGTTGTCGGCGTTGACGGTTCGACACTCCTGAGCGTCATGCAGACCGATTCGGGGCCGAGGATGTCGAGCCGCTCGGAGCCATAATCGAGGCCGACCGAGTCGGGTCCCGTCGTGACAGGATCGCCACGGTCATCGTCTCCGGAGTTCTTGAGCCCCGTAACGATGGTCACCGTCTCGGATTCGTTCTTCACCGATCGCTCGGTGGACTGATCCCACCCCGCTTGCGACGACATGGTGCCGCATCCCCCAACTCGAAACCACAGGCCATGTGTCGGACCGGCCTTTATGTCGCAAGTATGGGTCACGCGAGGGGATGGGGTGATTGGGCCTCACGAGGCGGTGATCTTGGTGGACTCCTCGCCACAAAACGGGGATCGGGAATGCGAATCGTGTCACAGCATTGATTGCAAGGGGTGGCGACGCGCGGATCGTCGCCTCACCCAGATCGGTCCGTCTCTCGGGTCGTTTCCCGAGGTGACATCGCCTCGAGGATGGCGAATGGCGACTGGGCCTTACGGGGCGAACCAACTGAGGCCCGAAGAACAGTCGCTCGAAAAGTCAAGGGATGAATGATCGGATCATCATCGTCGATGATCTGGGGATGGCTGCGGCCATGGAGCGTGCAGCCATCCAAAGATATCGGACATGTCATTCGCGTTGAGAGTCGGAGCTCGGCTGGATTCGCTCCGAGATCGGATCACCGATCGACGTTTGGGGTCATTCGACGCGGAATCGGACGGTCAGCGGTTCGGACGGCCCGCGCGGTCCTTCGGCGCGGACGGTCAGGGTCTTCGCACCCTTGGTCAATTCCAAAGGGTTGAACTTGCCTTGGGTATCGCCGGCCAGGGCGTAAGGGGCGACCGATTCGGCTTTGGTCGTGCCTTGCCAGTCGAAGACGACCCGCGCGACCTCGGCACCGGATCGTTCGGGGACCTCGGCGCGGAGCGCGATGCCCTCGGGGAGTTGGGCGCGGTCGACGACGTCGCCGTCACGGAGCGGGCCGATCGCGCGGCCGGTCTCGACGTCGATCCAGGTCAGGCCCGAGATCTGAGGGGTTTCGGGCCGGGGCGGCTCGGGGACCTCGGCCGGGGGCTCGCCGTCGAGGCGGACCAAAGCCAACCAGTCGCGATCGCGTTCCGAGGGCGGATCGCCCAGACTTCGGAAACCGCCGCCAGTGACAGAAGCTTGCGAGCCGGCCACGAGGTCACCGCCGTTGCGGGGGTCGAACCAACGGATCGCGTAGTCGGCCTCGGGGAGCCAGAGTTCCGCTCCGCGCGAGCCCGGCTTGAGATAGGCCGCATAGAGAAGTCCCGGCTTGGCCAAGGCGTATCCGTCTCCGCGATCAAGTCGGAGCAGGTCGTCGTCGGCTTCCATGGAGGCGAATGGGAGGTGTTCCTCGAAGAACTCCCGAGCGATCCGCGACTGGTCCCACATCCGCTGTCGGCTTCGGAAGTCTTCCAGGTTGAGGTCGTTGTGCGGGTGTTGGTAGCCGAAGTACCACTCCACGCCCGCGCCACCGGCCATCAGGTTGCCCCAGAGGCACAAGGCGCGGACGTCATCGTGCTCGGGATCCTCGGCGTCGGTGAGCACGCCGTCCTTGGCCGGACCCAACTCGTCGAAGCAGACGAACCATGATCGACCCGACTGGCTTGAGCGCTTGATCCACTCGAGGGTCAGTCGGTGGACATCCTGGGCGTTGCCGATCTGCAACGATGGCCCGTCGAGATAGGGGTTGCCCAGCAGGGGGCTGTAGATCTTGTCGTACTGGCCGGGGTAGGTGTGGACCACGATCGGCCGATCGTAGGGATCGATCGCGCGGATCCGACGGGCGAAGGCGATCCGCTGGGCGTCGGTGTTGCTCCGTCCCGGCGACCGCCCCTGGACCTCGTTCTGATTCCCGCCCCCGTTCTCCTCGCCGAGGTTCCAGACAATCGCCCGGTGGTGGCCGAACCGCGCGATCAGCTCACGATAGTAAAGCGCCCGTTCCGGGGCGAAGTCGATCTCTGGACCGTCGGGCGACTGGAACTCGAAGAGGCTCTCGTTCTCGGTCTCGGTCAGGATGACGTGGAGCATGAGCCCGAGCCGATCCATGTGGTCGAAGACGATCTCCCACTGATCGAGCTTGGAGCAGTCGTAGCGATCGCGGTCGTTGGGGTTGTTAGAGAGGAACGGCCAGACATCGCGGCCATCGCCTCGAATGTTCATTGTTAGAAAATAGACGCTGTTGACGCCTTGATCTGCGAGGTAATTCAAAGCGCCGATGATCCCTTTGCCGCGACCGTCGCGCCAGGTCGGGTCGCCGTCTCGCCAATCTGGGATGTGGGGCTTATAGACGTGATTGGCGCCGGGCGCGGCTTCGCCGGGACGTCGGATCCGATCCGAGCCCACGGTGGCGCCGTCGAACTCGGCGTAGGCCAGGAAGTTCTCCGGACTGTCGGCGCCGGTCTTGAGGAACCGCCGACCGCTGTTGGCGAAGCGCAGATAACGGGTCCCGTCGTAGCCGAGCAGGCCGGACGTCCCCGGTTCGGCCGGCTCGATCGAGAAGGTGCCGAACTGACCGTCGGCGGGTAGCGAACGTCCCGCCTCGGGGTCGTCGCTTAAGGCGATGTCCTTGCCCCCGCGCATCGAGATCTGATAGGTCCAGACGCCGGGTCGATCGGGGACCAGATGGGCACGCCAGATCGCGCCGGCCTCAGCACCGGTTTCTCCGGCGCGGCCGTCGGCGGCGAAATAGCCGGGCACGACGACTTCGCTCGACTCGGAGCGAAACGTGACCAGTAGTCGGATGTCACGAAACGGGTTGACCGGGCCATCCTCACGCGACTCGGGACCATCGATCTCCAGAGTCACAGGGGTCCAGGCCGTCGTCGCGTTGCGGACGCGAACCCCGGCCACCGCCGGATGGGCCCCCAGCAGCGTGGCCATCACCATCAGGAGCAACTGCATCGAGCGGGAGAGGGTCGCGAACCGGTCGTCGTGGGCGATCTCCGGCGTGAGGCCAAAATCTGTCGATTCCTCCGACCGGGCTGGTGTGTCGACTCGAGGAGATCGAGCGACCATCGGGGCCTGGGAGAACCGGGCCGTGATTCGACCGCGACCCCGCGCGCGCTCGGCGCCACCTTGGCGCGACGAGAGGCGTCGACTCGGACTGCGTCGCGTGCTGCGGACCTCCCGACGTTCGTATGAGTGACCTCGCGACATTGATCGATCCGTTCCAAAGCTCGGGTAGGAGAGGGGGGTGGAGGGGACCAAAAGCTGGTCTTGGTGTCCGGCCTTGGTTCTTGATCCAGGGCGGAACGCCTATTTGCCCATCCTGCCACAGCTCGAACGGGGTTCGCAACCAGTCTCCCGACCCGTCCGCGCGATCCGAATCAGGCGTCACAAAGGTCGCCGTCTCTGTGCGGCAACGCACATCGGAGCTGTCGCTCCAGTTTTACTATCTTGCCGAGACTGACTCGGCGGATCGCGTCAGTGCAGCGGCAACCCTTTACGTGAGGTCAACCGATGAGCGAGGCGACGGGGTCGATCAGAGGCTGGATCGGGGCGCGTTCGAGGTTGAGGCGATCGACTCGTCGGGTCGCTCCGACGGTTGAGGTGGTCGAGTCGCGCGTCCTGTTGAGCGATCTGGGTCCGGTTCAACTCCGCTTCGGGGGCGCCTTGCTGGCCCGACCGGTCTCCCGGATCAGTGGCGAGTCGACCTCGGCCTTCGCGTTCCTTCGAGGCGTGGGTCCGGCTCAACAGGACTCGGCGACCCCCGGAGTCTTGGCCAATCGCTTCGGTGGTTTCGCCCCATCGAACGGGGTCGCGGGTCGGGGCCTGCCGAATGGTCCATTACCATTCTTCCAGCGATTTGCCTCGACAGCGCCGACGGTCCCATCGACGCCTCGACCGTTGGCCGGATCGTCTTCGCCGTTTCTGCTCCGCTTCGTCAATGCGGCGAACCGTCCGAACCCGGTGATGCCCTCGACACCGACTCCCGCCCCGATCCCGAGCCTTCCGGGCCCCGGCCCCGTGGGCGCGGCTGGTGTGACCCGCGACATCGTTTATCGCCAGGATGGCGGTCGGTCTGTCCGACTCGACGTCTACCGGCCCGCGGGTTCGCCGCCCGCTGAAGGGTGGCCGGTCGTGTTGGCTATCCACGGAGGTGGTTGGAGCGACGGCAGCAAGAACCAGTTCGGTCCGCAGGCGTCGGTCCTGACCGGCTCGGGCTATCTGGTCGTCGCCGTCGACTATGCCTTGGCTGTACCCGGTTCGCCGTCCTGGCCCGACGCCTTGGAGGATTTGCAGGAGGCCGTCCGTTGGATCCGGACCAACGCGGGGGAGCTCAGCGCGGATCCGAACGCGATCGTGGCCTTCGGCGAGTCGGCCGGCGGCCACCTGGCCACGTTGCTGGGCGTCTATCCCGATGCGCCGGTGGTCGTCGATGGGTTGCCGCCCGATCCGCAAGCCTCGACGCCACCCGGTCAGGTCTCGTCGCGCGTGCAAGGCGTGATTAACCTATATGGTCCTGGAGACTTGCGGACTCAGGTATCGCAGCGACCCGCGACGATCGCGCGGATCGGCCCGTTCCTGGGCGGGTCTCCGGAACAAGTGCCGGGCCGATTCGTGGCCGCCTCGCCGGTCAGTCACATCGACCCGTCGGATCCACCAGTCCTGATCCTGCAGGGGACCGCGGATGTCCTGGTCCCGGCTCAGCAGGCGGTGCAACTGGGGTCCGCCTTGGACGCGGCCGGGGTCCAGAATCGGGTCGTGATCCTGCCGGGGGCGCCCCATGGCTTCGGGCTCGGCGGGCCGAACGTACTGCCGACGGTCCTCGAGTTCCTTGGGAGCGTCACCTGAACCCCAATGCCTGCGGTGAGTGCGTCTGCCGAGTCCATTGCCAACCGAGGGATCGTGGGCCAAGACGACTTGGCTCAAGAGACTAATTAGACTTTGGTCTCGATCCACCGAGCGCTGTGCTCGGGTGGCTAAGACTGCGACGCGCAGCGAGCAGATTCCCTGACTCGATCCCGAGAGATCCGATCAGAATGTCAACGATTCTTTGGACGTTTCTCGTGTTCTGTCAACACCTTCCGGATGGCTCTGGCGAGGGCTCACCCGAGCCGCGCTTGCCAGAGCCGTTTGGGGTGGAGGTCGTCGACGAAGAATCGGGGCGCGGGGTTCCGCTCGTGGAACTCGCGACCGTCGACGGCCAGCGGTTCATCACCGATAGCAAGGGCTGGGTCGCGATCGTCGAGCCCGACTTGATGGGGCGATCCGTCTACTTCCACGTTTCTGGACATGGTTACCTCTACCCCGAGGATGGCTTCGGTTTTCGGGGGAAATCCTTGGAAGTGCGGCCAGGAGGTCGGGCCCGTCTGAAGGTCGAGCGGATCAACATTGCCGAGCGTCTCTATCGGGTCACAGGCGCAGGTATCTATCGCGACACGGTGCTCCTTGGGGGGCAGGCCCCGATCGAAGAGCCCCTGATGAATGCCGAGGTCGTGGGGCAGGATAGCGTCCTGTCGACTGTCTACCGAGGACGGGTCCATTGGTTCTGGGGAGATACCAATCGGCCCTCCTACCCTCTCGGAAATTTTCACACTCCGGGAGCGTGGTCCGAACTCCCGAGCGCTGGGGGACTGGAACCTCGAGTCGGAATCGATCTGCATTACTTTCGTGACGGTAACGGCTTCGCACGGCCGACGGCGAAGCTGGAGGGGCCTGGGCCCACTTGGTTGAGTGGTCTGACCGTGCTCGTCGATGAGGATGGGACAGAACGCATGTTCGCAGGCTATGCCAAGATCGAACCCCCCTTAACCACCTATGAGCATGGTCTCGTGGAGTGGGACGACTCGGAAGAGCGGTTCCGCAAGGTCGCCACCTTCGAAGACGACCAGCCACTCGGACCCAACGGTCACACCTATCTTCGAACTGAGGAGAATGGGACCACTTACGTGTACTTCGCGAATCCGTTTCCCTTGGTCCGGGTCCCTGCCGACCCCGACGCCATGGCCGATCCGGAACGTTACGAAGGGTATACCGGCTTGGTCGCTGGCACGACGTTGGACGATCACCAACTCGATCGTGGATCGGACGGGGAGCTTCGATTCCGTTGGAAGTCGCAAACTCCGCCACTCGATCAACGCCAGCAGAACGAACTGATCGAGGCCGGGCTCATGGAACCGCATGAGTCCCGTCTCGGACTCCGTGACCCCGAGACGGGTCGGGAAGTGCTCGCCCATCGCGGAACGACGGTTTGGAACCCGTACCGTCAGCGCTGGGTCGCGATCATCTGTGAACAGATGGGGGAGTCTTCACTTCTCGGGGAGATCTGGTTCGCGGAAGCAAAGACTCCACTGGGCCCTTGGATCTTCGCCAAGAAGATCCTGACCCACGACCGTTACAGTTTCTACAACCCGAGACATCATCCCTTCTTTGACGAGGAAGGGGGGAAGATCATCTACTTCGAAGGCACCTACACCCGAACGTTTTCGGGGACCCGAACTCCAACACCCCGTTACGACTACAATCAGATCATGTATCGACTGGACCTCAGTGATCCTCGGCTCGTCCTTCCGATCCCCCTCGAACTGGACGGTCTCGATCCGGCAGAAGGGGTCTGCGTCCTCGAGCACCCGGGAAGGGGGACCATTCCTCTCTTCACCTTTGAAACCGAAGGCGGGGACACGATACTCGGCGTCGATGGACCCCACCGCGATCCGGTTCCCACCTTCCATGCACTTCCTGTCGATCTCGAGTCACCTCCCTCGATGACGGCTGCCCTCCACGAGTTCATTTCCGATGGCGGTTCCCATCGGCGTTACTCCACCGAGACCGAGCTTTCTGGGTATCGCCGAATCGAGCGACCCCTCTGCCTGGTCTGGCTCTCCCCCACTGCGGCTCGATTCGAGGGTGGCGGTCAGATTCCTTCCCCTGAGTAGGTTCGGTCGCGACGGATTAAATGAGAGGCAGGAATATATTATTTTGTGTGTATTTGAATATCAAAATAAAATTGGGTTCGTATGTCGAATGCTCTATCGGTCGTGGTCGGACGAACGAGTCTGTCACGGACGCCGCGCTGCGGCCCGACCGTTAGCCTGTCAAGGGTGGCTGGGAGCCGCAATACGCGACAAAGTCATGAGTTGTTTTGTACGCAATGGAAGTCTGATATATACGGAGTTAGGCAGTTTTGTTGACGAAGACAGGATGGGAACGGGGACTCGGTTCCGACTCGATGGCCTTTGGATCGGGAAGGGTTTGCATCGGTGATCGCGCGGGCGTCGACGCCTGTTCGGGCGGGCCGATATCCGGGTCCCGGAAGGTTTCCCGAGAGAAATGCGATGGGGGGGTTCACTTCGCGGGGGTCCGCCGTTACCATTCCGATGCGGCGTGGAGCAGCGGTTAGCTCGCCAGGCTCATAACCTGGAGGTCGTAGGTTCGATTCCTGCCGCCGCAACTTCTTCATCCTCGTGTTGGCCATCGGGGATCTCTTCGGCCGGATCGGTTCATTCACTCCTCATGAGTTTGAGGATGAACCCGATCGTTTTCAAACGTCTCCGTATGCCAGGGCAGGCTTTGCGGAGACGATGATCATGAACGTGGGTGTCGGCCCCTCCACCGGTTCAGATTCTGAGCCGCTGGTTGTGATTAATGCGGTCGGGATGACTCCACGGCTGATGGAGCATGCTCCTAGGCTTCGCGCTCTGGCCGAGCGGGGTTGGTCGACCTCAATGCACGAGGTCTTACCGGCGGTCACATGCACGGCGCAGGCTTCGATGCTGACCGGCGAAGCGCCGACGGTTCACGGGGTTGTGGCCAACGGCTGGCTCTATCGCGAGACCGGCGAGGTCCGGTTCTGGCAGCAGTCGAACCGCTTGATCGACGCGACCCCGATCTACGAACACCTTCGACGTGAGCGTGGCCCGTCCTTCCGCGTGGCCAAACTGTTCTGGTGGTTCAACCAAGGGGCCGCCGTCGACTTCAGCGTCACGCCCAAGCCCCACTACGGCGCTGACGGTTCGAAGGCCTTCGGAATCACTGGGACGCCCGAGGGACTGACCGATCGGATGGAGGCCGACCTCGGCGTCTTCCCGTTCCACACCTTCTGGGGGCCTCGGGCGGGCCTGCCGTGCACCGAGTGGATCGCCCGATCGGCCGCGTGGCTCTTGGAACAGGAACGGCCCGATCTGAGCTTCGTCTACTTGCCGCACCTGGACTATGAGCCTCAGCGGCACGGCCCGTCGGCGGTCGACATGCCCCGATTGGTCGGTGAACTCGACGAGGCGTGCGCTCCGCTGCTCGAGGCCGCCGAGCGGCACGGAGCGCGGGTCTGGGTCGTCAGCGAGTACGGCCACGTTGATGTGTCGCGGCCGGTCCTGATCAACCAGGCATTGCGCCGTGAGGGCTGGCTCCAGGTGCGCGACGGCCCGTTCGGCGAGGTGCTCGACACGTTCAACAGCCGCGCCTTCGCCGTCTGCGACCACCAACTGGCCCATGTCTATGTCGAGGACCCGGCGATCCGCCCCGAAGTCCGGCAGCGACTCAGCGCGTTGCCCGGAGTGGCGACGGTCGTCGAAGGGGAAGGGCGGATCGAGATCGGCCTGGACCACCCTCGGAGCGGCGAGCTGATCGCCTTGGCCGAGCCGGACGCCTGGTTCGCCTATCCGTACTGGCTCGACGAGGCCCGCGCGCCGGACTTCGCGAGGACCGTCGACATCCATCGTAAGCCGGGTTTCGACCCCTGCGAGATGTTCCTCGACCCGCGGTTTAAGGTCCCCATGTTCCGGGTCGCCACCAAGCTGCTCCGAAAGAAGCTCGGGTTCCGGATGCTGATGGACGTCATCCCGCTCGACCCGAGGTTGGTCCTTGGCAGTCATGGCCTGGCGGCGACCGATCCGCGCGACCGACCGATCTTGATCGCCGACGGTCCACGACCCAAGTCCCCCGAGTCCCCGGACGGTTCGATCGCCATGACCGAGGTGGCCGGGCTCATCGGCGCGGCCTGTTCGGCGAAGGCAACCGGCCTCCCGGCCGAGTAGACTAGAAGGGTGCGGTCGGCTTCGGTTCGGGCCTTCGAGATCGATCCGGACGACCGTGCTCCGCCCGACTTCGCCCGCTGGCCCCCTCGAAGGACGTCGTCCCGTGTCCGACGCGATCGACCCGACCGCGAATTCCCAAACCACCTCAACCGCCCGCGCGATACCCCCCTGGGCATTCGTCGCCATCGTCGGCACCACGCTCGTGCTGGTCGTCATCTACGTGAACCTGACGCAGTATAAGGTGCCGCCGCCGCCGTCGCGAATCATGACCGACGCCTGGCTGGTCCGCGCCCACCAGATCGCCTACGACCGCTGCCTGAACTGCCACGGCGACCCGAGCACGCCGGGCGGGATGCTGACGCGGGGCGACTGGTCGATCGGCGACGACCCCCGCGACGTCTACCGACTGGTGGTCGAGGGCAGTGCCGACGGGTCGATGCCGGGATTCGCCGACGTCCTCAACGAGGAGGATCTGCGTGGTGTGACGGCTTACTGCTACGTGTTAGCCGGCTTGCCGGTGCCCGAGCTGCTCCGCGAGCCGGTCGCCAACTGGGAGCCGTCGGAAGGCTCGGGACTCGACCCGTTCCGATCGGACGCGGAGGCCGAGACCGAGGCCGACGTTGATCCCGCCTCGGACCGATGATCGTCTCGTCCTTCGAAGGATCTGCCCGCCCGACGTCTCGCGGCTCAACCGTGACCCACAACGATCCCTGACCGACGGTGGCCCCTGCTCATGGTGCCGAACTACTACGAGATCCTGGGAGTCGCCCCCGACGCCGATCGCGCGTCGATCGAGCGGGCGTTGGCGGCATGCCAACCGATCTGGTCGGCCGGGACGCGCAACCCGAAGAAGAAGCACGAGTACCAATCGTATCTTGATCAGATCCCACAGATCCGACGGACGTTGCTGAGCGACGAGGACGTCCGCCAGGCCTACGACGCCGAGTTGTTCGCCGAGCAGCGCGCCGCCGAGGAGACGCGGATCGCGAAGCTGGAGGTCCTGGTCCGGCTCCGATCGGCGCGTGGAGGCCTCAACGCGGCGGATCGTCGGGCCTTGGCCGCCGAGGCCCAAGGCTTGGGGGTCGACGGCGCGGTCCTGGACCGGATGTTGGTCGACAGCCCGATGCTGACCGCGCCGGACGAGAATCCGATCGACGACGAGGAGACGCTCCAGTTCGGCGACGACGCGCTCGACCCGACCTCGGCCCGACAGATCGAACTGGTCCTGAACCATCTCGGGTTCGAGCACCTTTATGCGATGCTGAACCTGCCGCGCGATGCGCCTCGGAGCGAGCTGCTGGCGGCGATCACGGCCGTCCGCCGTCGATGGATGCAGAAGAGCCAGGTCACCGCCGAGAAGACGGCCTGGCTCGAGGCGGTCTCCTACGCCAACACCTACCTGGTCGCGCCCGACGCGCGTCGACGCTACGACGCGACCCTGGAGTCGCGCGCCGACGCCGAGTTCGAGTCGGCCGTAAGCTTCGCCGTCAACGGCCTGCCACGTCTCGATGACGCGACGTTTGAAGCGCTCGTCGAGCACGCGCGGGCCACCGGGATCTCGCCGAATCGCGCTGATCAGGTCATCCAACGCGTCTGCACGCGGCTCGGCGTGGTCCGGCTGGGCAGCCTGCCCGTCGATGTGGCCCTCCCGCAAGTTCCCGCCTCGCAACGCGTTGCCTTGACCCGTTGCCGCTCCTGCCACGGCTTCAACGAGAACATCGCCAAGCCCAAGAGCGGTCGGCCCGGTCCATTACCGACCTGTCGCCACTGCGGCGAGCCGCTCTGGTGGACCTGTCCGTCCTGCCGGATCTCCCATCGGGTCGATCGCCGTCGCTGTCGCTGCGGGTTTCGCCAGGAGCATCGCCTGCCGGTGGTCCGCCACCGCGACCTGGCTCAGATCGCCCTCCGCGCCCGCCAGTACGCTCGGGCCTTGGAGCACCTCGATCGCGTCCTGCCCTACGCCTCGAGGATGACCTGGCTCCACAAGGCGCACGACCTGGTCAAGCAGCGGATGGCCGAGCGCGACAAGGCCCGCGACCGCTGCACGCGCGAACTCCAGGCCCGTAACCTGCAAGCTGCCCAGACCGCCCTCGAGGATTGGGAACAACGCGAGGACCCCAACGACCTGCAACTGGTCCAGACGCGCTCGGCGATCCAGGCCGAGCTTCGCAAGGCCGCCGCCTTGATCCCCCGGGCTGAGGGCGCATCGGTCTCCGATCCGGCCGAAGCGCGTCGGCTCTACCGCCATTGCCTGACGATCGTTCGCGACTCGACCGAGGCCCGCAACGGCCTCCACCATTGCCCGCCCGATCCGCCCCATGCGTTGAACCTCCGACGCGCCGACATCGGGATCGAGCTGACATGGTCATCGCCGATCTCCGACGGCCTCGGCCCGATCGAGTTCCTGATCGTGCGCAAGCCGGAGGTCCATCCGCGGACGCCCAACGATGGCCGGATCGTCACGCGGACGATCGAGGCGGTTTTCCACGACGCCGATGCGCCGCACGGTCGTCGGGTCGGGTATGCCGTCTACGCCTCGAGGAACGGCCGGACCTCGCTTACGGCGGCCGTGGCTGGCCCGATCGTCGCCTTGGGCCGGCCGCGGAACCTCCGCGCTGACCTGGACGACGGCGAGGTCCATCTGACCTGGACACCGCCCCAGGACGCCATGTTCTGTCGGGTCGTCCGCAAGCTCGCCGGTCGGCCCCAGTCGCCCGAGGACGGCACACCGGTCCGCTCGGGCCTGGACTACCTCCACGAGGTCGGTCTCGAGAACGACCGGCTCTACCACTATGCCGTCTTTGCCCAGTTCCTCGACGCTGAGGGGCAAACTCTGACCGGTCCGCCCGCCTTCATCAGCGTGACCCCGGGTCCGCCCGGCCCGATCGTCGAGCAGATCGATGCCCAGTTCCGCCAACCGAACCGCGTCAGCGTCTCCTGGTCCAAGCCGGCTAAGGGCAAAGTCCGAGTCCTCCGAACGTCGAGGCCGCTGACTTTGGAACCGGGCCGTCAGATCCGGGTCGCCGAAGCCGAGCGGCTCCAGACCTGGATCCACGAGCCGACCCTACTGGTTGACGTCGTCGATCGCGAGCCGCCCCCCACCTCGCCCTGGATCTACACGGCCTTCACCTGGTGGTCGGGCATGGCGACCGTCGGCGCCAGCGTCGAGTTGCGACCCGACGACCGGCATCGGAACGCCCATTCCGGATCGACCGGATCCAACGGCCTGGAACATCGGGTGGCTCGGCCGGATCATCCCCGAGCAACGGCCCTCGATGTGCCCGGTCGAGGCGGGCCGATCGACCCGGCTCCCGCCTCAACGCCGGCGCCCCGACATCTCGATCTGCTCGACGGCCAGGCGCCAACGCTCTCCTATCAGTTCAAGCCGCAGTTCCGCTGGAACCCGTTCGGCCCCCGACGCTGGCGGTTGGCCTTGGCGCCTCGACCCGAGGGGATCACGCTGCCGCCGCTGGTCCTGGTCGGCCATCCGCGGACCGTCCCGATCACCGCCTCGGAGGGGAACCGCCTGCTCCAACTCCAGGCCATCGAAGGGGCCCGAACGCTCGACCTGCCCCCCCACATCGACCCCGACCGGCTCAAGATCCGCCTGTTCATCGATCCCAAAGTCGAGCCCGACGGCATCCCCCACGTCGAGATCCAACACGCCGACCGCGAGCCGACCCGGATCTGATCCGAAAGCGGAACGGGGCCCGAGACGATCCATCGTCCACAGGCCCTCGTCACATCGGAATGTTCTTTATAATAAAACAGATCATGTGCGCCGCCGTAGGCGCCGTCGGTGATCTCCACACGGTCGCCGTCGACCAGCTCGGGTCCCCCGTGGACGGTCAGCAAGAGCAGATATCTTTGACCCTCAGCCTCGTCGATTGGGAATACCAGGGTATCTTGTTTGAAAGAATATGCTCACTTCGCAGAATCCTGGCGATCTGGTCGAGGTCCTTGACGGAACGGATTCCGACTACAATCGCACGGTTCAAGAGATCTCTCCCAGAATCTTCGCAGCATCGAGGATCACCATGGCCATTAAGCGAATCCGGCCCGGACCCGGTCAAGAATCGGTCTGGGACTACCCACGTCCTCCGCGTCTGGAGGACGCCAAACGCGCGGTTCGGATCGTCGCCGGCGGGCGGACGATCGCCCAATCAACCCGCGCCAAGCGCGTCTTGGAGACGAGCCATCCCCCGGTCTATTACGTCCCGCCCGACGATATCCAAATGGAACACTTGAAACGCACCGCGCGGGCCTCATCCTGCGAATGGAAGGGACGTGCCATCTACTATGACCTGATCCTCGACGGGCGGACGGTCTCCGACGTCGCTTGGGCGTACCCTGAGCCGGTGCTCGCCTTTGATGCGATCCGCGACCACCTCGCCTTCTACCCTAGTCGGGTCGAGGCGTGTTACCTCGACGACGAACGTGTCCAGGCGCAAGAAGGGGATTTCTACGGCGGTTGGATCACCGCCGAGATCGTCGGTCCGTTCAAGGGTGGAGCAGGCACCTGGGGCTGGTGAGCCGAGCCGATCGCGTCGGGATGGGGCCTGTTACATACCAAACACCGAAGCCCGGGCCGATCCATTCCCGATTCCCGATCGGCCAATCGTTACGCTAGAGGACGAGCCTGTTTCTCACAGCTTTCCGGAACAGCAAAGTCTCGCCGTCAACGGACATTCGGATTCGGCGGATCACAGATAGACCAGGACTCTCGATCTATGGCGAGCGCTAGCTCTTTACGCGGTACGTTGAGCTGACGATACCTGAGGGAAAGCTATGGGTCTCGACATGTTCCAGGATCAGGTCTCGTTGCAGCGTGCCGAAGAGAGGTAGCCCCTGGCCAATCAATCGAGGTAT
This sequence comes from uncultured Planctomycetia bacterium, assembly GCA_964609385.1. Lineage (GTDB taxonomy): Bacteria > Planctomycetota > Planctomycetia > Isosphaerales > Isosphaeraceae > CAZSSM01. Next base: position 53,328 of record CAZSSM010000013.1, read on the forward strand.
CCACGCGATGCGCATCGTCGCAATAAGCCCCACTCGCAGAAAAGACCGGATGACCTGACCGCCGTCGATGTAGGCCCTGTGCCAGCCGTTTCGGTTCAGCTCGGCTATCATGGCTTTCGGTTCAGCCGCTGATACCCTCACACGCTCGCGCAAAGTTGCCGGTATGTCTTTGCCATTGAGCGTTCTGCTCAGAACAATGACGGATTTCGTGTATGGCCTGTCTTCAAAAAAAGAGAACCTTCTTGAAAGATTGTCGACCCATGACTAAAATATCGATTGAATCCATCATTTCATCGTATCCATAGTCTTCACAAATTGTATCAATTTCGTGAACACGATCGATATCGCCGTCTAGCCTAGCAAAGTCTGCCGACTCGAGATTGAGTCGGCCGGGCCGGTCGTCGCTGTAGTTCCGGGCGATGTTAGAGAGGTTGCACTCGACCACCGTCGGCGGGCGCGGCGTCGGGATCGAGGATGACGAGGTCGCCGGCCTCCAGCCCTTTGAGGACTTCCGCGCGGTCTTCGCCGAGCAGTCCGAGTTGGATTGGGACGGTCGCCACGCGGTCTTCCGAGACGATGCGCACGGTCCAACCGCTGTTGTCAGAGCGTCGGAGGGCAGCGCGGGGAACATTGAGGACGTCGTCCTCGCGGCCTGCCTCGATCCGAACCGTGACTCGGTATCCGGAACCGAGCATATCCAGATACGAGAGGCTCCCGATGGCCTCGCGGTCGAAGTCGATGCGGACGACGACGCGTTGCTGTTCGACGCCGAGCGAGCTGAGCTTGGTAAAGGCGTCGGGGTGGACGCGTCGGACGATCGCCGGGAAGGGCGTGGTGTCGGAGCCCTCGACCAAGACCTCGACCGTGCTGCCCGGTCGGATTCGGAAGGCGTCGGCGGTGAGTAGCTCGGCTTCGACCTCCAGGTCGGCCAGCGATCCGATCTCCAGGAGCGGCTCGCCGGCGTGGAGGTACCGCCGCGCCTCGACGATCCGGTCGAGGACGACGCCGTCGACCGGGCTGACCACCTCGGCGCGTTCCAGGTCGAGCCGGGCCTGATCTTGCTGGGCCAATGCCTCACGAAGCTGCTGCTGGAGGACCTCGGTGCCGAGCTGCTTGCGGTCGAGATACTGATCGATGGTCAGAGGGATCAGATCGGCGGCGATCGCCATCGCCTCCAGGGCGCGAACGACCAGCTCGTCTTGGCGGTGGTTGGCCTCGGCCTCGGCGAACTGCAACTGGGCCTGGTTCAAGTCGTCGACCGACCCAGCGGAGCGTTCATAGATCGAGCGGATCCGACGGAAGTTGGCCTCGGCATACTCGAGGCGGGCTTTGCCCGCGCGGGCGCGTTCGCGGGCGGCTTGGACGACCTGGTCGATCGAGGTGACGAACTGATCGGCCTGGCTCCGGGTCGTCTCCTCCAGCGCCGAGTCTTGGTTCTCGCGGATCGAGGCCTTCAAGCGCTCGACGCGGGCCTCGGCCTCCTCGAGGCGGGTCTCCAGGTCCTCGCGAACCATCTGCGCGACGATGCCGCCTTGCTCGATCGTGTCGCCGGGTTCGAAGTCGATGCGCTGGATGAAGCCGGTGACCGGCATCGTGATCAAGTACCGATGGCGCAGGCGGGTCTTGCCCTCCTCCTCGATGACGTCGCGAACCACCCCGGAGGTTACAGTCTCGACGGCGACCGCCGCCGGCTCGCGGTTGAGCAAAGCGATGACGGTGGCCCCGGCAACGACGACCAAGATGGCCATCACCATGGGAGTGCGCCATGACGTTTTCATCGTTAGAGGTCCTCGAGGATCTATGATAACAAAAGGTTAAAAGTCCGCTTTCATGACGAGGTTGATATCGATCCGGTCCACCGAGCGTTGGAGCAGGAGCCGCGCCATCGTTTGGAAGACCAGGCCGAGCAAGGTCGCGATGACGAAGGCGGTCCAGGGCGGGACCGCCGGGATCCGGAACACCTCGGTCTGGAACGACGCGATGAGCCCGAGGAAGGCCGACCAGCCCAGGCCGAGACCGATCACGGTTCCTAACACGTTGATCAGGCCGAGTTCGAGCCCGATCAGGTCGCCGGCCTGCCGCCTCGTGAAGCCGAGGGCCAGGAGCGTCCCGATCTCGCGTCGACGCTCGGCCAGGCTGATCAATGCGGCATTCAGTGCCGTGCCCAGCGCGATGCTGCCAGCGAAGAAGATCAGCATCCCCAAGGCGACCGACTGGCTCTCCGTGGCGAGTTTCCGGAGGTTCTCCTCGAGGCTTTGTCGGTCCGTGACGGCGCTGAGGACGGGCCGCTCGGCCAGTTGCTCCATCAAGGGGGGCCGGTCCATGGCGGATTCTCCCGAGAGCGATGCGCCGAGATCCGTCCGCACCGACTTCGGCTCGACGGCGACTTGGATTGCGGTGAGGGCGCGGTGCTCTCCGGCGAGTCGGTTGGCCTCATCGATCCGCGCGTAACAGGACTGCCCGAGGTAGCTTTCCACCAGCGCGGCGACTTGGACTGGCCGAGCGAGCCTTCGGCCCTCGATGGGGGTGACGAGGACGGTGTCGCCGGCCTCGAGGTCGAGGTCCTCGGCGAAGCTCCGATCGACGACCAGGCCGGTCTTGGGCAATGGAATCCGTTGATGATCGGCATCGGTCGGGACGGTGAGTCGGGAATGGGGCAGGAGGCCGGTGACCGCGCCGCGTTCGGAACGGCCGTCGTGCTCGAAGGTACAGGCGGATTGGAAGACCGGCTCGGCCCGGACGACCCCGTCCAACCGCTCGGCCTCGCGGAGGACCGAGTCGGCTTGGGGATTGCGGAAGGAGAGTTCGACGTCGCTGCGCATCACATGGTCGAACTGAAAGGCGATCAGTTCGCGGACGGCCATGTTGAGCATCAAGCCCAGAACCAGCAAAGCCGTCGCCATGGCCGTGGCGAGCACCCCGAAGGCGGTCCGACGTCCGTTCCGCGCGAGGTTGCGGAGACCCATCCGCCAGGTGGCCCCGAGTCGGTCCCAGAGCGCAGGGAACCGCTCCAGGACGATCGGACGTCCGTCGGTGGGCGGTTCGGGACGCATCGCCTCCGAGGGTCGCAGTTGCGTCACGCGACGGGCATCAGCCCAGACCGCAATCGTCGTCACCCCCATCCCCAAAGCGAGGGCGATGAGATAGGTCACGACGGCCGGTTCGTTCCTTAAGTCCGGGAACTCGAAGTAGTTCCGATAGACGCTCGTCAGGCCCTCGGCCATGGCGTGTCCCAGCGCGATCCCAAGGGCGACGCCGAGGAGGGCGACGACCCAACCGAAGCCGAGGACGTGCCGGACCAATTGGCCATTGTCGTACCCGAGCGCTTTGAGCGTGCCCAATGTGGTCCGCTGGCGGGCGACCAGCCGACGCATGAGGACGTGCAGGATCATTGCTGCCGTGCCCAGGAAGACCGCTGGGATGACGACCGCGAAGAGCCGGAGTTCGCGCAGCTCGCTGGAGAGGAACAGGTGCGAGGTCTGGTCCTCCCGAGGCGTGGTGGCGAGGACCCCGTAGTTGGCCAGTCTCTCTTCGGCCGAGTCGAGCAGCGCCTCGATCGCAGCCGGATCTTCGAATCCCGGGGCAAGTCGGCCGACCAACTGATTGCAGGCGCCGTCGTAGTCAAAGGCCTCTTCGAGGAACGCGCGGGGCACATAGAAGACACCGAACTGTTCGGGCGTCGGCACGAGGCTCCCCGGCGCCAGCAGGTAGGTGTGTTCGCTGCTGACGGTCAGGCCGACGACCCGAAGCTTGTGGAGCCGGTCGTTGAAGACCAGGCCGATTGCGTCACCGGGCCTGAGTCCGTTCGCCTCGGCGAAGGCCTCGTTGACGATCACCTCGCCCCGACGGCCCGAGGAGAACGTCGAGCCGCGCGTGAGGACCGGCTCGTTGATTAGGTCGTTGCCCGTTGCGGAATCCGCCAGGTGCGAGACGACCAAGCCGTTGAGCGGTCCGACGATCCCGTCGATCGTGACGGTGACGCTGAATTGGAGCCGGGACTGGACCTCGAGGACGCCCGGCAGTTCCGCGACCCGATCGGCCGCCCGGTTCGGGGCCCGCTTCAGGTCAATCCAGAAGTCGGCCATCCGGCACTGTTCGTAGTAAGCCTGCCGGGCGCGATCAAGGTTCCGGTAGGCCGTGTTCATGGCCACGAAGCAGGAGATCCCCAAGGCGAGGATCCCGACGATCGTGACCAGCCGGCCGCCCATCGCCCCGAGGTCGCGGACCAGCTTTCGGTTCAGCGTGGAGCTGATCACCATCGAAGCTCCCCACTCGCGATCGGGTTCGGGTTGAGCCGCTGTTCGACGATCGATCCGGAGCGGAGTCGGATCACGCGGTCGGCCATCGCCCCGATCGCGGCGTTGTGGGTGATGACGATCACGCTCTTGCCGGCCCCGTGGGCGGCTTCGGCCAGGACCCCAAGGACAGCCTTGCCGGTCTCGAAGTCGAGCGCCCCGGTCGGCTCGTCGCAGAGCAGGAGGTCGGGATCCTTGACCAGGGCGCGGGCGATGGCCACCCGCTGCTGCTCGCCGCCGGAGAGCCGAGACGGGAAGTGGTCCCGACGCGTGCTCAGCCCGACCCGCTCCAGAACCGCATCGACGTCGAGCGGCTTCCGGCTGATCTCGGCGACGACCGCCACGTTCTCCCGCGCCGTTAGGGTTGGGATCAGGTTGTAGAACTGGAAGACGAAGCCGATCCGGTGCCGACGGTACATCGCGAGTCGACGCTCGTCGAGCTGACCGAGGTCTTCGCCGCCGACCACCACCCGTCCCTCGGTCGGCTGGTCGAGCCCGCCGATCAGGTTGAGCAGGGTCGTCTTGCCCGACCCGCTCGGACCGACAATCACCGTCAGCTCACCGGCCGGGAGCGACAGCGAGACGTCACGGAGGGCTTCCACGACCACCTCACCCATCGCGAACCGCTGGGTGACCCGTTCGATCTGGACCAACGCGTTCTCGACTCTGGGGATCGTGACCCCCTGTTTTACATCCGACCCGGACTCGTTCGCATCCATCGGGAATCCTCCCCGCCTGCCGAAACCCCGTCCAAAGGTCAGCACGATGGAATTCGCAGAGTCAGCCTGCAATTCTATCCGTTTTCCGTCAACTTCGTTTAGAAAGACGCGACCGACGGGTTGATGCCGGGGAGATCGGAGAAGGTCCGGACGGCCTCGCGGACGGTATTGAAGTGGATCTCGACGATGTCCTCGACGTCGGGGGCGTAGCCGCCGGCCATGACAATCGCCAACGGGATCCTACGTCGATGGCATCCGTGGATGACGAGCCGGTCGCGCTCACCGAGCCCCTGCTTTGTCAGTTTCATCCGACCGAGGCGGTCACCTTGATAGGGGTCAGCGCCGGCGATGAAGAGGATCAGGTCGGGCCGGACATGGTCGAGGACGTGGTTCAAGGCCCGGGCGAACGGCTCGAGGTAGCCGTCGTCGTCGGTGCCGTCGGGCAGGGCGACGTCGAGGTCGCTGGGCGGCTTGTGTAGGGGATAGTTGCGGGCGCCATGGATGGAGAAGGTGAAGACGCGAGGATCCTTGGCGAAGATGGCCGCCGTGCCGTTGCCTTGATGGACGTCGGCGTCGACGACCGCCGCGCGGGCGATCCGACCTTCGGCGAGCATGGCCCGGGAGGCGACGGCCACGTCGTTGAACAGGCAGTAGCCCTCGCCGTGATCGGGGTAAGCGTGGTGGGTGCCGCCGGCCAGGTTGATGCCGCAACTCCGAGAGGTCAGGGCGTGGCGGGCGGCCTCGATGGTCGCGCCACTGGAACGTCGGGAGCGCTCGGCCAGTTCGGGCGACCAGGGGAAGCCGATCCGGGTCTCCTCGGCCCGACTCAGCGTACCGTGGAGCACCTTGAGCACGTAGTCGGGCTCGTGGACCCGGAGCAATTCCTGAGAGGTCGCCGCGTGGGGGACGACGAGGCAATCGGGCTTAACGAACCCTTCCCGCTCGATCCGCTCGCGGAGCCGGGCGTACTTGCGCATCGGGAAGCGGTGCCAGTCGGGCAGGGGGATCACATAATGATCGCAGTAATAGATTTTGATCACGGGAGCAAGCGCCGATCGTCGGAGACCATGTCAAGTCGGAGGCGGAGCGCCGACCGACCGGGGCGGCGTCCCGATTAGGATAGGCAAACAGCGAGCCGGGTTGCGATGACCGGAGGGAGGACGGAAGGACGACCCGCTTGACGCCTTCGAGACGTCCGGCCATCGTAGCGGCGAAACGATCACCCCCTTGCCGATCGTCGAGGGGTTTCGGTCGGACCACCGACCCCACCGCCAACGTCCTCTCCACGGAACGCCGCCATGCACGCCCGCTCAACGCTTCGGCACGTCGTTCGGATCGTCGGACTCAGCCTGATGATCGGTCTGTTCGCCCCGCTTGGGTGGGCGGACGAACCCTCGACCGCACCATACGGCCGTGCCCTGCTGGTCGACTTCGAGGCGTTGCAGGCTCGACTCGACGACCCGACGCTCCGGATCCTCGACGTCCGACCGCGCGATCAGTACGAGGCCGCCCACATCCCCGGCGCTGTCTGGGTCGACTTCCGCGCCCTTTACGAATTGGCCAAAGGGTCCGAGGGGCTCCGGGACGCCCAAAGCTGGGCCGAACCGTTGGCCGTCCTGGGCCTAAAGCCGGGCATGACGACCCTGATCACCGGCGACAACCGTCAGCGCGATGCGGCTCGTCTCTGGTGGCTCTTGACCTATCTGGGCGCTGATCGGGTCGGCCTGGTCGACGGCGGGACCTCGGCCTGGATTGCCGATGGACGTCCCGTCTCGGAGGAGAACGTCGAGGTCGAGCCGGTCCCGTTGGCGATCCGGATCCGTCGGGAACGGTTTGCCGACCGCGACGACGTTCGAGCGGCCTTGAACGACGGATCGACCCAGATCGTCGATGCCCGGAGCCTCGACGAGTACGACGGGACCCTCGTCCGCTCCCAGCGCGGCGGACACGTCCCGACGGCTTGTCGAATCGAGTGGTCCGACCTGGTCGACGAGGCCGGTCGGTTCCGGAGCCCCGAGGCGCTCCGGACCCTGATGGCCGAGGCCGGCCTGACCGACTCGGACCGCAATGCGATCAGCTACTGCCAAGGGGGCGGCCGCGCCTCCGTCGACGCCTTCGTCCTGGAACGGCTCGGCTATCGGACCCGCAACTACTACCGAGGTTGGGGCGACTGGGGCAATGCCGAGGACACCCCGATCGAGACCGACCCGTCTCGTTGAGACGCATAGACAAACGATCGGCGAAGAGCGAATGACGATGAGCGTTGATGTTGCGAACGCGTTCCGCGTCAATCCTTCGTCACTTTCCAGGTGCGATCTTTCCTGGGTTGCCCGACCGCGCGCCAGACCGGCCCATTCTTTCTCCGCCAGCGCGGCCGGTACTTCTGGTCCTGACACCAGACCCAGATCCCGTTGTGGGCCTCCCAGGCACAGGCGTTTCGCGAGGAGACCAGCAGGACCGCATTGGCGGTGATCCCACCGAGGCCATGGGTGTAGGCCGAGACGAGGAGGAGATCATGCCCATTTCCGCCCATCTCGGTCTCCTTCTTCTCGGCCAGTTCCAGCATCTGAAGCCGCTCGAGGTCAGGTATTGTTGCCTCGGCGCTCGAGGGTGATCGGCACCTCGTTCTGGATGTCGGCGACGCGGAGCACGAGCCGACCGTCGAGGACATCCAGGATCGGTTGGCCGGCGATCTGTCCACGCCAACCTTGCATGAGTCCGGGCTGATGCTCCTCGTCGCGCCCTTCCAGGTGCCAACGAATCAGGTTCTTGATGTCGTTGGTTGTGCCGACCAGCCCCGAAGCGAGTTGGTTCTGCGTGCTGCAATAGCTCAGGCAGGCATTGAGCAGACTGACCAGCATGGGCGGGCACATCGAGTCGTCGGGCCGGTCGATGGGTTCGGGGAGCATCGGCTCGGGCGTCTGGAGGGCGCGTTGGACGAGATCGACGATCTCGCGGCTCCGACGGGTTAGGTGCGGCCGGTTGAAGTCGCGGAGGGCCTCGAGCTGTCGCGCGTTGCGCGGCATGCGTTTGGCGATGGCCACGATGAGGTCGTCGCGCATGACCTGGCGGAGCGGCCGATTGTCGCGTCGGGCCTCATCGAGCCGCCACTGGCAGATCAGGCGCACCGTCTCGAGGCCTCGGGGATCCAGGTGGGCCACGCCCGAGAGGCGCCGCCAGCGCTCGGCCTCGTCGCGGGTCCCGATCTCTTGGAGTTGGGCCCGACACTCCTGCTCGACCCATTCGGACCGACCCAGGTCGAGCAACGACGCCTTGAGACGGTCGGCCATGGCGATCAGATAGGTGACGTCGTCCAGGGCGTAGCGGATCTGCTCGGGACTGAGCGGACGTTTGCGCCAGTCGGTCCGGCTCTCACCCGAAGCGAGGTTGGCCCCCAAGAGCTGTTGGGCCAATCGTGCCAGACCCATCGGGTAGCCGTAGCCGACCAGGCCGGCGGCCAGTTGGACGTCGAAGAGCCGATCGGGCACGCGACCGGTCTGGAACCGGCAGATCCGCATGTCCTCGCCCATGGCGTGCATGATGACCTCGACCTCGGGGTCGAGCACAACGTCCCAGAACGGACCGAGGTCGGGTACGGCCAACGGGTCGACGACCACGATCCGCTCGGTGCTGGCCACCTGGATCAGGCAGAGCGATGGCTCGAAGGTGTCCTCCGAGACGAACTCGGTATCGAACCCGAACCGCCCGACCTCGCGGAGATGCGTGGCCAGATCGTGGAGGCCCTCGGCGCTCGTGATCAGCTTGGTGCCTCGAGGATCGGCCATCGGTCACCCCGTCGCTGGTGTTCTCGATCATCCCGGCGTTGACGGCGACGATTTCGGACCGATCCACGCCCCAACCGGACGCCCGCGATTATCGACGCCCGGTCCGGTTCGAGCAAGGGTACGCCGTGTGCCCGTAAACCGCCTCGCCCTGCCTGTCCTCCACGCCTCCGGGGTGTCCGTGGCGTTGGGACGCCTACACTACAACCCGGCTCCCGGCGAGGTGGCCGGATCGCCCCGCACCGCCCGAGCTCCTCTTGGCCTTTTGAGGCGCACGTATGTCCTTTTTCGAACGGCTCTACGATGTCCTGGAACAATTCTGGGAACGCGCCAATTTTCATCGACGGACCGTCGACCTGCTCCTGCTCATCTTCATTGTCAGCCTGGCCGTCATCACCGTGAAGCGACAGGGGGTGATGCCTGAACCCCTGGCCTCCTACGTCCCCTCGTCGCACTTCCGCGCCATCGAGATCACCTTCGATGCCCTGTTGATCTACGAGGTGATGGGCCTGGTCTTCGGCCTGGTCCGCTCGGTCTCCAACTCGGTCGGCAAGCAGTTCGAGATCCTCGGCCTGATCCTGATCCGCAAATGCTTCGAGGACTTCGTTGAGTTCGACGAGCCGATCGCCTGGGAGCAGGTCTCCGAGATGATCCTGCCGATCGCCATCGACGGCTTCGGCGCCTTGCTGATCTTCGGCCTTTTGGGGGCCTACTACCGGATCCAGCAGCATCAGGCGGTGGCGCGGGCGGGCCTGGATCAGACCTCCTTCATCCGGGCCAAGAAGATCGTGGCGCTAGCCCTGCTCTTCGGATATGTCTTCATCCTGGCTGAGGGCCTGATCCTCCAGTTGGACCGCGGCTACACGTTCCGGATCTTCGGCACGTTCTATACGATGCTGATCTTCAGTGATATCTTGATCGTCTTGATCTCGATGCGGTACACGACCCAGTTCCGGATCGTCTTCCGGAACTTCGGGTTCGCCCTGGCGACGGTCTCGATCCGCCTGGCCTTGACGGCGCCGGTGGGCTACGACGTGCTCATCGGCATGGCGGGCCTGATCTACGCCTTCGTGCTGAGCCTGCTCTACAACCTCTTCGCCGAGGACCTCCGCAACGGCGACGCCGATCACGGAGCCACCTCGAAGCCCTCGACAACCGAACCGGCCACGGCTGGAACGGCCGAACGGGGTCATGTTGAAGGGCCGACTCACGAGGGCGTGATGGGTTCGGAGGACGCTCCGGTTGAGGCCGCTTCTGCCTCGAGCGCCTCGAGGTAGCGGGCTCGGGTCGCTTCCCAATCCCAGATCGGTCCCGGGCGGCCGATCTGGCGGGCCAACAGGTCGGCGTCCTCAGAGAACTGCTCAAGCAACCAGTCGACGGTCGCCCTCGAAGGCGGCGCGGGCCTCGGTGGGGCGGTCGCTTTAAACAGGCCGGTCACCCGACGTCGGAGGTCGCTCGGGACCAGCGGGCGGACGAACCGGAGGTAGAGGTCGGACTGGCTGACGTGGTGCCAGATCCCACGAGGAACTTGCTTGCCCGTGCTGGCGTTTGAGACCCGTTCCGTGTCGATCCGGTCGGCCTGGAACGCGAAGCCGAGGAAGTCGGCCAAGCGATGGATGGTGCCGACCCGGTCCTCGACGTACTCCTCGAAGACGACCACTCGGACCCGGTCCGGCCCGACCGCTTCGAGCCAGGGCTGGAGCTGCATCCCGTAGCGGCTGTACTGGACCAGTCGCTCGTCGAGGCGGACGGCCTCATCGATGTCGCCGGTGATCTCGCCGACGCTCATCATGTGATGATGGTGGCTGATCGTCCGCGCGATCGGGTTACGGACCATGTAGATTACCCGGAACGCATTGCCGAGCAGCCCCAAGGCCCGCTCCGGGACGCCCGGGAAGCTGGGCGACTGGCTGTAATGGGTCGAGCCGTCGCCGCAGATCTGGTCGGGACGCGCCTCGACGAACAACTCGCCGTATCGGGTACGGAGCTGATCGTCGCTGAGTTGGGCGCGTGTCAGCAGGTTGGGTTCCTTGTTCTCGGGCAGGAAGACGCCGTCCTGGGTCTCGAGGTCGTCGTAGAGGGTCGTCGTGCCCGACTTCATCGCGCCGATGATCAGGAAGTCGGGGACTCGGGATGCGGTCACGGGTCGCGGTCCTCACTCGTTTCCTGGTCGATAGGCCAGACACTCGGGATCCGCCCCGATCCGACCCACCTCCCTTCGGAAGATCCCAACAACGCCGCCTAGCCTAGCACGTCGGTCGATCCCTCGGAGATTCCCAAGGACCCTCACCCGATTCAGAACCGTCCGATCCCGAACAACCTTCGGGTTGCACGGTGCTGTGATGCCCGCCAAGCTGGAATATGTCGATGGTCTCTCAATCGACGACGTCGGACGTTCGGCTCGCTCGGGAAGTCCTCGATCGCCGATCTGGGGACGCTCCCCGGCGGTGCCCGACCGATCCGGAACGCCTCTCCGAACGCTCCCCCCGCTAACGGGGGGACGGTCTCAAGCTACGGAGTCACCGATCATGCCCGGAGCGTTCGAACTCAAGACCTCGACCAGCAACCAGACCTATTTCAATCTCAAGGCGGCCAACGGCGAAGTTATTCTCACCAGTGAGATGTATCAGGCTCGCGCTGGTGCCGAGAACGGGATCCAGTCGGTTCGTGAGAACAGCGCGCTCGACGAACGTTTCGACCGGCGGACCTCCAAGGCCGACGAGCCCTACTTCGTGCTCAAGGCGGCCAACGGCGAGATCCTCGGCCGCAGCGAGATGTACTCCAGCGCCGCGGCCATGGAGAAGGGCATCGCTTCGGTCAAGACCAACGCCCCGGACGCCGTCGTGAAGGACTTGACTGGCACTGAAGGCGCCTGATGCCACTGACACAACCAATGATCAATGATGTCCTGTAAACGACATCACCTCGGCCGATCCCGATTTGAGTGGGTCGGCCCGAGGTGGATCATCGTTGATTCGTTTGGGCTGGCGGATCAATCGAAACGATCGGATCACCTTTTGAGCACCAGATCAACCGTCGGACGCTTCCTCCTCAGGTTCGATCTTGTCTTCCCAACGTTTGAGAAGCGCTTCCATCGCGTCGATCTGACGATCCAGCTCCTCGTACCGAATCCGAGCCGAGTCAAGAAGAACCCGCTGTTGATCGATGACGCTTGACGCGATCCGAACGTTGACTCTAGCCTCCTCGATCATCCCACCCCGCACAGATTGCAGACCATCGGCCCTTTGCACGAGGTATCCTTCCAGTATGACTTCTGCCCGGCGCCGCTCAAGCTGCGCGATCTCGACCGCATGTTCCTGATAGTACAGTGCGATCCGGGCCTGATCGCGACGCACACGTTGCTGTTGGAGACGATCGCGAATGTCAGCGAGGGCGAGGTCGAAGTCAAATTGGGATTCTAGAAGTGTCGAATTGGGCGTGGCCCCTCTCGATGCCAACATCTTGAAGCGTTTTTGTGTTTTCCAAAGACTCTCGAGTTCGATTTCCTGACGATTGAGCGGGACAACCGCGATCGGATCGAAGCCGGATGGCCCCCCCGTTGTCGCGTTCGACGGGTTCGAAGGGGCTCCAGGGACCACACCCGATGGAGCCGGGGGGATATTCGGAGCCGATGGAGCACTCTCAGGTGGCTCCGGCGCATCGGGCTGCGGCGGAACCGACGGGGGGGCTTGGGGCGGCGGTTCCGGTTGGACCAGCGGTTGGACGGGCGGCGGCTCGATGGGCGGTTGGCCGGACCCCGTGGGGGGTTGCGGCACAGGAGGTTGTGCTTGCGCGATGAGGACGGCCGGCTCGTTCGCATCGTCCGAGCCGATCGCTCCGGTCCAGGCGACTCCGGTGATCCCGCCGACGGCGACGGTCCAGGCCGTCGCGACGGCGATTTTGGTCCAAAACATGGTGCGTAGGGCTCCCGAGGCCAGGGCCGCAACCGAACCGCCGACCACCGACACCTCGGGGGCTCGTGGATCGGTCGTCGAGGCCGCGACCTGGATCAAGTTCCGAGTCCAGTCGGGAGGGGAGGGGATCGTTGTCTGCGGAGGGACCGCACCGGCCACGAGGGACGGAACGCCCACGCCCCGACGTTCGAGCCGGTCGCGGAGCCGATCACGTGCCCGGGACAACCGGCTCCGGACTGTGCCCAGGGGCCAGCCCAGCCGCTCGGCGGCCTCGTGGTGCGTCAAGCCTTGCAGGTGGCATAGCTCGACGGGCATCCGGAGCTGATCGGGTAGCCGATCGAGTTCCTCGCGGAGCGCCGATCGCCCTTCCTCCAGGGCGAGCCGATCCGGCTCGGGCATGACCGTGGCGATCGGTTGGGTGTCGATCGGCAAGGCAACTTCCCGTCGACGCTCCGAGGCCCGCCTCGAGACCCGGAGGGCCACGCCGTAGAGCCAGGGGCCTAAAGCATGGCGGACGCGGAGCCCATCGATTTTGCGGATCAGGACTAGGAACGTCGCCTGCACGGCATCGTCGAGGTCCGGACCACCCCGGAGATGGCGACGGCAGGCTGCCTCGACCAGACCCAGATAGCGCGCGACGAAGACCTCGACGACGTGTCGACGCGTCGAAGGGTCGTCCGCACGTCGAAGCATCGCGAGCAGTTCCGGATCGCTCCGGGTAGCCGTCGCCCCATCCTGGAAGAGGCGTTCCAAGACGGGCGTGGCGACGTTCCGGGTCGTCGTCGACGAACTCAACCGATCCCTCCTCTCCCGGACGGCCAACTCGACCGTCCGTCGAGTAATCCGCGTCGCGTCGGATCCAATCCCACTTTTTCGGAAATCGTTGCGGTATTCCCGAAGCACCGTCGATCGCGCATCCCCATCGTACCCGCTCCGCACAACGATGGTCGGGCCGCTCAACCATCGTCGACGAACGGTCACGGATCGAGGATGATACGGGAGGGTCGGTAACGGGTTTCCACGCCTCGACAGATAGGGCAGATTGAGAAGCCGCCAATGTTCGACATGATCCGAAATTGGCTCCGGAAGGATGAGGAACCCTCACCCGTCGACGCGGCGATCGAGGCCGATGACGCCGAGGCCCTGCGGGCGTTGTTGGATCGCGGATGTGGCCGGGGACCGACTGGTCCGTTCAAGCGTTATCCCTTGCATCGGGCCGCCGAGGCCGGCGCCGTCGGGTGCGTCCGGATCCTGCTCGAGCGGGGCGTATCCGCGAACGTGCGCGACGGTCTCCATGAATGGACTCCGCTCCACGACGCGGCCTCGGCGGACGCCCGAGAGATCGTCGAGCTGCTGCTCTCCCAAGGGGCCTCGGTCGACGCCACCGACAAGCGCGGCGAGACACCGCTGTTTTACGCGAAGTCCTTGGCGGTCCTTGAGACCCTCGTCCGGGCCGGTGCTTCGCTCGACGTCCGCTCGCACCGCGGCCAGTATCCGTTCCAGTACTGTGCGGCCTACGCGCGGTCCCCGGAGGTCCTGCGGTTCTGGCTCGAGCGCGGGGTGCCCATCGACGATGTCCCACCCTTTGGATGGCCGGCCCTGCAAGCCATCTGCGCGACGACTCGGGGACCAGAGGACGTGGAGCCGGGATTGGAGATGATCGAGGATCTGCTCGCCCATGGCGCCGACGTCGACCTGCGCGGCGCCCAGCAGGCCACCCCGCTGATCGAGAGTTGCCGGATCCGCGAGAAGCGATACGTCGATCGGCTCCTGGAGGCCGGGGCCGACCCGAACCTTGCGGATCTCCACGGCCACACCGCGCTTCACCTGGCGGTCTCTTTCGGTGACCGGGCGATCGTCGAAGTCCTGCTCGCGCACGCCGCTGACGTCAATCGCACAGACCGCCACCATCAGACCGCGATCGACTCCTGCGATGATCCCGAGATCGCGGCCCTCCTCGAACCGGACCATCATCCCGCCCGACGGCCGATCCCAACCCCCGACCAAGTCATCGCGCGGCTCCGGGCCATCCCGCGCTTCGTCACGGTCTCGCTCCTCGGCTGCTCGGAGCCGGAGATCGATCGCCTCGAGCGCCAGGTCGGCAAGACGCTCCCCGAAGCCTACAAGGAGTTCCTCCGACGGCTCGGCCACGGCGCGGGCGATTTCCTGACCTCCGATCACTGGGCGTTTCGATATTCCGACGTCTTCGAATTCATCGGCGATGACGAGGAACACGCCAAATACTGCGATCTGCCGGAGGACGCCCTCATCTTTGCCGTCCGCAACGGCTGTTACTGGGTCTTCTTCGAGGCCGACGGGAGCGACGGCGACCCACCCGTCTTCGGATTCGACGATTCCGATGAGCGATCGTACCGACCATGCGGTCGATCGCTCTGGGAATTCCTCGATGACCTCGTCACTGATTACGAGATCTGGGACGAACGACCGCCGAGCCGTTAACGAATCAAATCTTGAATCATCGTCAAATTAAGGTTCTGGATTCGTAAATGTGTCTGCTCATCCGAAATGGGTGCGGAGCAACTCCAGGCTCTGCGGGACGGCCGTCTCGGCGTCGTCGTTGCCCTCGAACTCGAGCGAGATGTAACCGCGATAGCCGGCATCCTTGAGGATCGCCGCGATCCGATCGTAGTCGAGGTCGAGCGCGTACCAACGGCCGCCACCGTAGTAGGTCTTCGCCTGGACCAAGCAGATCGGCACCCGACTCGAGGCCATCGCCTCCATCTGCGCGTACGAGTCGTCCAGGAAGTTGCCGGTGTCCAGGGTGATCTGGAGCCAGGGCGAGTCGATCGCCTCAACGATCCGGAGGACGCCCGCCGCGGTCCGGCCCAGGCCCCAGTGGTTCTCCAGGCCGAGCACAACCCCGCATTCGGCCGCCTTGGGCAGCAGTTGCTCCAGGCTGCTGATGACCCAACCGAAGGCCTCCTCGTCGTCATGGCCGGGTAGGGGGGGCTCGATCCCCCGGTTGGCCATCAGTTCATCGAACGAGCCCGAGGTGCCCCAACGGCCGGTGTTGATCCGCATCGTCGGGATCCCCAGGCGGTAGGCGATCTCGATCTGCTCGAGCGTCTTGGCGACCTCCGCGCGACGCCGTTCCGGATCCGGCGAGACGAACCCTTGATGGGTCGAGAGCCCCATCAAGTCCAGTCCCAGACTGTGGACCTGTCGCTTGATCGTCTGGAGCGTCCCGTTCGAGGTCTCGCGCATCTGGACCAGCAGGATCTCCACCCCATCGAAGCCCATCTCGGCGGCCTTGACCACGCAGGCCGGGATGTCCAACCGCTCGCCCCGGAACTGCCAAAACGAATAGGTCGAGACCCCGATCCGATTGGTCCAACCCGACAAACCCCCCGGAGCCGAACCAGTCGATGCCCCGACCGAGTTCGCACCCAGCAACCCTCCCAGTCCGGCCATCGCCCCGGCGCCCAAGATCTGTCGACGGTTCCAGCGATTCATTTGTGAAGTCCTTCGGTGAGTCTATGTTGACTTGATAGGGCGCCTCGCCCGAGGTTCTCCCCAACCAGTTGGCGGAGATGGTATCGTCGGCGATCGACCGGACACAAGCCCCGAGTCCGCTCGGCCGGTCGACGTTTGTCGGAATGCATTAGCAGGATATTGTGCGTTAAAGGATATGAATCATTGTGAATAAAATTTGATGACGTTCCCTTTGTCCGGGTCGTTCGAGGGTCCGAGTGGCTGAGGCCTGGTCCGCTTGGGGATGGGGACCAGACCCGGGAGCCAATCAGGAGTGAGTGGGCCGACCGTTCGGGCGAAGAGTACAACGACTCGGAACCTCAATCCCGGAGTCTGCTCCGCGTTGCGTCACAGTCCCCAGCCACCCGAGCACGGGGCCCAGTTGGGTTCAAGTGAAGGTCAGCACCAAGGGGGTGTTTTGAATTTATTTATTTGTGAACTGTGTTGGTGTTTGGGCGGGCGGTCCAGAGCCTCTGGAGCATCTCATCCGTTTCCGGATCGAACTCGCGAAGTTCGGCGCGGACGAAGGGGTAGAAGTCGTTGGTCCCGAAGTAGGCCTCGCTCGACTCGGCGAAAAACTCTTGGGGGTTGGTTAAGGCATAGGCCCGTTGCTGTCGACCCGAGGCGTGCAGGATCCGATCGTAGCGGCCCGATGCGACGGCACGCTCATGGGCCGCCTTGACATCTGGGTGGTCGAAACCCAGGACGCGGTCGTGGTAGGCGTGGGCCAGCTCGTGCAGGACGACCGCCGGTTGCGTCCGGGAGAACCTCAAGAACCGCGCAGCGTTGCCGATCTCGACCGACTTGACCTTGTCTGGATTGTATCCGTTTTCGGCCAGCCAATCGCGACTAGGGTGATACTCCGCACCCTTGGCGTGACCGTCGTTGATACCCAGCCAGATCGGCACCTGACGGAGTTTCGTCAAGGCCGGCTCGGGGACGACCCGCGACACGTCGTAGAGCTTCACTTCTAAGAGCCGCAAGGCCTCCTCGCCCAGCGCCCGCTCGTCGTCGAGGAGGTCACGGTTGACCCGGACCGTCCACCCCTCAATCTCCTGAACAACATACTGCGACGTCGGAACGAACGAAGGCTCGTCGGCGAACACGTTCTCAAATGACCCGAGCAGGAGCGTGATCACAACGGGACCGACTCGAGTCATCGCATTCATGATCGTTTCCCCTTCGTTGCAATGGCAGACCCTACCATTGCAGTGTGGAGTGGAAGTGTGACTCAGTTCGGATCGTACTCGCCGACGATGCTCCGACCGGGAACGACCCGAAGGTCATCCTGGGTGATCGGCTGGTCGTTGATGCTGGCGAATCGGCGCATCATGAGGCCGTCGGGGGCGAAGTGCCACATCTCGTTGCCGTGGGCCCGGAACCAACGCCCCGAGGCGTCACGGTATTCATACTCGAACCGGACGGCGATCCGATCGTCCTGAAAGGCCCAGAGCTGCTTGCGGAGCCGATAGTCCTGCTCCTTGGCCCACTTCCGGGTCAGGAAGGCGACGATCGCCTCGCGCCCTTGGAAGATCTCGTCGCGGTTGCGCCAAATGGAGTCGGATGTGTAGGCCCGCGCGACCCGTTTTGGATCACACGAGTTCCACGAGTCCTCGGCCGCCTGGACCTTGGCCAAGGCGCTCTCCAAGGTGAACGGCGGTCGGATGTCGGTCGGCGATGGAGGGTGGGTCATAACTGGGAATCCTCGATGCGAACGTCGGGGTGTCGCCGGCTAGGGCTCACGACCTGGGAGACGTCCGCGCGTTGGCACGTCTTACGAGCTGGACAACGCGTCGGATTCGATGTCGACCACCGGCTCGCCCTCGGAGGCGGCCAACCCGCCGTAGAGTTCCATGATCCGTCGGGTGATCGGGCCGATTTCGCCGTCGCCGATGGTCCGCCCGTCGACCCACGTTACTGGAGCGACGCCGCCCATCGTGCCGGTGCAGAACATCTCGAGTGCGCGATAAACTTCGGTCAAGGAGAGGTCACGGACTTCGGTGGGTATGCCGTGCTCCTTGGCCAGGTCGAGGATTGAGGCGCGGGTGATTCCTTCGGGACAGGCGACCGGTCGGCTGGTCAGGAGCGTCCCGGCCCGGTCGACCAGGAAGACGTGGGTCGCGTTGGTCTCGGCGACGAACCCGTTGGGATCGAGCATCAGGGCGTCGTCAGCGCCGGCCGCATTGGCCTCGATCTTGGCCAGGATCGACGGGATCAGGTTGTTATGATGGATCTTCGGGTCCATCACGTCGGCGCCGGGTCGGCGGACCGAGCTGGTGATCAAGCGGATCCCCCCGAGGTCGTAGACCGGCTCCTTAAACTCGGCCAGCACGATCAACGTTGGACCGAACTCGTTGAGACGCGGGTCCATCCCCGAGGTGATCTTGCGACCACGCGTCAACGTTAGGCGGATGTGAACGCCATCGGTCATCCGGTTGGCCAGCAACGTTCGGCGCACCTCGTCGACGATCTGTTCATGCGTCGGGATCTGGGTGAACCCCAAGGCCAGAGCCGAGTCGCGGAGCCGATCCAGGTGCTCGCGGAGCTTAAAGATCCGACCCCGGAACAGCCGGAGCCCTTCCCAGACCGCGTCGCCGCCCTGGACCACCGAGTCGAACGGGCTGACCCCCGCCTCGTCGCGATGGCTCAGCCGGCCGTCGATGTTGATCAAGAGGTCGCGATTCTTCTCGTTGAACGTCTGTCGCATCGGTCACTGCCGTCAAGGATCGTGGGGGTCAGGATCGGAAATCGGCCCACCCTGGGCCTTTCGCCTCCGTTGACCGCCAAGTCTACGTGATCGGATCGCCCACGTCTGCCGAAGCGTCGACGAGTCGTCCCAGCATTCCTTCCCAGCAAGCGAGTCCCCGATGAACCAGGCGCCTGAGCCGCACCCGAGTTTCGGCACGATCCGTCCCGATGACCAATGGAACCGAGAACTCGTCGCGCAGGTCCATCCGCCCGATTGGGTCAACCCGGTCGTCGAGGGCCGTTACGACCTGGTGGTCCTCGGCGCGGGCACGGCGGGCCTGGTCTCGTCGATGATCGCCGCGTTGCTCGGGGCCAAGGTCGCCTTGATCGAGCGCCACCTCATGGGTGGCGACTGCTTGAACGTGGGCTGTGTCCCCTCCAAAGGAGTGATCCGGGCCGCGCGAGCGAACCACGATGCGCGGAGGCCGTTGGATGTCGAGGCGAACGGATCGGCTACTTCGGCAACCAATCTCTCGACGGTCATCGGGTTCACCGAGGCGATGGAGCGGATGCGTCGGATCCGCGCTGAGATCGCGCCCCACGACTCGGCTAACCGGTTCTCTGGGGCGGGCGTGGAGGTCTTCCTCGGCCAAGCGGCCTTCGTCTCCCCGCGCGCCGTGACGGTCGGAGGGCAGACCTTGGAGTTCCGCCGCGCGATCGTGGCCACCGGCGGTCGTGCCGCTGCCCCGCCGATCCCCGGCCTCGATCGGGTCACCTATCTGACCAACGAAACCATCTTCGAGCTGACCGAGCGTCCCGGGCGGCTCATCGTCCTGGGTGGGGGGCCGATCGGTTGCGAATTGGCCCAGTCCTTCCGACGGTTCGGCTCCGAGGTCACGCTGATTAACCGAGGCGCCCGGCTTCTCCCTCGAGACGACCCGGACGCCGCCGCGATCCTGGAACGGCAGTTCTCCTCCGAAGGGATCGACCTCCGGCTCAAGAGTCAGGTTGCGCGGGTCGAACCGCTCGACGAGCCGACTGATCCGTCGAGGCCGACGCCGGTCCGACTACAGATCGACGGTCCCGAGGGCGTTGAAGAGGTGTTGGAGGCCGATGCGTTGCTGATCGCCGTGGGGCGAGCGCCGAACGTTGAGGAGTTGGAGCTGGGCCGTGCGGGAGTCGAGACCGACCCGAAGTCGAGGCGGATCCGAGTCGATTCGCAACTGAAGACGTCGAACGGGCGAATTTACGCGGCGGGTGACGTCTGTTCGGCGTATCAGTTCACGCATGCTGCCGATTTCCAAGCGCGGGTGGCCGTTCAGAACGCGCTCAACCCGCTTCCGCTGTTCCGCGCTTCGGCCGACAACCTCGTGATCCCGTGGACGACCTACACCGATCCGGAGGTGGCCCACGTCGGGATGACCGCCGAGCAGGCGAGTCGGGCGGGCGCTTCCAAGATCGAAACCCTCAAGCAACCGTTCGACCACGTCGATCGGGCGCTCTTGGACGGCGAACGCGACGGGTTCGCGCGGGTGCACATCGACGCGCGGTCGGGCCGGATCCGAGGCGCGACGATCGTGGCCCGCCATGCCGGCGAGATGATCGGCGAGATGGCCCTGGCCGTCACGCGCGGGATCACCATCGGTCAACTCGGGCAGGTCATCCATCCTTATCCCACCCAAGCCGAAGCGCTCCGGATGCTTGGCGACATCCACGCCCAGAGCCAGATCACGCCGCTTGTCAAGAAGAGCCTCGGCGCCGTCTTCCGCGCGCTCCGCTCGTTCTGACACGACTCCATCCCGATCGGTCAGGTCGTTTGGAGTTCCGACTCAACGACCGACCGACGCTTGCTCGCGAGGACCGCCGAGGGTCGGAAACTGCCCATTGATACGAGCGATGAGAGCTGGGTCTTGATCGGGAAGGAGATCGTCCGAATGGCGGTCAGGCCCAATGCGCCGAAGACCTGGCGAACTCATCTTGGCATTCGATGTCGGCGATGAGCACGTGTCCCCCGAGCTTCAGGACGCGGTTCATCTCTGAGATCGCCTGTCTGCGATCCCTGCGCGGACATATCGCGTAACTCCTCGCCGTTCCGGCGATCGCGGGATAACGCGAGCCGAAAGGTATCCCTCTTTTGCTCGGCAAATGTATACATGGGCAGCCGTTTCTCGATAATCCCCATCTTCCCGATCCCTGAGTGGGCGATCTGCGAGGGGATCCTCAGGAGATGGCCCGCGATTTGCCCGACTTGGGTCGTGGTCCCCGGGAGGCGAACCTGTTAAGGTCTGGCATTCCGGTGAAACGAATACTTCACACGAGCCGACGTGACATCGACGCGGCGCTGGCTCGATCGGGCCGCGATCGACAAGGGTCCGCAGCATCGGGAGACGAGACGACCGCCATGTCCATCGAACCGATTATCGCGCTCTTCACTTTGACGACCCTTGAGATCATTCTCGGGATCGATAACATCGTCTTCATCACGATCCTGGTCGGTCGGCTGCCCAAGGCTCAGCGCGAGAAGGCGCGGATTATCGGCCTGAGCCTGGCGATGATCTCACGGGTCCTGCTCTTGCTGGTGATCAACTGGATCATCGGGCTCAAGGCCGATCTCTTCCAATTGAGCGACTTGGCCATCCCGGGCACGTATGGAGAGACCGGGATCTCGGGCAAGGACCTGATCCTGATCGGGGGCGGATTGTTCCTGATCGGCAAGAGCACCCACGAGATCCACGAGAACCTGGAGGGCGATGCGCATGAGGAGGAGTCGGGCTCGAAGCCGGTCGGCTTCATGGGCGTGCTGGTCCAGATCGCGCTGATCGACATCGTCTTCTCGCTCGACTCGGTGATCACGGCGGTGGGGATGTCCGAGGATCTCTGGGTGATGATCACGGCGGTCATCGTGGCGATCGGCGTGATGATGGTGGCTGCCGGTCCGATCGGCCGCTACGTCGAGTCGCACCCGACGCTCAAGATGCTGGGCTTGAGCTTCCTGATCCTGATCGGTGTGGCGCTCTTGGGCGAGGGGCTCGATCTGGAGATCCCGAAGGGGTATATTTATTTCTCAATGGCCTTCGCGGTCGTCGTAGAAATGCTCAACCTGCAGGTCCGCAAGTCCAAGCCGGTCGCCCTGGGGCGCCGGATGTCCCGGGCCGAAAGCGTCGCCGAAGCGCATGACGCCGCCGCAGGTGAGACCAGCCATGCGTGACGCGAGTCACGTGGACCCCTTTGGAAACGAGTCGAGATGCCGATGAACCCGTTGCCCCCCGCGCGCTGGGACCACATCCTCTGGTTGGGCCTGATCGCGCTCGTGTTCGCCGCGTGTCCTTGCCTCGCCCAAGAGGAGTCCAACACGTTGGAATCCGCGCTGATCAACCTGATCAGCGGTTCGTCCGCCCGCTCGTTGTACGAGAAGTCCGAGCACCGGATCCCGATGCGCGACGGGGTCGAGCTGTACGCGGCGGTCTATCGACCCAAGGACCGCTCCAAGACCTACCCGATCATGCTTCAACGGACGCCCTACAGTTGCCGCCCCTACGGCCCCGATCAGTTCCGCAACGTGATCGGGCCGTCGCGGACGATGATGGAAGAGGGGTACATCATCGTCTATCAGGATGTCCGCGGCCGTTACATGTCCGACGGCTCTTACGACAATATGCGTCCGCACGTGCCGGGCAACACGGGTGACGAGCCGATCGACGAGAGTTCCGACACGTACGACACGGTCGCCTGGCTCTTGGACAACATCGAAGGGAACAACGGTCGAGTCGGGATGTGGGGGATCTCCTATCCTGGGTTCTACTCGGCGGCCGCGCTTCCCGAGTCGCACCCGGCCCTGGTCGCGGTCTCGCCCCAAGCCCCCATCGCTGACTTCTACTTCGACGACTTCCACCACCGAGGGGCCTACACGCTCGCCTATTTCCTGATCACGCCCGTCTTTGGCTACCAGAAAGACGAACGAACCACGAGAAGTTGGTACCCCCTCACCCGACCGACGACACGCGACGGCTATAAGTTCTATCTCGATCTCGGACCGCTCAAGAACGCCGACAAGTATTACGGCGACGACAACTTCTTCTGGCGTCAGATCGCGGAGCACCCCAACTACGATGAGTTCTGGCAACGGCGCTCGATCCTGCCGCACCTGAAGAACCTGACAGCCAACACGTTGGTCGTCGGCGGTTGGTTCGACGCGGAGGACCTCTACGGTCCGTTAAACATCTATCAGACCATCGAGCGGAACAATCCGAAGACGACCAACATGCTGGTGATGGGCCCGTTCAGCCACGGCGACTGGGCCCGGAGGCGCGATCTGCAGAAGGTCGGCAACATCGCCTTCGGCGAAGGGATCTCGGATTACTATCAGCGCGAGGTCGAGGCGCGGTTCTTCCGTCACTTCCTCAAGGCCGATGAGGTCGGCGATGAACCGCTCGACTTGCCCGAGGCCCTCGTTTTCGACACCGGGGCGAAGGACTGGTCGGAGTTCGCGAGCTGGCCCCCTCGGACCGTCAAGACTCAGACCTGGCACCTTCACGCTGACGAGGTCTTCGGACGCGAGCCGGCCACCTCCGACGAACCGGCCTTCTCCGAGTTTCTCAGCGACCCGGCGCATCCGGTCCCCTACACGGACCAGACCCGATTGGTCTTCACGCCCCGCGCTTATATGAGCGATGACCAGCGGTTCGCCAGCCGGCGCCCCGACGTCCTCTCGTTCCGGAGCGGCGTGCTGGAGAAGGACATCACGGTCGCCGGGGAGATCCTGGCCAAGCTCTTCGTCTCCACCGATCAGACGGCCGCCGACTGGATCGTCAAGCTGATCGACGTCTATCCGCCCGATACCCGTCAGGACGACTCGACGCCCGAGACGATCGTGCTCGGCGACTACGAGCAGCTCGTCCGCGGCGAGATCCTCCGAGGCCGGTTCCGCAACGGCTTCGAGAAGCCTGAGCCGTTCGTGCCCGGCGAGATCGCCGAGATCTCGCTCCCGCTCCAGGACGTCTATCACACCTTCAAGGCGGGCCACGAGATCCTGATCCACGTGCAAAGCAGTTGGTTCCCGCTCTTCGACCGCAACCCGCAACGCTATGTGCCCAACATCTTCGAGGCCGACGAAGACGACTTCGTCAAAGCCAACCACCGCGTTTACCACACCCCAAGGTTCCCCAGCCGGATCGAACTCGACATCCTGCCCACCGACCAAGGGGTCACTGCAGAGTAACTTCGCTCTGACCAATTCAGCCCGGGAGGCCAGACCCAAATCCTAGCGCCTCCCATCCTTTGTAACTTCTGTTGGTCACTTTGAACGATGACGTTCGTGTATGTCCGAGGCTGACGCCGCCGTCGGAGTCCGGCGATGGCTGCGGGTCGGACGGATCATGTGTGGAGTGATTGGGAGTGGCTCTCGTTCCCCGCTGTGCAACTAGTGTAAGACACCACCGGCCCGAGAGCCTGGACAGCTTTGGAACTTGCTGGGCAGCTTTGTGCCGAGGTATTTCGACTCTGAACTTTCAGTAGGCACTGTTTTTGTGCGTTTATTAAATACACTTTAGAAGCATTTGGTTTGTCAAGGAGTCAGCTTTAATGGCCACGAGACGACTGTGACCGGGTTTGGATGAAGTCGACAATGAGGTCTCGGCAGAAGCTCTGGGGCTCGTGGGAGATATCACGCCAGAGTGCGCTGTGGCCGAGCCCATGGACATGGACGACGACGGTATCGTCGAAGGTGACCTCGCGGATCCGCTCTTCGAAGAGCCTCGTGTAGCGGTCCAGGTCCCGGTCCGCGATGATGAGCATCGGCACCGATAATTGGTCGAGGTACGTCGTCGGTGAGGCGTCGCGGAAGTCCTCCGGGCGATCGCCGAAGACAGCCTCGACGTGCTGCTCGGCGAGGTGTTGTTGCTGTTCGCTCTCGAGGAATGTTTGGTGGTAGTCGGCGATGTCGTATGTCCCGGAGATCGGGATCACGCCTCGAATGTTCTGTGTGGAGAGTCCGACGCGATCGAGTCGCCGACCGTCCATGCAGAGCAACGCGGCCAGGTGAGCCCCGGAAGAAAAGCCGCCTAGGAAGATCGCGTCACGGTCGTAGCTGTACTCGGGCGCGTGTTTCCAGAGCCAGGCAAACGCATTTGCGATATCTTCGATATGTGCCGGGTGTTGGATCCCTCGATCGAGGGCTGGATCTCTCCAGACGGCAGGACTGAGCCGATGGCCGACCGAGGCGACGGCGATCCCCTGCTCGGCGAGTCGACGCGCCAGGGCCATCTCCTGGTCCTTGTCGACATACGACCACGCGCCGCCGCCGATCCACACAAGCAGAGGATAGTCGGATTGCCCCTTCAGCACGACG